>JAEUOT010000068.1 GCA_016790705.1 Hydrogenophaga sp.
CGACTGAACCCCTTGTGACCGACGAGCAGCGCGCGCAGTTGCTGGAGAACGGACATGCTCGCGCCGCTGACGCGCAGGTCGACCTGTGGCCCGTGGTACGTCTTTTCACGCCGGACGCGCACGCGACCTGGCTGCTCGCAGTGCTCGACCCAGCCGATGGCGACACCGCTTGGGGGCTGTGCGACGTGGGTATCGGCATGCCCGAACTGGGCACCATCAAGCTGTCGGACCTGGCAGTCATCGTCGGTCCCGACCAGTTTCCTGTTCGGCGCGACCTGCACTTCCATGCCGTGCGGCCGATGTCGGAATACCTGCGGCTGGCACAAGCCAACGGCTCGATCACGGATTGAGCCAAGGATCGACGTGTGCGTCAGACCCTATGGGTCCGACTGCTGCTGATGCCATTCCCGGTCACGATCCAGACCGAAATGGACATGACAAACACGCTGCACCACGCCATGGTCAGTCTTGCCGCGATGGTCTTCCACCACGTGGCCGTCGCTTCGGGCGCGATCTTGGCGAGCCCGGCCACCATCGGACGATGAAGCACCGCACAGCCCCTCATGACCGGATCGCCGACCGATGAACCCGTAGCCCTTGCCGGCCGATGCGACGTTCCCGCACAAGAACAGGGAGTTCGCATATGGTCAATCTCAAGGACGGCCAGCAGGTCGCTCGGCCGCCGCCCTGGCACGCCAGCGCGGCCTACCTCTACGTGCTGCACCTGGACGGCCCTGCGCTGGCCTGGGAGTACCTACGGCGCCACCCCGGCTACCGCCAGGCCTGGCGCGCGCAGGCCGCTGACGCCGCGCAGCCCTGGGGCTTGCGCACGCTGGAAAACCCGGCGCTGGATGCGCGCGAAGCGCTGCCCGACTGGCTCAACGCCCGGGCCTGCACCATTTGCGTGATACCCGACGAGGACCCCACCCCCGAGACTTCCCCCTTCGAGCTCTGGCGCCTACCAGGTCGCAAGCTGTTGCAGCACGATGGCCGAGGCCTCGTGCTCGCCTCGCGCTGGCCCGGCTCTTGTGTACGCCTGATGCTGTCGCCCGAGTTGCACGATGGCATGCCGCACGCCTTTGCCATGCGCGCCTGCCGAGAACCCGGTGCACGTTACCGTGACCTGGCGAACGCTTTGGACCAGTTGGCCGCCGCCAGTCGCTGCGAGCCCTCAGCCGCAACCTGTCCACGGCCCAGCCAAAGTGCCCTGCAGGCGCTGCTGACTCTGCAAGCACTAGACGCAAATCAGACAGGTGCCTCGCTGCGCGAAATCGCCGAAGGGCTGTTCGGCTCGGCCGAGGTCGCGTCCGACTGGCACGCCGACAGCGCATTGCGTGCCCGCGTGCGGCGCCTGGTGCAGCGTGGCCGCGCTCTGGTGGATGGCGGCTACCGAGAACTGGCCGGTCTCGATCAGCTCGCCCCTCCGCCCCTGGGACGAAACAGCCCCACCCCAGATCGTCCCTGAGCAGAACGCCCGCGCTTCCTGAGACTGCCTCCACCCGCCTGCAACCCCGCAGGCGGGCCTTCCTGACCGATGGAGGCGCCTCTCATGCGACCCTTTCCCTTGCGGCCTGCCGCCGCACCCGCTCACTCGCCGCAGGCCTCCGCACAAGCTGCGGCCAAGCCGCAACCGCCGCGCTACCTCACCAACGACGAGGCCGCCGACTACCTGCGCCTGTCGCCGCGCACGCTGGAGAAACAGCGTGTCATCGGCGGCGGACCGCGCTTCCGCAAGTTCGGCCGGCGCGTCATGTACGCCGTCACCGACCTCGACACCTGGGCCGACCAGTGCAGCTTCGAGGCCACGTCCGACCCCGAGTACGCCGAGCACCACTCGGCCGACAGCCGTGCGCGTTGAGGGGCGCTACGCGCCCGCCCCCTTGCCAATTGCCAATGACCTTGCCTGCGCCACGCCCCCAGCGCCCGGCGGAGCAACTCGACCTGTTCCGTGCGCTGCCGGGCGACATGGCGCCGCGCGACAGCCAGGACCTGATGGCCTACCCTTTCTTCTCGCTGGCCAAGTCCCGCCGCATCAAGCCCATCGACTTTCGCAGCGGCAACGTCGCCATCCGGGTGGAGGGCACGCAGGAACACGGCATCGCCACCATCTGGGACGCCGACATCCTCATCTGGGCCGCCAGCCAGATCGTGGAGGCGCGCGACGCCGGCATCACCACCTCGCGCCTCATGCGCGCCCGGCCCTACGAAATCCTGCGCTTCATCGGGCGCGGTGTGTCGCTGCGCGACTACCAGCGCCTCAAGGCCGCGCTGGATCGCCTGCAGTCCACCACGGTGGCCACGTCCATCCGCGAGACCACCGGTCGGCGCCTGCACCGCTTCTCCTGGATCAACGAATGGAAGGAGCTGGCCGATGCCCGCGGCACGCCGCTGGGCATCGAGCTGATCTTGCCGGACTGGTTCTATGCGGGCGTGCTGGACGCGGCCCTGGTGCTCACCATCGACCCGGCCTATTTCGACCTCACCGGCGGCATCGAGCGCTGGCTCTACCGCCTGGTGCGCAAACACGGCGGCCACCAGCCCGGTGGCTGGCAGTTCGACTTCAAGCACCTGCACCGCAAGTCCGGCAGCACCGCCAAGCCGCACGACTTTGCCTGCGACCTGCGCGCCCTGGTGGCTCGGCAGTCCATGCCCGGCTACCGCCTGGGCATCGTGCGCATGCCTGGCACGGGTGCCGAGGTGCTGACCTTCCGGCCGGTGTCATCCACGGCACGGGGATAAGCGGTTCATGGCCTGTGGACGGGCTCGTGCCATCGGGCGTGTCCCGCCTCGTGCTATCCGGCGTGCCTCCATCGTGCCATCAGGCGTGCCGATCAGCCGCCAGCCCAACGGCGGCGCGGGTTGTCGTCTGCCGTAACGTACCTAACCCAATTCATCTAACTGGTGGTGAGAGCGCGCCGTTTCGGTGGACAAGTACCGACCGGCAGGCTGTCGCCGCCGCGCTTCGAGCGGAAGGGACCACGCCGTGATCCTTGCCCTGCTCAACCAGAAAGGTGGCGTGGGCAAGACCACGCTGGCCACCCACATCGCGGGCGAACTCGCTTTGCGCGGTCATCAGGTGGTGCTGCTCGATGCGGACCCGCAGGGCTCTGCCCTCGACTGGACCCAACGCCGCAGCCAGCAGGGCCTGCCCCGGCTGTTCAGCGCCGTGGGCCTGGCCCGCGAGACCCTGCACCAGGAAGCGCCCGAGCTGGCCCGGCGGGTTGATCACGTCGTCATCGACGGCCCGCCGCGCATCGCGGCGCTGGCGCGCTCCGCGTTGCTGGCGGCCGACCGTGTGGTCATCCCGGTGCAGCCCAGCCCCTACGACCTGTGGGCCAGCGCCGAGATGGTGGCGCTGATCCGCGAAGCCCAGGTGTTTCGCCCGGCGCTGCGCGCGGCGTTTGTCATCAACCGCCGCGTCAGCACCACCGTCATCGGCCGCGAAGCGCGCCAGGCGCTGGCCGATCAGCCACTGCCTGCGCTGCGCTCTGAAGTGCACCAGCGCATCGTGTTTGCCGACAGCGTGGCCGCCGGCCGGTTGGCCTGCGAAACCGCACCCGACAGCGCCGCCGCGCGCGAGGTGGCCGCGCTGGTCGATGAACTGCTGCGGTGGCCGTCATGACGGTAGAACACCCACTGCGTGGCAAACGCATCGCCATCGGCGCACGCCCGCCCGCCGCCCCTCAGGCCGAGGCCTGGGTGCGCCAGGGTGATGGCGAGGCGCTGCAGAAAGGCGATCTGTTCACCGCCCGCCTGACGCTGGACGTCACGCCCGCCATGCGCGCACGCATCAAGGTCTCGGCGTTCACCCAGGGCACCACCGTGGCCGAGCTGCTGCGCGCCTTGCTTGAGCGCGAATTCCCGGAACCCCGTTCGGAGACATCCCCATGAACATGCACACCACGCCCGATGGCACGGTTTCGCCCAGCGCAGCGCATTCGCCGCTGCCGCACCCTCTTGCGCTGCAACACAGCCCGGCTGGAACTCCGCCGCTGACACGTGTCTCGCTGGCCTATGTCCACCAGCGGTTCAACCTCTATCTGCGCTTTGGGCAGCCCGAACGCACCTTGCAACTCGACCACTGGCGTCGCTGCGCAATCTTCAATCCGTCTGCCATCTTCTGCCGCGTGCGCTGGCAGGCCAACGACCACGGCACAACGCTGTGGCAGTTGATGGTGCTTCAGGCCGGCACCCCACTGGAAACCTTGCAGCGCCTGCCCGGCGTTCGCCCCGGGGCGCGCCTATTGCTGAACGTTGAAGGCGAACTCAAGGTACGCGCCGTGTTGCAACAGATAGACGTCATCGAGGCACAAGGCGTCGATGTCTGCACCGTCGCCACCGCGTACTGGGGCACGCTTGGCAACCGTCTTGCGGCCTGGACCTCTGGCCCTTCGGTCGCTCCACTTCAACTGCCCGCATACAGCGCCGACCGCCATGCCGCCACGCGGGCCGCGAGGGACTTGCCATGAGCAGCTCGCGAGCTTCCGTCCTTGTCCTCGGCAGCGCAGCGACCGTCGCATTGGCTGCCCTAGCCTGGGCCTCGTTCGCCAAGCCCTTGCCACGCCTGGTCTACAACCCGTCGGACAGCGTGCCGGTAGGCTGGTACCGCGTCGATCTGACGGTGCAACAGCCAACGTCGGGCACCACACCTGAGCCAGCACCGCTCCAGATCGGCAGCATCGTGCTTGTGCGCCTACCTGCCCACACCGCTGCGCTGGCCGCGCAGCGCGGCTACCTGCCGCTGAAGTTGCCGCTGCTCAAACGCGTGGGCGCCGTGGCACCACAGCGCGTGTGCATCATTGGTCAGACCTTGCGCATCGACGGCAACTTCGTGACCACCACGTTGCGCGCGGACCGCCTGGGTCGCCCTCTGCACGGCTGGCCGCAGTGCCGCCGCTTGCGGTCTGGCGAAGTGTTCCTGCTCAGCGCAACAAATCCGGCGTCGTTCGACAGTCGCTATTTCGGGCCGGTGCTCAGCACCGATGTCATCGGCACTGCGCACCCGCTGTGGCTGGAGTCCCAGCCATGACGGCCGCGCGACGGCTGTCGCCGCAGCCGCCGGTGCATCGCCTCACCGTGCCCGCCGGCCCGGTGGACGGCACAGGTGCACTGAGAAAGATGCAGGGCAAGATAAAAGGTCGCGGCACCCGGCCGCTTGAATACCCTGTCTGCACGTGGGGTTGGCGCGGCACGCGCCTGGGAGCGGGAGCGTGCCGCGACAGCGCGCAATGCCGCGGCGGCATTGGCGAAGACGCGTGCTTCGTTCGCCCGGCTGCGCTGCTCTTGGATGGAGACACAGCATGAGCAATCCAGACGATGTCCGCTTCAGAGTGCGGCCCGGTGCTCCGAAACAGCGAGGCGCAGCCTTCATCAACAAGGTGCTGCGCGAGACCAACAAGGCCGGCGCAAAGCTCGGCAAGACGATTGGGAAAGCCAGCCAGCGGCCCGGCTCCAGGTTGGGGCGCGGCCACGTCGCAGCCCGTTTTGCCGGAGCTTCGCTCATGCCCAATGCCCGGCGCGTGACGATCAAGGCTCGGCTGGTCAATCTGTCCAAGGCTGGGCTGCGTTCGACCGCCGCGCACCTGCGCTACATCGAACGCGAAGGGGTGGATCGCCAAGGCGGTCCGGGCCACTCCTATGGTACGACCACCGACGCGGCGGATACCGCTGCTTTCGAGGAGCGCGGGCGCGAGGATCGGCACCAGTTTCGCTTCATCGTTTCACCGGAAGATGCCGAACAACTCGACGATCTGCGCACCTATACCCGGCACCTGATGGCGCGCATTGAGTCCGACATGGGCACCCGGCTGGAATGGGTGGCAGTAGATCACTGGAACACCGACAACCCACACACGCACGTCGTCCTGCGCGGCAAGGACGACACTGGCAAAGACCTCATCATTTCCCGCGACTACATCGCCGAGGGGATGCGCCGTCGGGCCGCTGAACTGGCAACCGAGTGGCTGGGGCCGCGCACCGAGCTGGAAATCCAGCGTGCTATGCAGCGTGAAGTCGACCAGGAGCGATGGACGGGGTTGGACCGCACCTTGCAGCGCGAGGTCAAGGACGGCCTGGTGCTGCCGGACACACTGGCCGCACCCCGGCTGCTACGCCAGCGACAGATGCTGATCGGCCGCCTGCAGCACTTGCAGCGCATGGGCCTGGCGACCGAAAAGCAGCCCGGCATGTGGGCCATTCACGCCGTCGCCGAGTCCACGTTGCGAGCCATGGGCGAGCGTGGCGACATCATCCGCACCATGCAGCGTGCCATGAGCGGCCGGCAGCGCGAGCTGGCCGTGTTCCAACCCGGCGAGCATGGCCGCGCCATCGTCGGCCGCGTCGTCGGTAAGGGACTGGCCGACGAGCTGCATGACAAGGGCTACCTGATCGTCGACGGGATCGACGGCAAGGCGCACTACGTCGCGCTGCCGTCACGCTCGGAGCTGGAGCAATATCCAACCGGCGCCGTGGTGGAGGTGAAAGGCTCGGTCGACGTGCGAGTCGCCGACCGGAACATCACAGCGCTGGCCGTTGATGGCGTGTACCGCACCGATCACCATCTGGCCGTCGCGCAAGGTCAGGCCACGCCCAACCGTGATCCGCGTGAGGTGGTGGCGGCGCATGTGCGCCGGCTCGAAGCCCTGCGCCGTGCCGGCATCGTGGAGCGCGAGGCTGAAGGCGTCTGGCGCGTGCCGGGCGACCTTGCTGAGCGAGGCCGTCAGTACGACGCGCAACGTCTTGGCGGTGGTGTAGCGGTGGATCTGAAATCACGCCTTACGATTGAGCGGCAGGCCCGAGTGATCGGCTCCACCTGGCTTGATCAGCGGTTGATCAGCAGTGGCAGGGGGCTGGGTGACCTGGGCTTTGGTGCCGAGGTCAAGGCTGCGCTGCAGCAACGGGTTGATTTTCTGGCCGAACAGGGGCTGGCTGAGCAACGCGGGCAACGGGTGATTTTGGCTCCCAATCTGTTGGCGACGTTACGCGGACGCGAGTTGGCAAAGGCTGCACAGGACATTGCAGCAAAGACCGGCTTGGAGCATCGCCCGGTATCCGACGGTCGGCACGTGGCTGGCATCTATCGCCGCAGCGTCGTGCTGGTCAGCGGTCGCTTTGCGGTGCTCGATGACAGCATAGGGTTCAGCCTGGTGCCTTGGAAAGGGGCAATCGAGCCTTGGCTAGGACACCATCTCGCAGCGACTGTGCGCGGCAACCAAGTCTCCTGGGAATTGGGCAGACAGTTGGGGACGGCAGTATAGATAGAGGATGTTCGCTTGGACAAGCCAAACTGCAGGCTGGGTTTGTCAACTCAGACGTGAGCGCACCCAGTTCTGACTACGAAGCATGGCCGGCAGCAATTGCTCAATCATTTCACTGGCGGTCATGCGGTCTGCGCGGCTTGAAAGGCTCAGCGCACCCACCACAGAGCCCCCGAAGTTATAGAGTGGCACAGCAATAGACCGGACACCTACTTCAATCTCTTCGTTGCTCAACGCATAGCCGTTATCAGCGCAGGACACCAAGAGCTTACGAAGGCGCACAGGATCCGTGAGAGTGTGCGGCGTCAGCCGACACAGCGGCATGGCATTGAAAAGTGATTCAAAGTCGGCTCCCGACTTTGAACTCAATAGCACACGTCCAGTCGCTGAGCAGTGCAGCGGCAATCGTGAGCCAACGCCCAGCCCCACCGTCAAACTCTTGCGTGCGGTAGAGCGAGCCGCAACCATTGCTTCCATTCCATGGAGCACGACCACCGAAGCCGATTCTCGGGTCCGCTCGCTCAAGGCATCCAGCGTGGGCTGCAACAAGCGAGGCAATCGGGTCGAAGTCGAATACGCATAGGCCAAGCGCAGAACCCCGTGATCAAGCCAGAAGCGTTTGCCATCGGTCCGCGCGTAACCCCCTTTACACAGTGTCAGCAGACAACGTCGCGCGGCCGCCGGGCTGATACCGACCCGACGAGCGGCCTCAGACGAGGTCAGCCGCGCATGCTCATCGTCGAAAGCTTCGATCAGGCTCAGCCCCTTGGCGAGGCCAGCGATCAGGTCTTTCTCTTGGGTCGGCGGAGGGCAAGAAGTTACATCCATGGGACTGGCATCACATTGACAAGCGTCAAAGATATTTGGCCGTTTATGCGCTATGCGCAATATTGACTATATCAACCTCGGGCGACAAACGCACACTACGCCCCGTTTTGACGACATGTCTGGCCTGGCCGGACTTCCACCACCCGAGGAGAAAACTTTTGAAAAAACTCACGATCTGGATCTGCTCGCTAGCCGCCTCTCTCACCTGGACCTGCGCGCAAGCCAACGAATTCCCCAGCAAGTTGCTACGTCTAGTTGTTCCGTTCCCGGCAGGTGGCACGGCCGATGTTCTGCCGCGCATCCTGAGTGAAAAGCTGCGCGCCCGCTTCCCGGCTGGCGTGATCGTGGAGAACAAGCCCGGTGCAGGCGGCAACATCGGTGCCGAGTTGGTTGCCCGCTCTGAGCCTGATGGGCACACATTGCTGGTGTCCCCACCAGGTCCCATCGCCATCAATCGCAGCCTGTATGCAAAGCTGACCTACGATGCGAGCCAGTGGGTTCCGGTCACGGTGCTGGCGGCTGTACCTAACGTCTTGGCGGTCAGCAACCAGCTACCGGTCAAGAATGTGGCCGAGCTCATCGCCCACCTCAAGGCCCATCCCGGCACTGTTTCCTATGCATCGCAGGGCAATGGCTCAACCTCGCACTTGACAGCCAACTTGTTCCAGTCCCTGACCGGAACACAGATGGTCCACGTTCCCTACAAAGGCACGGCACCCGCACTGACCGATCTCGCTGGAGGCCAGGTGGATGTCTTCTTTGACAACCTCGGCTCCGCAAGCTCGCTGTACAAGGCCGGCAGGATTCGGATCCTGGCGGTCGCAGACAGCAAGCGCGCGTCCATCGTCAAAGAAGTGCCAACCTTTGCGGAAGTCGGCTTCAGCGGCATGCAAGCCGTGACCTGGTTCGCCGTCGTCGCACCACCCGGCACGCCGGCTGCCGTCGTCACGAAACTCAACAACGCACTGGTCGACATTCTCAAGCAGCCCGAAGTGCAACAGCGCTTTGCCGAGCAAGGCGCCGAAGCCGTGGGCAACACCTCAGAACAGATGGGCCAATTCGTTCGCGGAGAAGCCGCACGCTGGGCCAAGGTTATCAAGGATGCCAACGTCACGGTTGACTGACCGGCGACACATCTACCCGCAAACTCAAGGAAGCAACCATGAATCAGACTCACCCCATCACGTGGGTGCGGGGGCTACACACCCGCGTACCGTATGCCGTCTACCAGCGCCAAGACATCCTCGAACAGGAACAGAAACGTGTCTACGAAGGTCCTGCCTGGAACTACCTCTGCCTGGAAGCTGAGATTCCCGAGCCAGGCAGCTATCGCACGACATTTGTCGGCCAAACACCCGTTGTTGTGGCACGCGACACGGACGGCGACATATACGCCTTCGAGAACCGCTGCTCCCACCGCGGTGCGTTGATCTGCCTGGAAAAATCCGGTACGGCCAAGGACTTCCAGTGCGTCTATCACGCTTGGACCTACAACCTGCAGGGCACACTCAAGGGTGTGGCCTTCGAAGCGGGTCTCGACGGTGCCGGCGGCATGCCGCCCTCCTTCTGCAAGGACAAGCACTCCCCGCGCAAACTGCGTATCGCTGTTTTCTGCGGCCTCGTGTTCGGCAGCTTCAGCGACGAGGTGGACAGCATTGAGGACTACCTAGGCCCAGAAATCTGCGCGCGCATTGAACGTGTGCTGAACAAGCCGGTGGAGGTTATCGGTCGCTTCACGCAGGCGCTGCCGAACAACTGGAAGCTCTACTTTGAGAACGTCAAGGACAGCTACCACGCCAGCCTGCTGCATCTTTTCTTCACCACCTTCCGCCTTAACCGCCTGTCGCAACGTGGCGCGGTGATCGTGAGCGAATCGGGTGGCCATCATGTGAGCTATTCGATGGTGGACGCGCCGCAGGCCGAAGCCGGCAAGCAATACCAGGAACAGGGTCTGCGCTCCGACCAAGAGGGTTACAAGCTCGCCGACCCGACCTTGCTGGCCGGTTTCAAGGAATTCGAGGATGGCATCACGCTTCAGATCCTCTCGGTTTTCCCAGGCCTTGTGCTGCAGCAGATCCAGAACTGCCTTGCCATCCGCCAGGTGCTCCCGCGCGGGGTGGAAGAAACCGACCTGAACTGGACCTACCTCGGTTATGCCGACGACACGCCCGCTCAGCGTGAAGTGCGCCTCAAGCAGGCCAATCTGATCGGGCCAGCCGGTTTTGTCTCAATGGAAGACGGTGCCGTCGGTGGCTTTGTTCAACGCGGCATAGCGACCGCTGGCGACGACGAAGCAGTTATCGAGATGGGCGGTGACAGCACCTCTTCGAGCCCGTCGCGGGTGACCGAGGCCTCGGTGCGCGGCTTTTGGAAGCTGTATCGCCGCCTCATGGATATCTAGGAGCATCTGACATGAACAACACTCTTTCACTGCGCGAGCGGATCGCGGCATTTCAGGCGGCCTACATCCGCTGCATCGACACCAACCAACTGGAAAGCTGGCCAGAGTTCTTTCTGCCTCAATGCCAATACACCGTGACTACGGCCGACAACCAGCGCGACGGCTTGGCCGCCGGCCTGATCTGGGCCAACAACCGCGCCATGTTGCAGGACAGAATTTCAGCATTGCGCAACGCCAACGTCTACGAACGGCACAACTATCGCCACCTCGTCGGCCTACCCTTCATCACTGGCGAGCAGCCTGCAACAGCCAGTTGCGAAACGCCCTTCATGGTGGCCCGCATCATGCACGATGGGCACACCGACCTCTACTTCACCGGCGTCTATCACGACGAGTTCGACGCTTCGGGCGATGCCCTGCTCCTGCGCAGCCGTGTTGTGGTGTGCGACAGCAGCCGCGTCGATACCCTGCTGGCCGTCCCGCTGTGATCTCACAGGCTGTTCGAATTGCATTGCCGTTGGGTGACCCCAATGGCATCGGACCAGAAATTGCGCTCAAGACAGCCGCAGCCTATGCGGGACGCCCCGACGTTTGTCTGACGCTGTTCGGGCCACAGGTTGTACTTCAGCAGACGGCGCAGTGCCTTGGGCTGACTGACCTGTTGGCCGCCACGCCAGTGGTATTCACAGCGGCCATGCCGACCGGGACCTTCCAGCCTGGACGGGTGGCCGCAGAGGCTGGATCGGCCATGATCTCGGCTGCCAGCTCTGCCATCACCGCCACCCGGCGTGGCGATTTCGATGCGGTGGTGGCCGGCCCGCACCACGAAACCGCCGTGCATCTGGCAGGCATCCCTTTTTCGGGCTACCCCTCGCTGGTGGCACGTGTCTGCGGCCAGCCCGAGGACAGCGTATTTTTGTTACTGGTGGGCGGCGGCCTGCATATCGTGCATGCGACGCTGCACGAGAGCGTGCAGCACGCTCTCGACCGCCTGACGTCTGAACTGGTGGTGCAGGCTGCTCTGGCCGGCGTGCGCGCCATGCAGCGACTGGGCATGAACGCGCCGACCATCGGTCTGTTCGGCATCAATCCGCATGCAGGTGAAAACGGCCTGTTCGGAGATGCGGACGAGCGCATCACCAAGCCTGCCGCCGAACGCCTGCGCGCCGTCGGCCTACAGGTAGACGGCCCTATTGGGGCAGACATTCTGCTGGCGGAGCGCCGCCACGCCTTGTATGTCGCCATGCTGCATGACCAGGGCCATATCCCGATCAAGCTGTTGAGTCCCAAACAGGCCAGCGCATTGTCAATCGGTGCCGACGTGATTCTGTCCAGCGTGGGTCACGGCAGCGCTATGGATATCGCTGGCCGGGCCATTGCCGATGCCAGGGCCATGATCAATACCGTCGCTCGGCTTGCTGCCGTGCCGGTCCCAACCTGAACCATTCAATGACGAATCAGATCAAGATCGAAGGCAGCGAAGTCGCCTTCTCCTGCGAGCACGGCGAGACTGTTCTCGATGCCGCCACACGCAACGGTATTGAACTGCCTTATTCGTGTCGCAAGGGCGTATGCGGCAATTGCCGCGGTTTGGTGCTCGAAGGCCAACTGGTGCCAAGCACCGCCGGCGGAAGCGCCGAGGCCGGCATTCACGCGCCCAACGAGCATCTGTTCTGCCATGCACAGGCTGCCAGCGACTTGCTGATCCGGCCTCGTAGTTGGCAGCGCATCGACCCGGACGCGCGCAAGACCCTGCAAGCCAAGGTGTTCCGCGTGACGCAGGCGGCCAGCGACGTGACCGTGCTGCAACTGCGCTTTGCCGCCGGCATGCGTGCGAAGTTCCTGGCCGGTCAGTACCTGCAGGTAGTCCTGCCCGATGGCCAGCGCCGCTCTTACTCCATGGCCAATGCGCCGCATGAGAGCGATGGCGTGCAGTTGCATATCCGTCATGTGCCCGGTGGCCACTTCAGCATGGACGTCTTGCCAGGCCTCAAACCTGGCGACTTCTTGCAACTCGAATTGCCACATGGCGATTTCTGGCTGCGCGAGGACAGCGAGCGCCCCTTGGTCATGGTGGCGGGCGGTACCGGATTTGCCCCGCTCAAATCGATCATCGACCACATGGTGCGCCGCAAGATCGGCCGCCCACTGACGCTGTACTGGGGGTCGCGCCTGCCCGAAGGCCTCTATGCGCAGGAGGTTATCGCCCGGTGGCAGCAGGGCCAGTTACCCTATCTGCGCTACGTGCCTGTCATCAGCGATGACGGCGATGACATATCGTGGCGAGGCCGTAGCGGCCTCGTTCACGAAGCCGTACTCGCGGATCAGGCCGATCTGAGCGGTCATGACGTCTACGCCTGCGGTGCGCCGGCCATGGTGGCAGCACTACGGCGCGCCTGTATCGAGCAGCGAGGCTTGCCGGAAGAAAGATTTTTCAGTGACGCCTTCGTCAGCTAGGCACTCCATGGAACTCGGTAGTCGAGCCTTGGCTAGGGAAGAAGCTCGCAGCATCGGCGCGCGGCAGTCAGGTCTCCCCGGAAATGGACCGTCAGTTGGGGACAGCGGTGTTGATCAAGGTTGATTGGCGGTTACGGCCCCATTGAGCATCGTGCTTTCGCATCGAAACACAGGGTGTTATCCACCACCCGAACCGGCACCACTATGGCAAATTCAATTGGTCACCGCACCAGCTTTTGCCGAGAGTTCGCGTGAAGCATCAAGCAACAACGCCACGATCTGCCGCACGCGCACGTCATCCAAGCGCGCGCTCGGGCCATAGACTGCAAGGGACCCAATCACCTTGCCTGCGGCGGTACTAAACGGCACTGCCATGGCCACTGCGCCCTTGATAAGCTCGTCTCGACTGATGGCGTAGCCAGCCTCTCGGATACGAACCAGTCCTTCAAGGTATGCCGGCTGCTGATCGGGCGGCACTTTACCGTCGAGGTAGCTGGCCGCGTCCTTTACAAAGGCTAGGATCGCTCGCCCGCTCGCACCCAGGATCACGCTCTCACTGTGTCCCACTCCCCGCTTGAAGCTTAGCGGCTGCGGACTGGGAATTTCCGCCACGCAGACCCGCTCCCGGCCATGGTGAACCAGCAGCGCAACGGTCTCGCCAGTCTGCTCCCACAGGCGGCGCATCATGGGCTGCGACAACTCTGCCAAATCTAAGCCTGAGGTCCAGACGTGGGCTAGGTGTGCCACCGAGGGTCCGAGTTGGAAGCGCTGCGGCTCGCCCGCAGCCACTATAAAGCCACGCAACTCCAGGGTCTTCAGCAGACGATAAAGGGTGGGTCGGCTCAAGTCGACACGCCGCAAAAGTTCGCTTGCGCTCAGTTGCCGGTCGCCCGCCCGAAAGGCCAGCAGGATGTCAAGCGCGCGATCTACCGAGCGAACCCCCTCCCCCGATTTCTCTGCTGGAGCCCAACTGGCGGTGCTTTCGTTACTCATGATCGTCCCGACTACTTTGTGCTGGTAGGTGGTGATTGTACGAAATACGTCCATCAGGCGGACATATTGTCCGTTTTCTTTGACATGAATCAAATGATCCAGATAATGGACATGCGTCTCATCTGACGTACACCATTAGGAGACCCCAAATGAACAAGGAAATGTCTGAAACGCTTACCCGCGTCGGTCCCGGCACGCGCATGGGCAACCTGCTGCGCCGCTACTGGGTGCCAGCGCTGATGTCGAACGAGATCGCCGAGTCGGATGGCCCGCAGGTACGCGTGCAACTGCTGGGCGAAAAGCTGCTCGCGTTCCGCAACTCCGACGGCAAGGCCTGCTTGATCAGCGAGTTCTGCTCCCACCGCGGTGTGTCGCTGTACTTCGGCCGCAACGAGGAAAACGGCATTCGCTGCGCCTATCACGGCGTCAAGTTCGATGGCATGGGCCAGTGCGTGGACGTGCCGTCATCGCCCCAGGCTTGCGCCCGGATGCACATCAAGGGCTACCCCTGCATTGAGCGCGGCGGCATCGTTTGGACCTACATGGGTCCGGCCGACCAACAGCCTGCAGCGCCTGAACTTGAGTGGTGCACGTTGCCACCCGAGCATGTGTTTGTGTCCAAACGGCTGCAGTATTCGAACTATCTCCAAGCTATGGAAGGCGGCATCGACACCGCGCACGTGTCATATGTACACAGCTTCGAGGTGGACGGCGACCCCATGCACCAGGGCGTCAAGGCGCTGGACTACATCAAGGCCGATGGCAATGTGAGCTTCGAGATCGAAAAGCAGCCCTTCGGACTGAGCCTGTTCGGCCGTCGGCTGGGCGAGCCCGACTCCTACTACTGGCGCATCACGCAGTGGTTGTTCCCCTGGTTCACACTGATCGCGCCATTTGGCAACCACGCGCTGGGAGGCCACGTTTGGGTGCCGATCGACGACCACAACTGCTGGGCCTGGAGCATCAACTGGCAGCCTGATCGACCGCTCACGGCCGAGGAGCGCACCGCGATGGAGGCCGGCAAAGGCATCCACGTCGAATACGAGGCACCGGGCAGCTTTATCCCGAAATTCAGCCGCGACAACGACTACGGCATGGATCGCCAGGCCCAAAAGGACAAACGTTCCTATAGCGGCATCTTTGGCTTCGCGGCCCAGGACTACTCGTTACAGGAAAGCATGGGCCCTATCCAGGACCATGAAGCGGAAATGCTGTTGCCAACCGATAAGGCCATCGTGATGGCGCGGCGCATGCTGCACGAAGCCGCATTGGGCCTAGAGCAAGGCGACACACCGCCGGCGCTGAACGCCAGCGAGCAACACGTGCGTCCTGCCGGGGTGCTCCTGCCCCGAGACCAGGACCCCGTCGAATGGGCACGCCAGAACCTAGCCGATGCCACTAGCAAGCCGGTCTTCAGCCTTTGAAGACATCTATTGCCATCCCTACGACAACAAGGAGACAACCATGACATTCATCCGCAGGATTCTCGCCGCAACACTGATCGCCACTGCGACGACCTCTTCCGCCTGGGCTCAGGGCACGCCAAACTGGCGTCCCAGCAAGCCTGTGCGCATCGTCGTACCCATAGTCGGTAGCACCAACGACGTGTTGGCCCGTCTGATCGCCCCGGAGTTGCAGAAGGCTTTCGGTCAACCCTTCGTGGTGGAGAACAAACCCGGCGCGGGCGGCAACATCGGTGCTCTAGAAGTCTCGCGCGCTGCGCCAGATGGCCATACGCTGCTTGTGGGCTACAACGGACCACTGGCGATCAACGTGACGCTGTTTGACAAGATGCCTTACGACCCGACCAAGGACTTGGCACCAATCACGCTGGCAGTCAAATCGCCTCAGTACCTTGTGGCAAATCCTGCGGCAGGCTTCACCAACGTGAAAGACTTCATCGCCAAGGTCAAGGCTGAACCTGCCCGGTTTTCCTACGGCTCCGTGGCCATGGGCAGTGCTTCGCACCTGACCATGGAGATGATGAAGTCTGCGGCCGGCTTCCACATGACGCACATTCCCTATCGCGGCGCTGGTCCTGCTGTCACCGATCTGATCGCAGGCAACGTGCAGGCGGGCTTTTTCGTACCCGGCAACGTGCAGGGGTTCGTGAAGGAAGGCCGTCTCAAGCTGCTGGCCTCCACTGGCCAAAAGCGATTCCCGAGCACGCCGGATGTTCCAACGCTCGCCGAGTCGGGACTCAAGGACTTCGAGGCCACTTCATGGATCGGCTTCCTCGCGCCGCCGGCCACGCCACCGGGAATCATCAACCGTTACAACGAAGAGATAGTTCGCATCCTGAAGTCACCCGAAACACAGAAGCGGTTGCATGAGATGGAGTTCGAGATCGTCGCCAGCAGCCCCAAGGAGTTCAGTGACTGGATTGGCACTGAGATTGGGCGCTGGGGCAAAATCATCAAGAGCACGGGCGCCAAAGCGGAGTGAGCTGAGATGAGCACTTCCCGACTGGCGGGGCGCACCGCACTGATCACCGGCGCTGGCGCTGGCATCGGTGCGGCCGCCGCCGCGATTTTCAGCCGCGAAGGTGCGGCTGTACTGATGGTGGATGCGAACACGCAAGCGCTGGAGAGCACGCGCGCATTGATCGAAAAAACGCAGCCCGACGCACGACTAGCGTGCGTGGCGGCCGACGTGGCAGATGAGGCCGCCGCCCTCGCGGCGGTAGCTCAGTGCATCGCGCTCTGGGGCGGGCTGGACATCCTGGTCAACAACGCCGCTATGCGCAATTACAGCGCAGCCGCCGATGCCACTCCCGCCGAATGGCAGGCCATGGTCAATGTCAACTTGGTGGGTATGTCCAACTACTGCCGCGCTGCGTTGCCAGCGCTACGGCACTCCGGCATCGGCAGCATCGTCAACGTCTCCTCGTGCTATGCAGTCACTGGCCGCAAGGGCATGGCGCTGTACGACGCGACCAAGGCAGCGCAGTTGGCCTATACGCGCACGCTGGCCTTCGAAGAGGCACCGTGCGGAGTCCGCGCCAATGCCATCTGCCCCGGTTCGACGTTGACTGACTTCCACCTTGGCCGAGCGAGCAGTGCCGGCAAGAGTGCCGATCAGCTCAGGACCGAGCGCAAAGACACCTCACTGGTCGGCCGCTGGGCCGACCCCGCCGAGATCGCTTGGCCCATACTCTGGCTCGCGTCCGGCGAGGCCTCGTTCATCACCGGCACCACGCTGATGGTGGATGGCGGCCTGCACATCATGTAAGTCATGGCTACAACTACTCTGCAGGCGCTCGTCTTCCAGATGCGCCACGAAGCCTCGGGCATTATCAGTGTCGAACTACGACCCACCACGCCAGCATCTGCATTTCCCGTTGCCGCCGCCGGCGCGCACGTGGACCTGCACCTAGGCAACGGTCTGGTTCGCAGCTATTCCTTAATCAACCCGGGGGACACACATCGCTACGTTGTGGCGGTGCTCAACGACAGACGCAGCCGGGGCGGGTCACGCTTCGTGCACGAACAGCTTCGCGTTGGGCAGGTGATCACCCTCGGCGGGCCGCGCAACCACTTCCGACTGGACGAGGACGCGCGACACAGCGTGCTACTGGCCGGTGGCATTGGCATTACACCGATCTACGCCATGCTGCAACGCCTCGCGGCGCTAGGGCGCGAGGCGCACCTCGTCTATTGCGCGCGAAGCCGTTCCGAGGCGGCCTTTCTGGCCGAAATCGAGGCAATTGCCAGTGCAAGTGACACCCGGCTTTCGCTGCGATGCCATTTCGACGGCGAGCAAGGCGGACCGCCAGACCTTGAACGCTTGCTCGCCGGCCATCCACCGGACGCACACTTTTATTGCTGCGGCCCCGGGCCCATGCTCGATGCCTACGAACGCGCTTGCGAGCGTTTGGGACAGCACAACGTCCACCTAGAGCGCTTTGCTGCTACCACGACGGCCCCCCCAGCGACACCTGCAAGTGGCTACACGGTAGAACTGCGCAGGAGTGGCCGCACGGTCCAGGTGCCACCCGGCATACCTCTGCTCGACGCGCTCATCGAGGCCGGACTCAACCCCGACCACAGTTGCCGCGAAGGCGTGTGCGGAGCGTGCGAAACCAGGGTTATCTCTGGTGATGTCGATCACCGCGACCAACTGTTGTCCAAACAGGAACGCGCGGCCAACAAGTCCATGATGATCTGTGTCTCATCTTGCCGCTCGGGCTGCCTGGTACTTGACGCCTGAAGTCCAGCACCTCGTTCACAGCAATTTCTCAGTCTTCAGCTGGTGACGCAAGGTCGCTCGCGTGAGGCTCAACCACGCCTTTCCATCTGGTGACTTTGCAAGCCACTCCACGGAGGTCTTTACTGGAAATTCAACTCGACAAGTCACTCCCAAAACAATATTATTAGCAATCTAACTATAATTGGAGACGTACTGTGGCGTTCGCCAGCCAAAAAGATTTTGTGTCCGGACTCATGTTCATGGCCGTGGGCGGCTCGTTCGCCTGGGGCGCCGTGGACTATGAAATCGGCGATGCCGCCCGCATGGGTCCTGGCTACTTTCCCTTCATGCTGGGCCTTATTCTGGTCTTGCTCGGGGTTCTGGTCACCTTCAACGCCTTCAAGTCCGGCCCGCCCGGGGGTGACAAGATCGGCGCGCTCGCGTGGCGTCCGCTGGTGTTCATCCTCGGAGCCAACCTGCTGTTCGGTGCACTGCTGGTGGGTATTCCCGCCTTCGGCCTGCCGGCCTTCGGCCTGATCGTGGCGATCTTCGGCCTGGTCATCATGGCCGGCTACGCCCGCGAAGGCGCGAAGTTCAAGGAGTCGCTGATCCTGGCCGCCATCCTGGCCGCGGGCAGCTACCTCGCTTTCGTGAAACTGCTGAACCTGCAGTTTCCGGTCCTGCCCTGGTTCCTCGCGAACTGAACACGAGGAGACAAGCACATGGATCTGATCAACAACCTCGCGCTCGGCTTCGGCGTTGCCTTCACCCTGCAGAACCTCGTCTACGCCTTCATCGGCTGCCTGCTGGGCACGCTGATCGGGGTGCTGCCCGGCATCGGCCCGCTGGCCACCATCGCCATGCTGCTGCCGGCCACCTACGGCCTGCCGCCCGTGGCTGCGCTCATCATGCTGGCCGGCATCTACTACGGGGCCCAGTACGGCGGCTCCACCACCGCGATCCTCGTCAACCTGCCGGGAGAATCGTCCTCGGTCGTGACGGTGATCGACGGATACCAGATGGCCCGCAAGGGCAGGGCAGGCCCCGCCCTGGCTGCGGCCGGCCTGGGTTCGTTCTTCGCGGGTTGCGTCGGCACGCTGATCCTCGCGGGCTTCGCGGCGCCGCTGACCGAACTGGCGCTCGAGTTCGGCCCCGCCGAGTACTTCTCGCTGATGATCGTGGGCCTGATCGGCGCCGTGGTGCTGGCTTCCGGCTCGCTGCTCAAGGCCCTGGCCATGATCGTGCTCGGTCTCTTGCTGGGACTGGTGGGCACCGACGTGAACTCCGGCGTCGCGCGCTACAGCTTCGACATCCCCGAACTGACCGACGGCATCAGCTTCCTGGCCATTGCCATGGGCGTGTTCGGCTACGGTGAAATCATCCAGAACCTGTCACACCCGGACGAAAAGCGCGAAGTGTTCACCGGCAAGGTCAACGGCATCATGCCTACCGCTGAAGACTTCAAGAACATGATTCCCGCCGTGCTGCGCGGTACCGCGCTGGGCTCGGCGCTGGGCATCCTGCCGGGTGGCGGAGCGCTGCTGTCGGCCTTCACGGCCTACACCATCGAGAAAAAGACCAAGCTCAAGCCGGGCGAAGTGCCCTTCGGCCAGGGCAACATCCGCGGTGTGGCGGCCCCCGAGTCGGCCAACAACGCCGGTTCGCAAACTTCGTTCATCCCGCTGCTGACGCTGGGCATTCCGCCCAACGCCGTGATGGCGCTGATGGTCGGTGCCATGACCATCCACAACATCCAGCCGGGTCCGCAGGTCATGACCAGTAACCCCGAACTGTTCTGGGGCCTGATCGCCTCGATGTGGATCGGTAACCTGATGCTGGTGGTGCTGAATCTGCCCCTGATCGGTATCTGGATCAAGCTGCTGACAGTGCCCTACAAGTGGCTGTTCCCGGCCATCGTGCTGTTCTGTGCCATCGGTGTGTACTCGACCAACAACAACAGTTTCGACATCTGGATGGTGGCGCTGTTCGGCCTGATCGGCTATGGCTTCATCAAGCTCGGCTGCGAGCCCGCACCGCTGCTGCTGGGCCTGATCCTGGGCCCGATGATGGAAGAGTACCTGCGCCGCGCGCTGTTGATCTCCCGCGGCGACTGGTCGGTGTTCGTCACGCGCCCGCTCTCCGCCAGCCTGCTGGTCGTCGCTGCGATCTTGTTGGCGGTGGTGCTGATGCCCTCGGTCAAGAAAAAGCGCGAAGAGGCTTTTGTTGAGGACTGAAAGTGCCGTAGTACTAGAGGCAATATTTGCGTTTCCCGCAATGACTACATGAGGCTATCAATATGACCGAAATCATAAAATCGAACAACGATTCGCCCCTTGACAATTTTTCCAACTGTCATGAAGGAATTATTTCACATCTTAATGAATTTGGACAAATCACTGACCTTATTAAAGCCGCAACAAGTGCTCGCAAGATTGCCGACGATACCGTCACATTTTTCAGAGTCGCTGTATTTGATCATCACGCAGAAGAAGAAAGAGATCTATTTCCTGCAGTCCTTGCCAATGCAAAGCCTGGCGAGGAGCAGTCCGTCGTGCAGATGATGATCGACGGACTTATAGCAGAGCACCGCGAGATCGAATCCCAGTGGAGTCGTATAGAACCGAAGCTTGTGAAACTTGCCAAAGGGCACCTCATCGAAATCGATGACACGGCTGTTCAACGGCTCGTGATTCAATACACGGCACATGCTAGACTGGAAGAGCGCGAATTCTTACCTCTAGCAGAAAAGATCCTTGGTCGGAAAGATCCCGAATTGGCGACGCTTGGACTCGCTCTACACACACGCCACGTCATTCGTGCAGCTCGTCGCGGCTTACGGGGCTCCTGAATGCAGAATGACGAGACCCAAAAACCACGAGGATGGAAAATGCAACAAGCATGTGAAGTCCCCTTGAAAACCTGAACCACCCGGAGGTAGAGAATTCCCTCAGTCCCCCAACCTCTACTTCTGATTGACTCGGGAATTCAAGGGGACTTCAAGCTCCACTCTAGTTGTCCGTGGCTATTGCCGTAAGCTCTGCTGCGCCGGTTTCATTACCTTTTCGTATAACTATTTTCGAAGCCGCCGAGCTCGAACAAACCAGTAGTTCGGATAATTCAGCGAAGCGATTTCGATGCCTATTGCAGCCTGTTTCGCCCATTCCGGGCGCATGTACCCCACGGCTTATGCATGATGCGCGTCCCACCAGCCGCCTATGCTGCCCATGCGCATCGGGTTGTAGGTTGCAAAGCACAGCAATGCCTGGTCCGTGAGCTTGGCCTGACCAATGACTTTGGTCTTTGCTTCAGCTTTATTTGCGCCTGTGCATGGTGGCGGGCGTGTCGCCGAACTGGCAAAACGCGTTGGGTACTTTGCTCACTCGCGCACTCGCCGGCTCAGTCCAGCGCCCTGTCGGCGCTCGGTTCTGAATAAGTCAGGGGCGACCATGTAAGGTTCCCTAGGGAAGGTCTGCACAACACCTGCCGCAGCGTGAGTTGATGCACGTGATTTCGGATGGCCGCGATTTCAGGCTTGCAAGGTCGGTTTGAAGGCCGATTTCTCCCCGATTCGCCGCCCTCTGGCTGCTTGCAGACGCACTCATTCCCGCATCTCCTGCAGCAACGTGCGCCGCACCATCCACAGGTTGGACAGCGCAAACAGCGTGTGCAACTGAGCCGTGTTCTTGGCCAGCCCGCGGTAGCGCACCTTCACATGCCCGAACTGGTGCTTGATCACCCTAAACGAGTGTTCGACCTTGGCCCGGATGCGCGCCTTGACCTGTTCGAGCTGGTCCAGGATGGCGCCCCTGGGCGTGCTCTTGTCCAGCACCTTGCGCTTGCCAGGCCGCATCGCCACGTGCCAGTTGACCCCAATGTCTTGCGTCTCTTGTCGTTTGCTCACACCCTGGTAACCCGCGTCGGCGAACACATCGGTTTCTGCCCCGTGCACCAGCGCATGCGCCTGCGTCACGTCGTTGACGTTGGCCGCCGTGCCCACCACCGTGTGCACCAGGCCCGAGTCGGCATCCACACCGATGTGTGCCTTCATCCCGAAGTGCCACTGATTGCCCTTCTTGGTCTGGTGCATCTCGGGGTCACGTTCTCCGCTGCTGTTCTTGGTCGAACTCGGCGCAGCGATCAGCGTGGCATCGACCACGGTGCCGCTCTTGAGGAGCAAGCCCTTGGCAGCCAGCGTGGCGTTGACAGTGGCCAGGATCTGCAAGCTCAGGTTGTGAGCTTCGAGCAGATGGCGGAACCGAAGAATCGTGCTCTCGTCGGGCAGGTTGTCTTCACCGGCGTCCAGCCCCGCAAACTCGCGGAACAGCGCCATGTCGTACAGCGCTTCCTCCATCGCCGGGTCCGAAAGGTTGAACCACTGCTGCAGGAAGTGGATGCGCAGCATGGTCTAGACGGCAAACGGCGGGCGTCGGCCCTTGGCGCCGGGAGCAGGTGCGTGTGGTGCGATTAAAGAGACCAACTCGGCCCAGGGCACCACCAGGTTCATCTCGTCCAGGAATTCGCGCTTGCGCGTCCTCTTGGTCTTGCGCTCGAATCCGCTCTCGCCCAGGCCCATTTGCTTCATGCCGACACTGTCTCACATCAGGCCAGAACGGCCGAGGTTGTGCAGACCTTCCCTAACTCACCCGACCATTTCAGAAAAAGGCAGCCTACGGGTAAAGAGATCGAAGATGAAATCAAGACCTATGATCACTTGCCTGCAAACCCACTTGCAGCGCAAAATTCCGCTCAACCTCTGTGACGCCATCGACCAACCTATGAACCTGAGAGAAAAGCCTGCTTCCATGATTGGTCAGAAAAACCCCCCTCGCGCTACGCGTCATAAGCTCAGCCCCGATTCGAAGCTCCAATCTCTTAAGACGTCTGCTCAAAGCCGGTTGTGCAATCTCAAGGTACTCGGCCGCCTTGGAAAGGCTGCCAAGTTTTGCTGCCACAACAAAAACCCGAAGATCATCGAACACCAAAACAGTTTTCATTCCAGCCATATCGATGGAAGCTCTTACGAAGAAGACGCGACTACAATTAAATTAATTACCAAATGGTCTTTTTCAGCACTCAAAATCCGTCAATCACGAAAAGCCGCCAAACATGCCAATAGAAAGTCAAAAATGGAACCACAATAAAATCACTCGACAGGCCTCTCTTGAAATCTCATTGAAAAATCAACGGCCTTAACATCCTTAATCAATGCTCCAACAGAAATCCGGTCCACGCCTGTTTCAGCATAATCACGCAAATTTTCATACGTGACCCCTCCTGAAACTTCAAGGCTGCAACGACCTCCGGCCACCTTCACCGCCGCCCTGATATCAGGCAGGGACATGTTGTCCAACAACACCATCGTCACTCCTGCGGCCAGAGCCTCCTCCAATTGACGGATGGTCTCCACCTCGACCTGGATGAATGCGACAGGGGACTTTGTTTCCTGTGCGGCCTTGAAGGCAGCGGTCAGGCTTCCTGCTGCTGCAATATGGTTTTCCTTGATCAAGATCGCATCAAAGAGGCCCATCCTGTGGTTTTTTCCTCCACCACAGCGCACGGCGTACTTTTCCGCGGCACGCAGACCAGGAATGGTTTTCCTCGTATCCAGAACGCACGCTGCAGTTCCCTCGACCGCCTTGACATAGGCCGCTGTCTTCGTCGCCACAGCGCTGAGTGTTTGCATCCAGTTGAGGCATGTGCGCTCAGCCGTCAGCAACTCGCGCGCCTTACCTTCGATTTCGACAATTTTCTGGCCAGGCTCACAGCGATCACCGTCGCTCAGGAACCACGTCGCCCGTGAATCTGGCGCAATCTGTCTCAAGACCTCGGTAACCCAAGGGCGCCCGCAGATCACAGCGGACTCTCGGCAAATGATGGTGGCTTGGGCGTGGCGATCTGCGGGCACCAAAGCGGCCGTCAGGTCACCCGTACCCACGTCTTCTCTCAGTGCGCGCTCGACATCTTCGCGAACTTGTTCTTCAAAGGTATTCATCAGAAAATAAATCCAGTTAACTCAAACAGAATCGATGGGAAGCTCGGTGCTTTTGATGTTGCGCCGCAAGATGACGGGTTTTCCACCCAAGGTTCGCTTGCACATCCAATGCGCCAAGGCGGAGTCCAGGTAATCTGCGTGCCCTGGAAACCATGCAGCAAGCTCATTCCCCAATTGCCGACAAACGGCCACATTGCCGATGACCAACTGCTGCTTGACCTCATGAATGGACTTCAGGACGGCTGCATGTTCGTTAATATGGCACTCACTGGCAGGAAAATCGCTTTCAAGCATCCAGCGATCTTCCTGTTCAAAGTGCGCCTGGCAGTGTTGAAGCAAAACCCCCAACACTCTCTCCAAGTCAGAATCTGCGGCTTGCTGCAAAGCGGCCACAAATTCAACAAACTCTTGGTGTACTTGGTCCATCGGATTGAATCCGAGAAGATAGCCATCACTCCAACTGATTGATGCATCCATTGAGCTCTCCTGTCGCCTGGTTTCTTCTTCAGCCTTACGTGGTACTGCCGCACACATTGCGGCTTATTTCATCAGAAGCAGCAAAGACAGCGCCACCAACAAACTCAGCAATAGATGCCGAAATACTTTGTCGCTCAGTCGATGACGGATCGTCCTACCGATTTGCAAACCGACAAACATGGGGATCAACGCAAGACAAGACAGTCCGACCTCCGAAAAACCGAACCGCCCATACAACAGCATGGCGCCATACATTGGTACTGCACCAATCAGGTAAATGATGCTGATGGAACCAACAAACTCTTCCCGACGAAGCCTGAGAGCCAGGAGATAAGTGATCAGTATCGGACCTGTGAGGGAGGAAACGCCGGCCATCGCGCCGGCAATCACACCTACCAACGGCCCCATCCAGCGCTCCTTCTGACGATCAATGTTGAATGATGTCCCGAGCAGCATCATTCCCACCGCCGCCATCACGACCAGCGCCAACAACATGTTGAAACCCTGCACAGAGAGGTTCCTGGTGAAGTGGATCGCAGCAATCGTCGCGACAAACTGACCAACCAGCAACCCACCGAAGCGCTGAAATCCCTCACGCAGTTTCTGTCCCTCTATGGACTGCCATAGGTTGGAGAGCAGAACTGGCATGACGAGCAGCCCCATCGCTTTGGGCGCTGGCAGAAGAAGCGACAGCAAGGGAACCACGACGAGCGGCAAACCCACCCCAAGGGTTCCCTTGACCACGCCCCCGAGCACCACGGCGCCAAAGCAAGCGATCCAAAGTGCCATAGAAGGCATGGCATCTTGAAACATCACTCGGCTTTGAGTTCCGCGTGTTTGCCCGCCTTTGCCATGGCTTGGTTCTCCAGCTCAATGACTTTGCGGTAGGCGTCGCCATTGGCACCGACGGACTCGATACCGGCGGTCTGGAACTTCTCGACGACGTCCGGCAATTTCACGATCTGAGCGATTTCATCGGAGATCCTCTTGGAAATCTCTGACGGCGTGCCGGTGCGGGCAAGCACCCCTACGCTGACCGAAAAGTCAAAGCCTGGGATCGTTTCATTGATCGATGGCACATCGGGCACGGACGCCGAGCGCTTGGCCGCGTTGCTGGCCAGCAAAACAACTTGACCGCTTTTCACAAAACCCTGCATGGACGGCAACGCGGCAAACAAGACGTCCACCTGTCCACCGACCAATGCCGGCACAGACTGACTCGAACCGCGGAAGGGGACGTGAACCAGAGACAAACCGAGATCCGCCTTCATAGCTTCCATCGTGAGGTGGTGCGTGCTTCCGATCCCCGACGACCCATAGGTGAAGGCACCAGGCTCCTTTTTAGCGCGCACGACGAACTCCTGGAAAGTCTTGACGCCGGTCTTGGGGTGCGCCACCAGGAACAAGGGCGAGCGTGCAATCAGCGATACGGCCTGAAGGTCCTGTCCGACCGCGTACTTGGCGGCCTTGTTGATCTGCGGTGTGATCGAAAGCATGGAGCCATCGGAAACGATGAAGCTGTAACCATCGGCAGGCAACGCGTTCAGGGTCTGAACCGAGACGATACCGTTGCCCCCCGGCTTGTTCTCGACCACGAAGCCCTGCTTCATGCGCTCGGAAAGCTTTTGGGCAATGACACGCGCCACCGTGTCTGGCAGGCCGCCCGGTGCATAAGGCACGATGAACTTGACTGGACGGTTGGGGTAATCGCCAGCCTGTGCCAGCACGGCACCAGATGCAAGGAGCGCGCTCATGGCAAGTGCTGCAAGGATTCGTCGTTTCATGGTTTGTCTCCGTAAGTGAGGTTGATGAGATGAAGAAAGCAGAACAGCATCTGTGCACCCCTTTTTAGGGGAGATGCGCGACTGCTTGTTTTTTCTTAGGAATCTAAGATAATTGATTTTTCCCACTTGCTTGATCTTTGTCAAGAGTAGGTACCCATCAACTTCGCTGCGTAGAAACACTTACACCATGACTGCAAACGAGACAATGCACCCCCTCCTCATCACTCGAAAGGAGGTCATCGCCAAGGACGTCTTTCTCTTCGAGTTGAAGTCTCCGGACGCGTCACCGCTGCCCAGCTTCACGGCCGGGGCTCACATCGCGGTCCAGGTGCCCAATGGCTCTATGCGCCACTACTCGCTGTGCAGCGACCCTGGCCGAACAGACCTCTATCAACTCGCGGTCAAACGCGAAGATGACGGCAGGGGGGGATCCAAGAGCTTGATCGACGGGGCGAACGTCGGCGACACGCTTTTGACCGGCACCCCTAGCAATCTGTTCGAGCTCAGCGAAAAGGCCAAGAGCTTCATCCTCGTGGCCGGTGGCATCGGCATCACACCCATGCGAGCGATGATTCACACCCTCGAAGCCGAAGGCATAAGGAGCTTCAAGCTCTACTACCTTGCACGCACGCCAGAATCGGCCGCCTTCCTGGACGAACTGAGTGCCCCCGAAATGAAGGGGAAGGTCGCCATCCACCACACTTACGGCGACCCGTCGAAAACCTTCGATCTCTGGTCTGTCTTCGAGAAACCCGTCGCTGGCACGCATGTCTATTGCTGCGGCTCCAAGCGACTGATGGATGAAGTCAAGGATATGACGGGTCACTGGGCCAGCAGTGCCGTGCACTTCGAGAGCTTCGGAGCTGATACGAAACCGCACCCCGACGACAAACCCTTCGAAGTCGAATTGGCCAGAACGGGCATGAAGGTCGTCGTGCCAGCCAACCGAAGCATCCTGGATACCCTGCGCGAGCATTCCATTCGAGTGCCCAGTTCTTGTGAGAGCGGAACGTGCGGCTCTTGCAAGGTGCGGCTGCTCAAAGGCGAAGCTGACCATCGGGACCTGGCCCTGCTCCCTGAGGAGCAGGAGGACCACATCATGGTGTGCGTCTCCAGAGCGAAGTCGAACACCTTGGTGCTTGACCTGTGAGCCCCTCAGTGAATCCCCACAAGCAGCCCATCAGGCTCGGTGTCCTGGGTCTTGGCCGTGCCTTCACCCTGATGATCCCGACGCTCAGCAAGGATCCGCGCGTCGCGCTGGCCGCCTGCTTCGATCCGAATGCTCGCGCCACCGCAGCCTTTGCCAAAGCGTTCGGCGGGGTGGCGCACACATCGGCCGAAGCGCTTTGCGCCGATCCGAACGTTGAATGGATCTATGTCGCCACACCGCATCAGTTGCATGAGGAGCATGTGCGACTCGCGGCGAGCCAAGGCAAGCACGTGCTGGTCGAGAAGCCCATGGCTTTGTCGCTTGCAGCATGCGCCCGCATGCAGGCGGCTTGCGAACAGGCGGGCACGCAAATGATTGTTGGCCACAGCCACAGCTTCAACGCGCCCGTATCGCATGCCAAGGCACTCATCGAGTCAGGTCAATGGGGCCGTGTCTGCATGATTCACGCCATGAACTTCACGGATTTTCTCTACCGTCCCAGGCGTCCGGAAGAATTGGATACAGCGAAGGGCGGTGGCGTCGTCTTCAGTCAGGCCGCGCACCAAGTCGATATTGTCCGGCTGCTGGCGGGCGGTGACGTCAGTTCCGTTTATGCAAGAACCGGATCATGGGACCCGACACGGCCCACCGAAGGTGCGTACACCGCGATACTGAACTTCCGCTCAGGCGCGTTTGCCAACGTGACCTACAACGGCTATGGCTTCTTTGACAGTGACCCGTGGATGGCGGGCATCGGGGAAATGGGCTGGCCCAAAGACGTCAACACCCATCGGCTAACTCGGGAAAAGCACCTGGCAACGAAGGACGAGGCGGCCGAGGCCCGCCGGAAGGCCAGTCGGAACTTTGGTGGCCAGGACTATGCGCCGGACGTTCGGCCATCGCCCGCCGCCTTTCAACACTTCGGCCCGGTCATCGTCAGCTGCGAGCATGCCGATCTGCGTTTGACTCCTTACGGCGTGGAGATTCACGACACCCATGGCGTGTGCCTGGAGGCCCCGCAGCGCGGACCGGTGCCTCGCTTTGAGGTTGTGGACGAGTTGTGGTCGGTGGCCCGAGATGGGAGCCCTCCAGTCCACTCAGGGGCGTGGTCCGCAGCAACGATGGAGGTCTGTCTGGCGATTCTCGAATCGGGCAAGAAAGGAGAAGCTATCATTCTGGAACATCAAGTCCCAGTCCCGCCGCTTCGGCTTTGACGCCTCCAATGAGCGAAAAATCCATAGACACCCGAAACCTGCTTAGCCACTGGCGAGAATCCGTCCCCAATGATCGCCTTGCCCATTTGGTGCGAGACGTCGCACGTGCGCAGATGCGAGCGCTCCAGCATCGATTGACCCCGTTTGGCGTCTCATTCGGTCACTGGTCGTTTCTGAGGATTCTGTGGAGCCGTGACGGACTGACCCAAAAGGAACTGAGTGATCTGGCTGGCGTGATGGAACCCACGACGTTCACTGCGGTCAAGGCCATGGAGAAGATGGGCTTCATCGAGCGCAGGCATTTGCCTGGCAACAAGAAGAACATGCATGTGTACCTGACGGAGTCGGGCCGCTCATTGGAAAGGGTACTTGTTCCTTTGGCCGAGGAAGTCAACCACATCAGCGCGAAGGGACTACCGGATCGCACGATTTCAGTTGTTAGAAATGCACTCGTCCAGATGATCGAGAATCTTGCCCAAGAAGAAGCCCGCGTCGATGCGAGCATCAACGCGGGCTGTTAGCAGGCGCCTTCCAAACCGATCTCCGGCAGGGTTTGCCGGAGGAAAGCAGCCTCAAATACTGTAGCTTTCGTAGGTCGACGGGTCGAAGAGCTCGTCTAACCCCACCCTCCGGCATGACAGCCCCTGCGCATGATGGTGATGCAGGAACGCCTCGAGAGTCTTTCGATTCGGCCCTACGCCATAGGACCAGAAGTCCTGTCCCAGCGTTTCACGCGCTGCCTTGAGCTGTTCCTCCACAAACGGCAGGGTCACCTTGGTGGCCGAGGTGTCCGCCAGCAGTTCCAGGGCTTTCGCCTTGGATTCGCTGAATGCCTTGAACACAGCGCCCGGCAGCCAGCGGTTCTGTTCTGCCAACTCCTTGCGGATGCCCACCACGTGCATGATCGGAAAGATGCCCGTTCGCTTGTAGTAGTCTTTGGCCACCGCCGTCGGGTCGTCGAAAAGCCAGGCCACATCCGGGTTGGTCAGCGCGGCACCACTGGGTGGCCTTGGCGCAATGAATGCGTCAATTTCGCCCGTGTTCAGCATGTCCGAGATGGTCCGCATCTCCGGGGCCGCTTCAACTTTCACACCTGCAGGCAACTCCAGCTTGATCTTCTCCGGGCGCCCGGGCGTGTCAATCCCGCCCCTGACCCAGGTCACATCCTCCGGTCGTATCCCGTAGTCATCCTGCAGGATCGAGCGCGCCCACACGATCGCCGTCAGCTGGTACTCCGGCACCCCGATTCGGCAACCCTTGAGGTCCTCCGGCTTGCGGATGCGGTCCTTCCGCACGTAGATGGACGTGTGGCGAAAGGCACGTGACAGGAACACCGGAACCCCGATGTAAGGGCTCTCGCCCTTGGCGTGCTTCACCAGATAGCTGGAGAAAGACAGCTCGGTGATATCGAAGTCTCGGCTCCGCATGGCCCGAAAGAACATCTCCTCCGGGTTCAGCAGCATGTACACCGGGTCGCATCCATCAATTTGAACACGCCCGTCGTACAAGGCCCGATTGCGGTCGTAGTCACCCATGGCGACTGATAGTCGTAGCTTGGTCATCAAGTCAGCTCAGGCAGTGACAACATAAGAACGGTCCATCTCTGGATTATCCTGACCCTCAAGCCAGACATAGCTCGTCTCGTAAGCGCGCCAGTCCACGGTCTTTGGAATGACTCCCTGGAACGAGCACACTTCATTCGGAATGCGGTTCTCACCACCACCGATGACTTCGCCACTCTTCTGGAACGCCCGAACCGCCTCGACCATCTGCTTGCGGAACTCGACGATGGCCATGTCGCTGGCTCCAAGGCGGTCGTGACTTCTGTCGGCGATCTTGCCCATGGTGATCCACATGGCCATGTCCTGATTCGGAATGCCGGAAATGCCGGTGAAGTTGCCACTCTTCATCGCTTGGCGGTCCTGCCAGTACCTGTTCTCGTAGTTGCGCAGCGGACGGTACTGCTCATCCAGATCGACGCCGACCGTCTGGCCCAGGAATTTGCGCCAAGTGGCCGTCTCAGGGGTCTGCGAAGGATGGCCCCAGCCGATGAAGTAGAAGCAGGTGTTGGTATCGTCCACTGGCACATTCACGTTCGCCACGTTGTACAGGTTGTTCGGTGGAATCAGCACCGTCCAAGGCGCAACGAACACCGTCGTGCGCACGTAGTCGTGCGTCTGGGCATTGAAGATGGGGCGCCGCACTGCGGCATACCGGAAGCCGAACTTCGCGCGCTGCACCTGCATCCGCGGCGCCTTGTCGGTGGACGGACGCAGCCAGTTCTTGTCGGTGGCTTTCGCACCATCGACACGTGCAGGAACCATGTCCGAACTGTGCAGGCTCGAGCTGTGCGCCGAATCGATCGCACCTTCCAGAATCTGTGCCCAGTTCACGGGGATGATCACCTTGGCGACGCTCACCCGTGTTTCCGCAGTGGGCGCCCAGCGGGGTGGCTCAAACTCCGGCATGGTTTCGGCCGCACCCATGTAGGCCCAGACAAAGCCGCCCCATTCCTTGGTGGGGTATGCCTTGTGTTTGACTTTTTCCAGCATGCCACTGGCTTCCGGCTCGGAGGACATCTCGGTGACATTGCCCGCCACGTCCATCTTCCAGCCGTGATATAGGCAGCGCAAGCCACCCTCCTCGTTCCGGCCGAACACCAAGGATGCCCTGCGATGGGGACAGTACTCGTCCATCACGCCGACTTGCCCGTCGGTGTTTCGGAACACCACGAGGTCTTCGCCGAGGATCCGTGCTTTGACAGGGGTTCCGTCAGGCTCCGACACCTCTTCGATCAGACAGATCGGAACCCAGTGTCGACGCATCAGATGCCCCATCGGGGCACCGTTTTCAACGCGGCACAGCAGATCGTTTTCTTCATGCGTAATCATGGAACTCTCCTGTAAGGATGGGTAAGTGCAAGAAGGCACTGCGCCGCAGTATACTTCGATATCTAAGTATTTTTTTAAGGGTTATCCCTTGCCACCTCCTCTGCACTGTCTCTTCGTCTCGCCAACCACCTAGGGTGAAGGCCCTCTACAGCATGAGAAAGCTTCCATACAAATTTAGTTCTCTCGCATTTGCGTTCTACATGGCAACCATCATCGCCTTCATGATGTGTCTGCTCCTAACGGCCATCAACACCGGAATCGACGCTCGGTTCATTCAACGGGTACTGGGTACCTATGTGATAGCAATGCCAGTGGCCTTCGCATGCGTCATCTTGGTACGCCCGCTTGTCCTCTATCTCGTATCAAAGACCGTGGCCACGAAAACAGGTGACATCTGATAGGACTCGGACATCATCTGAACACAGCCAAATTCAGACGCAGTCACCATCAGAAGGTACAGCCGGCAACTGCGATGACTGCGCGTTCAGTGCTGTTGTAGTGCGCTCAGCTTGGCCAAAGGACTCCAAGACCGCGGTCTTCCGCGAGGCTACTGCGTACTCAAACCTGAGGTGTTTGGTGTAGTGCTTTGGTTGGCCACATCACTGTCGGTGCAACTGAAATTTGAGAAAAAATGAAAACAATCAGGGAAAACCATGGAATTGAGGCACCTTCGGTGCTTTTTGGCGGTCGCTCAGGAACTGCACTTCGCTAGAGCCGCTGAGAAGCTTCACATTGAGCAGTCGCCACTTTCGAGGGCGATAAAGGAACTGGAAGGAGAGCTGGGGGTCCGCCTCTTCGACCGCAACACGCGCAGCACGCGTCTAACCCGTGCGGGTCAGGTCTTCATGGATCACGTGCCACGCGTGTTCGCCGCTCTGACCAAGGCGCGTGACAGTGTTCGGGCCGTGTCGGCCGGGTTTCAGGGGCAGTTGCGGATCGCATTGTCCGAAGGTATCTCGCAGGCCCGGCTCACGGCATTGCTATCGTGTTGCCGTGTGGAAGAACCAGATACGGAAATCCGGCTTTACGAGGTTCCACTGTCACAGCAGATCAGAGGCCTCGAAGCCGATTTGTACGACGCTGGGTTCTCCCACTCATCGGAAGTTGGTGAAACGCTGCTAGCCGTATCAGCGTGGAACGACCCGATGGTCGTTGCCGTGCCATCGCGCCACCCGTTGTTGGCCCACAAAAAGCTGCCACTGGATGAAGTGCTGCGCTATCCCTTGGTGCTTTCCGACCCCGAGATGTGCGAGGGATGCAGCCGCCAGGTGGCGCGCGTACTGCGCTCAACGGATCGCGAACCTATCGTGGCCGAACAGGTGGCCAGCCAAGATCTGATGGTGACATTGGTTGCAGCGGGCTACGGTCTGGGCTTCTCAACAGAGGCACACGTTTCGACCTGCGGCCATCCCGAGATCGTCACAAGGCCGCTGGCTGGCCTCACGCCGGTGCTGACCACCTACCTGATCCGCCGCATCGGTGACCCGTCGGAAACCTTGCAACGATTCATGAAAAGAGCCCTTGTCGCTGCGCCAAATCGAGCAACTGACGAAACGTTGGACACATCACCAGGGAGTAGCACATGAGAAAGCTTCAAAACTTGGCTGCGGCGTTGGCGGTCACCTCCGCAGCCTTGCTGCTGTCGTCCTGCGGCAAACCACAGTCAGCTGAAACTGTGGAATCGCTGATGGCCGATCCTGGACGGTTGAAACACTTGCGAGAGCAGTGCAAGACCGACCGCGCCAAGCTGGGCGACGAACTTTGTGACCGCATGGCCGAGGCCACAAAGCGGCGATTTTTCGGGGACGGCAAGGTACCGTACAACCCACCCAAAGAATCACCCAAATTCTGAACGTGCGCTCGTCGCCACACTAGGTGACGCCTATTTTCTACATGGGCGCTGTACTACTTACAGCGCTGCAAGGTGCCATGACACGCGCTAGCACGCTATCACTTGCATTCTTGCAGGCCGAGCTGCGAGCCTGCCGATTTCGGACTTTGACCCACCGATAGCCAGCCTTGATCCTCATGCGTGCGACACACCTTCGTGCCGCACGCACGGCCCCCGCGTGACGGGCCACTGGATCGGAGGTCAAGGTGCAGGCTCAGGGCGCAAGCCACCAGGGGATTCTCTACGGGCAGATCGCGGTGGTGCTCGGCGTCGTCGTGGTTGGCGTGTGGGGCGCGACCCAGTGGACAGCCGCTGCGCTGGGTCACCAGGCACGCCTTGGGGCGCCATGGTTCGAAGCCCTCGGCTCGCCGGTGTACCACCCCTGGCGCCTGTTCGAGTGGTGGTTCGTCTTCGATGCCTACGCACCGGATGTCTTCGACGTGGGTGGTGCGATTGCGGGTGGCAGTGGCATCGCCTCGGTGGGCGTGGCGGTGGGAATGTCAGTATGGCGTTCTCGGCAGTCGCGGCTGGTCACCACCTACGGCACTGCGCGCTGGGCCACAGCTGATGACGTTCGCCAATCTGGATTGAGCCGCTCTTCCGGAGTATTCCTCGGCAAGCATGGCGAGCAGTACCTGCGCCACAACGGCCCCGAGCACGTGCTGGCGTTTGCCCCCACCCGCTCGGGCAAGGGCGTGGGCCTGGTGGTGCCCACGCTGCTGTCCTGGCCCGGCTCGGCCGTCATCCACGACATCAAGGGCGAGAACTGGCAGCTGACGGCCGGCTGGCGCGCGCGCTTCTCACATTGCTTGCTGTTCAACCCCACCGACGCGCGTTCGGCCGCCTACAACCCGTTGCTGGAGGTACGACGCGGTGTGCACGAGGTGCGCGACGTGCAGAACATCGCCGACATTCTGGTGGACCCTGAAGGCGCACTGGAGCGGCGCAACCACTGGGAGAAGACCTCGCACGCGCTGCTGGTCGGCGCCATCCTGCACGTGCTCTATGCCGGCGAGGACAAGACGCTGCGCGGCGTGGCCAACTTCCTGTCCGATCCGGCCTGCCCTTTCGAGGTGACGCTGCACCGGATGATGAGTACGCCTCATCTGGCCAGCGAGCAAGGCGCCGGTCCGCATCCCGTCGTCGCCTCAGCCGCCCGCGAGGTCCTCAATAAGAGCGAGAACGAACGCTCGGGCGTGCTGTCCACGGCCATGAGCTTTCTGGGCCTGTACCGCGACCCGACGGTGGCCGAGGTGACCTCGCGCTGCGACTGGCGGATCGCCGACCTGATCTCGACCGAACACCCGGTGTCGCTGTACCTGGTGGTGCCGCCATCGGACATCAGCCGCACCAAGCCGCTGATCCGGCTGATCCTGAATCAGGTGGGGCGGCGCCTGACCGAGTCGCTGGATGGCTCGGACGGCATCGCGCGGCGGCACAAGCTGCTGCTGATGCTCGACGAGTTCCCGGCGCTGGGTCGGCTGGACTTCTTCGAGACGGCACTGGCCTTCATGGCGGGCTATGGCATCCGCAGCTTCCTGATTGCGCAGAGCCTGAATCAGATCGACAAAGCCTACGGCCAGAACCATTCGATTCTGGACAACTGCCATGTGCGAGTGACCTTCGCCACCAACGACGAGCGCACGGCCAAGCGCATTTCCGAAACGCTGGGCACGGCCACCGAGCTGCGCGCACAGCGCAACTACGCCGGCCACCGGCTGGCGCCGTGGCTGGGGCACCTGATGGTCTCGCGGCAAGAGACGGCGCGCCCGCTGCTGACGCCTGGCGAGGTGATGCAGCTGCCGCCCGACGAAGCGGTGGTGATGGTCTCCAGCGTGCCACCGGTCAAGGCCCGCAAGCTGCGCTACTACGCCGACGCGAACTTCAAGCGCCGCGTATTGCCACCGCCCGTCCTGATTGCCGGCCCCTACCCCGATGCGCCACCGGTGCGGGCGGACGACTGGGGCGAGCTGGCTGTGTCGGCGGTCACTACTTCTTCCAACCCAACCTTCATGCCCGGCATGGATGCCGATGAAGGCGGTCCCCGCCTGCAGCCAGAGCTGACGGAGATTGCAACGCCAAGCCCCGCGCTCGACGCACTGACCAATGACCTGGCGCTGCTCGATGACGACGACGACGCACCCCTGCCCCTTCCCGGCCAGCTCGATCCGGCCATGCAGCGCGCGGCGCGCCTGGCCGTACTCGACCCCGACGACGGAATCACGCTATGAGCCGGTACCGCCTGAACCTGTTCATTCCGCCTGAGCATGCGCGACGCCTCGAAGAGGTGGCGGCCAAGAAGGGCGTTTCCAAGTCATCCATCGTCGCGGCAGCGCTGGCCTCGTGGCTGTCGCCGGATTCAGGCGACCAGCGCGAGGCGGCCATCGCCAAACGGCTGGACCGGCTCTCGCGCCAGTTCGATCGGCTGGAGCGCGACCAGAACATCGAGATCGAGACCCTGGCGCTGTTCATCCGTTACTACCTCACCGTGAGCACGCCTGTGCCCGAAGGACACCAGGAGGCAGCCCGTGCGCAGGGCAAAGCCCGCTTTGAGCAGTTCGTCGAGCAATTGGGCCGCCACCTGCTGCGCGGCCGCAGCCTGGTGCGCAATGTGATCGAGGAGCTTCAACCACAGGAACAGGGCCTGAACCGGCAGCTGGATGAAGCGGCAGGCATGGCGGTGGACCCGGTGGATTCGGGGCACCCCGACGAAGGGCCGACGGAATGACGGCCGCACCACCCAGCCCAGAAAGGACCACGCTCGACCGCCGTGTCCGCATGCTGCGCACGGCCATGGGGCCGATGATCGCAGCTGCTCTGGAAGACCCGGACGTGGTGGAGGTGCTGCTCAACCCCGATGGATCGCTGTGGCTGGACCGGCTCTCCACCGGACGTGCACCGACGGGCGTGACCTTGTCGGCGGCCGATGGGGAACGCATCATCCGACTGGTCGCGGCCCATGTGGGCGCCGAGGTACACCGGGGCCAGCCTCTGCTGACAGCCGAGTTGCCCGAAACGGGCGAACGCTTCGAGGGTGTTCTGCCCCCGGCTGCGCCGGGCCCGGCGTTCGCGCTGCGCAAGCGCGCCGTGGGCGTGATCCCGCTCGACCGCTACGTGGCCGACGGGATGATGACGGCGGAGCAGGCCGGCTTCCTGCGCCAGGCCGTGCACGAGCGTCAAAACATCCTGATCGCTGGCGGCACCAGCACCGGCAAGACCACGCTGGCCAACGCGCTGCTGGCCGAAATCGCCACCACAGGCGACCGGGTGCTGGTGCTCGAAGACACCATCGAACTTCAATGCGCGGCGCGCGACCACGTGCCGCTGCGCACACGCGCAGGCGCCGTGTCCATGGCCGAGCTGGTGCGCGCCACGATGCGGCTACGCCCCGACCGCGTGGTGGTGGGTGAGGTGCGTGGCGGAGAAGCGCTGGACCTGGTCAAGGTCTGGGGCACCGGCCACCCCGGCGGCATCGCCACCATCCATGCCGGGTCGGCACTCGGTGCGCTGCTACGGCTGGAGCAGCTGATCCTGGAGGTGGCGGTGAACCCGCCGCGTGCGCTGATCGCCGAAGCGGTCAACGTGGTGATCTACATCGCCGGTCGCGGCCGCAAGCGCCACATCGACACGATTGCCCGCGTCACTGGACACGACAGCACGGGCTACCACCTGGTGGCGATGAGCGGGACGCTGGATACACCCTTTCCGGAGCTGCCAGCGCCACCACCACTTGCGCCCTCTTCCACCCCGCCTCCCGTGGTGGATTCCCCTTCCTCAACCCTGCCTGGAGAACTTCCATGAACCCTTCGCTTTCCCTGCGCGCTTTTGCCTGTCTGCTGACCCAATCCATCTCTCGACGGATCTCCTCCGCCGGCGTGGCCGGCCTGCAGCGCATCCACCGGTTGGTCCAGCCCGCCCGTCACGGACTGTTTACCGCCGCTGTGATGTTGAGCGTGGCGGGCACTGCCAAGGCGGCCGGTTCCAGCATGCCCTGGGAAGGACCTCTGCAATCCATTCTGGACTCGATCCAGGGCCCGGTGGCCCGCATCGTGGCGGTGATCATCATCATCGCCACCGGCCTGGCGCTGGCCTTCGGCGATACCTCGGGGGGCTTCCGCAAGCTGATTCAGATCGTCTTCGGTCTGTCGATTGCCTTCGCGGCCTCGACCTTCTTCCTGAGCTTCTTCAGCTTCTCGGGCGGGGCCTTGGTATGAGCGGCGCTGCCGAGCACGCCAGCCTCGCCAGCGGCTTCGAGATCCCGCTGCACCGCTCGCTGACCGAGCCCATCCTGATGGGCGGCGCACCGCGCACCGTGGCCATTGCCAACGGCACGCTGGCCGCCGCCGTGGGCCTGGGCCTGCAGTTGTGGATTCCGGGCATCTTGTTGTGGATCGTGGGCCACTCGCTGGCGGTCTGGGGTGCGCGGCTCGACCCCCAGTTCATGGCAGTGTTTGCCCGGCACATCAAGCACAAGCCGCTGCTGGACGCGTGAGGTAGGCACCATGCTCAACCTCAGCGAGTACCGACAACGCCCTGCCCTACTGGCCGATTGGCTCCCATGGGCTGGACTGGTGGCATCCGGTGTGGTGCTGAACAAGGACGGCTCGTTCCAGCGCACCGCGCGCTTTCGGGGGCCGGACCTGGACAGCGCCACGCAGGGCGAACTGGTGGCCACCACCGCGCGCCTGAACAACGCGCTTCGACGCCTGGGTTCGGGCTGGGCGCTGTACGTGGACGCCGAGCGCCGGTCGGCCGCCGACTATCCGCGTTCCGAGTTCCCGGAAGCCCTGTCGTGGCTGGTGGACGAAGAACGGCGCGCTGCCTTCGAGGAATCGGCCAGCCACTTCGAGAGCCGCTACCACTTCACGCTGCAGTACCTGCCGCCGGAAGAAGCGCGCGCACGGGCCGCCAACCTGCTCTACGAAAACCGGGCCAGCACCGGTGTGGACTGGCGCGAGCGCCTGGGTGCCTTCATCGCCGAGACCGACCGGGTGTTCGACCTGCTCGATGGCGTGATGCCCGAAATCGCCTGGCTGCACGACGCCGACACGCTGAGCTACCTGCACGCCACCGTGTCGCCCCACGCCTACCCGGTGGCCGTTCCCGAGGTGCCCTTCCATCTCGATGCGCTGCTGGCCGATGCCCCGCTGCTGGGCGGCCTGGCGCCGATGCTGGGGGATGCGCACCTGCGCGTGACCACGGTGCGGGGGTTTCCCACGTCCACCTGGCCCGGTGTGCTGGACGAGCTGAACCGGCTTGGCTTTGCCTACCGCTGGTCCACGCGCTTTCTGTGCATGGACAAGGCCGAGGCCGAAAAAGAGCTGACGCGCTTGCGCCGCCAATGGTTCGCCAAGCGCAAGAACGTGATCGCCCTGCTGCGCGAGACGCTGTTCCAGCAGGAGTCGCCCCTGGTGGACACCGACGCGGGCAACAAGGCCGCCGACGCCGATGCTGCCCTGCAGGAACTGGGCAGCGACCAGGTAGCCTTCGGCTACGTGACCGCCACGCTGACGGTGCTCGATGGAGACGCAACCGCCGCCGATGAAAAGCTGCGCATGGCCGAGCGCGTGATCCAGGGCCGCGGCTTCGTCACCATTCCCGAGACGCTGAACGCCGTGGAAGCCTGGCTGTCGTCGATCCCCGGTAACGCCTACGCCAACGTGCGCCAGCCCATCGTCTCCACGCTGAACCTGGCGCACCTGATGCCGGTTTCGGCCGTGTGGGCCGGGCCAGAGCGCAACCGGCACCTGGACGGCCCGCCGCTGGTTGTGACCCGCACCGAGGGCTCAACGCCCTTCCGGCTGGTGACCCACGTGGGCGACGTCGGCCACACGCTGGTGGTGGGGCCGACGGGCATGGGCAAGTCGGTGCTGCTGGCCTTGCTGGCGCTTCAGTTCCGGCGCTACCCCGGCTCGCGCATCTTCGCGTTCGACATGGGCCGTTCGATGCGCGCCACGGTGCTGGGCCTGGGCGGCGAGCACTACGACCTGGGCCACGACGGCGACATCGCCTTCCAGCCGCTGGCGGGTATCGACCAGGAGGGCTACCGCAGTTGGGCCGCCGAGTGGGTCGAAGGCCGGCTGGTGCACGAAGGCGTGGCCATGGGACCGGACGAGAAGGCGGCGATCTGGTCCGCGCTGGGCAGCCTGGCCGGCGCGCCGCGCGAGCAGCGAACGCTCACCGGTCTGTCGGTGCTGCTGCAGTCCAACGCACTGCGCCAGGCGCTCGCGCCCTACGTGCTGGGCGGCGCCCACGGCAAGCTGCTGGACGCCGACCACGACAGGCTAGGTACGGCCGACGTGCAGTGTTTCGAGATGGAAGAGCTGATGGGCAGTCGCGCGGCTGTGATGGCCGTGCTCGGCTACCTGTTCGCACGCTTCGATGCGCGATTCGACGGTGCACCCACCCTGCTGATGCTGGACGAATCCTGGCTGTTCCTGGACGACCCGGTGTTCGCGGCGCGCATCCGCCAGTGGCTCAAGACGCTGCGCAAGAAGAACGTGTCGGTGCTGTTCGCCACGCAGAGCCTGGCCGACATCCAGGGGTCGAGCATCGCGCCGGCCATCGTCGAAAGCTGCGCGAGCCGCATCTTCCTGCCCAACCCGCAGGCCACCGAGCCGCAGGTGCGTTCGATCTACGAGGCCTTCGGCCTGAACCGGCGGCAGATCGAGATCGTGGCCACTGCAGTGCCCAAGCGCGACTACTACTACCAGTCCCGGCTGGGCAATCGCCTGTTCGACCTGGACCTGCGCGCCGTGGCCCTCGCCTTCGCCGGAGCCTCCTCGCCGCAGGACCAGCGGCTGATCGAGGAGGTACTGGCCACCTGCCCTCCCGAGGGCTTCGCCCCGGCCTGGCTGCGCCGCCATGGCCTGGACTGGGCCGCCGATCTCTTCCAGCAACACACCCATCACCACCCCGGGCATGCCCGAATTTCAGGAGAAACGCCATGAGCCTTAGTACACCGCTTCGCTCTTTCAAACCCCGCCTCGTCGCGCTGGCCACCGCTGCCGCGCTGACCTTGGGCGCCACGCAACCCGCGCACGCGCTGTTCGGCGTCGGCGACATCGTTCTGGACCCCGTCAACCTGGTGCAGAACACCATGACGGCGGCGCGCACGCTGGAGCAGATCAACAATCAGATCCGCCAGTTGCAGAACGAGGCGCAGATGCTGATCAACCAGGCACGCAACCTGGCCAGCCTGCCGTTCAACGTGGTCAACCGCCTGCGTTCGACACTGGACACGACCCGGCAACTGATCGCTCAAGCCCAGGGTCTGGCCTACCAGGTGTCGCACCTCAACACCGAGTTCGCCCGGCTCTACCCCGAGCAGTACGCCGCCACCGTGAGCGGCAATCAGATGTTCCAGGACGCACACCAGCGGTGGAAGAACACGCTCAATGGCCTGCAAACCGCGATGCAGATGCAGGCACAGGTGTCGCAGAACCTGAGCCAAGACGAAGGCGTGCTGGCCGACCTGGTGAGCCAGAGCCAGTCGGCCACCGGCGCGCTGCAGGCCATGCAGGCAACCAACCAGCTGCTGGCCCTGCAGGCCAAGCAATCCATCCAGTCGCAGCAGCTGATGCTGACACAGGACCGCGCCGCCTCGCTGGAGCTGGCCCGGCAGGCCGCGGCCATCGAGCGCGGCCGCGAGGTGACGCGCCGGTTCATCGGCAGCGGCACGGGCTATACACCGCAGGGCGTGAGCTTCTACGGCCACTGAAGCACCGGAGACTCTGCCATGGACGACGTCGCCGTCATCGACCGCTTCCTGAACACCTTCTCCACCTACATCGACTCGGGCTTCGGGTTGCTGAACGGCGAGGTCGCCTTCCTCACCGCCACGCTGGTGGCCATCGACATGACCTTGGCCGGCCTGTTCTGGGCCATGGGCCACGCCACCGGCCAGGGCGAGGACGTGCTGGCTCGGCTGCTGCGCAAGGTGCTCTATGTCGGCGCCTTCGCCTACATCATCGGCAACTTCAACAGCCTGTCGGGCATCCTGTTCCGCTCGTTCGCCGGGCTGGGCCTGCAGGCCAGCGGGTCGGGCATGAGCCTGGCCACCTTCCTGCAGCCCGGTCACCTGGCCAAGGCGGGCATCGATGCGGCGGCGCCCATCTTGCAGCAGATCAGCAACCTCTCGGGCTTCCCCGAGGTGTTCATCAACATCGCACCCATCGTGGTGCTGTTCCTGGCTTGGCTCACGGTCATCGTGAGCTTCTTCGTGCTGGCCGTGCAGCTCTTCGTGACGCTGATCGAGTTCAAGCTCACGACCCTGGCCGGCTTCGTGCTGGTGCCCTTTGCCTTGTGGAACAAGACCACCTTCCTGGCCGAGAAGGTGCTGGGCAACGTGGTGTCCTCGGGCATCAAGGTGCTGGTGCTCGCGGTGATCGTGGGCATCGGCACGGGTCTGTTCTCGCAGTTCCAGACCGTACCGGCCGAGCCCTCCATCGACCACGCGCTGGTGGTGATGCTGGCCTCACTCTCGCTGCTCGGGCTGGGCATCTTCGGGCCTGGCATCGCGACCGGCCTGGTGTCCGGCGCGCCGCAACTGGGTGCGGGTGCGGCGGCCGGCACCGCGCTGGGTGCCACGGGCCTGGCGGTTGCCGGAGGCGCTGCCGTGGCCGGTACTGGTGCGGCTGTGGCCGCCGGTGCCCGCATGGCGCCGGGCGCGGCGCGGGCCGCGATGGGCGGTGGCGCATCGGCGGCCCGATCAGCCAGCAGCCTTGCGGCAGGTGCGAGGTCGGCCTACGAGGCCGGCGCCGCCGCGTCCTCGGGCGGGCCGTTGCGCGCCGCTGGCGCGGGCGTGGCCAATGTGGCTCGCACGGGTGCCAGCGCAGTGGGTCAGAAGCTGGCCGACGGCGCCAAGGCCGTGAAAGACAAAGTGTCGGGTTTTGTGGCGGAGGCCGCTGCGCCTTCTGCGGCCTCGGGCGCCGAATCGGCCATGTCGAGCTCAACCACATCGGCACCCGCCAACGAGCCTGCCTGGGCGCAGCGCATGCGCCGGCGCCAGCAGATCGGCCATACCGCCACGACGGCCGCACACACCCTGCGCGCTGGCGATGGCGGTGGCTCGGGCAGTGGTCCCAGCCTTCGTGATTCGGATTCTTGAGGAAAACCCAGCATGCGATTCAAACGACCGCAGGTGCGCTACGCCGACACGCCGCAGCCTGCCACCCCCTACCAATCGGCCGCACAGGCCTGGGACGAACGCATCGGCTCGGCCCGCGTACAGGCGCGGAACTGGCGCTTCATGGCCTTTGGTTGCCTGTCGCTGGCGCTGCTGATGGCCGGCGGTCTGGTCTGGCGCTCGGCGCAGTCCATCGTGACACCCTATGTGGTGGAAGTGGACCAGGCCGGCCAGGTGCGAACCGTGGGCGAAGCCGCCTCACCCTACCGCCCCGGCGATGCGCAGATCGCGCACCACCTCGCCCGCTTCATGACGCTGGTGCGTTCGTTGTCCATTGACCCGATCGTGGTGCGGCAGAACTGGCTGGACGCCTACGACTACACGACCGACCGCGGGGCCGCCGTGCTCAACGAGTACGCCCGCACCAATGATCCGTTCGTGCGGGTGGGCAAGGAGTCGGTGACGGTGCAGATCACCAGCGTGGTCCGTGCCAGCGACGCCTCGTTCAACGTGCGCTGGACCGAACAGCGCTACGTGAACGGCGCGCCGGCCGGCACCGAGCGGTGGACCGCCGTGGTCTCCACCGTGCTGCAGACGCCACGCACCGAGCAGCGCCTGCGCAAGAACCCCCTGGGCATCTACGTCAACGGCTTGTCCTGGAGCCGCGAGCTGGATGCGAACGAAGGAACCAAGCCATGAAAAACCGTTGCCCTCTTCCACTTCACGCGGTTGTTTTGTTTGCCCTCGCGGCCGCCCTGGCTGGATGCGCCTCGCAGGGCGTGCCGCCGCCAGTGATCCCGCTCGACGAACCAGTGATGGCCCAGCCACTGCCCGAGCCACCCCAGCCCGTGGAGGTAGTCGCGGTGCCGCAGGTGTTGCCCATGCCCGCCCAGATGAAGCCGCTGCCGAAGGCGCAGGACAAGCCGCCAACACCCGAGCCCACCGACGAGCGACTTCGCGTGTCGCGCGCCAACACAGAAGCCCGGGTGGCGCCCACGCGCGAAGGCTACGTCAACGCCATCCAAGTCTGGCCCTACACCGACGGTGCGCTGTACCAAGTCTATGCCGCGCCGGGTCACGTGACGGTGATCTCGCTGCAGGCGGGCGAAGAGCTGGTGACTGTGGCTGCGGGCGACACGGTGCGCTGGGTCGTGGGCGACACGTCCAGTGGCTCGGGCGACGCGCTGCGCGTGAACGTGCTGGTCAAGCCGGTGCGCACGGGTCTGAAGACCAACCTGGTCATCACCACCAACCGGCGCACCTACCTGATCGAACTGACCTCTACCGAAAAAGCCTGGATGGCATCGGTGTCCTGGGACTACCCCAAGGACCGCATGCTGGCTTTGCAGCGGCAGGCCCAGGCCGCTCAGACAGCTGCACCAGTGGACGCAGGGCTGTCCCTTGAGCGCATCCGCTTTCGCTATGCGATCAGCGGCAGCACGCCGCCCTGGAAGCCGCTGCGGGTCTTCGACGATGGCGAGAAGGTCTACATCCAGTTTCCGGCCGGCATCGCGCAGGGCGAGTTGCCACCGCTGTTCGTCATCGGTGCACAGGGCGACGGGCAGTTGGTGAACTACCGCTTCCGCTCGCCTTACTACATCGTCGATCGACTGTTCGGCGCAGCCGAGTTGCGGCTGGGCGCCGACAAGGGTGACGTGGTGCGCATCGAGCGCACGGACGGTGTGTCGCCCACCGCTCGGAGGGACTGAGAATGCCTGCGAACGACTCCATCCCTTCGGGTGCCAGTGGCCAACCCGTTGCGGCCAAGGTATCACCCGAGTCGGTTGCCTTGCGGGCGCAGCCGCAACCGGTGACCCGCCTGAATCGCCGCAGCCTCGCGCTACTGGCGGGTTTGTTGGCTTTAGGGGTGCTGGGTGCAACCGTGTGGTCCCTTCAGCCCAAGGGGCGCCGCGAGGTGAACGATCCCGCTGAACTGTTCAACGTGGATCGGGTGTCGCGCTCCGAAGGTCTGGGGAAGTTGCCGGCTGACTACTCGAAACTACCTCAACCGCTCCCTCCCGCCTTCCCCGAACTCGGGCCACCCTTGCCGGGCGACCTTGGACCGGCCATCGTCAAGTCGCAACAGCCGGTGGTGCCGAGCTATTCGCCACCGGGACACGACCCGGCCGCGTCGGAGCTCGATGCCCGGCGCAAGGAAGCCGAGCAGGCCGCTGCGGCGTCGGTGTTCTTTCGCAGTGGCGGGCAGCGCGCTGCCGCTGCTTCACAAACTGCTGCAGCGCCCGGCGCCACCAGCACGACATCGAGCAACCTGGCTGGCTTCGACCCGATGGCGGCTGGCCTGACGTCCACACCAGCGCAAGCTGGCAGTGCCGACGTCACGACGACACAAAACCGACAAGACCAGAAAGAGGCTTTCCAGAAATCCGGTTCCACGGAAACCCGCAATTCCGGATCGCTGCAACTGCCCGCCTCACCGTACCAGGTGATGGCAGGCACCGTGATCGCCGGGGCTTTGGTCACAGGCATCCAGTCCGACCTGCCTGGCGATGTGATCGCCACCGTCACCGAGCCGGTCTATGACACCGCCAGCGGCAAGCACCTGCTGATCCCCCAGGGTTCGCGCATCCTCGGTCGCTACAACAGCCAGGTGAGCTACGGCCAGAGCCGCGTGCAGGTGGTGTGGAACCGGGTCATCCTGCCAGACACATCGTCGCTGACGCTGGACAACCTGGTGGGATCGGACCCTGCTGGCAGAGCCGGCCTCGAAGACGGCGTGGACTGGCACTGGGATCGCGTCTTTGCCGGTGCAACATTGACGTCGCTGCTGGGAATCGGGGCCGAACTGGCCGCGCCCGAAAATCGGCAAGACGGCAACCGCATCGTGATCGCCGGCCGCGACAGCCTGCAAGACAGCGTGAACCAGATCGGTCAGGAGGTGACCCGCCGCAACCTGAACACCCAGCCGACGCTGACCGCGCGGCCGGGCCTGCCCATGCGCGTCATCGTCAACCGCGACCTGGTCCTGCGGCCCTACCAGCCGCTGTTTTTCGTCCGAGGGGTGCAGCGATGAGCACAAACCGTCAACTTCGCTTGGGGCCACTGCCCAAGACCGAAAGCGTCAAGCTGACCTTCTCCTGCTCGGCCGCCTTGAAAGCTGAACTGGATCGCTACGCCGCGCTGCATGCGGAGACTTATGGCGAGGCTACCGATTCCCTGGCGCTGATCCCGCACATGCTTGAAGCCTTCATGGCGCGGGATCGAGGTTTCAGGAAGGGCTCGGCTGAACACCGTCGCCATGCGGTTCGACCAGCCCCGCCAGCGGCGACCTCTACCTAGGTGTGGCCGACCAACTCCTCCCTTGGAGGATTGATGGACTGTGCAACGCCCACCCGCCTATGGCACCTTGCTGCTACGCCCTGCCACGCCGTGGCGAGTTTTCTTCGACGACTTCTCTTTTGAAAATGACATCAGGCGCTCGATGACCGCGCGCAGGAGCCACGCCATGAAAAACGAAAAGTCGGAACCCTCGTGCAGACCCATCACGAGCTACCCGCCAGGTGCACTGGTGCGCAGTTCGGACATCTGCCGCGATCCCAGACGCGGCTATGCCGGCATCCTGCCGATCGACCGAAGCACTTGGCACCGGTGGGTGAAGTCGGGCAAAGCGCCGGCAGGCCGCTCACTCGCCGGAACCTCCACGCGGGTCTGGGAGATCGAGGCGGTCCGCAGCCTGGGAACATCTACGTCGTAATTTTGTCGATCCGGTCCGCCAGCCACTGCAAGGCTCTGCGACGCTCATCAGCGTATTCAGCGTGGGTGTAGGCGGCCACGACGGAACTGCGCTCCTGGTGGGCAAGCAGCCTTTCCACCACATCACGGGAAAACCCGTTTTCCCGCAACAAAGTAGCTGCCGTCCCCCGTGTTCCGTGCGGTGAGAACTCAGGCACCCCAAAATCCAAACGCTTGATGAAATGGTTGAGCGTGGCGTCCGAGATTGGCTTGCCCTGCCCTCCTAGGAATCGCATCGGGAACACATACTCGCCATGCCCTGACATCTTCTTCAACTCCTGCAGCAGGTTGACTGTCTGCTCCGACAAGTAGACCCGGTGCGGGCTACGCATCTTCATGCGCGACGCGGGAATGTCCCATATGCGTGCCCCCAGGTCGAACTCGCCCCACTTCGCCAGCCGCAATTCGGACTTGCGCACCATGGTCAGCATGAGCAACTTGACCGCATAGACGGTCACGGCACTGGCCGTATGCTGCATGCCGACCTTCTTCCAAAAAGCGGCCAGTTCCTTCTCCGACAAGTGCCGATGGTGGGTTTTGGGCGGCACCTTGATGACGCCCCGAATCGCCACGGCCGGGTTGCTGTCTACCAGCAGCTTTCGGATCGCGTGGTTAAAGATCTGCTGAATCAGTGCCCGGCAGCGATCAGCTGTTGTCGGCACATGCTTGAGCGCCTCCACGATGGTCAGCACGTGGGCCGGCTTCACCTCTGCCAAAGCCTTTTCCCCGATCGTGGGATTGATGTGAGCATCCAGCAGACGGATCGTCTGGCTTCGGTAGCTCTCGGACCGATAGAACAGGGTATCGGCGATCCACTGCTTGGCGAACGAGGCAAACGTGATGCGTGCACGGTCCTCCGCTTCCCGCTGAGCCGTTGTCTCCCGCGTGTACCGGATCGGGTCTACCCCCTTGGCCACCAACGCACGCAACTCTGCATGCTTGTCGCGCGCATCGGCAATGCCGATCTCGGGATATGAGCCGATCGTCAACTTGGGCCGGCTACCGCCGAGCCGGTAGCTGTAACGCCAAACCTTCGATCCCGTGGCCAGTACCTCGACATACAGGCCCCCACCATCCGTCAGGACGTAGGGTTTGGCCTTGGGTTTGGCCGCGTTGATGACCGTCGCACGAAGGGCGTAGTTGACACTGCGATCTGCCATGGGTGGCTCCATGAAACCGGCGATAGGTCGCTGGTATGGCTCCATATTCTGCACCATGGAGCAATTCATGGAGCCATGGCGCCGCAATGCAGGCCGACCTCGCGCAACGATGGGCAACAAAAAAGCCCCGCTCCCAGAGAGACCGAGGCCTTTTTGCAACCCGGAACACCCGGGGGAAACTAGTTTACATGTTATCGATCATCACCTGACCAAAGCCGGAACACGACACCTGGGTCGCACCGTCCATCAGGCGCGCAAAATCGTAGGTCACGCGTTTGGACAGGATCGCCTTTTCCATGGCCCGGATGATCAGGTCGGCCGCCTCCTTCCATCCAATGTGGCGCAGCATCATCTCGGCGGAGAGGATTTCCGAACCGGGGTTCACGTAGTCCTTGCCGGCGTACTTGGGCGCCGTGCCATGGGTCGCCTCGAAACAGGCCACGGAATCCGACATGTTGGCACCCGGCGCGATGCCGATGCCGCCGACCTGGGCCGCCAGGGCGTCGGAGATGTAGTCGCCGTTGAGGTTGAGCGTGGCGATGACCGAGTACTCGGCCGGCCGCAGCAGGATCTGCTGCAGGAAGGCATCGGCGATGCTGTCCTTGATCACGATGTTGCGTCCGGTTCTGGGGTTCTTGAACTGGCACCACGGGCCCCCGTCGATATCGACGGCGCCGAACTCCTCCTTGGCCAGCGCGTAGCCCCAGTCGCGGAAGCCCCCTTCGGTGAACTTCATGATGTTGCCCTTGTGCACGAGCGTCACACTGGGCTTGTCGTTGTCGATGGCGTACTGGATCGCCTTGCGCACCAGCCGCTGCGTTCCCTCGATCGACACCGGTTTGATGCCGATGCCCGAGGTCTGCGGAAAGCGGATCTTGGTCACGCCCATTTCATCCTGCAGGAACTTGATCAGTTTTGCGGCCTGGTCGCTCTGGGCGGCGTATTCGATGCCGGCATAGATGTCCTCGGAGTTCTCGCGGAAGATCACCATATTGGTCTTCTCGGGCTCTTTCAGCGGCGACGGCACGCCCTTGAAGTACTGAACGGGTCGCAGGCAGACGTAAAGGTCCAGCTCCTGGCGCAAGGCGACGTTGAGCGAACGGATACCGCCGCCCACCGGGGTCGTCAGCGGCCCCTTGATCGACACAACGAACTCTTTCAGCGCAGCCAGGGTTTCTTCCGGGAGCCAGACGTCAGGGCCGTAGACCCGGGTCGACTTCTCACCCGCGTAGACCTCCATCCAGTGAATCTTGCGCTTGCCCGCATAGGCCTTCTCGACCGCCGCGTCGACCACCTTGAGCATGACCGGCGTGATGTCGACGCCGGTCCCATCGCCCTCGATGTAGGGCACGATGGGTTCATCCGGCACATTCAGCGACATATCGGCGTTGACGGTGATCTTCTGACCCTGCTCGGGCAGCTTGATGTGCTGGTACATGAAACGGAACTCCAGAGAATTGAAGCGGGATTCTGCCGCAGCGAGGCTGCGCCTCTTGTCGCGCGGGCGCGCAAATTCTAGTCCCGCGACGCACCGCGCCGTTCATCGCGCACAATCCGTCCCCAGACCACTAGACAATGAACACCATGCGACGAACTGCACTCCTGCTCGGCATCCTCTTCGCCTTCTTCACACCGGCGTGGGCCGACGAGCCGCAGCGCGACCTGCCCCGGGTCACGCTGTCTGCGGGCATGCACCTGATACAGGCCCAGGTGGCCGCCTCCTTCGAACAGCGAGCCACCGGACTGATGTTCCGGACCGACATGCCTGCCAACGAGGGCATGCTGTTTGTCTTCGAAGAACCCGCCGGGCAGTGCTTCTGGATGAAGAACACCCTGCTGCCGCTGACGGCTGCCTTCATCGCCGACGACGGCACGATCGTGAACCTTGCCGACATGAAGCCCCAGACCCTGGACTCGCACTGTTCGGCCAAGCCCGTGCGGTATGTGCTGGAAATGAACCAGGGCTGGTTCGCCAAGCGTGGGCTCAAGGCGGGTGCCAAGCTGGGCGGCGCGCTATTTCGTTGACCAGCGACCACCGGTTCCAGATACAAAAAAGCCCGCCGACTGGCGGGCTTTTTCATTCCCGGAGGCTCACACCTCGGGTCAACGCGATCAGGCGAGGGATGCGAGCACCGCGTTGAAGGTCTTGCTGGGACGCATCACCGCAGCGAGCTTGTCGAAGTCGGGCTGGTAATACCCCCCGATATCGGCAGGCGCGCCCTGCACGGCCGCGAGTTCGGCCACGATCGACTGCTCGTTTTCCGCCAGCGCCTTGGCCAGCGGGGCAAACTTGGCCGCCAGCTCGGCGTCGTCGGCCTGGGCCGCCAGCTCCTGGGCCCAGTACATCGCCAGATAGAACTGGCTGCCGCGGTTGTCCAGTTGCCCGGTCTTGGGCGACGGGTTCTTGTTGTTGTCCAGCAGCTTGCCGGTGGCGCTGTCCAGGGTTTTCGCCAGCACCTTGGCCTTGGCATTGCCCGTCTTCAGACCCAGGTCCTCAAGCGACACGGCCAGCGCCAGGAACTCGCCCAGCGAATCCCAGCGCAGGTGGTTTTCTTCCACCAGTTGTTGCACGTGCTTGGGTGCCGAGCCGCCGGCCCCCGTCTCGTACATGCCGCCACCGGCCATCAGCGGCACGATGGACAGCATCTTGGCCGAGGTGCCCAGTTCCATGATGGGGAACAGGTCGGTCAGGTAGTCGCGCAGGATGTTGCCGGTGGCGCTGATGGTGTCCAGGCCGCGGATGACGCGCTCCAGCGTGTAACGCATGGCGCGCACCTGGCTCATGATCTGGATGTCCAGGCCGTTGGTGTCGTGCTCGTGCAGGTACATCTTGACCTTGCGGATCAGTTGCGCCTCGTGCGGACGGTACTGGTCGAGCCAGAACACCACCGGCATGCCGGAGTTGCGAGCGCGATTGACGGCCAGCTTGACCCAGTCGCGGATCGCTGCGTCCTTGACCTGGCACATGCGCCAGATGTCGCCCTCTTCCACGTTCTGGCTCAGCAGCACTTCGCCCGTTTCCAGGTCGGTGATGTTGGCCACACCGTCTTCGGTGATTTCAAACGTCTTGTCGTGCGAGCCGTACTCCTCGGCCTGCTGGGCCATCAGGCCGACATTGGGCACCGTGCCCATGGTCTTGGGGTCGAAGGCGCCGTGCCACTTGCAGAAGTTGATCATCTCCTGGTAAATGCGGGCGAAGGTCGATTCCGGCATCACGGCCTTGACGTCCTTGAGGCGGCCGTTGGCGTCCCACATCTTGCCGCCGTTGCGGATCATGGCGGGCATGGAAGCATCAACGATCACGTCGTTGGGCGAATGGAAGTTGGTGATGCCCTTGGCCGAGTCGACCATGGCCAGCTCGGGGCGGTTCTCGTGGCAGGCGTGCAGGTCGCGCTTGATCTCGTCCTGCTTGGACTGCGGCAGGGAGGCGATCTTGTTGTACAGATCGACCATGCCGTTGTTGACGTTGACGCCGAGTTCCTTGAACAGCTCGCCGTGCTTCTCGAAGGCCTCCTTGTAGAAGATCTTCACGCAGTGGCCGAACACGATGGGGTGCGAGACCTTCATCATGGTGGCCTTGACGTGCAGCGAGAACATCACGCCGGTCTTCCGCGCGTCTTCGATTTCCTTCTCATAGAACGCCAGCAGGGCCTTCTTGCTCATGAACATGCTGTCGATCACTTCGCGGTCGAGCAGCGAGACCTTGGGCTTGAGCACGATGGTCGTGCCGCTCTTGGTGATCAGCTCCATCTTGACGTCGCGTGCCTTGTCCAGCGTGATCGACTTTTCACCGTGGTAGAAGTCGCCCGCGTGCATGTGCGAGACGTGGGAGCGCGAGGCCTGGCTCCACTCGGCCATGCTGTGCGGGTTCTTGCGGGCAAATTCCTTGACGGCGCGCGGGGCACGACGGTCGGAGTTGCCTTCGCGCAGGACCGGGTTGACGGCCGAGCCGGTGCACTTGGAATACCGGGCCTTGATGGCCTGCTCTTCTTCGTTCTTGGGGTTTTCCGGGTAATCCGGAATGGCATAGCCCTTGCCTTGCAGCTCCTTGATCGCGGCCTTGAGCTGGGCAATGGACGCGCTGATGTTCGGCAGCTTGATGATGTTGGCTTCAGGGCGCAGCGTCAGCTTGCCCAGATCCGCCAGGGTGTCCGGCACCCGTTGGGCTTCGGTCAGGCATTCGGGAAACTGGGCCAGGATGCGTGCAGCCACCGAGATGTCGCTGGTCGCGACGTTCACGCCAGCCGGCGCGGCGAACGTGCGGATGATCGGGAGAAAGGACGCTGTCGCCAGCAGGGGCGCTTCATCCGTGAGGGTGTAGACGATGGTCGAGGAAGATTGGCTCATGGTTTTGGCTCCTGATGTCGTTGTTCGGTTGCCGCCGCTGCGAGCTCAGACCGGCGCAAGCCAACGATGCTCAGGGATTTTGCTTTCAGTCCTCTGACCTGATCTTCAAAATTTGAACTCTTATCTCATATAACGAAATTCATCGCCGTATTTTTGATGTTTTTTTGCTGGAAGGCCCGAGGCACAGCGCGGGAGCACAAAAAGACAAAGGCCCGAAGGCGTGACGCCTGCGGGCCTTTGGACGGCAAAGGAAGCGCGGAAATCAGGCGAAATTGGCCTGGGCGAACTCCCAGTTCACCAGTTTGTCCAGGAAGGTCTCGACAAACTTGGGACGCAGGTTGCGGTAGTCGATGTAGTAGGCGTGCTCCCACACGTCCACGGTCAGCAGCGCCTTGTCGGCGGTCGTCAGCGGGGTGCCGGCGGCCCCCATGTTGACGATGTCCACGCTGCCGTCGGCCTTCTTCACCAGCCAGGTCCAGCCGGAGCCAAAGTTGCCCACCGCCGACTTGACGAAGGCTTCCTTGAAGGCGGCGTAGCTGCCCCACTTGGCGTTGATTGCGGCTGCCAGCGCGCCGGTCGGCTCACCGCCTCCGTTGGGCTTCATGCAGTTCCAGAAGAAGGTGTGGTTCCAGATCTGGGCAGCGTTGTTGTAGATGCCGCCGCTGGATTTCTTGACGATGGATTCGAGGTCCATGGCCTCGAACTCGGTGCCCTTCTGCAGGTTGTTGAGGTTCACCACATAGGCGTTGTGGTGCTTGCCGTGGTGGAACTCCAGGGTTTCCTTGGAGTAATGCGGTGCCAGAGCGTCGATGGCGTACGGCAGTGCGGGCAGGGTGTGTTCCATGTGGGGTCCTCGTGCTGGATTGTTGGAAGGAAACCGGAACCGGGCAACGCCATGACAACGAGCCGGCGGGAAAGTCCGGCGCATTGTAGGCAAGACAGCCAATCGGCGCTGAGCGCTACGGAAAAAGCCGCAGGCGGACGCTCAGGGGTCCGCCGTCAGGCCCAGCGATCCATCGGCCAGAAGCGCTCGCACCGCCTGCCCCGGTCGTACCTGGGCCGCCTGTGTGATGGTTGCGCCCTCACCGTCGGTGAGGATGGCATAGCCTCGCTGCAGCACCAGCTTCGGGTCCAGCAGCGACAACGCCGAAGCACAGCGCTCGACGCGTTGCGACTGGTTTGAAAAAGCCCTCGCCAAGGCCGCGGGCAGCACCGCCGCCAACCGCTCCACCGCGAGCGCTTCACGCTGTCGGCGCAGTTGCAGCGCAGCCGAGAGCCGATGCTGAATGTTGTTCAGTCGGCGATGGCTCTCGTGAACCCGCCCTGAGGGCCGGCCCAGGCGTTGTGCAAGCTGGTCCAGCCGCTGGTTGCGCTGGTCCAGGCTTCGCCATGCGTTTCCAAGAAGGTCGGCCTCCAGTTGCGCCAGTGCATCCAGCCGTGACTGGCGGGTCGGCGCGCACAGTTCCGCCGCAGCGGTGGGCGTCGGCGCACGCAGGTCGGCCGCGAAGTCAGAGAGCGTGAAGTCGGTCTCGTGGCCCACGCCACAGATGACGGGCATCGGCGCGCGCACCACGGCGCGCACCACCGACTCGTCATTGAACGCCCACAGGTCCTCCAGAGAGCCCCCTCCCCGCACCAGCAGCAGCACCTCGCCCTCACCGCTCTCCTGATGGCGCCGGGATGCGCGCTCCAGCGCGGCACAGATCTCTTGTGGCGCCTGCGCACCCTGAACCGAGGCCGGGTGGATCAGCACCGGAATGTGCGGAACCCGGCGCTGCAATGCGGTCACCACATCGCGCAATGCGGCCGCCCCCAGCGACGTCACCACGGCGATGCTGCGGGGCTGCGCCGGCAACGCACGTTTGCGCCCTTCGTCGAACAGCCCCTCGGCCTCCAACTTGGCCTTCAGCCGTACAAATTGCTCGAACAGCGCCCCTTGTCCCGCCGGCCTGAGCGACTCCACGATGAGCTGAAGGTCGCCCCGGGGGCCGTACACGTCCAATTTTCCGAGGGCTTGGACCAGTTGGCCGTCCCGTGGCGCAAAGGACAACTGGTCTGCCGCCCGACGGAACATGGCACAACGCAACTGGCCGCTGTCGTCCTTGAGCGAAAAGTAGCAGTGCCCGCTGGCCGCGCGCGAGAAACCCGAAATCTCGCCGCGCACCGCCACCGGATTGAATCGGACCGACAAGGTGTCGGCAATCGCTTGCATCAGCGGACCAACCGCCCAGACACGCCGCGTCCCAGGCGCCTCCGGCGCGAAAAACGGCTCAGACACGGGCACCTCCGGGCGAAACCTTTCCACAAGCCGCGTCACGCCTGGGTTTCCGGGGTTCCCTGCCTGATGGCGCGAGGCGATCGAGACAGAGGCTTGATTTCAAAGCGTTTTGGACTGCCTGTTTTGTCATCGAAGTACCTGAACGCAGCGCCAGCGCGGGACGCAAGCAAGGCAGGATCGTGTTCTGCACAAAGTTATCCACAGAATCTGTGCATGAAGCCCTGCCATGGGCGGCAGAGGCCGGGCGGCGTTGGCTGGGAGCGGTGATGCGGGACACCCTCGGGGCCTGAGACATAATCAAAAGATTGCACCGGAGCCCTGATTTGTTTCCCATCATACAAGCCGCTGGCTGGCCGATCTGGCCCCTCATCATCTGTTCGGTCATTGCGCTGGCACTCGTCCTCGAACGCTTTGTGAACCTCAAATCCGGGAAGGTTCTGCCTCCCCAGTTGCTGGACGAGGCCATCATGGTGTCCCGGGCAGGCGTCCCCAGCCCCGACGTGGTGACCCAGCTGGAACAGAACTCGGTGTTCGGCGAAGTGCTCGCCAGCGGATTCAAGACCCTGCACGACAACCCGCGAGCCACCGAAGAGGAATTGCGCGCGGTGCTCGAAGGGTCCGGTCGAATGGCGGGAGCCCGGCTGCAACGCTATCTGGGCGCCCTGGCCACGATCGCCTCTGCCGCCCCTTTGCTGGGTCTGTTGGGCACGGTGATCGGCATGATCGACATCTTCGGCTCGCAGGGCAGTGACGGCGGCATGGGCACGGTGCCCGGCGGCGGCAATCCCGCCCAGCTCGCACATGGCATCTCTGTCGCGCTCTACAACACCGCATTCGGCCTGATGGTCGCCATCCCCTCGCTGATCTTCTGGCGCTACTTCCGGGCGCGTGTGGATGACTACCTGCTGGCGATGGAAATTGCCTCCGAGCGCTTCGTGCGCCACCTGTCCGGCCTGCGCCGCTGACCGACCGATCGGACCCGCCCGGAGGCCTCATGAATTTCCGACCCGGAAGCCGCGATGAGCCGGAGATCAACCTGATCCCCTTCATCGACATTCTGCTGGTGGTGCTCATCTTCCTGATGCTGACCACCACCTACAGCAAATTCACCCAGTTGCAGGTCAATCTGCCCGTGGCCGATGCCCAGGCCCAGCGCAACACCCCCAAGGAAATCGTGGTCGCGGTCAGCAGCGATGGCCGCTACGCCATCAACCAGTTGCTGCTCGAAGGCGCCACGGTCGAGACCCTGACCCGGGCGCTGCAGCAGTCTGCCCAGGACACGCGAGAGGTGGTGATCATCATCAGCGCGGACGCAGCCGCGACGCACCAGTCGGTGATCAACGTAATGGACGCGGCCCGTCGTGCCGGCCTGGTGCAGATCACCTTCGCCACCCAGCAGTCCGGCCCGTCGCCCGGGCGCGGCAAGTCCTGACCCAGGGCGCCGTGTCCATGGGCCGATCCTCCGCCGAAGCAGCGTGGCAGGCGGTGTGGACGCGCCGCGGCTGGCAGGCGCGACTGCTCTGGCCCCTGTCGACGCTGTACGGGCTGCTCGCCCAGAGACGGCGCCAGCGATTCGCCGCGGATGCGAGCCGCGTCCAGCGCATGCCCGTACCAGTGATCGTTGTCGGCAACGTGGTGGTGGGTGGCGCGGGCAAAACGCCCACCGTCCTGGCCCTGCTGGCGCATCTGCAATCGGCCGGATGGCATCCGGGCGTGGTCTCACGAGGTCACGGCCGGCACGGCAGCGGGGTGCTTGAACTCCAGGCGGACACACCAGCCAGCGAGGGCGGAGATGAACCGACCCTTATCCGGCGCCGCAGCGGTGTTCCGGTCTTTGTCGGTGCACAGCGCGTGGATGCGGCCAGGGCATTGCTCGCCGCCCATCCGCAGGTCGACTTGCTGATCTGTGATGACGGGCTGCAGCACTATGCGCTTGGGCGCGATCTGGGCATTGCCGTGTTCGACGATCGTGGAACCGGCAATGGCTGGCTACTGCCCGCCGGCCTGCTGCGCGAGCCCTGGCCGCCAGCGCCGGGCAGCGCCTTCGTCCCACAAGTCGTGTTGCAACAGTCCCGGCACGCCACGCCATCGTGCCTGCCGGCGCTGCCGGATGGCGTGGTCGGGTTCCATGCCACACGGCGTCTGAGCGACCACGCACTGGGACCACAAGGCCAGCGACTGCCACTGGAGGCCTTGGCAGGCACGGAGCTGATGGCGGTGGCCGGTATTGCGCGTCCTGACGCGTTTTTCGGCATGCTGTGCGAACGCGGATTGCCGCCACAAGAGGCCATCGGCTTGCCGGACCATGCCGCCCCGGAGACTTTCGACGCAGTGCTTCCGCGCGCGTCGACCGCCACCGTGCTGTGCACCGAGAAGGACGCCGTCAAGCTTTGGCCGCTGCTGCTCCAACGTCCGCAGGCACAGCGGCCTTCGGTCTGGGCTGTCCCGCTTGAGCTGCATATCGACCCGGCTTTCTTTGCGGCGGTCGACCGCTACCTCCTCCCCCATGTCCCGGGTGGCCGACTATCATCGGCCGATGGACAACAAACTGCTTGAACTGCTGGTCTGCCCGGTCACCAAAGGGCCTCTTAGCTTCGATCGCGAGCGTCAGGAACTGATCTCGCGCAGTGCCCGTCTGGCCTACCCGGTGCGCGACGGCATCCCCATCCTGCTCGAACACGAGGCGCGCCCGCTCAACGACGACGAACTGGCCCGGACCGGCGCCCCGGCATCGTGAGCCAGGACTTTGTGGTGCTGATCCCGGCCCGCCTGGGATCCAGCCGCCTGCCAGACAAACCGCTGGCAGACATTGCCGGGCTGCCGATGGTGGTCCGTGTGGCACGCCAGGCAGCGCTCAGCGGCGCGCGCCAGGTCGTGGTGGCCGCCGACGATGCCCGCATTCTGGATGCCTGCGTCCGCCATGGCGTCGCCGCCGTGCTCACGCGCAGCGACCACCCGTCGGGCAGCGACCGGCTGGCGGAAGCCTGCGACCTGCTGGGTATGTCGGATGACACCGTCGTGGTCAACGTTCAAGGCGACGAACCGCTGATCGACCCCGCGCTGGTGCGGGCGGTGGCCGAGGAGCTACAGCGGCGCAACGACTGTGTGATGAGCACCGCAGCCCATACGATCGCGAGCCTCGATGACTTTCTGAATCCCAATGTGGTGAAGGTGGTCACCGACCGTTCTGGTACTGCCCTCTACTTCAGCCGGGCGCCGATTGCGTGGTGGCGTGATGGCATGGCGCATGGCCGGCCGGCGGCACTGCCCTCTCCCGCGCCGCTGCGCCACATCGGCGTCTATGGCTACCGTGCCGGCTTTCTCCGCCGTTTCCCCGCTCTGGAGCCCGCGCCGCTGGAACGTACCGAGTCGCTGGAGCAACTGCGCACGCTCTGGCACGGCGAGCGAATCGCGGTGCATCTCAGCGACCATGCCCCCGGTCCAGGCGTCGACACGGCCGAGGATCTCGAACGTGTGCGCCGCATGTTGCGGGATGCCTGAAGCGGGTCGCCCGCTGTAAGGCTGCGTCGGGCTGACGCATGCTATCCTCGTCCGGATGCCCTGTTTTTCAGGGCGCCGTGCCGCCCGCCGAGGCTGGCTGACAGACTGAAACACTGACACAAGGAAGACGATGAGACTGATCCTGTTGGGCGCTCCCGGTGCGGGCAAGGGAACGCAAGCCACCTTCATCTGCCAGAAGTACGGCATTCCCCAGATTTCCACCGGCGACATGCTGCGCGCCGCTGTCAAGGCGGGTACGCCGCTGGGGCTGCAGGCCAAGGCCGTGATGGAAGCGGGTGGTCTCGTCAGCGACGACCTGATCATCAATCTCGTCAAGGAACGCATCGCCCAGTCCGACTGCGCCAACGGCTTCCTGTTCGACGGCTTCCCGCGCACCATTCCCCAGGCCGACGCCATGAAGGCGGCTGGCGTGAAACTGGACTATGTGCTGGAAATCGACGTGCCGTTCGACGCCATCATCGAGCGCATGAGCGGTCGCCGCTCTCATCCGGCCTCGGGCCGCACCTACCACGTCAAGTTCAACCCGCCCAAGGTGGAAGGCAAGGACGACGTGACGGGCGACCCCTTGATCCAGCGCGACGACGACAAGGAAGAAACCGTCAAGAAGCGTCTTGAGGTCTACAGCGCACAAACCCGTCCGCTGGTGGACTACTACAGCAACTGGGCGAAAGCCGATCCCGCTGCTGCACCCAAGTACCGCGCCATCAGCGGTACGGGTTCGGTGGACGACATCACCACCCGCGCGTTCCAGGCCCTGTCCGCCTGAGCCTCCAGCGTCTCCAGACAAACCCGGCATCTGCCGGGTTTGTCGTTTCTGCCGGGTGTTATGCCTCTGATGGCCAAAACCCTTAAAAATCAACGAGTTAGACCCTGTTTGGCGGGTGTCTCAAGAAAATTAGAAGAGCTGAGTTGGCCGGGAGCGGTACACCTGCAAATCGGCACCGATTCGCCAACATGTGCCGGCCGAGCTCCAATGAAAAGGGCTACCCGCGGTAGCCCTCAATTGCGCGGCTAAGCCGTCAAGACGTCGCACTCCCCTGCGGTGCACGCTCCACGTAGACAACCTGTTTGTCCCGGCCGACCAAGAGCCCGATGATGAGGAAGACGACGCCAAGGAAGAACCCCACAAATCCCAAGAGGCCTGAAACCAAGCCGCCACCGATTGCAGCGCCGGCTGCCTCAGCGCCTCCTGTGGTGTGGTTCGCCATGAAGGCGCCCGTGAAAATCAACCCTGACAGGGGCATGAGGAACGAGAAGACCGATGAGGTTAGAAGCAGCCGGCGCCAGGCTTTGCCCGCCGAAGGAGCCATGACCGCAATGGCGATACCAACTGCCCAGACGATGAAGAAAGCCCCGACTCCCTTTCCAGCACCAGTACCTCCCGCCGCAAAGGTGATGGAGACGAGCAGCGAGCCCAGAATGGCCAAAATGAGGCCTCCGACAATACCGGCAAGAATTTTCATGTAAGTCTCTCCCTTGAGAACAATTGGTTACGTAGGCACCGGCACTGTATAGCGAGGCCATCGAAAAATCAACGAGGTAGCAGAAGTTACGGAAAGGGGCAAAGCTCCGGAAACAAGAACTCAGCCAGTGCCTGGCTAGTGCGCTTCGGTTCGAACTGCAGGCGGTCGGCACGATAGTCGGCCTTCGCGCGCACGAGCTTTGCTGCCCATTTCATTTCGTCACCCTCGTGCGCCATCTCGTACTCCCGCCCATACCGCTTCACGGCGTGCATAAACCACACGAACCGGTCGCGGTCTTTCATGGCGAGGTGGTGCGCAACCTCCACCAGTAGATTCTTGCGCTGTCCCCAAGGCCGGCCGTGCTTGGCCGAGTACAGCGCGGTGAGTAGCACCTGGTCGACGTCCCGGAAAGAGAATGGAGCCTGCAAACCGAGCTTGCGAAGACGGGGAGCGAACTTTGTCCAGGTTTCTTGCGGAGGGGCGTCCTCGTCTCGTTTTCGGTCCCACCAGGCGTCAATCTCATCCTGCAGTGCCTGGACCTCGCTACTTCGCGCGGCCGACAGTTGCTCCTTGGCACCCTCGTAGTCGAAAAAGTAGGCCCGTTGAGTCGCCTGGTCGAGCGTGAGCTGGTCAAAGGCGACTCGCTGCCTTCGTAGGGCCCCGTGGCTACCGTCCGCGGTGGGCGCCTGCCAGACGCATTCAAGCATCAGGCGCTTCTGCTCCAGGGACTCCTTGACGGTGCCCGGGTTGACGATGAAGGCGTTCTGGTTGTTGTTGTAGAAGACATCGTCCTCGGTCAGCCGCCGGTGTTCGTTGTCGAAGGATGCGAACACCCAGAAGATGAGCCCACCCTCCTGCAAGTAGAACTCCCGCCGCTTGACGATGACGTCCAGGTAGGTGGTGGTCAGTTGAATCTCGAAGGCGACACGCACCCCCTCATACACTGCGCTCACGTCCGGTTTGCGCCACTCGCCAGTCAGGCGTCCAGCCCACCGGGCTTCCTTGTTGACCAGAGAGAACCGGGGGTCCGCCTTCAGGCAGGCCTCCAGCCAGTCCTTCATCTGCAGGTGGGCCTGGCTCTCCTTGACCCCGTTGTACTTGCGGGCGTCAATTTCGTCCTGGCTCAGGGCACTCCGGGTGACGGCGGGACAGCTCCCATCCTCGTGAGAGTGCTTGAAAAAGAACTTCTGCCCATCCTTGCGCGCGCAGATGAACACAGGCGTCAGGCAAGTGGAGCAGCGATATAGCGGCTGGTCTTTGAAGTGAGCGGCCTTGGCCTGCGACCGAAGCTGCACTAGCGCAGCGTAATCCGAGCCGATGACGTCCTGGGCGCGCAGATATGACCCTGAGTGGGTGTCCAGAACCTCGGCAATTTCGGGCTTGTCCACGCACAGCGGTTCTCCGGCGGGCGGGAGTTCGCGTTGGCGCTTTCCTGGCGCATTTGCCGTTCGTTGGGGGCCTGACTCGAACCCCTCGCACCTCCCGAGTTTTTCGGTGTTCATAAACTATTTTTGCACGGGCATCACCCTTTGCCTAAGCCAAAGGGCACGGGCGGCCTAGCAGGGTTGTCTTCGTCGCTAGACTACCCAGGACAACAACAAGGAATCACCGTGAAAATAGTATTTAGGGGAGTCCACTCAACTTGTGTCAGTTTGGCCGAGTCCATCGTGAAGACGGAAATACGAGCCACCACAGTGGGACGCGCAGGAGCTGGGGTCTACCTTTGGGCATACGTCAACGACGCGTCAGAGGCCGAACACTTGGCAATCGACTGGTATGAAGACCAGTCTAGCGCCAAGGTGTTCGAGCGGCATCCAAAGCAAGGGCGGGTCCTCCTGTACTACGAGCTCGAGCTGGAACCACAGGAGGTGGTGAACATCAACACAACATACCACCATGAGCTCATTCGCAAGAAGGTTGCTCGTGGGCGTAGTAGGTCAGACATCTCTAGGGCCTACGACGACCACATCAGTGGTATCTCGGAGCATCGACTTGAAAAGTTCGGAGTTCCTCTTAAGTTGGTTGAGGCTTCGCTACCCGTGCCGAACGCGACCCGGGAACGGTCCTCCGGAGTACCCTTGACAGTGGGCGCAGATGCCTATATCGTGTTAGCAACTGGTATTTCGTCACTCAAGCTTGTTGACGTGAAGGGAATGCCGTGGAAGGGGAAATGACAATGGATAACGACGCTTTTGACTTAGAAGAGCGGGCCTTCTTGGAGGCTCGCGACCAAGTGAGCGATGAGGAACTCATCGCTCGGATGAATGCTGCCCCCAACATGGGCGGTGCGACCTTGGTCGAGCTGAGCAATTTCGTGTACAGGCGAGTTCCCTCGGACGTTACTTTGGCCGCCTAAGCCCGCTCCCTGACTTCATTCAAAGAGCCGCATCAGCGGCTCTTTTTCTTTTGGGGTGTTGAAAAAGGGCTTTGCAAGTCGTTGACAGCGTTCTATGCCCCGGCAACAATGGTGAACATTCATTCACCTTCATGAACAATCAGTGAACCCCGACAAGTATCTCGCCGCCCTGCGCATCCACTGGAAGGAGCACAAGTCCTTCCCGTCGATGGCCAAGCTGGCCGACGTGCTGGGCCTGGCCTCTTCCGGGGGCGTGTTCAAGGTGCTCGGCCGTCTGGTGGACGCGGGCTACCTGGAGCGCGTGGACGGTCGCATCGCGCCGACGAAGCTGTTTTTCTCCCTGCCGGTGCTGGGCTCCGCGCGCGCCGGGCTGCCGCAACCGGAGAGCCAAGACGCCGGGCACGAGCTGGTGAACGTCGAGGACTTCCTGGTCCGCAACCCCGAGCGCACGCTGTTCTGCCGCGCCCGCGGCGACTCGATGAAGAACGCCGGCATCCTGGACCGGGACATGCTGGTGGTCGAGCGCAACACGCCGACCAAGCCCGGCGACATCGTGGTGGCCGTCCTGGACCAGGAACTGACCGTGAAGTACCTCTTCCCGGACCCTGCCGGCGGCTGGGTGCTCAAGCCCGCCAACCCCGACTACCCCGAACTCAGGGCGAAGGGGTCTCTGGAGGTTCTGGGCGTGGTGACTGGGGTGTTTCGCCGGTTCGAGCGGTGAGCCCCTGCATGCGAGGTACCTCCAGATGTTCCACCCCCATGGCCGCCAGCAGCTCCAGCGCGAAGGCGAAGCTGAACGCCCCCTGATTGACCCGGTTGATGAGCACCTGGACGTCGACATGCGTGCCGTTGGCCTCCAGCAGCCGGGCAAGGTTCTTGTAGGACACCTGGCGCTGTGTCCGGGCATCCTTGACGATGGCCTTGGCCGCGTGCGCGTAAAAGTCCTGCGCCCGCTTGCCACGGGGTACACGGTTTTCCATTTACACGCATGGTACCTCCGCGTTTTACATCGGCATCTGATAAATGGTTTTCAATTTATATCTAAAACCGCGGTTGGCGACCCACTAGACGGGGAATCAGGCCCTTGCCTCATTCCCCAGGGAGTCACCCCATGAAAGTCAAAGTCAGGACACTTCGCCATGACGGCATCGACGTCAAAAGCACGGACCTTCAAGCCGCGCCGCCGCACGTGGGCTTGCTGCGTGTCGAAGAGGCCCGCGACCCTCAGTTGAGCCGCCAGGTTGTGCGCGCCAGGCTGCTGACCCCTGGAACAGACAAAGACATCCTGCGCGAGCTGTTGGATGCCCGACTGCTGTGGGCCGATGCCGGCCAAATGCGCCTGACGGGCTTCGAGCAGCACGGCGCCGTGAGCTACGCCCAGACCTGGTCCGTGGAGCTGGGCTGATGCTTCGCGTCTCGATTCACCACTCAGCCCTTGCTGACCGGAGCACCGGCAACCTGTGTGCGCTGTTGGAAGTGGTCTATGCCAAGCAGTCCATCATGGCCGACTACGTCGTTGGTCTGGGCCTGAGCGGTGAAGGCCAGCGCGAGCCTGCCGCGGTTCTGAACTACCCTCGCTGGGCGGGCAGTCTGTGGGACCTGGTGGTCCGCGCCCTGGGCGCCAGCCTGTACGGCAACCGACCCATTCCACCGGCTGACAAGCCTGACCGCCGCTGCGCCTACTCCACCAAGCTGTGCGCAGTCATCGAAGGCAGTGACGCCCAGCGCTCTGGGCTCCTGCTGGGCAGCGCCTCTGTGATGCAAGACGGGAAAGAGCGCGGCCGGTATGTCGTCGAGCTGCAGGAGGACATCCTGGGCACGCACCGCGGAAGGCTGGTGTTTGGCACCAAGCGCCTGAACCCCGCAGAACTGCTTCTTCGGGCGGCCTGCCAAGCCTTGTACGGGGCCGAGCAGCCCGGCGCTCGACCGGCGCTCATCGTGCCGTCGGTCCTCAAGGTCGAGGGGGTGGACCACTTCGACATCGAAGGCCTTCGCGAGCCCGCGCGCACAGGCTTCAAGCGATACCTGGCCCGCCAGTATCCGACCGCTCAAGAACTCGTTCTGGGGCGGGCCGAGGACTACGCAGAGTTCCTTGCCAAGGGCTGAACCATGGCGACCGCTGCCCGCTACAGCCCCAAGCTGTTCCCGCTGCGCCAGCGCACCGGCACAGCAGCCCATCACCTGTCCAAGCGGGCGGTGGACTTCGGCCAGGAGGACCTGACCGCGCTGAGCGAGAAAGAGGCTGTGCTCCTGCTGGCCAAGCTGCGCTGGGGGTCGGACGAGGAGATGCCCTGCCCGCACTGCGGGACGATGGACAGCCACTACTGGACGGCCAAGGAGCTGCGCTGGAAGTGCAAGGGCTGCGGAAAGCGTTTTTCAGCCACGTCCGGCTCGGTCCTGGCCGACCACAAGCTGCCGGTGGCCAAGATTCTCAAGATGGTCTACTCCTGGGCGACAAGTTCATCCGGGACGCCCTCGCTGGAGCTGCGCCGGGAGTGGAAGGTGTCGTACCGGGCGGTCTTCACCCTGATGCACAAGCTGCGCGAGGGGCTGCTGCGGGCCCACAACGTGGGCTTCCTCTGCGGCGTTCAGGAGCTCGACGGCATGGACGCCAACGGCCGGCGCTACCGAGAGAAGCGCAACAAGCCCCAAGGCGGTGGCGGCGCGCCCAAGCCAGCCATGCCGGCCCACCTGCTCAAACCCAAGGTGGACGCGCAGACCGGTGAAATTCTCGGGCCACCCAAGCCACCGAAGTGGGACAAGAAGTCCCGTCAGCCCGCCGACCGCCGCATCGTCCTGGTGGTCCGCCAGCGCAGCGTCTCCAAGGGCCGCGGGGGCGTGGGCACGCGCATTGCCGTGGCGTTCGGCGAGACCGCCCAAACAGTGATGACCCTGGCCAAGCGGTTCATCTCGGCCGAGTCGACCATCATGAGCGACGAGGACTCGTCGTATCACGAGTTCAGCAAGCACTTCGCCAAGCACGAGTCGGTTCCCCATTCGAAGACGTTCAGCTTGCCAGGAGGCATCAGCAACAACCTGGCCGAGAGCTTCAACGCCCGCATCCGCCGGCTGCTGGAGGGCGTGTACCTGAACGTCTCGAACAAGTACCTGGCCGACTATGCGGCCGAGGCCGCCTGGCGCGAGGACGTTCGCAAGCTCAGCACTGGCAAGCGGTTGGCGCACCTGCTGGGGACGGTGCTTTGGACGGGGCTGTCGAACTGGTGGCGCGGCTACGCCCACGGCGAGCACCGCGAGGAGGAACTGCTCGTCGAGGGGAACACGCCAGCCAAGCCGCGCGGGCGTAAGAAGGGGTGGAAGGCGAAGCCGCCGAAGTAGGCCCCTTGCTATACGCTGCAGTCCAATTTCAAGAGAAACTCCCCTTATGCGCCTCTATGTAGACTCCCAATTTGCGTCCCCCTATGCGATGTCTGCCTTCGTCGCGCTCCGCACGAAGGGCCTCTCTTTCGAGGTCATGCCGCTGGACCTTGCAGCAAGCCAAAACGCCACCGCCGAGTACAAGGAAACCTCGCTCACCGGCAGGGTGCCCACCTTGGTCTGCGACGGGTTCGCCCTCTCGGAATCCTCGGCCATTGCCGAATACCTCGAAGAGCTGCACCCCTTGCCACGGCTGTACCCCTCCAACCCTCAAGCACGAGCGCGCGCTCGCCAGGTCCAGGCCTGGTTGCGCAGCGACCTGTTGGCTCTACGCCAGGACCGGTCGACAGAAGTCATCTTCTACGGCCCCACCGACGCGCCGCTGAGTCCTGCGGGCGAGGTTGCCGCCCAGAAGCTGCTGCAGGCGGCTTCGGCACTGCTCACGCACGGAGGGGACCACCTGTTTGGCGAGTGGTGCATCGCAGACCTCGACCTGACCGTCATGCTCAACCGCCTGGTGCTCAACGGCGACCCAGTCCCCGAAGCCCTGGCCAGCTACGCACGCCGGCAGTGGCAACTCCCGGCGGCGTAGGAGTGGTTGCGGTTCCCCCGACCTGCGCTTTGAGCGCGGCCTGACTTCCGGGTGATTCACCAACGGCCTGCACCTCGCGTGCGGGCCGTTGTTCTTTGAGGGCAATGCGCCGGCCCAGCCGCGCGGGCGCAAGAGGGGGTGGAAGCCCCGGTCGCCGAAGTAAAACTCGAAGCCACAAAGGACAAACCCCGCTTGAGCGGGGTTCGGCCTCTATCTACAACGGCACGACCAGCTAGCTGGAAAACCGATGTCTCAATACAAGGGGTATAGCGCAGTCGTACGTCAGACGCTGCAGGCTGCCGCGTCAGGCCCAAGCGCCGGCGTAATGCCGCGTTTGCAAGGGCTGGAGTTGAGGCAAAAAGGTCTTGTACGCCGACTCAAAGTCGGCACGTTCAACTTTCTTGTGAACATCACGAGCTTGTCGAACACGCACTAGAAGAGCTTTCTTCCGAGTCTGGGGGACTACGTTGTAATAGCTCAGGCGCTCCACCAACTGCACTGACTCACCGGAGTGCGGCCCTTGCAGCGAATCCAGCTCAGGCGTCTCTGTCCCGTACCAAACCGCCAGCGCAGCGGCTTTCACTGCATCGAATTCGACGCACCGCAGCCCGCGCTGCGCTACTTGCGTAAGCACAGTGTTCAGGGGGAGCGAAGACGTCACAGCAGTCATGTCACACTTTCTCTACGGTGGTTTATAACGTAAGCCAGCTTGCTGGTCAAGTCACCGGCGGGGGCCGGGTAGTACTTTGCTGCTTCCTGAGTCAGCTGCTCAAGAAGGCCCCAGGACGCGTCGGGCGATTGCATCAACGTAAGGATGTCGGCGATATCTGCTTCTGACAAACGACCCAGCTTGCTCAGAGCGAGGTCCTCTGCGGCCGGCAAGAACACGACAAGCGGCGACCCGGGCTTCTGCTCGACTAGCGTTGCACGGGTGTCAAAGTCCTCGTGCAAGGGCCCCAAGACAGAACTGTAGGTCAAATCCAGCTCCAGGAGGTCCGGCTCGTCCCCGTCTGACTTTTGAACCAGCACGTACTCTGTGGCTTGTTTTGCCTCTTCAAGCGCTTGGCGTGGCAACACCGCTGTCGTTACATCCAGGTCCAGGTCACTGCTGACACGGCTGGCCACATGAAGATGAACGGCACAGCCGCCGAAGATGAACGCTCTGACTGAGTGCTCAGGCGCACCGCGCGCAGTCAGCTCAGCGGCAAAGTGCCCAAGCAGCTGATAGATGGCGTCGGTGAATGATGAGGGAGATTGAGCCATTGAGAAAATCCTGGTCCCGTTAAGGACGATACGTGTAGGTATTGTTTATAGAAGCATGCTACCTCGCCGCTTCCCGCCGCTTGGCTAGGGCGACGCCTACTCACTCCCTGCCAGATACCTCCGTGCCATCCCCGCCCGAGTCTTCGGCCGCCGACCGGGCCACCAATCCGCCGCGCTGCACACGTCGTCGGGGTCCAGCTCCGGGTCAAACTGCCGAATCGTCAGCATCAGCGCTTCCCGCTGAGCACGCAGCTGCGCCTCACGCGCAGCCAGCTCCTTGCGGTGGTCAGGCTCCTCTACCTGCAGCTCCCCCACGAAGTCGAGCTCCCCGTTCACCCGCGCCAACAGGTCCACGAGCTTGGTCAGTGCCGTCTGGGTGCGGGTGCGTGTCCTCGTGAGCGCCATCAGCCGGCCTCATCCTGAGCAACAGCTCGCAGTTCCGCCAGCACGCTCTGCGGCGGGCGCCATCGCCAGACTCCGGGGGTGCTGAACCGCGTCGATGTCTCCATCCGCTCGACCTCGCCGGCGGCCGCGGCCACCCGCAGCGCCTTGGCCAGGGAGTTGTCCCTGAACCGGCCGCGCGCGCCCTTGGACTCGAACGTCAGCCCGAAGACCCGTTCCGCACCGTCGAGCAGCGCCACAGTGTCCAGCGCCTGGGGATAGGCGGCCTCCAGCGTCGACAGCAGCCACCCTCGCAGGTTGCCGTAGCCACCGAAGCGCTTCTGGGCATGCACGACTGGCACGTGCACCAGGGGCACCTCTGGTGCAACCATGCTGAACACCTGCTCCAGCGCATCGATGCGCCCACGCACAACTTCCCGCCGCAGACGCAGGGCGCCCAACTCTTGCTCAATCACCTGCAACTCCCCCTTGAGGGCAGCGAGTTCATTGGCGGTCCACTTGACTGCCGGCGGCGTCCACGGTCGGGTCATGGCCGGACTCCTGGGCGTTGGCCAGGGCGCGGAGTTGGTCCAGGGGTGAGTCTTGCCGAAGGCGCCAGAGCCCGGCGCCGGACTGCGGGAGGTTCTCCGGTAGGCGGTCCACCAAGCCCTGCTTCTCGTAGCGTTCCAGTACCTTCCGTATCAATTTCCTTATTCGAACTCGAAGGTGCGGGGTGGATGCGTCTAGCCCAAACCGTTGAATCGCTTCGGCGCACAAAGCGCTCGTGACGATGGCTTTCGGCGATGCCTCGTGAAGCTTCTCTAGTACGAACACCGAAAAGTTGCCGCGCGGGCCGTACCTGCCCTGCCATGCAAACACGGCGGCGGGACGGGAACTGCCGACCTCCGGGTGTAGCAAGCCAACCGTAACGTCCAAGGCGCTCAATCGTTCCCTGCACGACAGTACCGACGCCTCGTGCCTGGCCAAAACAGCCTGTTGAGCGGCTATGCGCTCGCGCAAGCCGTCGACTGTCTTCTGACTTCGGATGAGCGCCCCCTCCAATGCTGCACGCTCGTTGAGCAGCCACTTGAGCGCAGGAGGGGTTCTCGTTTGAGGGTGGAGAGTCGTCACGGAGGTAGCTCATCAAGCCAAGATAACTTCGTGAAGCCACCGAACTTGCTCAAATATCAAGCAAAACGGCCCACGAGGGGCCGTTCAGGTCTGGCTTGGGCCATCAGAGGCATAACACCCTTTCTGCCCGGACCATCACGGCCCCAGCAGCGCCAGCGCCAGCGCCAGGCGCGCCTTGACAGGCGAGAGCCCGGCCGAATCGGGGATCGGATTGGCCGGATCGGGAATGACTCGCCCGCGGGCGCAGCGCGTCGCTCTGACCACGCGCACGCCCTTGGCCATTGCCTCGGAAAGCGCCTGTGCGAGATCGCGGTGGACGGTCCCGTTGCCGGTCGCGGCCACAACGATGCCCTGTGGCCAGAGGCTCGTGTCGGAAGCGCCGGCGCGCAACATGGCACGTACCACCCCACCGTCGGCGCCTGCATGACTTGTCACCAGTTCCACCCTGGGCAGCGCCTCCGCCTGGAGCAGTCGCTGCAGCAATCCGTTGTCCGGGGCCTGGGCGGATACCCCTTCGACACCATGGTGCCAGCGCAACTGCCCTTCCTCCACAGAGGCCAGCGGTCCTGCATCCCCCGAATCGAATGCATCGGTGCGGTAGCTGTGCACCTTGGCCAGGTGCTCGGCCGCATGCACCTGCCCCGCACAGACCACAACCACGCCTTGGGCCTGCGGGTGACCCGCCACCGTCACGGCATCCAGCAGGTTCTGAGGTCCGTCCGGCACCAGAGCAGTCGCCGGTCGCATCGCACAGGTAAAGACGACGGGCTTGGACGGCCGCAGCACCGAATGAACCAGGTAGGCGGTTTCTTCGATCGTATCGGTCCCGTGGGTCACCACCACGCCCGACACGTCCTCACGCGCAAGGTGGTGAGCCAGGCGGGCAAGCAGGCGTTGCCACACCCCGAGATGCATGTCCTTGCTGTCGATCTGGTCGACCTGCTCCACCTCCATCGGCACACCCTGCAATGCAGGAACCCCCGCCAGCAGGTCTTCCACCTTCACCTGACCGGCGACGTACCCTACGTTGTCGCCGGGGCGGCTGGCCTTCCCCGCAATCGTGCCGCCCGTCCCCAGAATCACCCGAAGGCCACTATTTCGCATCACCACTTGCCAAGTCTCCAAAACTGTTTAAAAATACAGATACTGGATAAGAAAACAGCATTCCAGCACCGACAAAGCACCCAATGAGGTTGACATGATCGAGTCGTTCCCGCCCAAGCTCACCGCCCGCCAGCAGCAGATTCTGGAACTGATCCAAAACGCCATCGCGCGCACCGGTGCACCGCCAACCCGGGCCGAAATCGCCTCCGAACTCGGCTTCAAATCGGCCAACGCTGCCGAAGAACACCTGCAGGCGCTGGCGCGCAAGGGCGTCATCGAACTGGTCAGCGGAACCTCGCGCGGCATCCGGCTTCGTAGCCAAGACCTCCGGGCGATCAATGCGCAGAGGGCGCAGCAGCTTACACTGCCCGTGCCCGGGCTGGCGCAATTGGTCCTGCCCCTGATCGGTCGTGTCGCCGCCGGCTCGCCCATCCTCGCGCAGGAACATGTCGACCAGACCTACCATGTCGAGCCCAGCCTCTTCCAGCGGACGCCGGATTACCTCCTGCGGGTGCGTGGCATGTCGATGCGCGATGTCGGCATTCTCGATGGCGATCTGCTGGCCGTACAGTCCAGCCGGGAAGCCAAGAACGGCCAGATCGTCGTGGCCCGACTTGGCGACGACGTGACCGTCAAACGCTTCATGCGGCGAGACCAGCAAATCGAGCTGCACGCAGAAAACCCCGATTACAAGACCATCGTGGTCCATCCGGGTGAACCGTTTGAGATCGAAGGCCTCGCTGTCGGCCTGATCCGAAACAGCTTCCAGATCTGACCCTGGGGGTCGGTGCTCTTCCTGCAGGTGGCGGGCGTTGTGTCCGGGTGGGTTCAGCCGCCCGACAGACCCTGTGGGGAAGCTTTTTCGTGTCAATCCTGCCTGTGTCCAACCCCTCACTGGAGTTTCACATGGGAATCCGCATCCTTTCCAAGACCTGGCGCTCGCCGCTGCAACTGATCGACAGCTGGCTGCCAGCCCCCGCTCCACAACGCACGGCGCAGCGCCCACTCGGCCCCTTGCTGCGGAGCTTCACTCGCGCCGGCTGGCTGGGCCGTGGTGCCGACACCTTGACCTGCGGCAAAGCCACTGCACCTTCAGGCCCGATTTCGTGCCCCGCTTCAACACGCCCGACACCGAACCGGACACCCCGGACAACCAAGGTGGTCCGGGGTCCGGCACGAATGGTGATTTCCGGACGAATGGTCGACGTCTGTGCCGAACTGGATCGGCTTGCAGCACTCGAGCAGCGCTGCGGCACGGCCTGAGACGGGGAGAAGCTTCATCCCCGGCGGGGTCCGGCGGGCCATGCGTCAGGGTGATCGATGTTTCATGGCGGCACAATAGGCGCCATGAACATCGTGATTCTTGACGACTATCAGGACGCAGTCCGCAAGCTGGACTGCGCCTCGCGTCTCGACCCGTACCCGGCCAAAGTCTTCACCAACACCGTCAAGGGCGTCGGACAGTTGTCGGTCCGTCTCAGGGATGCAGATATCCTGGTGCTGATCCGTGAACGCACGCAGATCACCCGCCAGTTGGTGGACAAACTGCCGCGGTTGAAGCTCATTTCCCAGACAGGACGGGTGGGCGCCCATATTGACGTCAATGCCTGTACGGAGCGAGGCATCGCGGTTGCCGAGGGTAAGAGCTCGCCGGTCGCGACCGCTGAGTTGACCTGGTCGCTGATCATGGCGTCGATGCGCCGAATCCCTCAATACGTATCGAACCTCAAGCACGGCGCCTGGCAGCAGTCAGGCCTCAAGGCCGCTTCGATGCCGGCGAACTTTGGCCTGGGCATGCTGCTTCACGGCAAGACGCTGGGCATCTGGAGCTATGGCCGGATCGGCAGGCTGGTCGCCGCCTATGGCAAGGCATTTGGCATGCGGGTCATCGTCTGGGGCAGCGAGACCACATTGCAACAGGCAGTCGCCGATGGCTACGAGATCGCAGGCAGCCGTGAGGACCTCTTCGAACAATCGGACGTGTTGAGCCTGCATCTGCGACTGGGTGAACGCAGTGCTGGTTGCGTCACGCTGGAGGATCTTTCGCGCATGAAGCCGACCTCGCTGCTGGTCAACACCTCTCGTGCGGAACTCATCGAAGCCGACGCGCTGCTCACGGCACTGAACCGTGGCCGCCCGGGCATGGCGGCGGTCGACGTGTTCGAGTCCGAACCCATTCTGCAGGGTCACGCCCTGCTGAGACTGGAAAACTGCATCTGCACGCCCCACATCGGCTATGTGGAACTGGACAACTACGAAACCCTTTTCTCGTCGGCCTTTGAAAACGTGATCAATTTCATCCGCGGCACACCTTGCAACATCGTCAATCCCGGGGCGCTGCAACTCAGGCGATAGGTCAACACGGCGTTCGCGCCAGTCAAAAAGCAAAAGGCCGGCAATGCCGGCCTTTTGCCTTTCAGACTTCACTTCCACGAACTCAGGATCCCTTGCTGCCCTTGCCCGCGTTCTCTTCTGGCGGCATGAAATCGAGCACCTCAAAGTCGATCAGGTTGCCAGCGGGCACCTCTTCAGCCATGGGCACACCCGGTGGAGGCGCAGGCTTCGCGGTCGGCTCGACGACGACGGGCACCTCGGGCAGGGAAGCCTCGAAGGCCGATGCCTCCTGCAAGGCATCCAGGTCCACATCCAGACCCAGCCGGGGAGATGCGTGCGGTATGTCGTCCAGCGGCTGGGTCACGGCCCCGCCACCAGCCACGACGGCACCCGCTCCGGAGGCCTTCAGCGGCCGGATGGAGGTGTGCTGGAAATCCGAGGACACCGTTCCGGCATCGCGCTTGATCACATCCTTGGCGATAGCGTGCAGCAGCAGCAGTTCGCGATAGGCCTCCAGGTCAAACACCTCGGCCCCAGGATCGGACGCATCACGGAAGATCGAGTTCTCGATCACGTCGAGCACCCTCGGCTGCGGCCACAGCGCCTGGATCCGGCTGAAGGCGCCCTCGTAGGCCTCAAGACCGCGATTGAGATTGTCCGAATACCCTTCGAACGGAGGCGCACCGGCATTGAACTTGCGGTTGAACTCGGTTCGCAGCTTCTCGTAGTCGTCCTGGCGGCCCAGCTTGTGATAGAGCTTGAACAGGTCCAGGTAAGCCAACGCACTGGGTTCGTGGCTTTCGGCAATATGGGTCTTGAGCACGCCGATCGCCTGATCGAACTCGCCAAGGGAAACAAAGAAATCCGACTGCTGCTGCACATCGAACAGTTCTTCGGTCGCCACCGAACGAGACACACCGATCTGGCTGGCCGGGAAATCGCGACGATCCGACGCCGTGAGTAGTGCCGCCTCGCTCTCGCCATCATCTCCGCTCAACTCATCGAGACCGGATTCGTCACCCAAGTCGAGATCCAGATCCACCTTGCGAGAGGCGGCCACCGTTTTAACCGGCGCAGAGGGTGCCGCAGACTTGGCCGCACCCGCCGCCCACCAGTCCTTCTGGCCCGAAGCGGGGGTCGTGGCCTTGCGCTTCCACAACCAGTACAGGCCACCGAGGCACAGCGCCAGCAAAGCACCCAAGCCATAGGCCAGCCAAGTCATGTACCGGCTCTCTTCGACCTGCGCCTGCATGGCCTGCAAGGCCGCCTTGTTCTTGGCCTCCTGCTCGCGCAGGCCCTTGGCTTCCGCTTCCAGCACCGACAACTTCTGGGCGTCGCGCAGGATATCTTCGGGCGACGCGTTCAGCGCCTTCCACAACTGGACGGCAGCGGCCCGCTCTTGCTCGTTGGTGGTGGGCTCGCTAAGCATCGACAGGGACAGCTTCAGCGCGGGGTCCCGCTCGATGGCCAGGTTGACATCCACCGGGTCCAGTTGCAGTCGGGGTGTCGCATCCTTGGCCGCCTCGTTCTTGCGACGCACGATGCTCGGAGACTTGGCCCCATCGCCAGCTTGCGCCGACGGCAACCCCTTGGGTTCGGCGGTGGCAGCACCCGCAGCGGTTCCGCGAGGACTCCCTGCGACCGCACCCTTCCCACCACGTTCTGTCGACGAACCGGCCACCGGCGGCAAGGGGCGCGCGCTGGCAGTGGCAGCGTCGGCCACGGGCCTTGTCTCGGCATTCGACGGGGACACGGTGGCCGCATCGGACAGCGGATCGGCCAACAGGACATAGCGGCGGGAGAACGGCGTGGTGCACCCCGACTTGACCAGTATCGACACGATGGGCTCGTTCACCGGTACGGTGGTCTGCACGCGCAGCGACGCTTCGGCATCAGGAGCGTTGCGCTGGGTCGATGTCCGGATGGATGCCGGGCCGACCTGGTTGTCGCCGAAGAACACGTCGGCGCGCATGCACTGGGCACTAAGATCTTCCGCTGCGTCCGCAATAACCTGCACCCGGATATCCAGTGGTCGACCGATCACCACCGCCCCGCTGTGCCGGCCAAGGGTCGCTGCAGTACCACCCAACGCCGTTGATAGCAAAATAGAGCCAACCAAGATCTGGCGCACGTCAGAGCCCTTCCGTTCTTCGTAGCAACATTTTGTCATAGGTTGTTGCCCTCCCTACTCGAATAATACTTTCAGATGAATCCTACTTTTCAGACCGTCGGCATCGTGGGTGCCGGCGCCATGGGCCGGGGCATCGCCCAGATGGCCGCTCAGGCCGGCAGCACCGTCTTTCTGTTCGATCTCCAGCCCGGCGCCGCCGATGCCGCCCGACAGTCACTCGCTGACACCTGGCAGAAACTGGTCGACAAGAACAAGCTGGAAGCCACCCAGCGCGCCGCCCTTGTGGAGCGGCTGCGCGTCGTCGGCGACCTGGCCTCACTGGCGCCCTGCGACCTCGTTGTCGAGGCCATCGTAGAGCGCATTGAGGTCAAACAGAAGCTGTTTGGCGAGCTGGAGTGCCTTCTCGCCGACAGCGCCGTCCTGGCGACCAACACCTCCTCCCTGTCGGTGACCGCGATCGGAGCGTCTCTGAAACGGCCCGGCCGACTGGCGGGATTCCACTTCTTCAACCCCGTTCCGCTCATGCGCGTGGTCGAAGTCATCGCAGGCCTGAAGACCGAGATTGTGGTCTGCCAGCAACTGACGGCGTACGCGCGGGAGTTTGGTCACACACCGGTATCGGCACAGGACACGCCCGGCTTTATCGTCAATCACGCTGGACGTGGCTACGGCACCGAAGCCCTGCGGGTCGCGGGTGAGCGGGTCGCCGACTTCGCCACCATCGACCGCATCCTGAAGGACCAGATGGGTTTCAGGCTTGGCCCGTTCGAGCTGATGGACCTGACGGCGCTGGACGTCTCCCACCCTGTGATGGAGTCCATCTACCGCCAGTACTACGACGAGCCGCGCTACCGCCCGAGCGTGATCACGGCCCAGCGCCTGGCGGGCGGGGTGGTCGGCAAGAAGGTCGGCGACGGTTTCTACGCCTACGAGAACGGGGTTGCCAAGGTGCCGCCGGAACCACCGGTGCCCGACGTGTCGTCCACCCCGCCTGTCTGGGTGTCGCCCAAGGCGGCGCGGCGCGCCGAGATCTACCAGTTGCTCAAGAACCTGGGCGCCAGCATCGAGACCGCCCAGATGCCCTCGGCCAACGCACTGATCCTGGTCGCGCCGCTGGGACTGGACGTGACCACGCTGGCGGCGGTCGAGCGGCTGGATCCGACGCGCACGGTCGGGATCGACATGATGCTGGAGGACGCCGCCACCAAGCGGCGCGTGCTCGCCACCAATCCCGCCACGCGGCCCGACATGCGCGACGCCGCGCACGCTCTGTTTGCCAGGGACGGCAAGGCGGTGAGCGTGGTGAAAGACAGCGGTGGTTTCGTGACACAACGGGTGGTCGCGACCATCGTCAACATCGCCGCCGATATGTGCCAGCAGGGCATTTGCTCGCCCAAGGACCTGGAGATTGCGGTGACGCTTGGCCTGGGCTACCCGATGGGACCGCTGGCGATGGGTGACAAGGTCGGCCCGACCAATGTGCTGGAGATCCTCTTCAACATGGGCACCGTCTACGGCGACCCGCGTTACCGCCCTTCGCCCTGGCTGCGCCGCCGTGGTGCTCTGGGTCTGAGCCTGATGCACGAAGAGGCGTGAACATGAGTGCCAGCCTCAAGAGCCACAGCCATGGCCAGACCATGGTGCTGACCATCAGCAATCCTGACCATCGCAATGCACTGGGGCCTGAAATCTACGCCGCAGGCGTGGAGGCGCTGAACGTGGCCGAGTCCAACCCCGAGGTGCGCTCGGTGGTGATCACCGGTGAAGGCAGTCATTTCTGTGCCGGCGGCAACCTGCAGCGGCTGCTGAACAACCGCCAGCAGCCACCCGAGGTGCAGGCGCAAAGCATCGAGAGCCTGCACAACTGGATCGAGACCATCCGCGCCTTTCCCAAACCGGTGATTGCCGCCGTCGAGGGCGCCTGTGCCGGCGCAGGCTTCTCGCTGGCGCTGGCCTGCGACCTGCTGGTGGCCGCGCAGGACAGCGTGTTCGTCATGGCCTACAGCAACGTCGGGCTCTCGCCCGATGGCGGCGCGAGCTGGAGCATGGTTCGCGCCCTGCCCCGCGCCACCGCCATGCAGTTGCTGCTCTGCGGTGACCGCATCGATGCAGCGCGCCTCCAGGCGCTGGGCGTGGTCTACCAGGTGAGTGCCACCGGTGAATCGCTCGACGCCGCGCTGGCGCTGGCCGAGAAGCTCAACGCACGCGCCCCCAACGCCATGGCCAGCATCAAGGAGCTGGTCAACGATGCGCAGACCGCGCCCCTGCACACGCAGCTCGCGGCCGAACGTGACCACTTCGTGCGCAATCTTCACCACGCCAATGGCGGCGAAGGCATCGCAGCCTTCCTGGACAAGCGCCCCGCCAAGTACCGCTGAGGGCGAGCGCTCCGTTTTTTCGAGCAACGGAGCGACGCCTGCGGGACACTTCCCCGCGATATCCCTGATGCCCCCCGCGCGTCCCACTGGCGACAATGGGACGGATTTCAGTCACTCAAAAGACATGCGATGGACGAACCGATTCTGACAATGGAAGAACGCGAGGCGATCAACAGTGGTCGCTGGTTCCAGAGTCTTTCCCCCTCCCTGCGACACGACATTCTTCGATGCGCCTACGTCAAGCGATTCAAGGACGGCGACCTGATCGTCGCGCGCGGCGAGCCGCCCACCGAGTGGACGGCCGTGGCGCGCGGTGCGGTGCGTGTCAGTTCGACCTCGCTCTCGGGCAAGCAGATCACGCTGACCTATGTGGAACCGGGTGTGTGGTTTGGCGACGTGGCGATGTTCGACGGCGACCGGCGCACGCACGATGCCTACGCCCATGGCGCGACCACGCTGCTGTGCGTCGCCCGCAACGATTTCCAGAAGATCCTCGGCACGCACGTGGAGCTGTACGAGGCGCTGATGCGCCTGCAGGCGCGGCGCATCCGCACGCTGTTCGGCCTTGTGGAAGACCTCAACACCCTGCCGTTGCGCGCGCGACTGGCCAAGCAACTGCTGCACCTGGTTCGCTCGTACGGCGTGCCCTGTCTGTCGGACGGCAACGAGATGCGCATCGGACTGCAGCTCGCACAGGAAGAACTGGCGCAACTGCTGGGCGCCTCGCGCCAGCGCGTGAACCAGGAACTCAAGTCCATGGAGCGCGAGGACGCGATCCGCATCGAGCAGGGGGGGCTGGTGGTGCGCAACCGCGACATGCTGATGCGCATCGCCGAGGCCGAGAACTGACCCGTCCCCTGCCCTCACCGACCGTGACCGAATGAACGACTCCCAGAACTTCACCGGTACACGACCGGTGGCATCGCAGCACGCCGTTGACACGGCAGCCCTCCAGACCTGGCTCGAAGCCAACGTGGAGGGTTTTCAAGGCCCCCTGAGCATCGAGATGTTCAAGGGCGGCCAGTCCAACCCGACCTACAAGCTGATCACGCCCGCGCGCAACTATGTGATGCGCGCCAAACCCGGCCCGGTGGCCAAGCTGCTGCCTTCGGCCCACGCGATCGAGCGCGAGTACCGCGTCATGGGCGCGCTGCACGGCACAGGGGTGCCAGTGGCCCGCATGTACGCGCTGTGCGAGGACGAGTCGGTGATCGGCCGCGCGTTCTACGTGATGGAGTGCGTCGACGGTCGCGTGATGTGGGACCAGTCCCTGCCTGACCTGTCCAACGCAGCGCGTGGAGCGATCTACGACGAGATGAACCGCGTGATGGCGGCACTGCACACGGTGCGGCCCAACGACATCGGCCTGGCCGACTACGGCAAGCCGGGCAACTACTTCGAGCGCCAGATCGGCCGCTGGAGCAAGCAGTACGTCGCCTCGATCACGCAGCCCATCCCGGAGATGGACCAGCTCATGGAATGGTTGCCGCAGAACATTCCTGCGATGGCGCGCGACGAGTCGCTGGTGTCCATCGTGCACGGCGACTACCGGCTGGACAACCTGATGTTCCACCCGACCGAGCCACGCGTGCTCGCGATCCTCGACTGGGAGCTGTCCACGCTGGGCCATCCGCTGGCCGATTTCAGCTACCACTGCATGGCCTGGCACATCCCGCCCGGCGCGTTCCGCGGCATCGGCGGCCTGGACGTGCAGGCGCTGGGCATCCCGACCGAGGCCGAGTACATCCGCCGCTACTGCGAGCGCACCGGCTTCGTCACGCCCGACCAGCTCAAAGCCGACTGGAACTTCTACCTCGCCTACAACCTGTTCCGCCTCTCAGCCATCCTGCAAGGCATCGCCAAACGCGTCGAGATGGGCACGGCGTCCAGCGCGCAGGCGGTGTCTTCGGCCGCTGGCGCCCGTCCGCTGGCCGAAATGGCCTGGCGCTTTGCCCGGCAGGCCTGAACGCCCTCTTCTTTCTTCACCCGTCCGGACCCACGATTTCCCAAAGGAACCACATGAACTTCGATTACACCGACAAGGTCAAGGACATGCGCCAGCGCCTGCTGGCCTTCATGGACGAGCACATCTACCCCAACGAAGGTCGCTTCTTCGCCGAGATTGCGGCCAACCGCGCGGCAGGCAACGCCTGGATTCCCACCACGATCATCGAAGAGCTCAAGCCCAAGGCCCGCGCTGCCGGCCTCTGGAACCTGTTCCTGCCGATGAGCAAACGGGCTCCGGAAGGCCTGTCGAACCTCGAATACGCGCCGATGTGCGAGATCATGGGCCGCGTGCCGTTTGCGGCCGAGGTGTTCAACTGCTCTGCGCCCGACACCGGCAACATGGAAACGCTGGAGCGTTACGCGTCCGAGGAGATCAAGGACGAGTGGCTGGAACCTTTGCTCAAGGGCGAATTCCGCTCGGCGTTCCTGATGACCGAACCCGCCGTGGCCTCGTCCGACGCCACCAACATCCAGTGCGAGATCAAGCGGGACGGTGACCATTACGTGCTCAACGGCCGCAAGTGGTGGTCCTCGGGCGCCGGCGACCCGCGCTGCAAGGTCTACATCGTCATGGGCAAGACCGACCCCGAGGCGCCGCGCCACTCGCAGCAGAGCATGATCGTCGTGCCAGCCGGCACGCCCGGCGTGACCGTGGTGCGCCCGCTCAGCGTCTTCGGCTACGACGACGCCCCACATGGCCACATGGAGGTCGAACTCAAGAATGTGCGTGTGCCGGTGCGCAACCTGCTGCTGGGCGAAGGCCGCGGTTTCGAGATTGCCCAGGGTCGCCTTGGCCCCGGCCGCATCCACCACTGCATGCGCTCCATCGGCGCCGCCGAGCGCGCGCTCGAGCTCATGTGCAAGCGCCTGAACAGCCGCGTCGCCTTCGGCAAGCCGATCGCTTCGCAGTCGGTCTGGCATGAGCGCATCGCCGATGCCCGTTGCAGGATCGACATGGCGCGCCTGCTCACGCTCAAGGCCGCCTACATGATGGACACGGTGGGCAACAAGATCGCCAAGGCGGAGATCGCCATGATCAAGGTGGTCGCGCCCAACATGGCCTGCGACATCATCGACATGGCCATCCAGGCCCACGGCGGCGGCGGCGTCAGCGACGACTTCCCGCTGGCCTACAGCTACGCCAACCAGCGCACGCTGCGCCTGGCCGATGGTCCGGACGAGGTGCACCGCGCGGCCATTGCCAAGCTCGAACTGGCCAAGCACATGGCGATCAAGAGCGACGTCGAGATGCCGGTCACGCGGGGCTGCTGAATACCAACCGCGCCACGCCCAGCCTCGCTGAGACGACAGGGTATACTCGCCGGCTCAGTCGGAGCGTAGCGCAGCCTGGTAGCGCATCTGCTTTGGGAGCAGAGGGTCGCGAGTTCGAATCCCGCCGCTCCGACCATTCCTCAAGAACAAAAAGGCCCACAGCGTGGGCCTTTTTTGTATCGAAATCACCCTGTCTACCCGTAGCTCAACTGGATAGAGCAGCTGCCTTCTAAGCAGCAGGTCGGGGGTTCGAGTCCCTCCGGGTAGGCCAATCCTTTCCTGTTTCGCCCTAACGAGGGTTTTCACCTGTGCCCACGCCTGTTGACATGCACGATACTGCATGTGACAGCAATATCGTGCATTAATCAAGATGCTGCACAACGGCATTTTGTTTATCTCTAGATATTTCATATCTCAAGTACGGGTAACTCAGGATCGCCACCCCGAGCGCCCGCACCTACAGTGAGTCCGTTCGACACCACAGGAGACGTTTTCATGACCACCCGCCGCCTCGTTCTCACCCGTTCCGCCGCCGTCATCGGTGCCGCCTCGTCCGGTCTGCTGCTGCCACAGATCGTGCGTGCCCAGTCCGACAAGCTCCGGGTCGGCTTCATGCTGCCGTACACCGGCACCTTCGCCCAACTGGGTGTGGCCATCGAGAACGGCTTCCGCATGGCGATCGCCGAACAGGGCGGCAAGCTCGGTGGCCGCGAGATCGAGTTCTTCAAGGTCGACGACGAATCCAATCCGGCCAAGGGCATCGAGAACGCGCAGCGTCTGGTGCAGCGCGACAAGGTGGACGTGCTCGTGGGCACCGTGCACTCCGGCGTGCAGATGGGCATCCACAAGGTGGCGCGCGAATCCGGCGTGCTCAACCTGATTCCCAACGCCGGCGTGCACATCGCCACCCGTGCACAGTGCGCACCCAACGTCTTCCGCACCTCCTTCACCAACTCCCAGCCGACGCTGGCGCTGGGCAAGGCCATGGTCGACCGCGGCCACAAGAAGGCCGTCTGGATCACCTGGAACTACGCGGCCGGTGACGAGGCCTTCGAAGGCTTCGAACAGAGCTACACCGCCGCTGGCGGCACCATCGTCAAGAAGCTGGGCCTGCCCTTCCCCAACGTCGAATTCCAGGCCCTGCTGACCGAGATCGCGGCGCTCAAGCCCGACGCGGTGGCCTGCTTCTTTGCCGGTGGCGGCGCGGCCAAGTTCCTCAAGGACTACGCCGCAGCCGGCCTGAACAAGAGCATCCAGCTCTACGGCTCGGGCTTCCTGACCGAGGGTGTGCTCGACGCTGCCGGTGACGCCGCCAACGGCGTGCTGACCACGATGCACTACAGCGACTCGCTGGACACGCCGGCCAACAAGAAATTCCGCCTGGAATACGCCAAGACCTTCAAGCTGCAACCCGATGTCTACGCCGTCCAGGGCTACGACACCGGCCTGCTGATGATCAAGGGCGCCAACGCCGTCAAGGGCGACCTCTCCAAGAAGAAGGAGCTGTACGCCGCGATGGAAGGCGCGACCATCGACAGCCCGCGCGGCAAGTGGACCATGAGCAAGGCCCACAACCCGGTGCAGGACATGTACCTGCGCAAGGTGGAAAACAAGGAAAACAAGGTGATCGGCATCGCGCAGAAGGCCGTGGCCGACTCCGGCGCCGGCTGCAAATTGAGCTGACCCTCGCACTGCCTTCGGCATCGTCCCTTCCGGGGGGCGATGCCAGCCGCCCGGCCGAGCCGGTCCGGCGGCATCCCTGACCTTTCGGGTCTTCCATGGACTTCGCCAATTTCCTGATCCAACTGCTCAACAGCCTGCAGTACGGACTGCTGCTGTTCATGCTGGCCGCCGGCCTGACGCTGATCTTCGGCATCATGGGCGTGGTCAACCTCGCGCACGGCAGCTTCTACATGCTGGGCGCCTACCTGGCCTGGGCCCTGGCCGCGCAGTTCGACAGCCTGGCGCTGGCGATCGTGGTCGGAAGCGTCATCGCCGTCGTCTTCGGCTGGTTGCTGGAGTGGGTGCTGTTCCGCCACTTCTATCACCGCGACCACCTGGACCAGGTGCTGCTGACCTTCGGCCTGATCTACATTTTTGAAGAGTTGCGTTCCATCCTGTGGGGCGACGACGTGCACTCGGTGGCCGTCCCGGAGGCGGTGAGCCAGTCGATCCAGCTCACCGACAACCTGTCCTACCCCGTCTACCGCCTGGTGGTGTCGGGCGTCTGTATCGTGCTGGCGCTGGGCCTGTACGGCCTCATCAGCAAGACGCGCCTGGGCATGAAGATCCGTGCCGGAGCGTTCAACCACGAGATGACCGAGGCGCTGGGCATCAACATCCGGCTGATCCACGGCATCGTGTTCGCCATCGGCGTCGCGCTGGCGGCGGTGGCCGGCATGGTGGCCTCGCCCATTTCCAGCGTCTACCCCGGCATGGGCAGCTCGGTGCTGATCATGTGCTTCGTCGTCGTCGTGATCGGCGGCATCGGCTCGGTGCGCGGCGCCCTGGTCGCAGCCCTGCTGGTCGGTCTGGTCGACACCTTCGGCAAGGTCCTCGTCCCCCAGATCGCCGGCATGGCGGTCTACATGCTCATGGCGGCGGTGCTGCTCTACAAGCCAGAAGGGCTGTTCAAGCAATGAGTTCAGCCAAAGCCACCCTCGAACGTCTGCCGCGCGCCGTGCAGGCCGTGCTCGTTGCCGGCGCGCTCGCGCTGGCGGCTTTCCCGCTGATACCGCTGGAGAGCCGCGACTTCTATCTGCAGTTGCTGACGCAGATGATGATCCTGGCGATTTTTGCGATGAGCCTGGATCTGCTGCAGGGCGTGACCGGCCTGGTGTCCCTGGGTCATGCGGCCTATTTCGGTCTGGCCGGCTACGCACTGGCGTTTCTGACCCCCCAGGACACGCCCATTGCCGTGTGGTGGAGTCTTCCCGCCGCGGCCGCAGGCGCCGGGCTGGCGGCGCTGGTGATCGGCTTCTTCGTGGTCCGTACCCATGGCATCTACTTCATCATGGTCACCATGGCGTTCGCGCAGATGGTGTTCTTCCTGTTCTTCGACAACAAGTCGCTGGGCGGGTCGGACGGCATCTATGTCAACTTCCGGCCGGACGCCACCGCGATCGGCCTGGACCTGGACAACAAGGCCCATTTCTATTACTTCACCCTGGTGATCCTGGTGGCGGTCTACCTCTTCCTGCGCCGGGTGCTGTTCTCGCCGTTCGGTCGCGTGCTGGCCGGCATCCGCGTCAACGAGCACCGCCTGCGCGCCGTCGGCTACAGCAGCTTCGGCTACAAGCTGGCCGCCTTCACGCTGGCCGGGACGCTGGCCGGTGTCGCGGGCTATCTCTGGGCCGCGCAGACCGGCTTCGTGAACCCCGAGCTGATGGGTTTCCACATGAGCGCGCACGCGATCATGATGGTCATCCTCGGCGGCATGGGCAACTTTGCCGGCGCCATCGTCGGCGCCTTCAGCTTCGAGTACGTGCTGCACCTGGTGAAGGACCTGCCCGCGATCGGGGAATTCGAGACCGGCAAACACTGGCAGCTCTGGATGGGTCTGTTCATCGTGTTCATCGTGATCGTCGCGCCGCGTGGCCTGCTGGGGCTGGCCGAGAAATTCCTGAACCGCAACAAGGGGGCATCGAAATGAGTGATGTCGCCCTGCTCGCTGCGGACAAGCTGACCAAGCGCTTCGGCGGTCTCGCGGCCGTCAACGAGGTCTCGGTCAAGCTCTACCGCGACCACCTGCACGCCGTCATCGGCCCCAACGGCGCCGGCAAGTCCACGCTGACCAACCTGCTCTCGGGCGACCTGCAACCGACCTCGGGCAAGATCCTGTTCGGTGGCGAAGAGACCGCCGGCCACACGCCCGAGTCGATCTCGCGCCTGGGCCTGGGCCGCAGCTACCAGAAGACCAACATCTTCCTGCCCTTCACCGTCTGGGAAAACGTGCGCCTGGCCGCGCAGTCGCGCGAGCGGCACGCGCCCTGGAACCCGCTGCGCTGGCTGCAGTCGGCCGCTGCGATGAAGGCCGTGAACGAACGCTGCGAACACGCGATCGAGCTGGCCGGCCTCACGCACCGCGCCCAGACCGTCGCCGCCACCATCAGCCATGGCGAACAGCGCCAGCTCGAAATCGCGATGACCCTGGCCACCGAGCCGACCGTGCTGCTGCTCGACGAGCCGCTGGCCGGCATGGGCCAGGCCGAGGCCGAGCGCATGGTCGAGCTGCTGCTCAAGCTCAAGAAGGACCACGCCATGATGCTGGTCGAACACGACATGGACGCGGTCTTCGCGCTGGCCGACCAGCTCACCGTGATGGTCAACGGCCAGGTGATCGCCAGCGGCACGCCGGCCCAGGTCCGCGCCGACCCGCAGGTGCAGGCCGCCTACCTGGGGGATGAACACTGATGAGCCATCCTTTGATCCAGGCCACCGGCCTGCACACCCACTACGGCCAGAGCCACATCCTGCGCGGCATCGACTTCACGGTCGGCCAAGGCCAGACCATCGGCCTGATGGGCCGCAACGGCATGGGCAAGAGCACCCTGCTCAAGTCCCTCATGGGCATCGTCAAGCCCAGCGGCGGCACGGTCCAGATCAAGGGCCAGACCATGACCGGTGCCAGCCCCTTCGAAGTGGCGCGCCTGGGCATCGCCTATGTGCCCGAAGGCCGCGGCATCTTCGGCAACCTGAGCGTCAAGGAGAACCTGGTCATGGCGGCGCGCGCCGGCACCCGCGGCCAGCGCGACTGGACCTACGAGCGTGTGCTTGAGACCTTCCCGCGCCTGTCGGAGCGCCTGGGCCACGGCGGGCAGCAACTCTCCGGTGGCGAACAGCAGATGCTGACCATCGGCCGCGCGCTGATGACCAACCCCGACGTGCTGATCCTCGACGAAGCGACCGAGGGCCTGGCGCCACTGATCGCGCGCGAGATCTGGCGCATCTGCGGCCTGATCCGCGAAAGCGGCATCAGCAGCATCATCGTGGACAAGGCCTGGAAGCAGGTCACCCAGATCACCGACCGCAACGTTATCCTTGTCAAAGGAGAGGTGGTGTTCGAAGGTTCGTCGGACGAGTTGCTGTCCAAGCCCGAACTGCTGGAGCAGTACCTGGGCGTCTGATCTTCGAGCGCCCCCGGATTGACATGATCACTGGCGCGGGAGGCGTGATGAAGGCGTGGGTCGCGATATTGTTTTTCCTGGGATGCGGGCTCACCACCCGTCTGCATGCGGATACGTCGCCCTCGGTCATGCGTGCCGAGGCCACGCCAGCGCAGGTCGCCGCCATGATTCAAGAAGCGTCGACATCAGGAGACGCCATTTTCAAGGCAGCGCCGGGCCAAGGCAGCCTCAAGGCCGAGCCTGGAAAAGGCTATCGGACCCTGTTCACCGTGCGGGGAGAACGGCTGGCATCCCACCTGGGCGCCGCCAAGGTCTTGGCCATTGGCACCATCGGTGACGAAGGCGGCGGCAAGGTGATCTTCTGCAACGCTGAAAAAAAGCGCCCTCCCATCGGACCGATGTCCCTGACGTGCACAGTCGACGGAGCCTTTCACGTTGAAACAGCCAAGGAAGTGGTCATACGGTTTGGACTCGGCTCACTGGAGAACATCAGCGTCACCGGGATGGGCGTCGAGGTGACGACCGAAGGCGCCCGCAGTGAGCTCTGGGTGTTCAGCAAACTGATACCCGCCCTGATTGGCCTGGCGATGCTGGGCTACTGGTTTTTCGTTTTGCGCCGATGAGGGTGCACGGCAACCACAGGTCTGGTGACGCTACAGCAGCGACCTCAGTTCCCGGGCAGCGTCCAGCAGCAGCGGCAGCAGGTCCTTGCGCATCACGGCCGGCACCAGCCGGTCGGGCGCGGCCACCACGTTGAGCGCGGCCACCGTCTGGCCTTTCATGTTGCGCAGCGGCACCGCCAGCGCGTGCACGCCCAGCTCGTGCTCCTCGCTCGCCACCGCGAAGTCGTCGGCCTTGACCTGCGCCACGATGGCACGCAGGGCCTTGTGGTCCACCGTCGTCTTGGGCGTCAGGCGCGGCAGCTCGCGGCCCTTGAGCCAGGCACTGAATGCGGTCTTGTTCATGGCCGCCAGCAGCACCCGCCCGGTCGACGTCGCGTGGACCGGCAACCGCGCCCCCAGGTGCAGGCCGTAGGCCATCAGCCGCTGGCCGCCGACCGAGGCGCTGCGCGCCACGATCACCACCTCATCGCCATCGAGCACCACGGCCGAGAACGATTCGTGCGTCTGCGCGGCCAGCCGGTTGAGCGTGGGTTGCAGCAGCCGCGGCAGCCGTGCCGAGGCCAGATAGCTGCCCGAGAAGCGCAGCACCTTGGCCGAGAGCCAGTAGTGGGTGCCGTCGGTGTCGAGGTAGCCGAGGTAGGCCAGCGTGAGCAGATGGCGCCGGGCGGCGGCCCGCGTGAGGCCCGCCCGTTCGGCCGCCTGCGTGGCGTTCAGGCGCTGGCGCTCGGTATCGAAACTCTCCAGCACGGCCATGCCCTTAGCCATGCCTTCGATGAAATCCGCCTTGGCGATCTCCATGCGGTGTCTCCTGCAAACTGTTGCGCGATCATCGCACAACACAGCCAGTCACCGCGCAGTGTCGCACCGCGAGGCATGGTCAAGCGGCGTCGGCAAACCTACAGTCCCGACACCCGTTCCACACCATCAGGAGACATTCCATGCGCACCCAAGTTGCGATCATCGGCGGCGGCCCCTCCGGCCTCATGCTGTCCCAGTTGCTGCACCTCAAGGGCATCGACACCGTCGTGCTCGAACGCCAGAGCCGCGAATACGTGCTCTCGCGCATCCGCGCCGGCGTGCTGGAACACGGCTTTGCCGAACTGATGCGCGAAGCCCAGTGCGGCGAGCGCATGGACCGCGAGGGCGAGATCCACGAGGGCTTCTACATCTCCGACAACGGCAGCATGCGCCGCGTCGACCTGCACAAGTACAGCGGCGGCAGCTCGGTCGTGGTCTACGGCCAGACCGAACTCACCCGCGACCTGTACGAAGCCCGCGACAAGATGAACGGCGTGGTGATCCACAACGCCGAGGACGTGCAGCCGCACGACCTCAAGAGCGACAAACCCTACGTGACCTACCGCTCGGGCGACGAGGTGGTGCGCATCGACTGCGACTACGTGATCGGTGCCGACGGCTTCCACGGCGTGAGCCGCAAGTCGATCCCGCGCGACGTGCTCAAGGAATACGAGAAGGTCTATCCCTTCGGCTGGCTGGGCGTGCTCTCGCGTACCAAGCCGGTCTCGCCCGAACTGATCTACGCCAAGCACGAACGCGGCTTCGCCCTGTGCTCGCTGCGTTCGCAGGTCCTGAGCCGCTACTACATCCAGGTGCCGCTGTCCGACACCGTCGAAGACTGGTCCGACGACAAGTTCTGGGAAGAACTCAAGCGCCGCCTGCCCGCCGACGTGGCAGAACGCCTGATCACCGGCCCGTCCATCGAGAAGTCGATCGCTCCGCTGCGCTCTTTCGTGGCCGAACCGATGCGCTACGGCAACCTGTTTCTGGCCGGCGATGCCGCCCACATCGTGCCGCCGACCGGCGCGCGGGGCCTGAACAGCGCCGCCTCGGACATCTACTACCTCTACCACGCCATGGTCGCCCACTACAAGAACGGCGACGACTCCGGTCTGGAGAACTACTCGGCCAAGGCCCTGGCCCGCGTCTGGAAGGCGCAGCGCTTCTCCTGGTGGATGACCACCATGCTGCACACCTTCCCCGACAGCCTGACCTACGACCAGAAGCTGCAGCAGACCGAGCTGGAGTACCTGTTCTCCTCCGAGAAGGCACAGGGCTCACTGGCGGAAAACTACGTCGGCCTGCCGTTCTGAGCGCCCCATCCCGACGCTGTCGCCCGGACGCTGGCCGGGCGTCAGCGTTCCGGGTTACAAACGGGTCATGGTCGCCAAAACGCTTTCCTCCTCCCCCTCCCGCCCCGCCGCCGCGCTCAAACCCCTGCGCGGCGTGCGCGTGCTCAGCCTCGCGCTCAACCTGCCCGGCCCGGCCGCGTTCATGCGGCTCAAGGCGATGGGTGCCACCTGCCTCAAGGCCGAGCCGCCCGGCCCCAACGGCGGTAGCGGCGACCCGATGGGCCAGTACAACCGCGATGCCTATGACATGCTGCACACCGGCATCAAGGTCCTGACCCTCGACCTCAAGACCGAGAAGGGACAGCAGAAGCTGCACAAGGAACTGACCCGCACCGACCTGCTGCTGACCTCGTTCCGCCCCTCGGCCCTGGCCAAGCTCGGGCTGTCTTGGAAAACGCTGCACAAGGCGTATCCCCAACTGTCCCTGGTCGCCATCGTCGGTGCCCCGGGCGCCCGCGCCGAGGAGCCGGGGCACGACCTCACCTACCTCGCCGATGCCGGGCTCGTGACCGGGCTCGATCTGCCGGCGACCCTGTTTGCCGACATGGGCGGTGCACTGATGGCCAGCGAAGCCGCGCTCAAGGCGGTGCTGTCACAGCGCCTGACAGGCAAAGGCTCGTTCCAGGAAATTGCGCTCAGCGATGCCGCGGCCTGGCTCGCCCTGCCACGGACCTGGGGACTGACGCAGCCCAAGGGCGCCGTCGGTGGTGCGCACGCCGGTTACCGCGTCTACCCCTGCAAGGACGGCAGGGTCGCCGTGGCGGCGCTGGAGCCGCACTTTGCGGCATCGCTGTGCGCGGCGGCCGGCGTGGCCATGCACGGCATGGGCAGCATGTTCCAGCCCGCGACGCACCGGGCCATCGCCGCCTTCCTCGCCGGTCAGACGCGCAAACAGCTCAACAACCTGTCGGTCGCGCGGGATATCCCGCTGCACACCCTCGCCACCTGAGCTCAGGCCGCCGCCACTTCCGCGACCCGCTCGCCCGGGACCGGAAAGCGGCGCGTCTGTTCACAGCGATGGGACCAGACCGTTTGCCCGCCCACAAACACGCGGGTCTCGCCGGTCTGCAGCGCCTCCCAGCGCTCGTCCACCGTCAGCGGTTCGGTCGCCACGATCACCATCCGGTCCTGCGGCCCGTTGAGTTCCCCCAGATCCAGGCTCAGATCGCAGTCGACCAGGCTCGCACGCGGAAACGGGTGCGCTCGCTGCAGCAGCGCAAGCTGGCTGGAGCAATGCACGAACAAGGCCTCGCCATTGGTCAGCAGGCAATTGAAGTTGCCGTGGCGCGCGATCTCCGCGTGGCACTGGGCCAGCACAGGGGCGATGGCGTCCCAGGTCGGCGCCCGCTGCCAGCCCGCAAAGGCCGAGCGCAGCCGCTGCATCAGGTAGCAGAACGCCTTTTCGCTGTCGGTGGAACCGACCGGCAGGTAGCTGCCGTCCAGCGAAGGGTGAAAGTTCTGCAGGTCACCGTTGTGGGCGAAAAACCAGTGGCGCCCGAGCCATTCGCGGCTGAAGGGATGGGTGTTGGACAGCCCGACCGCGCCCTGGGTCGCCTTGCGGATGTGCGAGATCACGTTGTGTGAACGGATCGGGTAGTCGCGCACGAACGCCGCCAACCGCGACTCGCTGGCGGGGCCGTCGTCCAGGAAACTGCGGGCGCCCGTGGGCTCGTAGAAAGCGATGCCCCATCCATCGACATGATCGGCCGTGCACCCGCCACGGCGCGCGAATCCGGTGAACGAAAAACGGATTGAGGCCGCAGCGCTGCTGTTCATGCCCAGGAGCTGGCACATCGGGCAGCTCCTCAGTTGGCCAGCGAGAATTCCACCGCCGCCAGCGCATGCAACGCGGTCGTGTCAAAGGTCGGGATCGGGCTGTCCTCGGGCCGGATGATCAGCGGCAGCTCGGTGCAGCCCAACACCACGCCCTGCGCGCCACGCGACTGCAGGTCGGTGATGCAGTCGGTGAACCACTGGCGCGAGACCTCGTGCAGCTCGCCGCGGCACAGCTCCTCGAAAATGATGCGGTGGATCTCCAGCCGCTGCACCTCGTCGGGCAGCACACAGCGGATGCCGCGCTGCGCCAGTCGCTCGACGTAGAAGGTGCGCTCCATGGTGAAGCGCGTGCCCATCAGGCCCACCGTGTCCAGGCCCTGCGCGAGGATCGCGTCGGCCGTCACATCGGCGATGTGGATCAGCGGCACATCGGTCGCGGCCTGCACCTGCGGTGCGAGCTGATGCATGGTGTTGGTACCGATCAGCAGGCAGTCGGCGCCGGTGTCCGAGAGTCGTCGCGCCGCGTCGCAGAGGATGCCGGCCATGCCGTCCCAGTCACCCGCGCGCTGGCGCTGGGCGATGTCCTCGAAGTCCAGGCTGACCAGATTCATGCGCGCGCTGCTCAGGCCGCCCAGGCGTCGCGCCACTTCGCGGTTGATGATCTGGTAATACAGGGTGGTCGATTCCCAGCTCATGCCGCCGATCAGGCCGATGGTTTTCATGGTGTCTCCGTGGTGAAGCAATGCCGGAAGTTTCCCATCGTCGCCCAACAAATGGCTTGCCTTTTGGCCTTCAAAACAGGCAATATTGAGCATTGTATTGCTCATATTGACCATGAAACGAAAACTGGATGCCACGGACCGGCAGATCCTCGCGATCCTGCAGCGCAACGCCGAGACCCCGCTGGCCGAGCTGGCCGCCGCCGTGCACCTCTCGTCCACGCCCTGCTGGCGACGCATCCAGCGCCTGCGCGAACAGGGATTCATCACCCGTCAGGTCGCCCTGGTCGATGCCGCCAAGATCAACCTGGGCGTGACCGTTTTCGTGGCGGTGCGCACCAACCAGCACAACCAGGCCTGGTTCGAGCGCTTCCGGGACGCGGTGCGCGACATTCCGGAGGTGATGGAGCTCTACCGCATGAGCGGCGACGTGGACTACCTGATGAAGATCGTGGTGCCCGACATCGCCGCCTACGACCGGGTCTACCAGCGGCTGATCCGCTCGGTCGACCTGTCGGACGTCAGCAGCAGCTTCGCCATGGAAGAGCTCAAGAACACCACTGCGCTGCCGCTGGACTACGCCGATTGAGCGCCATGCAGTTCAGCGCTGCGGCGTGGGCATCAACACCTCGCGCGCCCAGCCCGGCAAAACCTCGGCCTGCCAGGTCACCGCGCCTGCCCGCAAACGTGCCACCAATCGCGGCGGCTGGAACGGCCCGCCCACCGGCACCGAGGTGTCATAGAGCAAAGCCAGATCGGCCCGCCGCACCGCCACGCCCAGGTGCCGCACCGTGCGCGGGTAGCGGGCCAGGACACGCTCGGGCGGTACCGGGTGACCGCCCTCCTTCACCCGCTGCGCCACCCGCCCGAGCAACTGCTGCGGATCGTCGATGCAGACGATGAGCAGCACCACGGCAAACCCGGCTCGCTTCGCTGCGGCCATCAGGTCAAGCTTGGAAGTGTGGGAGAACACGGTCTCGCTGGCAAACGAGTGCCCCTCATCAAGACAGTGCGCCCGCCGGGCGTCAGCCCACAGACGCGCTTGCCGCGAGCGCTCGACCGGGTCGGCGATGTGCTGCAGCCGGGCCGCCTCATGCAGGTCGGCATTGATGAACTCTGCAATGGCGGGGATCAGGCCCTCGGCGACGGCCGAACGGTAGAGCGTGGATTTGCCGGCGCCGTTGGGGCCGGCCAGCAGATAAAAAACCGGGGCAGCCACACCGGGCGGTGTCTGGCGGCGAATCAGGCGACGCGGGGCAGCGCGTCGTCGGCCTTCTGGCGGTTGGCGGTGACGGTGCTGCGCACCGCCTGAGCCAGTCGCCCTGTGGTTTCGGCGTTGGCAAAACGCGCCTCGATCGCGTCCAGCGATTCGTCCATATCGCCGCCGCGCTGGCGGGCGTCATAACGGGCGATCGCCTCGCGGGCCTCCTTCACAGTCAGGCCGGTTTCGTCGGCGATGCGGCCCAGCGTGGCCCAGTATTCAATCTGCCCGGCGACCGAGCGGCGCTGCGGCTGGGCCGCCTCACGCGCCTGCTGCACCAGGGCAGCGGGCAGTTTCACGGAAGCAAACGGGCTCGGGGTGGCGGGCATGATGGACTCCTGTGTGGCGCATTTTGCGCCATTTCAGCCCCATAGACCACCCGCGGGTCAAACCGTTCAGTTGCCGCCGCCGAACAGCCGGGCAAAGAAGCCCTTCTTCTTGTTCAGGTGCAGCTCGCGGATCAACTCTTCCTTGATCTGCGCCTTCATGTCGGCGTCGCCGTGGTTGACGTTCTTCAGGTACACCTTCACCGAGTCCGAATAGCTGCGGTCGTCGTTGCGGATGTGGTTGAACAGCCAGCGCGAGAGCATCGCGTGCAACTCCGACGCCACGTCTTCACCCGCCTCGAAGCGCATCCGGTACTCACCCACCTTGCGGGTGAACAGCTCGTGCACCTTCTTGTGCGGACCGGCAAACATGTAGCCGGCGTCCGCCATCAGCGACTCCTCGAACGCAAAGTGCGACAGCGTGTAGTCGACCATCTCGTCGATCACCGCGCCCACCGCCTCGCGGTCGTGATGGTCCCGCGCGTCGTAAAGCTGGTTGATGTACTCCACGATCCGCTTGTGCTGACCGTCGATTTCGCGAATGCCCGTTTCCAGGTCGGGCGTCCAATTCAGATGTGCCATGGCAGGTGTCCCTCGGCAGGTGACAACCGGTCACCCGAGAAAGTAACGGATTGTGAGTGTCATCACTCCCTTGCGCTGGGGAATCTGGTCAGTTCATGACATATCTCAATGCTTCAGGGCTCGCAGAGAAGCGAAGGTTCAAAACACGCGGGTAAGCTTGAATCCTTTGTGCTTCAACAACTGGGGCAATCCAGTCGGCCCGACAAGGTGCAAGGCGCCCACTGCGGCGACGACGCTGACCGATCCGTGCAGCCGCTCGATCGCATCGGCCATACCGGGATTGCGCCCCCCGACCAGCCGCTCCTGCGCCTCGCGTGCCGATGCCGAGCCCAGGCATTCGCACCAGTCGGCATACGACTCCAGCTCCTTGAGGTCCCCGCCCGCCCAGGCCCGACTCAGGCGCGCCAGGCTGGTGGCCGACTTCGGATCTTTCAATTCATCGAGCGCATCCTGCACCATGGCTGCGGCCTCTGCGTCGTCCCGCGCCAGCAGCGCAGCCAGTTGCGTCTCGACCGATTCCAGCCCTACCACCGGCCGCCCTGCGCCCAAGCTTCGCATCAGCAGCACGGACTCCGCCCCGTAGAGCGGGAAGAAACCCTGGCGCTGGGCCTGCGCCACGGCCAACTGCATGGCGTGGTACTCGACCGCGCCCTGCGACAGATCGGCCTCCGACAGGCACTCGGCCGCCCAGGCCGAGCGCAGCGACTGCATCAGACCGTCCGGCAACCGCCTCCCGGGCCCTTGCGTCGCCTCACGCAGCGCCGCCAACACCGCCGGATCGGTCACATTGATCTCCAGCGCCAGAACCCCTGTCCTGTGCAAGGACGCTTCGGTGCGCGGCCCCAGCGCAAACCATTCCGGCCGCCCCGCGTGCAGGCTGCCGTAGAGATACGAATCCCGTCCGTCGCGGCTGATGCGCCAGAGAAATCCCCGGTCGGTCGCCTGCTGCTGCGCCTTGAGCATCAGCTCGCGGGTAAGGGGTTCCGGTTGGGGTGGACAGGAGGCGGCGCTGGCGGTCTCCGGCAACGGGGCTGCTGCGGCACACAGGCCGGCAATCCCCAATGCAAAACCGACGAAGAAACGCCTCGGGAACGAACGGACCGCGAATGTTGGACGAGCGTCTTGGGTGTTCACCAGGAATCCAGAGCTTGCGGCCGTGGAAGGCCCCCTTTAACGCTTGCCCTTCACCCCCGCCCTCGGCGGCAACCCGGTGTGCTGCGTCAGGATGCGCCCCTTGACCGGCGCCTTGCCTGCGGGGCTTGCACTTGTACCTTTCGCCACCGCCCCACCCGGCGTCGAATTCTTCTTGCGCGCGCTCTGGTAACCGCCGTCGGTGACCGGCTGGAAGGTCGGGATCAGGTGGTGTTTGCCGTTGCCGATCAGGTCGGCGCGGCCCAGGGTCTTGAGCGCTTCGCGCAGCAGTGGCCAGTTGTTGGGGTCGTGGTAGCGCAGGAAGGCCTTGTGCAGGCGGCGGCGCTTTTCGCCGCGCACGATGTCGACCTTCTCGCCGCGTTCGTCGCGGTGCACGCCTTTGAGCGGGTTCAGGTTGGTGTGGTACATCGCCGTGGCGGTGGCCATGGGGCTCGGGTAGAAGGTCTGCACCTGGTCGGCACGGAAGCCGTTCTTCTTCAGCCAGAGCGCGAGGTTCATCATGTCCTCGTCGCTGGTGCCCGGGTGGGCGGCGATGAAGTACGGGATCAGGAACTGCTTCTTGCCCGCCTCTTCGCTGTACTTCTCGAACATGGTCTTGAAGCGGTCGTAGCTGCCGATGCCCGGCTTCATCATCTTGGACAGCGGCCCGCTCTCGGTGTGCTCGGGTGCGATCTTCAGGTAGCCGCCGACGTGGTGCTGCACCAGTTCCTTGACGTATTCCGGGCTCTTGACCGCCAGGTCGTAGCGCAGGCCGGAGCCGATCAGGACCTTCTTGATGCCCTTGAGCGCGCGCGCCCGGCGGTAGATCCTGATCAGCGGATCGTGGTTGGTCGTGAGGTTCTGGCAGATGCCGGGGTAGACGCAGCTGGGCTTGCGGCAGGCGGCTTCGATGGCCGGGCTGCGGCAGCCCAGGCGGTACATGTTGGCCGTAGGCCCGCCGAGGTCGCTGACCACGCCGGTGAAGCCGACCACCTTGTCGCGCATCTCCTCGACCTCGCGAATGATCGAGTCTTCGGAGCGGCTCTGGATGATGCGGCCTTCATGCTCGGTGATGGAGCAGAAGGTGCAGCCGCCGAAGCAGCCGCGCATGATGTTCACGCTGAAACGGATCATTTCCCAGGCCGGGATCTTGGTCGCGCCGTCGTGGCGGCCGTGTTCGTCGGCGTAGGCCGGGTGCGGTCCCCGCGCGTATGGCAGGTCGAACACGTAATCCATTTCGGCCGTGGTCAGCGGGATCGGCGGCGGGTTGATCCAGACATCGCGCGCGGTCGTGCCTTCGCCGTGCGCCTGCACCAGCGCGCGGGCGTTGCCGGGGTTGGTTTCCAGGTGCAGCACGCGGTTGGCGTGGGCGTAGAGCACGGCGTCGCTCTTGACCTGCTCGTAGCTGGGCAGGCGGATCACGGTGCGCTCGCGCGGCAGCTTGGCCACGCCCTGGGTTCCCTGCGGCCGGTGGATGGTGATGGGTTTGACCTGCACGACCTGCCCTGAGGCCGCCGGGGCCGCAGCGCCCTCTTCCTTGGAACAGCTCTGGCCCTGGGCCTGTGCCTGCTCGCTGGTGGTCTGGTAGGGGTTGATGTGGTCTTCGACGTGACCGGGTGTGTCGACCTCGGTCGAGTCCAGCTCGATCCAGCCTTCAGCGGTCGGGTCGCCCGGGCGGCGCACGAAGGCGGTGCCGCGCACGTCGGTGATCTGCTCGATGGGTTCGCGCGCGGCGATGCGGTGCGCCACCTCGACCAGCGCACGCTCGGCGTTGCCATACAGCAGCAGATCGCACTTGGCGTCCACCACGATGCTGCGGCGCACCTTGTCGCTCCAGTAGTCGTAGTGGGCGATGCGGCGCAGGCTGCCTTCAATGCCGCCCAGCACGATGGGCACGTCCTTGTAGGCCTCGCGGCAGCGCTGGCTGTAGACGATGGCGGCGCGGTCGGGCCGCTTGCCGCCCACGTCACCGGGCGTGTAGGCGTCGTCGCTGCGGATCTTCCGGTCGGCGGTGTACCGGTTGATCATGGAATCCATGTTGCCCGCGGTCACGCCCCAGAACAGGTTGGGCTTGCCCAGCGCCTTGAAGGGCTCGGCGCTCTGCCAGTCGGGCTGGGCAATGATGCCGACGCGAAAACCCTGGGCCTCCAGCACGCGACCGATCACAGCCATGCCGAAGCTGGGATGGTCCACATAGGCATCCCCGGTGACGAGGATGATGTCGCACGAATCCCAGCCGAGCTGCTCCATCTCTGCCCGGCTCATGGGCAGAAAGGGCGCGGTGCCGAAGCGCTTGGCCCAGTACGGGCGATAGCTGGTCAGCGGCTTGGCGTTGCGCGCGAAAAAGGAGACGTCGATCGGGGCATTCATGGGGGGCGCTCTGGGTAACCCGCAAGTGTAGGTGTTGAGCATCAACCTTGTTGCGCTCCGGGACCGGGCCACAATGCCTTTGCCGGCGGACTCGCGGGCCGGTTGTCAGATGAAACCGATGGAGGAGCCCATGAGCGACAAGATGGATCTGAAAAAGTCCCTGAGGGATCTCTATCAGGTCTCGGCCAAGGCGCCGGTGGAGATCGATGTGCCGGCGCTGCGCTACCTGATGGTCGACGGCGAAGGCGACCCCAACACCGCACCGGCCTACGCCGAGGCGGTGGAGGCGCTGTTTTCCGTGGCGTACACGGTCAAGTTCATGGTCAAGAAAGGCCCGCAGGCCGTTGACTACGGCGTGATGCCGCTCGAAGCCCTGTGGTGGGCAGACGACCGGGCGGTGTTCCGCAGCGGCGACCGGTCGCGCTGGCAATGGACGGCGATGATCCTGCAGCCGGATTTCGTGGGCGACGACACCATCGGCCAGGCCATCGACGAAGTCCGCCGCAAGAAGTCGCTGCCCGGCGTGGACCGACTGCGGCTGGACACGCTGACCGAGGGCCGCTGCGCGCAAATCCTGCACGTTGGCCCGTTCTCCGCCGAAGGCCCGACCATCGAGCGACTGCACACCTTCATCGCCGACCGCTCGGCGGTGCGTGGCCATCACCACGAGATCTACCTGAGCGACATCCGGCGCACCGACCCGGCCAAGTGGAAAACCATCCTGCGCCAGCCGATGGACTGAGTGTCGGGCTGCTCAGAGGTCCTTCAGCGCGGCGTCGATGTGGGCCTGAAACAGCGCTGGGTCGGCCAGGGCATTGGCGTTCATCAGCGCGAGCTTGACGAGAAACAGCTCGGTCTTGGCGGGGCCGACGGCGTCGATGGCGGTGGCGAGCTGGTCGTAGACCTGTTCCAGGCCGGGAATGGTCAGGGCGCTGGCGGGGGCGTTCTGGTGGCTCATGCGGTGACTCCCGAGTTCAGATCGGTGGCCTTGGCGAGGGCAGCACGCAGACGCGGCGCATCCAGCGAGCGCCAACGGGCACAGACGTGTTGGTCGGGCCGCAACAGGTAGGCGCCGCCGTCGCTCAGGCCGTGGCGCTGGCGAAGCCGCCCTTCGGCATCCGGCAGGATCTGGTCGGCGCCCGGCACCGGCTGGCTGGCCCCGACGGCAATGACCTGCAACGACAGGCCCCGGGCGCGCAGCTCATCCACCACCGCCAGCACATCGGCCGGGATGGGGGTGTCGGTGGCGACGAGTAGCGTGAAGCGGTGATCCAGGTGATCAAGCAGGTAGTCGTCGGAACCGAGACAGACATTGCGCGGCGGCGCGCCGTGGCCCGGTCCGGTGTCGAAGCGCGCGTTGTCGTCGTCCACGGCGTTGAGCGGTGAGGCGCCGTACTCGTGCGGCCGCGAGGTGCGCCAGTGGTAGAGGGGCCCCACGAAGGGCTGGGTCAGCGACAGCGAGAGCACGGCGTCGCGCAGCAGTCGGAAACCGCGCGTGGGCGGCGTCATGAAGCGCGTGCTCTTGCCGGCCTCGTCGATGATCTCGCGCGCCGCGCCGACCCGCTCGCTGCTGTAGCTGTGCAGCAGCGCGGCCGGCACCACGCCCTTGACCACCAGCGCCAGCCGCCAGGCCAGGCCCTGCGCGTCCTGAAAGCCGGTGTTGGCACCGCGCACGCCGAAGATGGGCAGCAGGTGCCCCGCGTCGCCCACGAACAGCACCCGCCCCTGCACATAGTCGGGCAGCGTGAGGGCCCGCGCCGAGTAGACCGAGCACCAGTCCATCTCCCACGCAATGCCGGCGTGGCCGATCATCGCCAGTTGGGCGTCGATGCGCGCCTTGAGCGACTCCGGTTGGAGCGCGTCTTCTGGCGTTTCGCCAGGCGGCAACTGGTAGTCCAGCCGCCAGATGCCGTGTGGCTCGCGGTGCATCAGGATGGTGTTGCCCGGGTTCCAGTCGGGATCGAAGAAGGCCAGGCGCTCGGTCGGCAGCGGCAGATCGACGCGGATGTCGGCGATGACGAACCGGCCCTCGTAGGACGCGCCTTCGAGCTTGAGGTCCATCTGCGCGCGCACGGCGGAACGGGCGCCGTCGGCGGCCACCAGCCAGTCGGTCTTGAGCGCGTACGGGCCTTCTTCGGTGTCGACCTCCAGCGTGGCGCCCGCGCTGTCCTGTTTGAACGACAGCAGCTTGTTGCCCCAGCGCAGATCGACCAGCGGCTCGGCTTCGCAGGCCTCGACCAGGTATTGCTCCAGGTACTGCTGCTGCAGGTTGATAAGTGGGAAGAAGCGGTCGTCCGGGTCGTGCGGGTTCTCCATGCGGAACACCCGCTGGCCCCGGTAGATCGAGTTGCCGAAGCGCCACGGAAGGCCGTTTTCCGTGAGGCGGTGGGCCACACCGACCTGCTGCAGGATTTCCATCGACCGGCGGGTGAACACGATGGCGCGGCTGCCCTCGGACACTTGCCGCTCGGCCTCCAGCAACACGCAGCGCACACTCTGCTGCGCCAGCGCCAGCGCGGTCACCAGCCCGATGGGGCCGGCGCCGGCGATCACGACGGGGGCATGCTGTTCTTTCGAATGCTTCGATGGCAACCAGGCGTCGAACACCTGGTAGTCGTAATAGATCGAGCGCCGCGGCTGGGCATGGGGCTGGTGCATGGCGTGTCTCCTGTGCTGCCCCGCAGTGTAGGCAGCGCCGGTGCGCCGAATGTCCTGATTTCAGGACAACCCGGGAAAGCCCTCAGTCGGTCGAGTCCAGCAGCGCCGCCACCAGTTCGCGCTGCCCCGCCACGCCCAGCTTGCGATAGACGCGCTGACAGTAGGTCTGGGCGCTCGACGGCGTGAGGCCCAGACGGCTGGCCAGTGCCACGGTGTCCAGCCCGTCCATCAACGCCATCACCACGTCGCAGTCGCGTTGCGTGAGCTGCGGCCAGCGCCGCACCGCACGCGCCAGCAGCAGGCCGCGCAGATCCTGATGCACCGCGAGGCCGGTGTGATGCAGACGCACCGCCTGCACGATCAGCGGCGCGAAAGCCTCGACCACGGCGACGGCCACGTCGTCAAACGGACCGTGTTCGGTCCCCCGATACAGGTGCACCGACAGCCAGTGCCGCCCTTCGTACAGCGCCAGCACCGCCAGCCGCTCGGCCACCTGAGGCAGCTCGTAGCAGGTGCGACGGTAGTCGGCGTGGGCGATGTCGGCACCGGTCTGGCGATGCAGCAGGATGCGCGGCATGTCCGGCGCCGCCCGCTGCGCCGCGGCAAGTTCGGACTGCATCACCGCCACCAGCCCGTCGAGCCGGTGGAAGCGGCTCACATAGGCCTCGGCGATCAGGGGCAGCTCCTGCGTGCGTGACCGGTCGCCGACCGCGAGCACCGACGGCTTGCGGCCCTGTTCGAAAGCGAAGATCGTGCATTGCGCCAGCGGTGCGTGCGCACCGACCAGCCGCAACAGGTCTTCGGCCACCGCATCGCGCGCGCCCTGCCCCAGGTGGGACAGCAGCGCACTGGCCTGCGCCAGCGGCAGGTCCAGCGCGGCGGCCGGGCGGGACCCCAGCGCCCAGTGACGCGGCGATGGACGGGACATGCGGGCCACTGTAGCGCAGGCGACGCGCCCGGCCGGTGGGCCCCGCCTAGCATGCGACCCACAACCCTCAGGAGACACGCATGCCCGACTTCAGCACCCTGCGCATTGCCCCCGACCCCCACCAGCCGCGCATCGCCCGCCTGCTGCTCAACCGGCCCGAACGCTACAACGCGATCAACGACGAGATGCCCAGGGAGATCCGTATGGCGGTCGAGTGGGCCAACGCCCAGCCGGAGATCCACGTCATCGTGGTCGAGGGCGCCGGCAAGGGTTTCTGCGGCGGCTACGACCTGGGCGAAACCGCCGCCGAAATGATCGAACACCCCTGTCAGCAGGAGTCCAGTCCCTGGGACCCGATGGTCGACTACGCCTTCATGAAGCGCAACACCGAGGACTTCATGAGCCTCTGGCGCTCGGCCAAACCCACCATCGCCAAGGTGCACGGCGCGGCTGTGGCCGGCGGCAGCGACATCGCAATGTGCTGCGACCTGCTGGTGATGGCCGACGACGCCCGCATCGGCTACATGCCCACGCGCGTCTGGGGCTGCCCGACCACGGCGATGTGGACCTACCGCCTCGGGCCCCTGCGCGCCAAGCAACTGATGTTCACCGGCGACGTCATCGACGGCCGCACCGCCGCCGACTGGGGGCTGGCCAACGAGGCGGTGCCGGCGGACCGGCTCGAAGACGCCGTGATGCGACTGGCCCAGCGGATCGCCGGCGTGCCTTCGTCGCACCTGGCCATGCACAAGCTGGTGGTCAACCAGGCCTTGCTCTCCATGGGCCTGGAGCAGACCCAGATGTTCGCCACCGTGTTCGACGGCATCACGCGCCACAACCCGGAGGGTCTCTGGTTCCGGCGCTACGCACAAGAACAGGGCTTCAAGGCGGCCGTGCAATGGCGCGATGGCGGAGAACCGATTCCGGAGGGCGACGCGGCCCGTGCGCTGATCCGGGAGATGGACGCCCGACGGACTCGGTGAACGACGCGACGGCGGATGCAACAGCCGCAACCAGACGTACGGTTCATCTCGTTACCCATCTTACGGAAGCAACCCGGATGTAAGCCGCATGGCCCGTAGCATGAACGCTCCACTTTCAGAAGGAGCTCCTCGCATGGCACTGCATTTCGGCAAACGCGACAACGAACCCAACACACCGCTCAACTCGTCGGTCAACACCCCCCGCTACGGCGCCAGCGCCGGCCACAACGGTTCTTCCGCATCCAGCAGCAGCGCATCGGCCGACAACCGGACCACCTCGACGGCGAGCGCAAGCGCTGCCGCTGAGGGCGGCAGCAAGCTGACCGTCGGACCGAACATCAAGCTCAAGGGCGTGGAGATCACCGACTGCGACACCTTGGTGGTGGAAGGCCTGGTGGAGGCAACGATGGACTCGCGCGTGATCCAGATCGCGCAGCAAGGTGCCTTCAAGGGCTCGGCGGAAATCGACATCGCCGAAATCCATGGCGTGTTCGACGGCAGCCTCACGGTCCGCCAGAAGCTGGTGATCTATGCCTCTGGCAAGGTCACCGGCAAGATCCGCTACGGCAAGGTCGTGATCGAAGAAGGCGGTCAGCTTTCGGGCGACATCGAGTGCTCGATCGCCACACCGGGCGCCAAGTCGTCGACCCCTGCCAAACCGTCGATGGCGCTGGCCGCCTGAGGACATTGAATTGACCGACGCGGTGGCGGCGCCCGCTATGCTTGGCGCATGTACACCGCGTTCTTTGGTCTGCAGCGCGATCCCTTCACAATCTCGCCCGACCCGCGTTTCCTGTTCCTCAGCGAACGCCATCGCGAAGCGCTGGCGCACCTGCTGTATGGCGCCCAGGGGGCGGGCGGCTTCGTGCTGCTCACCGGCGACGTCGGCACCGGAAAGACCACGGTGTGCCGGCGCTTCCTCGACGAAGCCCCGAGCCGGAGCCGTCTCGCCTACATCTTCAACCCTCGCCTGAGCGTCACCGAGCTGTTGCACAGCGTCGCCGACGAGTTCGGCTACGCCGTCCCTTCCGCCGAGGGGCGCGAACCGACGGTCAAGGAACTGGTCGACCCGCTCAACCGATTCCTGCTCGACGCCCACGCGTCCAGACACAACCCGATCCTGATCATCGATGAGGCGCAGAACCTCTCGCCCGATGTGCTTGAGCAGTTGCGTCTGCTGACGAACCTCGAAACCAACGAACGCAAGCTGCTGCAGATCGTGCTGATCGGGCAACCCGAGCTGCGAGAGATCCTTGCCCGCCCGGGCCTGGAACAGCTCGCCCAGCGCATCGTGGCCCGCTTCCACCTCGGTCCGCTGGACCCCGCCGACACCAACCGGTACATCCGCCACCGGCTCAAGGTCGCAGGCCACCAGGGGCCGCTGCCCTTCGAAGCCCGTGCGCTGCGCCGCATCCATCAGCGCACCGCAGGGGTTCCCCGTCGCATCAACCTGCTGTGCGGGCGGGCCATGCTGGGAGCCTACGCGCAGGGCCGGCGCACCATCGATACCGCCACGGTGGACCGGGCGGCTGCCGAGGTGTTCGGCGACTCGCCTCCTGCGGTATCCCGCAGCCGGACTGCCGCCCTGCTCGGACTCGGCGTACTGGCCGGTGTGGCGATCTCGGTCGCAGCCTTCCTTGCCTTGCGCCCGGCCACGCCGGTCGCCGCCGCAGCAGCCGCTCCAGCCCCCGTGGCCACTTCTTTGCCTGCGCCGCCCGCGCCCGCGCTGACGCCCCCTCCACCCAGCCCTCCTCCCGCGCCGCCGCGCGCCACCGATCTGATCGCGAAAGAGGACGCCGGCTGGCGAACCATCGGCCCGCGCTGGGGCCTGCCGGCTGACACGGCGCAGCCATGTGCGACAGCGCTCGAACTGGGACTGCAGTGCTACCGCACCTCGCGCATGACCTGGCACGGCATGCGACAAATGGATCGGCCGGCCCTGCTGCGGCTGCAACTGCCCGATGGCAATGGCTACGCGGTGCTGGAGGGCATGAGCGGGGATCGCGTGCGCCTGGCGGCCGGTGAGCATCGCTGGGATCTGGATACAGGCGCGCTTGCCAAGGTCTGGCGCGGCGACTACCTCTCGCTCTGGCGCACACCTCCGGGCCAGCGCGGCATCCTGTCCGACGGCATGCGCGGCAGCGCCGCGCGCTGGACCGACAATCGGCTGCTGGCACTGCAACAACGCGGTGCGCTGGACGCGGACGCGGATTCGCTCGCCAAACGGGTCGAAGCCTTCCAGCGCGCGAATGGCCTCGACGTCGACGGCCGCGCCAGCCCGACCACCCTCATCCTGCTCAACCGGGCCAGCGGCATCGACGAGCCCCGCCTGTCCACCGTGCTTCCCTGATCGCCCATGTCCTACATCCTCGATGCCCTCAAACGCGCCGACGCCGAGCGCTCGAACAGCCAGCCTGCCGGGCAAGGGCAGGAGGCCTCTGCGGGGCGCCTGTCGCCGGCCATCGCCTCCCGCAGCGCCGCCAATCGGCCGGTGCTGGTGGTCACAGCGGCGCTGCTGCTGTGCGCCGCGCTGGCCGCGTGGTGGGTCTTGCGACCTGCGGAACCTGCCAGCGGCACACGCCCTCCCGTCGGCGTCACCACCCCACCCGGCGCGCCGGCCGCAATGGCACCGGAGGCCAGACCGACGGCCCAGGTGACCACCTCGCCCGGTTCGGGAGCGGCGCTGCCGGCGGCCAACGCCGGCCCGCAAATGCCCGGCAAGGCACCTCCCATGGTCGGCCCCCCGCTGCCTTCGGCCCGCGTGCTCGCGCCCGCATCGCCTCCGTTTGAAGGGCCTGCACCGGTCCGTCCCCGCCCGACGCCCACACCCGACACCCAGGTGGCGAACAACACGGCGGGCGCGGCCTCGGAGCCGATCGTGATGGCCCCCGGCGCCGCGCCCGCCCCAGGCGTGCCGGCGGCACCGCCTGCCCTTCCTGTGACCGGCCCCGCGCCCACCCCTTCCCTCCCGGCATACGCACCTTCGCCGTCCGCGGCGCCCAGCGCTCCGCCCCAATCGGGCGACGGCAGCATCAAGGTCAGCGGGGCGTCCTACTCCGCCAATCCGGCGCACAGGCTGCTGATCGTCAATGGCAACCTGGTCAAGGAAGGCCAGGAGGTGGGGCCGGGCGTGATACTGGAAGTCATCAGCCCCCACAGCGCTGTCTTCAACCGTCGAGGCACCCGATTCAACGTCAACTACTGACGCCGGGATGGCCTTGCAATTCGTTACATTGAAGGTATTCTTTAGAACTACATGAATACCGACACCACGCCAGACAAAGACCGCGACACCGTCACCCAACTGCTCGATGCCCTCGAAGGCGGCGCACGGCTGACGGTGCTGACGCGGAACACGCAGGGACCTACGGCCAAACTCTCACAGGACGTGCTCGACGGGTTGCCCGAGCGGTCGCAAGCCGCTGTCATCGGGTCGCCCCGGCTGAGCCTGACCGACTTCCTGCACCGTGCCTGCGATGCCTTGGGTGCGCCGGTCCCGCCCGATGACCACTCGATCACCTCATTGCAGAACGCCCTGCATCGCCATGTGGGTCAGCGCCCGCAGGAGCGTCCGCTGCTGATCCTCGACGAGGCGCAGGACGCCCCGTTCTATGTGCTGTGGCAACTGATGGCGCTGGCCGAGCCGAAAGACGCCGCCAGCCGTCCGATCCAGGTGGTGCTGGTGGGCCAGCCTGGTCTGGAAGAGGTGCTCGGTCGCCCCGAGATGGCGCCGCTGATTCCCCGCATCGACGCTCGCTGCCGGCTGGATGTCTGGCCCGCCCCGCTGGCGGCAGAGCCCGCAGCGCCGCCGGATGCAGTGCCGGAGGACGCTTCGCAGTTGGCGCCGGAGGCCGAACCGGCCAGGGCCGCCAAGGAGGCGGCGGCTCCTGTGCCGCGGGCCAAGGTCAGCAAGCCCGCTTCCTCCCGACGTCCCGGTGCCCTGTGGCTGGGCGTCGTGGGCCTGACCGCCGTGATCGCCGCCGTGGCCCTGTGGCAGCCCGAATGGCTCGGGTCGGCAACGCCCGCTCCCCAGGCCGTGCGCCCGACCACGCCTGCGCCGGCCGCGCCCGCTGTCGCGGCGGTTGCACCACCTCCCGTGGCGTCTGCCCCTTCGCCGGAAGCCGCTCCCGCACCAGCGCCTGTCGCCGCCGCGCCTGCACCAGTTGCACCCGCGCCGGCGGCGGCGCCCGAACCGACTCCCCCCAGCCCGCCGCCGGCCCTGAGCGAACTGGTCGACGACGCTGCGGCCACCTGGGGCGTGCTGGCTGCGCGCTGGAACGCCAGGCTCACGACCGACAAGCCATGCGAAGAGGCACTCGAACACCTGCTGCAGTGCTATCGCCGACCGGACATGACAGTCGCCATGCTGCGGCAGTTCGACCGCCCCGGTCTGGTCGAGCTCAAGGCCGACGGCCAGACGCGCTGGGTGCATCTGCAGGCAATGGCGGGAGACACGGTGACCCTGTCCTCGACCGGCCGGACCTGGACCCTGCCGATGGCGGCGTTCACCGCCCAGTGGAGCGGCGCGTACTCGACCCTGTGGCGCCTGCCGCCCGGGCAGAACAGCAAGGTGTTCACCGCCCTGCCCGACACGCCGGCCGGTCAGTGGCTCGACCAGCAGCTCAAACAACTGCAAGCCAGTGGCAAGCTCGCCGCCAGCGAGGATTCGCTGGCCGCCCGGGTGTCCGCGCTGCAGAAAGCCCAGCAATGGCCGGTCGACGGCAAGGCGCTCCCGACCGTGCTGCTGCTGGTCAACCGTCTGGCGGACGTGCCCGAGCCGCGGCTGCTCACGGCACCCGGCGGCCGCTAACCCTTCCGGGCGGACGGCGCGTAAGGAAATCCTTGCGCTCCACCGTCCGGGAATCCCCTATGAAACCGGCGACAATTGCGGGTTTGTTTCCACCCGCATTCCGGAGCCCTGCATGCGCATATCCAACAGAAAAAGAATCCTGATCACCGGCGGTGCCGGCTTCCTGGGCTCCCATTTGTGCGAGCGCATGCTGGCCGAGGGCAACGACGTGCTGTGCGTCGACAACTTCTACAGCGGCACCAAGGACAACGTCGCCCACCTCATGGGCAATCCGCATTTCGAGCTGATGCGCCACGACGTCACCTTCCCGCTGTACGTGGAAGTGGACGAGATCTACAACCTGGCCTGCCCGGCCTCGCCGATCCACTACCAGTGGGACCCGGTGCAGACCACCAAGACCAGCGTGCACGGCGCGATCAACATGCTGGGCCTGGCCAAGCGCACCAAGGCCAAGATCTTCCAGGCCTCGACCAGCGAGGTCTATGGCGACCCCGAGGTGCATCCGCAGCCCGAGAGCTACTGGGGCAAGGTCAACCCGATCGGCATCCGCTCCTGCTACGACGAAGGCAAGCGCTGCGCCGAAACCCTGTTCTTCGACTACCACCGCCAGCACAAGGTCAAGATCAAGGTCGCGCGCATCTTCAACACCTACGGCCCGCGCATGCACCCCAACGACGGCCGCGTGGTGTCCAACTTCATCGTGCAGGCCCTGCGCGGCGAGGACATCACGATCTACGGCGACGGCTCGCAGACGCGCAGCTTCTGCTTCTACGAAGACCTGATCGAAGGCTTCGTGCGCCTGATGGCCAGCGGCGACGAGGTCACCGGCCCGATCAACCTGGGCAACCCCAACGAATTCACCATCCGCGAGCTGGCCGAGGCCGTGCTGCGCAAGGTCGGCGGCAAGTCCAAGCTGATCTGCCTGCCCCTGCCCTCGGACGACCCCAAGCAGCGCCAGCCCAACATCGAGCAGGCCAAGGCCGTGCTCGGCTGGGCGCCCAAGGTCCAGCTCGAAGACGGCCTGGACAAGACCATCGACTACTTCCGCCGTTTCCTGCAAAGCCAATGAGCACCGCACGGCCGCCCGAAGGGGCTCGCAACGCAGTCCGCAGGACGGAGAGTTTCCAATGACCCAGATCCAGCACGACGTCGTCATCGTCACCCCGGTCTACGAAGACCAGGAGGCCAGTGCCCGTCTGTTCCAGGAGCTGGTCAAGGAGCTCGGTCAGCGGGTGTTCGTGATCGCCGTCGACGACGGTTCGGTGCGCCAGCCGCTGGACATCGCCAGCCTGCGCGCGGCCGGTGTGGATGGCGTGGTGCTCAAGCTGCGCCGCAACGTCGGCCACCAGCGCGCCATCGCGATCGGCCTGGGCTACGCCGACGAGAAGCTGCTGCCGCACCAGAAGGTCGTGGTGATGGACTCCGACGGCGAGGACCTGCCCTCGACCATCCCGGCGCTGCTGGCCCAGCTGGACAACCCCTCCATCGACGTGGTGGTCGCACAGCGCAAGAGCCGCGTCGAGACGCTCAGGTTCAAGGCCTTCTATCAGGTCTACAAGCGCTTCTTCAGCATGATGACCGGCCGCCCAATCAGCTTCGGCAACTTCATGGCGCTCAAACCGGCCGCCGTGCGCCGCCTGGTCGCCATGCAGGAGCTGCCGATCCACGTGGCGGCGGCCGTGCTGGCTTCCAAGCTGCGCACCGGCATCTGCCCGCTGGACCGCGGTCCGCGTTACGCCGGCCAGTCCAAGATGAACTTCGTCGGCCTCGCGTTGCACGGCTTCAAAGCGCTGATGGTGTTCGCCGAGGACGTGCTGGTGCGCGTGGGAATCTTCAGCGCCGGCTTGGCCGTGCTGTCGATCGGCGGCTCCGCGCTGGCGATCCTGCTCAAGCTGTTCGGCTACTCCACCCCCGGCTGGTTCTCGATCGCGCTGGGTGTGCTGCTGCTGATCTTCCTGCAGACCGGCGCGCTGGCGCTGATGACGCTGATGCTCACCGGTGTGATGCGCAGCGGCTCCGTGGTCACCGCCGTCGCCCACCGCGAGTTCATCGCCGAGGTGATCGAGACGAACGCATGAGCGCTGCGCCGGGCCGCCCCCAGGAAAGCTCGCACCGCAGCCCGCAGGGCGACGGTACGCCCGTGAGCGCCACCGTGTCGTCGCACAAGGCCGAGGTCGTCCGCTACATCGTCAACGGCCTGGCGGCCACGGCCGTGCACTACGGCGTGCTCACCTTCAACCTCAAGGTCCTCGGCTTCGGCTCCGCCGGGCTGGCCAACCTCTGTGCGGCGGTGTTCGGCATCGCCGCCTCATTCCTCGGCAGCCGTTATTACGTCTTCGCGGGTTCTGCGCGCCAGCCCTGGTTGCCGCAGGCCATCAAGTTCAGCGGGATGTATGGCGCCATCGCCGTGCTGCACGGCATCGTGCTGTGGGTCTGGACCGACCGGCTGGGCCTGGACTACCGGCTCGGCTTTGTGATCGCGACCGGCCTGCAGGTGTCCCTGAGCTACCTCGGCAACAAGTTTCTCGTGTTCAAGACATGAAAATCCTACGCGCCCTTGCCGCCAGCCTGCTGTTTGCGATCCTGCTGCTGGCCACCTACTACGTTCACATCCGCTTCTTCACGGTCAATGTGGTGTTCTACGCCGCCATCGCCGACGGCGTGATCGCGGCGCTGCTGACGGGCCTGGTGATGTCGGGCAGCCGCAGCTTCAACGGCTTCGAAAAGCTGCTCCTGGTCGTGATCTGGATCCTGTCCGGCTACGCGTTCGCGATCTCGGTGCCGACCGTGCTGGACCGTTCGCTGTCGTTCTACATCCTGGAGAAGCTGCAGCAGCGTGGCGGCGGCATCCAGCAAAGCCGCTTTGCCGACGTGTTCACCAAGGAGTACCTCAAGGAACACCGGCTGGTCGACGTGCGTCTGACCGAGCAACTCCAGTCGGGCACCATCGTGATCCACGACGGCTGCGTCAAGCTCACCGAGAAGGGCCAGCGCCTGGCGGCGGCCAGCCGCTATTTCCGCCAGAACTTCCTGCCCAAGCAGCGCCTGCTGATGGGACAGTACTCCTCGGACCTGACCGATCCGTTCCGCAACAGCGCGGACATCAGCGACTACAAGTGCCAGTGAGCGCGCTGCTGGAGATCCGGGACCTGCGGTTCGGTTGGCCCGGACAGCCACCGCTGTTCACTGGCCTGAACGCATCGGCGGGCCCGGGCGTCAGCCTCGTCACCGGAGACGAACAGTGCGGCAAGACCACGCTGCTGCGCATCCTGTCCGGCAAACTGGCGCCGGACGGCGGTCGCCTGGTGTGGCATGGCGAGGTGGTGGACGGCGCCAGCGACGCATGGCAGCGGCAGGTGTTCTGGATTCACCCGCACACCGACCAGCACGACCACGCCAGCGCCGTCGACTGGTGGACGGGTCTGAAAACGCGATACCCGCGCTTCTCGGACAAGGCGCTCGATCTGCTGATCGAAGGCTTCGGGCTGGCGCCACATCTGGCCAAGCCGCTGTACATGCTCTCCACCGGCAGCAAGCGCAAGGTCTGGCTCTGCGGCGCTTTTGCCGCGGGCACGCCGCTGACCCTGCTCGACCAACCGTTTGCGGCCCTCGACGGGCCGGCGATCCGCTTCCTGACCGAACTGCTGCAGGACGTGGCCACGCATCCTGCCCGCGCCTGGCTCTTCGCCGACTTCGAGGCGCCGCAGGACGTGCCGCTGGCCGCCACCATCACCCTGTGAAGCCTCGGGTCGTCAACTACCTCGGCGGCTACCCGGACACCTTGCAGGCCCAGGCCCGCGAGCTGCTGGCGCAAGGCAAGCTGGGTGAAATCCTGCTGCGCAAGTACCCGAAGGCGCACGACCGGCGCAGCGACCGGGCGCTGTTCGAGTACGTGCAGGAACTGCGCAGCCAGTACCTGCGCGGTGGCGCGCCGGTGCACAAGGTCTGCTACGACAGCAAGCTGCAGGTGCTGCAGCACGCGCTGGGCACCCACACCCGCCGCGCCCAGGTGCAGGGCAGCCAGCTCAAGGCACGGCGCGAGATCCGCATCGCGACCGTGTTCCGCGAGGCGCCGCCCGAGTTTCTGGACATGATCGTGGTGCACGAGCTGGCCCACCTCAAGCACAGCGACCACGACAAGGCCTTCTACCAGCTGTGCAACCACATGCTGGCCGACTACCACCAGCTCGAATTCGACGTGCGGCTCTACCTCATGCACCTGGACGCCGCCGGCCCGCTGGCCTGGGGCTGAAGCCTGCTGCGGCTCACTTGCCGCCCAGGCCCATCGAGCGCGAGATCACCTCCTTCATGATCTCGTTGGTGCCGCCGTAGATGCGCTGCACGCGCGCGTCGGCGTAGGCGCGGGTGATCGGGTATTCCCACATGTAGCCGTAGCCGCCGTGCAGTTGCAGGCACTCGTCCATCACCTTGCACTGCAGGTCCGAACACCAGTACTTGGCCATGCTGGCGGTCGCGGTGTCGAGCTTGTCCTCGCACACCAGCTCGCAGCACTTGTCGACGAACACGCGCGCCACCTGCACCTCGGTCTGCAGCTCGGCCAGGGTGTAGCGGGTGTTCTGGTAGCTGGCCACCGGTTGGCCGAACACCTTGCGGTCCTTCACGTACTCGACGGTCCAGTCGATGGCGGCCTGGGCCGAGGCCACGGCACCGATGGCGATCTGCAAGCGCTCCCAGGGCAGTTGCTCCATCAGGCAGATGAAGCCCCGACCCTCGAACGCCGCGCCGCCCAGCAGGTTCTCGGCCGGCACCTTCACGTTGTCGAAGAACAGCTCGGAAGTGTCCTGCGCCTTCATGCCCAGCTTCTTCAGGCGCTTGCCCTTGCTGAAGCCCTCCATGCCGCGCTCGACCAGAAACAGGCTGGTGCCCTTGGCGCCCGCCGCCGGGTCGGTCTTGGCGACCACGATCACCAGGTCGGCGTGCCAGCCGTTGGTGATGAAGGTCTTGCTGCCGTTGAGCACGTAGTGCGAGCCGTCGGCGCTCTTGATCGCCGTGCTCTTCACGCCCTGCAGGTCGCTACCGGCAGCGGGCTCGCTCATGGCAATCGCCCCCACCATCTCACCTGCGGCCAGCAGCGGCAGGTACTTCTTTTTCTGTTCTTCGGTGCCGTAATGCAGGATGTACGGCGCCACGATCTCGCTGTGCAGGCCGAAGCCGATACCGCTGACGCCGGCCCGCGCGATCTCCTCCATCTGCGCCACCGAATACAGGCGGTCGGCCCCGGCGCCGCCATATTCCTCGGGCATGGTCATGCACAGGAAGCCGTTGGCCCCGGCCGAGCGCCAGACCTCCCGGTCCACATAGCCCTGCTCTTCCCAGGCCTCGTGAAAGGGGGCCACTTCCTTCTCGACGAAACGGCGGAAGCTGTCGCGGAAGGCCTCGTGGTCGGTGTTGAAAAGACTGCGTTCGATCATGGTGTCACCTTTCGGACTGGCGTTTTTGATTTTTACAAAGCAAATGCTTGGTAAAAGTCTATACTGTTTCGATCGTTCCGGACAGCCGGAGCATTCCCCCAGGAGACACCATGAGCGAAGCCTTTGTTTACGACGCCATCCGCACACCGCGCGGCAAGGGCAAGAAGGACGGCAGCCTGCACGAGGTCAAACCCGTCAACCTGCTGGCCGGCCTGCTGACCGAACTCCAGCGCCGCAACGACCTGGACACCGCCGCGGTGGACGACGTGGTCATGGGCGTGGTCTCGCCGATCGGCGAACAGGGCTCGGTGCTGCCCAAGGTCGCCGCGCTCAAGGCCGGCTGGGACTGGCGCTGCGCGGGCGTGCAGCTCAACCGCTTCTGCGCTTCGGGCCTGGAGGCGGTGAACATGGCCGCGATGAAGGTGAAGAGCGGCTGGGAAGACCTGGTCGTGGCAGGCGGCGTGGAGAGCATGAGCCGCGTGCCCATCGGGTCCGACGGCGGCGCCTGGGCGCAGGACCCCGAGACCAACAGCGCCACCCTGTTCGTGCCACAAGGCATCGGCGCCGACCTGATCGCGACGCTCAACGGCTTTTCCCGCCAGGACGTGGACGCCTTCGCGCTCGAATCCCAGAAGCGCGCCACGGCCGCCCGCGCCGCCGGCCACTTCGACCGCTCGGTCGTGCCGGTGAAAGACAAGATGGGCCTGCCCATCCTGGAGAAGGATGAATTCATCAAGCCGGGCACCACGATGGAGGGTCTGGCCGGGCTCAAGCCGGCGTTCGAGCAGCTCGGCGCCATGGGCTTCGACGCCGTGGCCCTGCAGCGCTACCCGCAGGTCGAGCGCATCCACCACGTGCACCATGCGGGCAATTCCTCGGGCATCGTGGACGGCGCCGCCGCCATCCTGATCGGCAGCGAAGCCGCAGGCAAGACGCACGGGTTCACGCCGCGCGCCCGCATCGTCTCGGTCGCGCTCTCGGGCGCCGACCCGACCATCATGCTCACCGGACCCATGCCCGCCGCGCGCAAGGCGCTGGCCAAGGCGGGCCTGAGCATCGACCAGATCGACCTGTTCGAGGTCAACGAAGCCTTCGCCGCCGTTCCCATGAAGTTCATGCAGGAAATGGGCGTGCCCCACGAGAAGGTCAACGTGAATGGCGGCGCCATCGCCCTGGGCCACCCGCTGGGCGCGACCGGCGCCATGATCCTGAACACCCTGATCGACGAGCTGCACCGGACCGGAAAACGCTACGGCCTCGCGACCTTGTGCGTGGGCGGGGGCATGGGCATCGCCACAGTCATCGAAAGGGTCTGACGACCCACCCCCGCGCCGCGCTTCGCGCGTCACCCCCTACAAGGGGGCAACACCAGCGGCCCGGCAAAGCCGGTTCCGCGGTGTTTCTGGAAAAGCACCCGTGGAGAACCAAATGATCACCAAAACCATCCGCTACGAACTCGCGAACGGCATTGCCACCATCACCTTCGACGAGCAGGGCTCGCCGGTCAACACCATGTGCCTGCAGTGGCAGGACGACCTGGACGCCATCGCCGCGCAGGTGGTGAACGACAAAGCGCAGCTCAAGGGCATCGTGCTGGCCTCGGCCAAGAGCACCTTCTTCGCCGGCGCCGACCTCAAGGGCGTGATGCGCTCGACCGAGGCCGACGGCCCCCGCGTGTTCCGCGAGATCGAACGCATCAAGCGCAACTTCCGCACCATCGAGACGCAGGGTGTACCGGTGGTGAGTTGCCTCAACGGCGCGGCGCTCGGCGGTGGCTGGGAAGTGGCCCTGGTCGGCCACCACCGCATCGCCGTCAACAACCCCAAGATCCAGTTCGGCCTGCCCGAGATCACGCTGGGCCTGATCCCCGGCGGCGGCGGCATCACCAAGATGACGCGGGTGCTGGGTCTGATGGCCGCGCAGCCTTATGTTCTGGAGAGCAAGCTGTTCGGCCCCGAGGAGGCGCTGAAGATCGGCGTGGTGCACGAACTGGTCGCCACGCCCGAGGAGCTGCTGCCGCGTGCCCTCGCCTACATCGAAGCCGCGCAAGGCAATGCCGAGGCCTGTACCCACGTCTGGGACCGCAAGGACTACAAGATGCCCGGCGGCACGCCGAGCAACCCCAAGATCGCCGGCATGCTGACCGTGGCGCCGGCCGTGCTCAAGCAGAAGACGCGCGGCCTCTACCCCGCACCCGAGGCGGCGCTGGCCGCCATGGTCGAAGGCGCGATGGTGGACTTCGACACCGCCATGCGCGTCGAGAGCCGCTACCTGGCCGGGCTGATGACCGGCGGCGTGGCGCGCAACATGATCAACACCTTCTTCTTCAACATGAACGCCATCAAGGGCGGTCAGTCGCGCCCCAAGGACGTGCCGCGCTACCAGCCCAAGAAGGTGGGCGTGCTGGGCGCCGGCATGATGGGCTCGGGCATCGCCTACGCGCAAGCCACCAAAGGCATCGCCACCGTGCTCAAGGACATCAGCACCGAGGCCGCCGAGAAGGGCAAGTCGTACACCACGAAGCTCACGCAGAAGCGGGTCGACAAGGGCCAGATGAGCGCCGAGAAGCAGCAAGGCATCCTGAGCCTCATCACGCCGACCGCCAGCGCCGCCGACCTGCAGGGCTGCGACCTGATCATCGAAGCCGTGTTCGAGCAGCGCGAGCTCAAGGCCATGGTGACGAAGGAAGCCGAGCCCATGCTGGCTGTGGGCGGCTTCTTCGCCAGCAACACGTCCACCCTGCCCATCTCCGGCCTGGCCCAGGCCAGCGCGAAGCCACAGAAGTTCGTCGGCATCCACTTCTTCAGCCCGGTCGACAAGATGAAGCTGGTCGAGATCATCCGCGGCAAGGACACCGACGACGAGACCATCGCGCGCGCCTACGACTATGTGCAGGCGCTGGGCAAGCTGCCCATCGTGGTCAACGATTCGCGCGGCTTCTACACCAGCCGCACCTTCGGCACCTTCGTGATGGAAGGCGCGGCCATGCTGGGCGAAGGCATCCCGGCGCCGGTGATCGAAAACGCCGCGATGCAGGCCGGCATGCCGGTCGGGCCGCTGGCGGTGCTGGACGAAACCGCGCTGTCGCTCTCTGTGCATGTGCTGGAACAGACCCGCATCGACTTCCAGAAGGAAGGTCGGCAGTACGTCGCCACGCCTGGCGAGACCCTGGTCGAGCAGATGGTCAAGCGCCACAACCGTCCGGGCCGCGCGGCCGGCGGCGGCTTCTACGACTACCCCGAAGGCGGCAAGAAACACCTCTGGCCCCAGCTCAAGGCGCTCTACGAGAAGCCGGGCGCCGAATGGAACCTGCAGGACGTGAAAGACCGCCTGCTCTACCGCCAGGCCGTGGAGACCGCGCGCTGCCTGGCCGAGGGCGTGCTCACCAGCGTGCACGACGGCAACATCGGCTCCATCTTCGGCATCGGTTTCCCGGCCTGGACCGGCGGCGCGCTGCAGTTCATCTACGGCATGGGCATCGAGGCGTTCGAACAGCGCTGCGCTGCGCTGGCCGCGAAGTACGGCAGCGGGTTCATCCTCGGTGATGCGGTGTCGTCAGCCATCCGCCAGCATCGCCCGCAATACTGATCGCATGAAACGACTCAACGGAAAAATCTCCCTCATCACCGGCGCTGCACAGGGCATCGGCCTGGCCACCGCCCTCAAGTTCGCGCGCGAAGGCGCCACCGTCATCGTCTGCGACGTGAAGCAGGCGGCCGTGGATGACGCGGTGAAGCAGTGTCAGGCCGAGGGCGCGACCGCCGTCGGCTTCGTCATGGACGTGACGCAGCGCGAGATGGTCGATGCCGTGGTTGCGCAGGTGAAGGAGCGCTTCGGCCGCATCGATGTGCTGGTCAACAACGCCGGCATCACGCAGGACGCGCGCCTGCAGAAGATGACGCTGGAGCAGTTCGACAAGGTGATCGACGTCAACCTGCGCGGCGTGTTCCATTGCGCCCAGGCAGTGGCCGATCACATGGTCGCCCAGGGCGGCGGTGTGATCCTCAATGCCTCGTCGGTGGTCGGCATCTACGGCAACTTCGGCCAGACCAACTACGCCGCCACCAAGTTCGGCGTGATCGGCTTCACCAAGACCTGGAGCCGCGAACTCGGTCCCAAGGGCGTGCGCGTCAACGCGGTCGCGCCGGGCTTCATCAGCACCCCGATCCTGAGCACCATTCCGGCCAAGGTGATCGAGGAGATGGAACACCGCGTGCCGCTGCGCCGCCTGGGCCAGCCCGAGGAAATCGCCAACGTCTATGCCTTCCTCGCCAGTGATGAGGCCAGCTACGTCAACGGGGCCGTGATCGAGGTGTCGGGCGGCATGTCGGTCTGAGCATGGGCGAGTCGCCACCGCTGCCACCCGGTGTCCGGCTGCGGCGCCCGCAGCCCGGCGACATGGGCTGGGTGATCCAGCAACACGGCGAGATCTATTGGCGCGAGTACGGCTGGAACGCCGACTTCGAGGCGCTGGTGGCCCAGATCGTCGCGCGCATGATGAAGCGACACGATCCGCAATGGGAAAACGGCTGGATCGCCGAACACGATGGTCAGCGCGTGGGCTCGGTGTTCGTGGTGCGCAAGAGCAAGACCGTGGCCCAGTTGCGCCTGCTCATCCTCACGCCAGAGGCGCGAGGCCTGGGCCTGGGTGGATGCCTGACCGATGCGTGCATCGCATTTGCGCGCGACAAGGGCTATCGCAAGCTGGTGCTCTGGACCAACCGGAACCTGGACGCTGCCCGAGCGATCTATGCCAGTCGCGGCTTCCGTCTCACCGGCAGCGAGCCGCACCACAGCTACGGCCAGGACCTCGTCGGCGAGTTCTGGGAGCTGCGCTTCTGAGATCTGCGACTCAGGCCGGGTTCTGTGCGCGCAACTGAAGCAGCGCCGTGTTCAGTTGCCCCGCAGTCTGTTCGTAGGCCAGCTTCGTCACCGCGGTTTCGGGACTCTCGACGCCATAGCGCCGAAGGAAATCGGCATGGCTGTGAAAACAGCCCAGGTCGGCCAGGGGCAGGCTGGCAGGGTCGTTCGGGCTGAACCGCTGGATCGCATCGTCGCGCCCCTCCCACTCGCACACGCCGTCCCGATGGACAAAGTACGCGCCGGCCAGACTGTGGCGGGCGATGTGGTCCTTGATGCGAACAAACAGCGCGGGGTCGACCACATACGCGTCCACCGTCGACCAGTCCCCCTCCAGCCAGACCTCGGTCAGCGGATAGAAGAAGGGCATGCCGGCCAGGCGGGCAAAGTCCCAGAGCCCGTGGGTGATGGCCTTCGGGTCCAGCCGCACCCACCGCATGCGCGCGGGAATCCGGCGAATCCGCAGCAGGTGGAGCCACAAGGTGGCCTTGAAATACCCGTCTCCGCCGTCCTGCGCGTTGAGCTGGTCCGGAACGGTCCTGACCGCCGGGTCCGACAACTGGAACGGCAGACCAGCGACGTGCCGGAACAGCGCCAGCGCCTCGTCTCGGGCACCCGTGACGCCGTCGACACATCGGGCCGCCCGAGCGGCAAGACCGGTCGCCCCCAGGTCGACCCCGAGCGCATCCCCCAGCCAGTGGTCTGGCGCGTCGTCACAGTCGCAGCTTTTCCAACTCATGGTCGTCTCCCCCGCCCCCACGGATAATTTCCCCCATGACAGATACAGACACCATACCGCAGGCCGCTGCTGCGGCACAGCCCCGCTCCAAAACCGACCTCTTCCTGTCCTTCTCCTGGCTGGCCCTGCAGGGCTTTGGCGGTGTGCTGGCCGTCGTGCAGCGCGAACTGGTGGAGAAGAAGCGCTGGATGACGCGCGAGCAATTTGTCGAGGACTGGGCCGTCGCACAAATCATGCCCGGACCGAACGTGGTGAACCTCTCGCTGATGATCGGTGGGCGCTACTTCGGCCTGCGCGGCGCGCTCGCGGCCCTGTCGGGCATGCTTGTCGCGCCGCTGATCATCGTGCTGCTGCTGGCGGCGCTTTATGGCAGCGTCGCCGACACCGCGGCGGCGCAGGGTGCCTTGCGGGGCATGGGCGCGGTGGCCGCCGGGCTCATCACCGCCACCGGCATCAAGCTGATCGCTGCGCTCTCGACAAACGCCATGGGACTGCCGGTCTGCATCGGGCTGGCGGCCCTGACCTTCGCCGGCGTGGCACTGCTGCATCTGCCGCTGGCCTGGGTGCTGCTGGGCGTCGGCGGCGGAGGCTGCCTGTGGGCCTACCGGGTACTGGGCAACGGGGGCAAGGCATGAGCATGGTGCCGACGCTGGACAACTGGCTGGACCTTTTCCTGCATTTCGCGTCCCTGTCGCTGCTGGCGGTCGGAGGGGCCATCACCACCGCACCCGACATGCACCGCTATCTGGTGACCCAGCAGCACTGGATCAGCGACCCGCAGTTCGCATCGTCGATCGCCCTGTCGCAGGCGGCCCCGGGCCCGAACGTGCTCTTCGTCGCGCTGCTGGGCTGGAATGTCGGGCTCAACGCGGGGGGCGGACCGGCGGCCGGCTGGACCGCCTGGATGCTGGCCTTGCTGGGTGTGCTGGTGACGCTGGTGGCGATCATGCTGCCATCCTCAATCCTCACCTACACGGCGACCCAATGGGGCCATCGCAACCGCGACCTGCGCGCGGTGAGGGCGTTCAAGACCGGCATGGCGCCGATCGTCATCGCGCTGCTGATCGCCACCGGCTGGCTGCTCAGCGCCGCCCACGACGACCCGGCGCGCGACTGGCGGCTGTGGCTGCTGACCGCAGCGGCAGCGCTGCTGGTCTGGCGCACCCGCCTGCACCTGCTGTGGATGATCGGCGCGGGCGCCATCGCCGGGGCGATGGGCTGGGTCTGACGCGCGCTTACTTCTTGCGCTGCAAGCCCGCCAGGCCCTTGACGTCCAGCGAGTTCATGGCCGTGCGCACGCCGTCCATGTTCACGTTGTCGCCGCTGACCTCGATCATCACGCCGTTGGCCAGCATCATCGACATCTCGGCGCGGCTGCCGTCCTTGCGGTACTCCTCCTTGATCGCCACGCCGTCCTTCTTGTAGACCTTTTCAACCTCGTCCTGGGTCTCGCGGCTGACCGTGCTCTGGGCCCATGCGCCCATGGCCATCATCAAGGTCGGCATCGTCCCGATGTCCTGCACCTTGACCTCCACACGCCCCTTGTCGTTGCCGAACTCGGAGGTCACGCTGGAAAACGTCATGCCCATCGCCGTGTCCGAGCGCGCCTCGATGGACTTGCGGTCGAGGTTGCCGAGTTTGGACGGCACGAAACCTTGCAAGGTGTCCGGCGAAAACGGCTGGCCGCCCTGGCCACTGCCCATGGCCGCGCCCATCATCTCGCCCAGCGCCTTGCCCGCAGCCGCCGAGTCTCCCTTGGCCTGGGCCGCCTCCATCTGCTTGCCGGCCTCTTCCATCTTCTTGGCCGCCTCTTCGAGCTTGGCGGTGTTGATGGTCACGTCCGACCCCGGCACCTTGATCTCGACATCGCCGCCACTGTGGCTGCCCATGGTCATCGCGGCACCGCCACCGGAGAACATCGCACTGACCGCGCCCATGATCATGCCGGCCACGATCCCGCAGACCACCAGCACCGCCGTGTAGCCGGCGGCCTTCTCCTGCGGCGCCTTCATCAGCACGGGGATGCCGGTGTAGAGCAGGTAGATCGAATACAGGCCGGCGAGCAGTCCCAGCATCGAGAGCGCGGGCAACAGACCAAAAATGCCGCCGACCATGCCGGCGGTGGCGCCGTAGGCGACCAGCTTGAAGGCGTTGAGCATGTTCTTCTGGCCGCCGAAGGTCGGCGCCAGGGCGTCGGCAATCAGCGCCAGGACATACACCATCGCCAGCGACAGCGCATAGCCGACGATCAGGTTGACCAGCCCGGTGAGAATCGGCACGCGGAAGCTGAAGCCGAAACCGCCGACCCCGATCAGGCTCAGCCCGATGAAGGTGGCCAGCGCCGGAATCGCCGCCAGATAGACCAGGTAATTCTTGTAGATGGACGGGATGTCACCGGTCTCGGACTCGATGACCGGCCAGGTGTCCTTAGGTTTGAGCAGGATGGCTTGCACACGTTCGACGAGGTTCATGGTCAACTCCTGAAAAAAAGTGGAAAAACGGGGAAACCGGGGCCCACACCACCTCAGTGCGGGTTCTCGAAAAACACGGCGTTGGTGTAGTCCGAGATCTCGAAATACACCTTCTTTTCGCCGGGATCGATGGCCATGTTGAGGTTCTCGTCCAGCACGCCGTAACCATAGCGGTAGGCGCGTGGCTTGCCGTCGTCGGTCCCCATGGCCGTGCTCATCTTGTCGATGGCGAGAAAGCGGCGGGCCACCTTGTCGCCCGCATAGACCTCCAGCACGCCGTTGGTGCCGGTCCAGTTCTGGATGTCGCGGCTGATCTTGTTCTGCTGTTCCTGCGTGCAGGCCGACAGCACGCCCGTTGCCAGGATCAGGGCCACCACCGCCGCGCAGCGGTTGTTCTTGTCAGACATTCACTCCTCCATCGTTGATGAAGGAGATTGTGCCCCGCGTTTGTGAAAACCGACAGCGCCTGTCGCTCAGCCGCGCTGGCGCAAGGCTTCGTACAGGCAGACGCCGCTGGCCACGGAGACGTTCAGGCTCTCGACACCGCCCTTCATGGGGATGCCCACCAGTTCGTCGCAGGTCTTGCGGGTGAGCTGGCGCATGCCGTCGCCTTCGGCCCCCAGCACCAGGGCCACCGGCCCCTTGAGATCCACCTGGTACAGCGTCTTGGGCGCGTCATCGCTGGTGCCGATGACCCAGATGTTGCGTTCCTTGAGCTCGTTGAGGGTGCGCGCCAGGTTGGTGACCATGAAATACGGCACCGTCTCGGCCGCACCGCTGGCCACTTTGGCGACGGTGGCGTTGATGCCCACCGCGTGGTCCTTGGGCGCGATCACCGCGTGGGCGCCGGCACCATCGGCCACCCGCAGGCAGGCACCAAGGTTGTGCGGGTCGGTCACACCGTCGAGCACCAGCAGCAGCGGCGCAATGCCGTCGGCCTCCAGTTGCTCCAGCAGCCCGTCCAGCGAGTGCGCCTGCGCCAGCGGATTCACCCGCGCCGCCACACCCTGGTGGCCGTGGCTGCCGGCGAGCTTGGCGATGCGCAGGCCGTCCGCCTCGATCAGGCGGACGCCGGCTTCCTTTGCGCGCTCGACAAACTGCCGCATGCGCTGGTCGCGCCGGGTCGGCTCGACATAGATCTCGATGATGGATTGCGGCGCGGTCTTCAGGCGCACACCGACGGCGTGAAAGCCGAACAGGACTTTGGGGGAGGACATGCCCCGATTATCGGGCCCCGAGGCGTCGGCCCGGCGCTCAGGCTGCGGCCTCGGCCACCTCGCTGGCCTGACCCGCCTCGATCACGATCCGTCGCTCGCAGCGCGCGGCGATGGCCCGGTCGTGGGTCACCAGGACCAGGGTCGTGCCCTGCTCGCGGTTGAGCTCGAACATCAGCTCCATCACTTTCTCGCCGGTCGCGAAATCCAGGCTGCCGGTCGGCTCGTCCGCCAGCAGCACCGCCGGGCGCACCACGAAAGCCCGGGCCAGGGCCACGCGCTGCTGCTCGCCCCCCGAGAGCACCTTCGGGTAATGACCGAGCCGCTCCCCCAGGCCGACACGCTGCAGCATCGCCGTCGCCGCCGAACGGGCATCGCGCCGACCGGACAGCTCCAGTGGCAGCATCACATTCTCCAGCGCCGTCAGGTTGCCCAGCAACTGGAAGCTCTGGAAGACAAAGCCCAGCTTCTGGGCGCGCAGGGCCGCGCGCTGGTCCTCGTCGCGGGCGAACAGGTCCTCGCCATCGATGCGCACCGTGCCGCTGCTGGGCACATCCAAGCCCGCGATGATCGAGAGCAGCGTGCTCTTGCCGGAGCCGGAGGCACCCACGATGGCCACGGTTTCCCCACGGTCGAACGTGACATGGATATCGCGCAAAATCGCCAGCGTGCCCGTGGCGTCGGTGACCGACTTGAACACGTGTTGCACTTCAATCATTGCCTGCGACATCGATTCCGCCCCGAAAGGCCCGTCTGTTGAAACGCCGTCACTTTACCGCCCTGCCCTTCGCGCTCCTGTCTGCGGGGGTTTTCGACCACGCGCTGGCCCAATCGGACCCCACGGCCAAGGTCCTGGTGATCGGCGACTCCATCAGCGCCGAATACGGCCTCAGGCGCGGCAGTGGCTGGATTCAGTTGTTGCAGCAGCGCTTCGAAAAGGAAGGTCGCCCGGTGCGCATGATCAATGCGGGCATCAGCGGAGACACCACCGCCGGCGGACGCTCGCGCCTGCCGGCGCTGCTCAAGCTGCACCAGCCGCAGGTGGTGGTGATCGAACTGGGGGCCAACGACGCCTTGCGCGGCCTGCCGCTGAGCATGACGCGGGACAACCTGACGGCGATGACCAAGGCATCGAAAGCGGCGGGCGCCAAGGTGCTGCTGATCGGCATGCAGGTGCCGCCCAACTACGGCCCGCAGTACACACGCGACTTCCAGGCGCTGTTCCGGCAGGTGGCCGACACCGAAAAGACCGCCCTGGTCCCGTTCCTGCTCAAGGGCGTCGCCGACCTGCCGGATCCGACCCTGCTGTTCCAGGAGGACCGCATCCACCCCAACGAGACGGCACAGCCGACGCTGGCCAACAACGTCTGGCCCGTGCTGCTGACCCTGCTGCCAAAACGATAATCGGGTCATGCCCGTCCACACCCTGTCCGCCACCGAGGCCCTGAAGCGCCTCGGCGAATTCCACACCGTCATCGACGCCCGCACAGAAGACGAACATGCGCTGGACCATGTGCCCGGTGCGATCAACTGGCCGACGCTGAACAACGCCGAGCGCATCACGATCGGCACCATGTACAAGCAGGTCAACGCCTTCGAGGCCAAGAAGCGTGGTGCGGCCATCGCCGCCCGCAACATCGCGGCCCACATCGAACGCGAGGTGCTGGACAAGGCCAGGGACTGGCGCCCGCTGGTCTATTGCTGGCGCGGCGGCAACCGCAGCGGCGCACTCGCCACCATCCTGGGTGCCATCGGTTTTCAAGTCACCCTGATCGAAGGCGGCTACAAGGCCTGGCGCGCGGCGCTGGTCGACGACCTTGACCACCAGGCAAGGCGGCTGCACTACCAGGTGATCTGCGGACCGACCGGCAGCGGCAAGACACGGCTGCTGCAGGCGCTGGCGGCCGAAGGCGCACAGGTGCTCGACCTGGAGGACCTGGCGAAACACCGCAGCTCCGTGCTCGGGCATCTGCCAGGCATCGAGCAACCGAGCCAGAAGCGTTTTGACAGCCTGATCTGGGATGCCCTGCGGGGCTTCGATCCCGGCCGGCCCGTGTTCGTCGAGAGCGAGAGCAAGAAGGTCGGCAACCTGCGTGTGCCCGAGGCGCTGATCGACGCGATGCGCGCCAGCCCCTGCATCGACCTGCAGCTCGCCGACGAGGAACGCGTCGAGCTGCTGATGGAGGACTACGCGCACTTCGTGCAGGACCAGGCGTTCTTCTGCCAGCGACTGGAGGCCCTGACAGAACTGCGGGGGAAAGCGGTGGTCCAGGGCTGGATCGAGCAGGTCCGGGACGGGCAGATCCGGGATGTGGTGCTGGAGTTGCTGACCCAGCACTACGACCCGACGTATGCGGCGTCGATTCGAAAGAACTTTGCACGCTACGGTGAGGCCAGGGCGTGCAGGCTCGGCAGCCGACGCGCCGACGCCATGTCGGTCGCGGCCAGGACGCTGCTCTCGGAGCCTGCGCTGGTGAGTTAGCGCGCAGGGATCAAGGACTCGAGCCGGGTGGCCATGGCGTGCAGGCGCTGCGCGTCGGAGACCTGGCCGTGCCGGGTCGCGAACGCCTGTGCACCCGCAGTCAGTGAACTGTCGCTCAGTGCGCCCTGCAGCAGCGCCGGCAGTGCCACCGAGCCCGCATCGAGGTCCACCACCACGCCGGCCCCCATTTCCTGCACACGCAGCCCCTGGAGAAACGGCTCCAACTGGTTGGGGAGCAGCACCAGGGGTGTGCCCGCCAGCAGGAAGACCAACGCAGAGTTGCCCCCGCCGCCCCACATCACGCCGAGATCGGCCTCCCGGGCCGCCTGCTGGAGATGCACGGGAGCGGATGCAATGGTCACATGGGGTCGCTGCCACCGTTCACGCTCGGCCGGCGATAGGCCCGGCGCCACCACCAGCACCCCCGCCTCCAACCCGCCCAAAGCCTCCAGCACAGCGGCATAGTGCTTCCCGGACGCTCGCACATAAGCGAACACCCGGGGCCCGTGCGCCGACGGCCACACCGGCGCCTCGCCTGCCGCTGCGGTTGCAGCCCCCCAATACCGGGCGGGACCTCGATGACCGTAATGATCCAGCTCGGGGAATGTCATCAGTGCGGGTTCCGCGATATCGAACAGATCAGCCAGCCGGCTCAGGGGCGCGCAGCGAAACGCGCCCAGGACCGCGTTGATGGATGCCAGCGCACCCGCATCGTTGGCCAGCAGCACCTCTGATGGCACCGATTGCCACGACCGGAACTGCGGTGTGGGGTGTGCGGGAGGAGGAACGGTAAACCCATTGCCATGGTTCATCACGGGAATGCCAAGCGTCCTGGCCGCCAGGATGGCGGTGGGCGCGTGATCGACCACCACGACATCGGCCTGAGACAGCCGCATCAGAGATCGCCAGGCCTCCACCAGACCCAGCAAGGTCTGGGCATTTCCGTAGCCGTGGTGCAAAAGAATGGACGCGTAGTTCTCGGGCGTGTGCCCCGGCATGTGGTCGTGGGTCGTCGGCGCCTGCATCCAGGAGAAGCCGTGAGGACCGAGCACAGCCGCAGCCTCGTGCGTCTTTGCCAGCACCCAATGAACGCTGTGGCCCCGCTCGCGCAGCAACCGCGCCAGCGGCAGGAACGCCCCCATGTGCCCCAGGTTCGCCCCCAACTCCCAAGCGTAGAAGACGTTACTCATTCAACACATATTGCCACGTCTTCCCACGCCCAGACTCAGAACCGCCATCCCGCCTGGAGCCACGCCCTCATCTTCTTGTCCGGCTCGGCCTTGCCCTCCTGCGAGCCGCGCCAGGCCAGCGTCAGGCTCCAGTCGAGGTCGCCCCATCCGCCCTGCAGACCCAGCCCGGTGCCGCTGCGCTTGGCCGTGTTGGGTGCGTCCTGGTACGG
>JAEUOT010000007.1 GCA_016790705.1 Hydrogenophaga sp.
TGTACCAGTCGACGAACCCCAAGGCGCCGCCGATGACGCAGGCCGAGTTCGACACCGCGCGAAAGATCTATTTCGAGCGCTGCGCTGGCTGCCACGGCGTGCTGCGCAAGGGCGCCACCGGCAAGCCGCTGACGCCGGACATCACCGTCGGCAAGGGCACGGACTACCTCAAGGTGTTCATCGCCTACGGCTCGCCGGCCGGCATGCCCAACTGGCAGACCAGCGGCGAACTCAGCGAGAAGGAAGTGGACCTGATGGCCCGCTACATCCAGCACGACGCGCCGACGCCGCCGGAGTACAGCCTGGACGACATGAAGAAGACGTGGAAGGTCATCGTTCCGCCGGAGAAACGTCCGACGAAGAAGATGAACAACTACAACATCGCCAACATCTTCTCGACCACGCTGCGCGACACCGGCGAAGTGGCGCTGATCGACGGCGACACCAAGAAGATCATCAACATCGTCAAGACCGGTTACGCGGTGCACATCTCGCGCCTGTCGGCCTCGGGCCGCTACCTGTTCGTGATCGGCCGCGACGCCAAGGTCAACATGATCGACCTGTGGATGGAGAAGCCCGACAACGTGGCCGAGATCCGCACCGGCCTGGAAGCCCGCTCGGTGGAAACCAGCAAGTACAAGGGTTTTGAAGACAAGTACGCGATCGCCGGCACCTACTGGCCGCCGCAGTTCGTGATCATGAATGGCGACACGCTGGAGCCGCTGAAGATCGTCGCCACCCGCGGCGTGACCGTGGACAAGCAGGAATACCACCCCGAGCCGCGCGTGGCCTCCATCGTGGCCAACCACTACAAGCCTGAGTTCGTGGTGAACGTGAAGGAAACCGGCAAGACCCTGCTGGTCGACTACTCGAACATCGACGCGCTGAAGATCACCGAGATCGGCACCGCGCGCTTCCTGCACGACGGCGGCCTGGACTCGTCGCACCGCTACTTCATGGTGGCCGCCAACAACAGCAACAAGATCGCTGCGGTGGACCTGAAGGAAGGCAAGCTGACCAAGCTGATCGACGTGGGCAAGATCCCGCACCCGGGCCGTGGCGCCAACTTCGTGCACCCGCAGTTCGGTCCCGTGTGGTCCACCGGCCACCTGGGCGACGAGACCATCTCCCTGATCGGTACCGACCCGGTCAAGCACCCGAAGGAAGCCTGGAAGGTCGTGCAGACCATCAAGGGCCAGGGCGGCGGCGCGCTGTTCATCAAGAGCCATCCGAAGTCGACCCACCTGTATTCGGACACGCCGCTGAACCCCGACCCGAAGCTCTCGCAGTCGGTCGCCGTGTACGACATCAAGAACCTCGAAAAGGGCTACACCGTGCTGCCGATCGCCGAGTGGGCCGACATCAAGGACGACGGTGCCAAGCGCGTGGTGCAACCCGAGTTCAACAAGGCCGGTGACGAGGTCTGGTTCTCGGTCTGGAGCGCCAAGAACAAGCAGAGCGCCATCGTGGTCGTGGACGACAAGACGCTCAAGCTCAAGGCCGTGATCAAGGACCCGCGCCTGATCACGCCGACGGGTCACTTCAACGTCAACAACACCCAGCACGATGTGTACTAACTCCCCCCTGCGCCGCTGACGCGGCTTCCCCCCTCCGTGGCGCGCCTGCGGCGCTTCGAGGGGGGACGGCCCTGGTGGCCCGGCAAAGCCGGTTCCACGGGGCCTCTGGGTTGGAGGCACTTCGTCTTCGTTGCGTTTCTTCTTTTATCTGGAGAACTTCATGAAAGCGCTTCTCTCTGCTGCTGTGATGGCGGCGTTTGCGCTGTCTTCCGGCGCGGCTTTCGCCGACGCCGATGCGGCGATGAACAAGGCCGGTTGCATGGCCTGCCATGCCAAGGACAAGAAGATCGTGGGTCCGGCGTTCAAGGACATCGCGGCCAAGTACAAGGGCCAGGATGTGGCGGCCAAGCTGTTCGACAAGGTGCGCAAGGGCGGGTCGGGCTCGTTCGGTCCCATCCCCATGTCGCCCAATGGGCCCGACAAGATCGCCGACCAGGACCTCAAGGACGCCATTGCGGCGATCCTGAAGTCCTGATCCGGGAGGCGCTTGCCGTGCTGCGATTCGCTGCTGTCCTGTCCGTGCTGCTGGTGCCTGTGCTGGCATTGGCACAGGCACCTGCCGCACCCGACGCCGCCCGCGAGCGTGCGCTGGTGCGCATGGTGCGGCAGGACTGCGGCTCGTGTCACGGCATGCGCCTGACCGGCGGCCTGGGGCCCGCGCTGACGCGTGAGGCCCTGGCCGAGTTTCCCCTCGACAGCCTGACCGCCGTGATCTTCCACGGCCGGCCGGGCACCCCCATGCCGCCCTGGAAGGCGATGCTCAGCGAGCCCGAGGCGCGCTGGATCGCCGTTCGCCTTCAGCAGGGTTTCCCGGAAGAAAGTGCAGGTGTTCGATGAAGCGCCGCGAATGGCTGGCCGCTGCGGCCGCCCTGTCCTCGGTCGCTTCGCTCGGCGGCCTCACCGGTTGCGCCGCGCCTGTGCTGCGCGGCACCGGTGACCTGGGTGTGGTGATCGGCCGCGCCAACGGCACCCTCTATCTCGTCGACACCTCCACCCGCGCGCTGATCGGCGAGGTGCCCGGCCTGGGCGACCTCTCGCACGCCTCGGTCGTGTTCTCGCGCGACGGGCGCCACGCCTATGTGTTCGGCCGCGATGGCGGCCTGAGCATGGTCGATCTGCTGCAGCAGCGCATCACCCGCCGTGTCATGCAGGCCGGCAACTCCATCGGCGGCGCCATCAGCGACGACGGCCGCCTGGTCGCGGCGCAGAACTACACGCCCGGTGGCGTGAAAGTGTTCGATGCGCGCACGCTCGACCTCGTGGCCGATGTGCCGGCCGAGTACGCGCCCGGCAAACTCTCCCGCGTCGTCGGGCTGGTCGATCTGCCGGGCCGGCGCTTCGCCTACAGCCTGTTCGACGCCGACGCAATCTGGGTCACCGACTGTTCGGACCCGATGAAGATCACCACACAGACATTCGACGGCATCGGCCACCAGCCCTACGACGCGCTGGTCACGCCCGACGGCCGCCACTACATCGCCGGCCTGTTCGGCGAGGACGGTCTGGCGATGGTCGACCTCTGGGCCGAACAGCCCAAAGTCAGGCGCATCCTCGCCGGCTACGGCAAGGGCCAGGAACCGCTGCCGGTTTACAAGATGCCGCACTTGCGCGGCTGGGCCGTGGCCGGTCGCCGCGCTTACCTGCCCGCCATCGGCCGTCACGAGGTGCTGGTGGTCGACACCGACACCTGGCAGGAAGTGGGCCGCATCGCGGTCGCCGGCCAGCCGGTGTTCGTGATGGCACGGCCCGACGGCCGCCAGGTCTGGGTCAATTTCGCGGTGCCCGACTACCACCGCGTGCAGGTCATCGACACCCAGCGCCAGCAGATCGTGCAGACCATCGAGCCGGGCAAGGCCGTGCTGCACATGGAATTCACCCCGCGCGGCGACGCTGTGTGGATCAGCAGCCGCGACGACGACCGCGTGAGCGTGGTCGACACCGCCAGCCTGCGCACGCTGGCGCGCCTGGAGGTGCCGGCGCCCAGCGGCATCTTTTTCACCGCGCGCGCGGCGCGCATGGGGTTCTGAGCCGTGGACGCGCCGATGGACGCCCGTTTGCGGCTGCTCAACGACTGGCAGCACGGCTTCCCGCTGCGCGCCGATCCCTTCGGCGTGCTCGCGCAGGCCACCGGGCTGGACCGCGCGTCCGTCATCGCCGCACTGCGCGATGCCCGGGACGATGGTCGCCTCAGCCGCATCGGCGGCGTGTTCGCGCATGGCTCGGGCGGCGACGCGGTGCTGGTGGCGATGGCGGTGCCGACGGCGCGCATCGAAGACGTTGCGGCCGAGGTGTCGGCCCACCCCGGCGTCAACCACAACTACCTGCGCGAGCACCGCCACAACCTCTGGTTCGTCATGACCGGCAGCGACAGCGCGGCGGTCGAGGCGGGCGTCGCCGGGCTGGAGCGGCGCACCGGCTTGCCGGCCATGAGGCTGCGCATGCTGCGCCCGTACCGCATCGATCTGGGCTTTGACCTTCGCGGACAGACCGCATCCGCCCCGATGCGCCGCCCGGTGGGCGTGTCCGCGCCGGCCCCGCTGCCGGTCGCGCTGTGGCCGCTGGCCAAGCGGGTCGAAGCCGGCCTTCCCCTGGTCGAGGAACCCTATGCCGAGTGGGCGCAGGAACTGGGCTGCGAAGCGAGCTGGGTCACCGAGCGGATCGCGCAGTGGCTGGACGAAGGCCGGCTCAAGCGCTTCGGTGTCGTGGTGCGCCATCACGAGCTCGGTTTCGATGCGAATGCGATGACGGTGTTCGACGTGCCCAACGACCAGGTCGACGCCGCCGGCCAGTTGCTGGCCGAGCAGGCGGGGGTGACGCTGGCCTACCGGCGCGCGCGTGCGCAGGGCTGGCCCTACAACCTCTATGCGATGGTGCATGGCACCAGCCGTGCGGCTGCGCAGGCGGTGATCGAGCGCGTGACCGAGGCCGCGGGGCTCTCGCGCTACCCGCGCGAGGTGCTGTTCTCTTCGCGCCGTTTCAAACAGACCGGTGCCCGCCGGTTCCGGGGCTGGGCCTCGGCGCCTGCGGTCGCCCCGTTGCCGGAGGTGGTCCATGACCTCGCCCGATGACCTGCGCCTGATCGATCGTCTGCACGGCGGCTTTCCGCTGAGCGATCGACCCTTTGCCGAGCTGGCGGCGGAGCTGGGGTGTGGCGAAGACATGCTGATCGACCGCCTGCAGCGCCTGCTGTCCCATGGCGACCTGACGCGTTTTGGCCCGCTGTTCCAGATCGAGCGTGCCGGTGGTCGCTTCGTGCTGGCGGCGCTGGCGGTGCCCGAGGAACGCTTCGACGAGGTCGCCGCGCGCCTGGGTGCGCTGGACGAGGTCGCCCACAACTACCGCCGCGAGTCGGCCCATCCCGACGCGCCGGGCGCCACGCCGCTGAACATGTGGTTCGTCATCGCCGTCGAGCGCGCCGAGCGGGTGGCGCGGGTGACCGAACAGATCGAGGCCATGACCGGCCTGCCGGTCTACGCCTTTCCCAAAGAGCGCGAGTTCTTCGTCGAGTTGCGCCTGCCCTTGCTGCCTGGAGGTCACCATGTCCCTGGATGAACTGGACCGCCGCATCATCCACGCCACCCAGGCGGGTTTGCCACTGGTGCGCCGGCCCTATGAAGCGGTCGGCGCCGCGCTGGGCGTGTCGGGCGAACAGGTGCGCGAGCGCCTGCAGGCCATGCTGGAGCAGGGCCTGGTCCGCCGCATCGGCGCCGTGCCCAACCACTACCGCCTGGGCTTCACCGCCAACGGCATGAGCGTCTGGGACGTGGCCGACGATCGCGTCGACGAACTCGGCGAGCGCATCGGGCAACTGCCGTTCGTGAGCCACTGCTACCGCCGTCCGCGTCGCCCGCCGGTCTGGAACCACAACCTCTTCGCCATGCTGCACGGCCGCTCGCGCGACGAGGTCGAGGCCCAGGCGCAGCAGGTCGCGGCTCTGCTCGGCGACGCCTGCCGCGCCCACGACATCCTCTACTCGACCGCGATCCTCAAGAAGACCGGTCTGCGAATCTCCGAAAGCTGAGAACCATGTTCCGCATCAGCCAATACATGCGCGAGCTCGCGCAAGCCGTACAGACCGGGCAATGGCCCGCCGCCAGCCGCCGCGGCTCGGGCACTCCGCCCGGGCCCGTCGTGATCTGGAATTTGATCCGCCGCTGCAACCTCACCTGCAAACACTGCTACGCACTGTCCGCCGACCACGACTACGCGGGCGAGCTGGGCTGGCGCGAGGTCTGCACCGTGATGGACGACCTCAAGGCCTTCCGCGTGCCGGTGCTGATCCTCTCGGGCGGCGAGCCGCTGATGCGGCCCGACATCTTCGACATCGCCGAGCGCGCCGGACGCATGGGCTTCTACACCGGCCTCTCCACCAACGGCACGCTGATCGACGCGCCCATGGCCAACCGCATCGCGGCCCAGGGCTTCGACTACGTCGGCATCAGCCTGGACGGCCTGCGCGAGACGCACGACCGGTTCCGCCGCCTCGAAGGCGCGTTCGACCGCAGTCTCGCCGCCGTGCGCCTGCTGCGCGAGCGCGGCGTCAAGGTCGGCCTGCGCTACACCATGACCGCGATGAACGCGCACGACTTCCCGGCGCTGCTGGACCTGATGCGGGCCGAGCGGGTCAACAAGTTCTATTTCTCCCACCTCAACTACGCCGGCCGCGGCAACATCCACCGCGGCAAGGACGCGCAGTTCCAGGCCACCCGCGACGCGCTGGACCGGCTGTACGACCGCGCCTGGCAGGCCGCGCGCGACGGGCTGGACGAGGAATACGTGACCGGCAACAACGACGCCGACAGCCCCTACCTGCTGCAGTGGGTCGAGCGCCGTTTCCCGCAGTGGACCGCCGCCCTGCGCGAGCGCCTGCTGGCCTGGGGTGGCAACAGCAGCGGCGTCAACGTCGCCAACATCGACAACCTCGGCGAGGTGCATCCCGACACCATGTGGTGGCACCACGCCCTGGGCAATGTGCGCCAGCGCCCGTTCTCGCAGATCTGGATGGACACCAGCGACCCGCTGATGGCCGGACTCAAGCAGCACCCGCGTCCGGTCGAGGGCCGCTGCGCGCAGTGCCAGCACCTCGCGATCTGCGGCGGCAACACCCGCACCCGCGCCCAGCAGCTCACCGGCAACCCCTGGGCCGAAGACCCGGGCTGCTACCTCACCGACGAAGAGATCGGCGTGCCCGGCGACCCGTATGCCCGGGCGACGCCGCACAAGACCATCTTGCTCAAGGAGGAGGTGGTCCATGTCTGACGAACCTCGTTTCCGCTGGCCCGAGGCGCTGGCCGATCTGGCGCGCGCCGCGCTGGTCGCGGGTCTGTGCTGGATGGGCGTGGACATGGCCTCGGCCCAGACCGCCGCACCCGCCATCGACGCCAAGGCGCTGTTCCAGCAGCACTGCGCGAGCTGTCACGGCGAGCAGCGCACCGGGCTCATGGGCCCGGCCCTGCTGCCCGAGAGCCTGGAGCGCCTGCGTCCGGCCGAGACCTTGCAGGTCATCACCAAAGGCCGTCCGGCCACGCAGATGCCGGCCTTTGCCGACCAGCTCAGTGCCGCCGAGATCACCGCGCTTGCGGCGCACATCCGTACGCCGGTGCTGCCCGCACCGCGCTGGAACGACGACGACATCCGTGCCTCGCGCACGTTCAACCCGGCGCCCGCCGGCGAGCCCGCCAAGCCGGTGTGGAACGCCGACCCGATGAACCTGTTCGTGGTTGTCGAGGGCGGTGACCACCACGTCAGCCTGCTCGACGGCGACAGGTTCGAGGTCATCACGCGGTTTGCCAGCCGCTTCGCGCTGCACGGCGGGCCGAAGTTCTCGCCCGACGGCCGCTACGTCTACTTCGGCTCGCGCGACGGCTGGATCACCAAGTACGACCTGTGGCGCCTGCGTGTGGTGGCCGAGGTGCGCGCCGGCCTGAACATGCGCAACGTCGCCGTGAGCGGTGACGGCAAATGGGTCATGGCCGCGAACTACCTGCCGCACACCCTGGCCCTGTTCGACGCCGACCTCAACCTGAAGCAGAGCTACAGCGCCGCGACGCTGGACGGCAAGCAGACCTCGCGCGTCTCCGCCGTCTACGACGCCACGCCACGCAACAGCTTCGTGGTCGCGCTCAAGGACATTCCCGAACTCTGGGAAATCTCCTACGACCCCAAGGCCGCGCCGATCTACGACGGTTATGTGCACGACTACAAGATGGGCGAGGGCATCGCCAAACCCGGCTTCCTGGGCGTGCGCCGCACGCCGCTGGACGAGCCGCTGGACGACTTCTTCTTCGACCAGTCGTATCGCCATGCACTCGGTGCCACGCGGCCGAAAACCGGCGACGGCGCCGCCACGGCGCAGGTCGTGAACCTCGACGTGCGCCGCAAGATCGCCGACCTGCCGATCGCCGGCATGCCGCACCTGGGCTCGGGCATCACGTTCGCGTGGAACGGCAGCACTGTGCTGGCCTCGCCCAACCTCAAGGGCGGCGCCATCGACGTGATCGACATGAAGACCTGGAAACCGGTCGCCACCATTCCCACGCCCGGCCCCGGCTTCTTCATGCGCAGCCACGAGAACACGCCCTACGCCTGGACCGACTCCATGATGAGCCCGACCGCCAAGGACACCATGACCCTCATCGACAAGGCCACGCTCAAGCCGGTGGCCACGGTCAAGGAACCCGGCAAGACCCTGGCCCACATCGAGTTCACCAAGGACGGCAAGTACGCGCTGGCCAGCGTCTGGGAAATGGACGGCGCGCTGATCGTCTACGACGCCGCGACCCTCAAGGAGGTCAAGCGCCTGCCCATGAGCAAACCGGTCGGCAAGTACAACGTGTGGAACAAGATTTCCAGGTCTGAAGGCACCTCGCATTGACCACTGCTGTGCAAGAAAAGCCGCGCCTGGCCGGCGACGGCGTGGTCTGGCTGCTGGTGCTGGCCGAGCTGCTGACTTTCGGCATCCTGTTCAGCTCGTTCGCGGTCGCGCGCTGGCGCGAGCCCGCCGTGTTCGCGCACGGACAGGCCGCGCTGAGCCTGCACACCGGGGCGCTCAACACGTTGCTGCTGGTCGCCGCGAGCTGGGCGGCGGTGCGCGCGGTGAAAGCGTTCGAAGCGGACCGGGGCGAGACCGGTGCGCGCTGGCTGCTGGTCGCGCTGGCGGGCGCTGTCGGATTCCTCGTCGTCAAGTCGCACGAGTTCGCGGGCAAGATCGCCGCCGGCTTCGACTGGGCCACCGACGCGTTCACGCTGCTCTACACCCTGCTCACCGGGTTCCATTTCCTGCACGTGGTCGTGGGCGCCATCGTGTTCGCCGTGCTCTGGTTCAAGGCTCGGGCCGGCACCTATGGCCGCAGCAACCACATGGCCCCGGCCTCGGGCGCGGTGTTCTGGCACATGGTCGACCTGCTGTGGATGGTGCTCTTCCCGTTGGTCTACGTCATCCGCTGAGCCGCAAACCTGTCATGCGATTCACCAAGGCAGACCTCATCTTCGCGTTGCTCGCGCTCGCTACCCTCGCGAGCTGGTGGCTGGGCGAGGGCGCCGCTGCCGGCGGCGGGCACCTGGGCACGGTGGCGACGCTCGCCGTGCTCGCGCTCTCGGCGGTGAAGGGCACACTGATCGCGCTGGACTACATGGAGCTGCGGAGCGCCCCCGCGCTGTGGCGGCGCGCGGTGATCGGCTGGCTGTTGGTGGTGCTGGGGCTGATCGCGCTGTTCAGCGTGGTGCTGACCGCCTGATCAGCGGCCCCGCCGCACCGCCCGCACCATCACCGCGCCGAACAGCACAAACGCCAGTGCATGCCCGGCCCCGGCGGCTGCCAGACCGGCCGGCCAGGCGCTGGCCGAGGCCAGCACCCGCAGGGCCAGACTTGCCCCCAGCACGCCCAGCGGCAGCAGCGCCCAGCGCGTGGGCTCGGGCCGCCAGCCGGCCAGGGCCGGCAGCATGATGGGCGCGTGGCCGAACACCATGGCCATGACGAAGCCGAGCCAGAGCGCGTGCCACGCCACCGCCAGACCGGCCAGACCCAGCACGCAGGCCACCGCCAGCCAGACGTAGCCGACCACCAGACAGATCGCGGTGTGGCCAGCCCAGCCCTTGGCGCGCCACTGCCGGGTCGCCACGTCCCAGCGCAGCAGCCACGCGGCCAGCAGCGCCATGCTGATCCACCACAGGGCTTGCGCCGCGCCGGGCCACAGCAGCGCCCCCAGCACGGCCGCGCCCGCGCCGGCCCAGACCAGCAGGAAGGCCTGCGCCGCCCAGCCGGGCAGCTTCACCAGCCGCGTGAGTTCGCGCCGCTCGCCCGCGATGGTGAGCACGAGGAAGGCACTCCAGCCGATGCGCGCCGCGTCGATCTGCCCGGCGGCGAAGGCCGCGTTGGCTATCACCAGCGCCAGCGCGCCCGACGCCTCGACCGCCAGCGGCAGCGACATGGCGCGGTGCGTGCCGGCCCAGACATAGAGCCAGACCAGGCCCGCGGCCGAGGCGACCCAGAACACGCCCGCAGCGCTCCACAGCCCCGCGCCCCAGCCCAGCCAGCCGCCGAGCGCGGCCAGCACCGGCACCCACAGGCCACGCCTCAATGCGACCACACGTTCAAGCGCGATGAGGGCGCCGAAGAAGCCGGCCATCATGACCGCGCCGTGGCCGCCGATGGCCTGCGCGCCGGTCGGGCCGAAGGTCTGGGCGGGCAGGGCGCCCAGCCGCACCAGGCCGCCGCCGACGGCACCCAGCAGGTTGGTGATCGCCATGACCGCCGCCAGCGCAACGGCCCAGCGGGGCAGGGGCGGCGGCTCGGCCGCACGGGGCCGGGCCGGCGTCACCATCCGAATCGCTCGCGCAGCGCGGGCGCCAGCCGATCCGGCGACCACACGGTGTCCCAGTCCATCTGCAAGTCGACCTCGGTGCCCGGCGGGCAGGCGCGCTGCACCGCACTCAGTGCGTCGTCGACCATCACGTCGGCCATGGGGCAGGTGGCGCTGGTCGGGATCAGGCGCACGCTCACGCGCCCGCCATCCACCACGACCTCGCCGACGACCCCGAGGTCCACAAGGTTTTCGCCCATTTCGGGGTCGTCGACCTGGGCCAGGGCGGCCATCACGGCGGCGTGCAGGTCGGAGGAAGGGGTGTGGGTGTCCATGGGTCTCACTGTGAAACAGGCATGTGGACCGTTCCTTGAACTGGTTCAAGGACGATACCCGAGCAAAAAAGGAGGATACGCCCCATCAACCAGTGATGGAGGGCTTCATGAGCCAAACGCAAAGCGGGTTCACCAAACAGACCGCCCGCAACATGTTCTACGGTGGCAGCGTATTTTTTGCGCTGCTGTTCGCGGCCATCGTGTTCGACAGCGAACGCCGCATCCCCGAGCGCTCCAACGCGCAAGCGATCACGCCTGCCGTGGTCGCGGGCAAAAAGATCTGGGAGACGCGCAACTGCATCGGCTGCCACACGCTGCTGGGCGAGGGCGCGTACTTCGCGCCCGAGCTGGGCAACGTGTACCAGCGCCGCGGTGGCGACTTCATCAAGGCCTGGATCAAGGCCCAGCCGACCGGCGCGCCGCACCGCCGCCAGATGCCGCAGTTCAACCTGACCGACCAGCAGCTCGATGACCTGGTCGAGTTCCTGAAATGGACCAATGGCGTGAACACCGAAAAGTGGCCACCGAACATCGAAGGCTGATTGGAGAAACACCATGCACATTCCAACCCTCAAGTACCAGAGCCAGTCGGTCTCCAAGCTGTACTTCATCGCCGCCATGGTGCTGTTTGCCGGGCAGATCCTGTTCGGCATCGGCCTGGGCCTGCAATACGTGATCGGGGACCTGTTCTTCCCCTACATCCCGTTCAACGTGGCCCGCATGGTCCACACCAACCTGCTGATCGTCTGGCTGCTGTTCGGCTTCATGGGCGCGGCCTACTACATGGTCCCCGAGGAGGCCGAGACCGAGCTGCATTCGCCGCTGCTGGCCAAGATCCTGTTCTGGGTCTTCCTGGTGGCCGGCGCGCTGACCATCGTCGGTTACCTGACGGTGCCCTATGCCAAGCTCGCCGAGCTGACCGGCAATGACCTGCTGCAGACCATGGGCCGCGAGTTCCTGGAGCAGCCGCTGCCGACCAAGGTGGGCATCGTGATCGTCGCCCTGGGCTTCCTGTTCAACATCAGCATGACGGTGCTCAAGGGCCGCAAGACGGCCATCACCCTGGTGCTGCTGATGGGCCTCTGGGGTCTGGCGCTGATGTTCCTGTTCAGCTTCGTCAACCCGCACAACCTGGTGCGCGACAAGATGTACTGGTGGTTCGTCGTCCACCTCTGGGTGGAAGGCGTGTGGGAACTGATCCTGGGTGCGCTGCTGGCCTATGTGCTGGTCAAGACCACGGGTGTGGACCGTGAAGTGATCGACAAGTGGCTGTACGTGATCATCGCCTTCGCGCTGATGACCGGCATCCTCGGCACGGGCCACCACTTCTACTTCATCGGCCTGCCCGGCTACTGGCACTGGATCGGCTCGATCTTCTCGGCCATGGAACCGATTCCCTTCTTCATGATGACGGTCTTCGCCTTCAACATGGTGCAGCGCCGCCGCCGCGAACACCCGAACCAGGCCGCCGTGCTGTGGGCTGTGGGCACCTCGGTGCTGGGCTTCCTGGGCGCTGGTCTCTGGGGCTTCATCCACACGCTCAGCGCCGTCAACTACTACACCCACGGTTCGCAGATCACCGCCGCCCACGGCCACCTGGCCTTCTACGGTGCCTACGTGCTCGTGGTGATCACGCTGATCAGCTACGCCATGCCCACGCTGCGCGGCCGCATCGCCAACAGCGCCAAGGCGCAGAGCGTGGAGATGTGGAGCTTCTGGATCATGACCATCGGCATGGCCGTGATGGTGCTGGCCCTGACCGGCGCCGGCATCCTGCAGGTCTGGCTGCAACGCATGCCCACCACCGGCGCGATGAGCTTCATGAACACGCAGGACCAGTTGAGCTTTTTCTACTGGGTGCGCATCTTCGGCGGCGTGACCTTCCTGATCGGCCAGTTCACCTACTTCGCCAGCTTCTTCATCGGCGGTGAGCCGGTGCGCGAAGGCAGCACCAGCAACGGCCTGATCGGTGCCCGCGCCTGAGACTCAACCCCGGTGAACCGCCATGGACCACAGTGAACAGCAGCACCTGATGAAAGCGCCGTTCTACGCCGAGCAGGCGGGCGAGGTCGCGCTCTTCGAGCACGCCTTCCGCCAGCGCCTGCCGGTGCTGATCAAGGGCCCGACCGGTTGCGGCAAGACCCGCTTCGTGGAACACATGGCGACCCGCCTGGGCCGGCCGCTCATCACCGTAAGCTGCCACGACGACCTGAGCGCGGCCGACCTGGTCGGCCGCCACCTGATCGGCGAACAGGGCACGGTCTGGCACGACGGCCCGCTGGCGCGCGCGGTGCGCAGCGGCGCTATCTGTTATCTCGACGAGGTGGTCGAGGCCCGCAAGGACACCACCGTGGTGTTGCACCCGCTGGCCGATGACCGCCGTGTACTGCCCATCGAGCGCACCGGTGAGCAACTGGTCGCACCGCCGGGCTTCATGCTGGTCATCAGCTACAACCCCGGCTACCAGAACCTGCTCAAGAGCCTCAAGCCCAGCACGCGGCAGCGCTTCGTGGCGCTGAGCTTCGGCTACCCCGCGCCCGAGGTCGAGCGCAGCATCGTGGTGGCCGAGGCCGGTGTCGATCCGTCCATGGCCGGTCGGCTGGTGAAGCTGGCCGAAGCGCTGCGGCGCCTGACCAACCACGACCTCGAAGAAACCGTGAGCACGCGCCTGCTGGTGATGGCGGCGCGTCTGGTGGCCAGCGGTCTGCCGCTGGCCGTCGCCTGCCGTTCGGCCATCGTCGACGCGCTGACCGATGACCACGAGACCGCCGCCGCCCTCGATGAAGTGGTGCAGGCGATGCTCGGCACCGCGACCTGAATGTTTTGCAGCGGCGGCGCTGCGACCCCTCCTCTGTCAGCCACACACCATGCAGCGCCGCCGCCTCTTCTTCCAGCTGGGCTTCTTCGCCCTGTTCCTGCTCGCCCCTGCGCTCAACCTGCTGCGCTTTGATCTCAACGAGACGCAGCTGTGGTTCCTGGGCCAGCGCTGGTCGCTGGGCATCGACGAGTTCTGGTCGCCCCCTGTGCGCGACTTCGTCTCGCACTCCCCCCAAGGGGGTCACAGAAGCTTGGGGCGGCCCGGCGCTTCCTTCGCGCACGGCGAGATCACGGCCAACCAGGCCGCGATCCAGATATTTGTCCGCGCCTTCCTGCCCGCGATCGCGCTGATCGTGGCTTTCCTGGCCGTGGCCTGGCGGTACGGCCGCCTGTACTGCGGCTGGCTGTGTCCGCACTTCACCCTGGTCGAGACGCTCAACAGCGCGCTGCAGCGCGCCTGCGGCAAGCTGAGCTTCTGGGACACCCACACCACGCGGCGCGCGGGCGTGACACCCTCGGCCCGCTGGTGGCCGGTGTTCTTCACGTTGTGCATCGTGTTCGGCTTCCTCTGGGCCATCACCCTGCTGAGCTACCTGCTGCCACCGACCGAGATCTGGGGCGGCCTGCTGAGCGGCACGCTCACGCCCAACCAGACGCGCTTCCTGGTGGCCGGCAGCACGGTCTTCACGCTGGAGTTCGCGTTCGCGCGCCACCTGTTCTGCCGCTTCGGCTGTGCCGTGGGCCTGTTCCAGAGCCTGGTCTGGATGGCGAACCCCAAGGGCATGGTCGTCGCCTTCGACCGCGACCACGCGCGCGACTGCCGCACCTGCACCACGGCGAATTTCCCGCAAGGTTCAGCCTGCGACAACGGCTGCCCGATGCGGCTGCACCCGCGCAACATCAAACGCATGATGTTTTCCTGCGTGCAGTGCGGGCAGTGCCTGGACTCGTGCGAAGAGACGCGGGGCGCCCAGCAGCGCGAGCCGCTGCTGGAGTGGAAGGTCGGCGCCGACGCCGTGCGCGAAACACTGCGGCAACGCCGTGAAGAAAGCGAAGCGGCCGCCATGCTCGAAAGGAATGTCTGATGGAAGAGTGGGTCGGCCAGCAGTGGGACCGCTTCATCCGCCGCGCAGCCAACCGGCAGCACGACGCAGCCGCGGTGTCGCTGCCCGAGGTGCAGCGCAGCCTGAACCTGATGTTCCGTGCGGCCGGTGGTGCGCCGGCGGTGCGGGTCGGTCCGGCCAGCGAACGCAAGGTCGGTGGCGCCCGCGACTGGCTGCAGCGTGTGGCCGGCACCGGCACCCACGCGGCCACCGCGCGTCTGGAACCCGAGGTCCTGTCGCTGCCACCGTGCATCGCGGTGCACGCCGACGCGTCCCTCAACCGGGCGCTCTACCTCTGGCTGGCCGCGCTGGCCGCGCACATCGAACCGACCGGCGACTGGATCGCCGACAACCGCCGCGCTACCTTGGCCGCGCTGGACAGCTTTCCGGGCCTGCGCGAGCGCCATCGCCAATTGCTGGCCGCCGAGTCCGCTTTGCGGCCGAACCCCGCGCGCTTGCGTGGTCGCGCCGCCGAGGCCGAGCGTGCGGTGCAACGGGCGCTGGCCGGGCAGGGCGACGCGGCCGGCCCAGTGCGCCCCGACGAGGTGGCGCCGGTCTGGCTCTGGCTGGACACCACTGCCGCCGCCGCGGCCCGTCCCGTCTCGCGCGACGAGGACCCGCAGTCCTCAGGCACCGAGCGCGCGCCCACCACGCAGGACGGGCGTCGTCGTCGCGCCCAGGCGGTGGCCGACGAGCGCGACAAGGCGCCGCTGATGATGTTCTTCCGCGCCGAATCCATCCTGTCATGGGGCGAGTTCGTGAAGGTCAACCGCGCCAGCGACGATGACGACGACGGCAACGCGCTGGCGGCGGCCAACGACATGGATGTGCTGGCCATCGCGCCCGACGGACAGAGCACCGCCTCGCGCGTGAAGTTCGACCTCGACCTGCCGAGCGCCGCCGCCGACGACCGGCCGCTCGGCCCGGGCATCCGCCTGCCCGAGTGGGACTGGCGCCGCGGTGCGCTGATCGCGGACCACTGCGCATTGCAGACCATGGTCACGGCCGCGCCGCCGACGTTCGCGCCGCCGCCGGCCTTGCGTGTGACCGCGCGCCGCGTGCGTCGGCGCATGGAGGTGCTGCGCGGCGGCATGGGCCGGCTGCACGCGCAACCCGAGGGCGAGGAGCTGGACCTCGACGCCTGGATCCGTCACCACGTCGAGTCCGCGGCCGCGCCACGCAGCGAATCGCCGTCGGTGTTCAGCCGGCGGGTGCGCAGCGAGCGCAGCCTGGCCACCCTGTTGCTGGCGGACCTGTCACTCTCGACCGACGCCTACGCGACGCAGACCGCGCGCGTGATCGACGTGATCCGCGATGCGCTCTATGTGTTCGGCGAGGCGCTCAGCGCCAGCGGTGATCCGTTCGAAATGCTGGGCTTCTCCTCAGTGCGGCGGCAGAACGTGCGCATCCACCAGCTCAAGGGCTTCGACGAGCCCTGGGGCGCCCGCACGCGCGACCGCGTCGGCGCCATCAAACCCGGTTACTACACCCGCATGGGCGCGGCGATCCGCCACGCCACCACGCGGCTGGAGCAGCGCCCGGAGCGCCAGCGCCTGCTGCTGCTGCTGACCGACGGCAAACCCAACGACCTGGATGTGTACGAGGGCCGTTACGGCCTGGAGGACACGCGGTACGCGGTGCTGGCCGCACGCGCCGCCGGGCTGCTGCCGTTCTGCATCACCATCGACGAGGCCGCGCACGACTACCTGCCCATGCTGTTCGGGCAGCAGGGCTACGCCCTGGTGCACCGGCCGCAGGACCTGGTGGGCAAACTGTCGGCGGTACACCAGCGCTTCATGGCCCGCGCCGCCTGAGGGCTGTGCCTAGGAGCGGGGCCGGTTCGCGGCTACAGTCGTGCGCTCTGCCGAAATGTCTGCCTCACTTCCATGGACCTGTCCCGCTTCGACCTGCCCCGTTATCTTTCCATGCTGCCGCTGTTCCAGGAGATGCGGGGGGAGGAACTGCAGCGTCTGGCGCAGGGCAGCCGCTTGCGGCAGTTCGCGCGCGGTGAGGACGTGTTCCGCACCGGAGAGCCCTGCGAAGAGTTCCACGTGACCGTGTCCGGTCAGGTCAAGCTGTTCGCGATCTCTCCGGCGGGTCAGGAGAAGATCATCGAACTCGTCGGTCCGGGCAACACCTTCGCCGAGACGTTGATGTTCATGGAGCGGCCCTACATCATCAATGGCCAGGCGCTGACCGACACGCTGCTGCTGAGCGTGTCGCGCGATGCCGTGATGCGCGAGATCCTGAACGACGCCCACTTCAGCATGCGCATGCTCGCCGGCCTGTCGCGGCGGCTGCATGGTCTGGTGAACGACGTGCAGGCGTATTCGCTGCACAGCGGTGTCGAACGCGTGATCGGTTACCTGATGCGCGACCTGCCGGACGACGGTGGCGAATCGGCGGCCAGCGTGTTGCTGCCGGTCAGCAAGGCCTCGATCGCCTCGCGCCTGTCGATGACGCCCGAGTATTTCTCCAAGGTGTTGCGAGAGCTTGAAGACAAGGGGCTGATCGAGGTCGACAAGCGCGAGATCCGGCTGCTGGACACGCAACGGCTCTCTCGCTACCCGCTCCGATAACGTTCCCGGGCCGGCCACTAGACTTCCCCACATGCTGATCCTCGGATTCGAATCCTCCTGCGACGAGACCGGCGTGGCGCTGGTCGACGCCAGTGGCTCGGCCACGCCGCGCCTGCTGGGCCACGCGCTGCACAGCCAGATCGAGATGCACCAGGCCTACGGTGGCGTGGTGCCCGAGCTGGCCAGCCGCGACCACATCCGTCGCGTCCTGCCGCTGACCGATGCGGTCATGGCGCAGGCCGGCGTGCCGCTGTCGGCGGTCGACGCCATCGCGCACACGCGCGGGCCCGGCCTGGCCGGGGCGCTGCTGGTGGGCTCGGGCGTGGCCTGCGCCTTGGGCATGGCACTGGGCAAACCGGTGATCGGTGTGCATCACCTCGAAGGGCATCTGCTCTCGCCGTTCCTCAGCGCCGATCCGCCCGAGTTCCCGTTCGTGGCCTTGCTGGTCTCGGGCGGCCACACCCAGCTCATGCGGGTCGACGGCGTGGGGCGCTACGAGCTGTTGGGCGAGACCATCGACGACGCCGCCGGCGAGGCCTTCGACAAATCGGCCAAGCTGCTCGGGCTGGGCTACCCGGGCGGGCCGGCGCTGTCGAAGCTGGCGCAGCAGGGCGATCCTGCGGCTTTCAAGTTTCCGCGTCCGCTGCTGCACAGCGGCGATCTCGACTTCTCGTTCGCCGGGTTGAAGACGGCGGTGCTGACCCAGGTCAAGCGCCTGGCCCACGCCCACCCCGACGGCCCGGCGACCGCGCACCTCGCCGACCCGCTGACCCCGCAGCAGAAGGCCGATGTGGCCGCGAGCGTGCAGGCCGCCATCGTCGACGTGCTGGTGAAGAAGTCGCTGGCCGCGCTCGAGGAGACCGGGCTGCAGCGTGTCGTGGTGGCCGGCGGGGTCGGCGCCAACGCCCGCCTGCGCGAACAGCTCAACGCGGCGTGCGCCAAACGCAAGGTCCGCGTCCACTATCCCGAGCTGCACCTGTGCACCGACAACGGCGCCATGATCGCGCTCGCCGCCGGACTGCGGGTGCAGGCCGGACGGGTTGACCTGACACAGGGCGCCGCCGGCTACCACTTTGACGTGCGCCCGCGCTGGCCCCTGGCAGAACTCGCCTGAACGCTGTCTCGCCCCTCACAATGCGGCCAAAGACAGGGGGGCGTGATGCGGCATCTTCGCGGAATCGATGATCTGGAGGCGTCCGACATTGGCGCCGTGTTCAACGCCATCTGGCGCTACCGGGCCGGGGAACGGCCGCCCCGGATGCTTGAGGGACGGCAGGTCTGTCTCGCCTTTTTCCAGCCCAGCACCCGCACCCGCGTCGGGTTCCAGCGCGCGGTGGACCTGCTCGGTGCGACGACCACGGGCTTTGCCGGCCTGGCCGAAACCCGTGCGGTGCCGCCCTACGCCGAGTCGATGCGGGACAGCCTTCAGGTGCTGGCGCAGATGACCGATGCGCTGGTGGTGCGCAGTCCGGTCGACCTGCGCGAGATCGGCAATGTCGACTGGCTGGATGTGCCCCTGATCAACGCCGGGGATGGTCTGCACGAACACCCGGTCCAGGCGCTGACCGACGCCTGGTGCATCGCGTCGCGACGGCCGGAGTGGGCCGATCTGACGCTGGGTCTGGTGGGCGATGTCGGTGCCCGCGTGGTGCGCAGTCTGCTGTTGCTGTGTGCGCGGCTGGGGCTGCGCCGGTGTCTCGCCTTCGCGCCGGACGTGGACGGATGGCCTGAGGATGTGCAGGAGCGGCTGCGGGCGCGGGGTGTCCAGATCGAGTTTGTCCAGCGGCTGGAGGAGGTGGTGGCGGGCAGCGATGCGCTGGAGGTGATGCCCTATCGCATGCCCGACAGCGCACGGGGCCTCTTGCCTCCCGATCCGGCGCGCGTGGTGAACCGTGCGCTGGTGCAGCGGTGCAACCCGCAGATCCTGTTGCTGCACCCCGGCCCCAGGTCCTGGGAACTGGACCCCGACACCGACGGGCTGGTCAACAGCCTGTTCTTCGAACAGGTGCGGGCCGGCTGTGGTGCGAAGATCGCGTCCCTGCTGCTGGCCCTGGAATCCCGCGATGTCGAATGGTTGTCGCCTCGCACCGCCCGGGCCGCCGCTACACTGGCGCCCCTTGTCGCGCATGCGACAGTCATGCGCAATCCCGGCGACTCCCGGTCGTCCGTCACCTGAGCCATCCGATGATCCGTCGTTTTCTCGCTTCCCTCCCCGGCATGTCCCTCGTCCTCGCTTCGCTGTCGGTTGTGGCTCCGGCCGCCATGGCGCAGCCGGAGCCGATCCGCATCGGCATGATCGAAGGCCTTTCGGGGTCGTTCGCCAACACCGGCGAAGCCGTCTGGCGCAATCTGGTCTGGGCCACCGAGCGGGTCAATGCCCGCGGCGGGGTGAAGCTGCCGGGCGGAAGCCGTCCGCTGGAGATCGTGCGCTTTGACAGCAAGGGTCAGACCGAGGAGGCCCTGTCTTCCCTGCGCGCGGCGGTGGACAAAGGCATCACCATCGTGACCCAGGGCAACTCGTCCGCCGCTGCGGCCGGACTGATCGACGCCATCAACAAGCACAACGAACGCGACCCGGCGCGCCAGGTGGTGTTCCTCAATTACTCGGCGGTGGACCCCGTGCTGACGAATGCGCGGTGCAGTTTCTGGCACTTCCGTTTCGACGCCCACGCCGACATGCGCATGAGCGCGCTGATGAGCGTGGTCAAGGAGGACAAGGCGCTCAAGAGCATCTACCTGATCGGCCAGGACTATTCGTTCGGTCAGGCGGTGCTGGCCGAGGCGCGTCAGCAACTGGCGGCGCAGCGACCCGATGTGAAGATCGTCGGTGACGAGCTGCACCCGATGGCGCGGATCAAGGACTTTGCGCCCTATGCCGCCAAGATCAAGGCCAGTGGCGCGCAGGCGGTGCTGACCGGCAACTGGGGCAACGACCTGACCCTGCTGGTCAAGGCGGCGCGCGAGGCGGGCTTCGAAGGCAGTTTCTATACCTTCTACGGCAACGCGCTGGGTGCGCCGGCCGCCATCGGCGAAGCCGGTATCGGGAAGGTGGTGGCGGTGGCGGACTGGTTCCCGAACACGCCGGGCAAGCCGTCGGAGGCGTTCTATCAGTCGTTTCGCCAGCGGTTCCCGAACCCCGCCGATGACTATGTGCACATGCGCATGCAACTGATGATCGAGTCGCTGGCGCATGCCATCGAACAGGCGGGTTCGACCCGGGCCGCAGACATCGCCACGCAGTTGGAGAAAAGCCGCGTCAGCTTCGCCGGCCAGTCCGCCTACATGCGCGCGGCCGACCACCAGTTCCAGCAGCCGCTGGCCGTTGCCGTGATGGACCGCCAGGGTGCTCCCGGCGCGAAATTCGACGTCGAGGGCTCCGGCTATGGTTTCCGCGTCATCCGCCAGCTCACGCCGCAGCAGGCCGAGATGCCGCACACCTGTACGATGCAGCGTCCCTGATTGTTAGGAGCGTTCATGCGGCCGGTGGTGGAAAGTCTGGAAGAGTCGCGCATCCGCGAGGTGGCCAATGCGGGCATGGGCCTGCCCGATGTGCTGAAGTTCTGGTTCGGTGAGAGCGATGAGGTCACGCCCGACTTCATCCGTGAAACCGCCATCGCGTCGCTGAATGCGGGCGAGACCTTCTACGCCCACAACCTCGGCCTGCCGGAGCTGCGCCACGCCATCGCCGGCTACACCCACGGCCTGCACCCGCAGCAGCCCACCGACCACTGGTTCGACCGGATCGCCGTCACTTCCGGTGGGGTCAACGGCCTGATGCTGGCCTCGCAGACGCTGGTGGAGGCGGGCGACGAGGTGGTCGTCGTCACGCCGGCCTGGCCCAACCTGGTGGCGCAACCGCAGATCATGGGGGCGCGGGTGCGCACTGTGCCGCTGCGGGTGGAGACCCGGGGCGCCCGCGCCGGTGCGTGGACGCTGGACCTGGGCGCACTGCTGGCGGCGATCACCCCGGCGACCCGGATGCTCATCCTCAACGCGCCGAACAACCCGACCGGCTGGACGCTGACGCCGCAGGAACAGGCCGCGATCCTGGCGCATTGCCGACACACCGGCACCTGGATCCTGGCCGACGAGGTGTACGAGCGCCTGTACTTCGCAGGCGACACCGCCAACGGCGCAGCGCCCAGCTTCCTGGATGTGGCCGAGCCCGAAGACAGGCTCATCGTCGCCCACAGCTTTTCCAAGAGCTTCCTCATGACCGGATGGCGGCTGGGCTGGCTGGTGCTGCCCCGGGCGCTGACCCATCCGGTCGGCAAGCTGATCGAGTTCAACACCTCCTGCGCCCCCGTGTTCGCCCAACGCGCCGCCACCGTGGCCCTGCAACGCGGCGACGAGGTGACGCCGGGGCTGGTGAAACACCTGCAGGTCTGCCGCGACACCCTGGTGCCCCTGCTGCGCAAGATGCCGGGCGTTCAACTGGCCGAGCCCCTGGGCGGGATGTATGCCTTCTTCCGGCTGGACGGGCAGGCCGATTGCCTGCAGACCGCCAAGCGGCTGGTTCGCGAGGCGGGACTGGGACTGGCGCCCGGCAGTGCCTTCGGCCCGGAGGCTGCGGGCTGGCTGCGCTGGTGCTTTGCCAGCCGCGACCCGGAGCGTCTGGTGCTGGGTGCCGAGCGGTTGGGTCGCTGGCTGGCGGCCCAAGGCGGATCGGCTGGGCTATAATTCCCGGTTGCCGTCCGTATTGGATGGCGTTCACGCCCGTTGCGGCGGTGTCTCAGGGATCTTTGCCCCGAGGCGCAGGCTGCGGCGGGACGCATGTCACCGACAGGAATCATCATGATCGAAAAATCCGTCAAGGCCGCTGTTGTGGCCGACAACGCCCGTGCTGCCAACGATACCGGCAGCCCCGAAGTGCAGGTTGCCATCCTGACCGCACGCATCAACGAACTGACCCCCCACTTCAAGCAGCACGCCAAGGACCACCACGGTCGTCGCGGTCTGCTCAAGATGGTCAGCCGTCGCCGCAAGCTGCTGGACTACCTCAAGGCCAAGGACGCCGACCGTTACGTCGCCCTGATCGCCAAGCTGGGCCTGCGCAAGTAATCGCACGTCGCTTCATGCAAAAAACGCCTGGGTTGGTTCGCTGGCTCAGGCGTTTTGCGCTTTTTCACCACGGAGACCGTTGAGCAGCAGAGCGAAGCTGTGTCATTCCAACGGGCCTGAGGAGGTCCTCAGCCCCGCTGGAATGGCATCGTGTTCTGCCTCACAGGCTTCCAGGCTCCGGACGCAGCCCATGCGTCCACGCAACAGGAGAGACACATGACCATGTTCAACAAAGTCACCAAGACCTTCCAGTGGGGCCAGCACACGGTCCGCATGGAAACCGGCGAAATCGCCCGCCAGTCCAGCGGCGCCGTGCTGCTTGACATGGACGGCACCGTGGTGCTGGCCACCGTCGTCGCCAAGAAGGACGCCAAGGCCGGCCAGGACTTCTTCCCGCTGACCGTCGACTATCTGGAGAAGACCTACGCCGCCGGCAAGATTCCCGGCAGCTTCTTCAAGCGCGAAGGCCGCCCCAGCGAGCTGGAAACCCTGACCAGCCGCCTGATCGACCGTCCGATCCGCCCCCTGTTCCCGGACGGCTTCTTCAATGAAGTGCAGGTCATCATCCACACCGTTTCGCTGAACCCGGAAGTGGACGCCGACATCGCCGCCATGATCGCCACCTCGGCCGCCCTGTCGGTCTCCGGCATTCCGTTCAACGGCCCGATCGGTGCCGCCCGCGTGGGTTACATCAACGGCCAGTACGTGCTGAACCCCGGCCAGACCGAGCGCAAGAACAGCCAGATGGACCTGGTGGTCGCTGGCACGCAAGCCGCCGTGCTGATGGTGGAGTCCGAAGCGCAGCAACTGTCGGAAGAAATCATGCTGGGCGCCGTGGTGTTCGGCCATGAGCAAGGCGCCATCGCCATTGCCGCCATCAACGAACTGGTGCGCGACGCCGGCAAGCCCGAGTGGAGCTGGCAGCCTCCCGCCAAGGACGAGCCGCTGATCGCCAAGGTCGAAGCCCTGGGCAAGGCCAAGCTCGAAGCCGCCTACCAGATCCGCAACAAGCAGGCCCGCACCCAGGCCTGCCGCGAAGCCTACGCCGCTGTGATGGATGGCCTGAAGGCCGAGGGCGTGGAGTTCGACAGCGTCGCCATCGAAGGCCTGCTGTTCAATATCGAAGCCGCCATCGTGCGTGGCCAAATCCTGGCCGGCGAGCCGCGCATTGACGGTCGCGACACCCGCACCGTGCGCCCGATCGAAATCCGCAACGGCGTGCTGCCCCGTACCCACGGTTCGGCCCTGTTCACCCGCGGTGAAACCCAGGCCCTGGTGATCGCCACGCTGGGCACCGACCGCGACGCGCAGAAGATCGACGCCCTGGCCGGCGAGTTCGAAGACCGCTTCATGCTGCACTACAACATGCCTCCGTTCGCCACCGGCGAAACCGGTCGCGTGGGCAGCCCCAAGCGCCGCGAAATCGGCCACGGCCGTCTGGCCAAGCGCGCGCTGATTGCCGCGCTGCCGACCAAGGAAGACTTCCCCTACACCATCCGCGTGGTGTCGGAAATCACCGAATCCAACGGTTCGTCGTCCATGGCCTCCGTCTGCGGTGGCTGTCTGGCGCTGATGGACGCCGGTGTGCCGATGAAGGCGCACGTGGCAGGGATCGCCATGGGTCTGATCAAGGAAGGCAACCGCTTCGCGGTGCTGACCGACATCCTGGGTGACGAGGACCACCTGGGCGACATGGACTTCAAGGTGGCCGGTACCACCAACGGCGTGACCGCCTTGCAGATGGACATCAAGATCCAGGGCATCACCAAGGAGATCATGCAGGTCGCACTGGCCCAGGCCAAGGAAGCGCGCATGCACATCCTGGGCAAGATGCAGGAAGCGATGGGCGAAGCGAAGACGGAGATCTCCAACTTCGCACCGCGTCTGTACACGATGAAGATCAACCCCGAGAAGATCCGCGACGTGATCGGCAAGGGCGGCGCCACCATCCGTGCGCTGACCGAAGAGACCGGCACCCAGATCGACATCGCCGAAGACGGCACCATCACCATCGCCTCCACCGACGGCGCCAAGGCCGAAGAGGCCAAGCGCCGCATCGCCGAGATCACGGCCGAGGTGGAAGTGGGCAAGGTCTACGAAGGCCCGATCACCAAGATCCTGGACTTCGGTGCCCTGGTCAACCTGCTGCCCGGCAAGGACGGTCTGCTGCACATCAGCCAGATCGCCCACGAGCGCGTCGAGAAGGTCACGGACTACCTCAAGGAAGGCCAGATCGTGAAGGTCAAGGTGCTCGAGACCGACGAGAAGGGCCGCGTGAAGCTGTCCATGAAGGCGCTGCTCGACCGCAACGGCGGTGGCGAGCAGGCCCAGCAACAGCAGCAGTAAGCCGCTGCCGTTGACGGTCATGCACGCGGTCGAGATCAGTAGCTTCGGTGCCCCCGAGGTCCTGCGCCTGACGGAACGTCCGGCGCCGGTCGCGGGTGCCGGCGAGGTGCTGATCCGCGTGCGCGCCTCGGGCGTGAACCGCCCGGATGTGCTGCAACGCAGCGGCTCTTATCCGCCGCCGCCGGGCGCTTCGGATCTGCCGGGTCTGGAGATCGCCGGTGTGATCGAGTCGGGTGACGCGGTCGCAATGGCGCAGGCGGGGTTCGGCGTCGGAGACCGTGTCTGCGCGCTGGTGGCGGGTGGCGGTTATGCAGAGTACTGCGTCGCGCCCGTGGGTCAATGCCTGCCGGTGCCGGCCGGTTTCGACGATGTGCAGGCCGCTGCGCTGCCCGAGACCTTCTTCACCGTCTGGAGCAACGTGTTCGACCGCGGCCGTTTGCAGTCCGGCGAGACGCTGCTGGTGCAAGGTGGCACCAGTGGCATCGGTGTCACGGCGATCCAGTTGGGCAAGGCTTTTGGCGCGACCGTGATCGCTACAGCCGGCAGCGACGAGAAGTGTGCCGCCTGCAAAGGTCTTGGCGCCGACCACGCCATCAACTACCGCACCCAGGACTTCGCCGCCGTGGCCAAGGAGCTGACGGGCGGGCAGGGTGTGAACGTGATCCTCGACATGGTCGCGGGCGACTATGTGGCGCGTGAGGTCGAGTGCCTGGCCGAAGACGGCCGCCTGGTCATCATTGCGGTGCAGGGTGGCGTGAAGGCCGGTTTCAATGCCGGTCTGGTGCTGCGTCGCCGGCTGGTGATCACCGGCTCCACCCTGCGGCCGCGACCGGTCGCCTTCAAGGCGGCCATCGCTGCGTCACTGCGCGAGAAGGTCTGGCCGTTGCTGGAGCAGGGGATTGTGAAACCCGTGATCCACAGCACCTTTGCGGCGTCCCGCGCTGCCGAGGCCCACGCATTGATGGAGTCCAACCAGCACATCGGCAAGATCGTGCTGACCTGGGCCTGAACCCGTTTCGGAGACTGAGATGAGCAACAAACTGATCGCCGGCAACTGGAAGATGAACGGCAGCCTGGCTGCCAATGAAGCCTTGGTCAAGGCGATGCTTGCGGGCATCGGCCAGCCTTCCGCGGAGGTCGCGCTGTGTGCGCCTTCGCCCTATCTGGCCCAACTGCAATCGCTGCTGCAGGGCAGCCCGATTGCCTGGGGCTCGCAGGACGTGTCGGCGCATGAGCAGGGTGCCTACACCGGCGAGGTCAGTGTGGGCATGCTCAAGGACTTCGGCTGCCGCTACGCCATCGTCGGCCACAGCGAGCGCCGTCAGTACCATGGCGAAACCGATGAGCTGGTGGCTGCCAAGGCGCAGCGTGCGCTGTCGGCGGGTGTCACGCCCATCGTCTGTGTCGGTGAGACCCTGGCCGAGCGCGAGGCGAACGAGACCGAGGCCGTGGTCAAGCGCCAACTGGCTGCCGTGATCCATACCGTGGGTCACTGCATCACCGAAATCGTGGTTGCCTATGAACCCGTCTGGGCCATCGGCACCGGCAAAACCGCCACGCCCGAACAGGCCCAGGCGGTGCATGCCGTGTTGCGGGCCCAACTGGCTGCGGCGACCACCAACTCCAAGCGAGTCCACATCCTGTACGGCGGCAGCATGAACGCCGCCAACGCCGCTACGCTGCTGGCCCAGCCTGACATTGATGGCGGGTTGATCGGTGGAGCCTCCCTGAAGGCCGCTGACTTCCTGCAAATCGTGGCGGCTGCCGCCTGAGCCTTTTTCCTTCTGGAGCAGACATGAACGTTTTGATGACCATTTTCCAGGCTGTCCAGATCCTTGCCGCCATCGGCATGATCGGCCTGATCCTCATGCAACACGGCAAGGGCGCCGATGCGGGGGCCGCCTTTGGCGGGGGCGCCGGCTCGGCCAGCCTGTTCGGTGCCACCGGTGGCGCCAACTTCCTGTCCCGCACCACGGCCGTCCTGGCTGGTGTGTTCCTGGTTTCCACGCTGGCGCTGGCCTATTTCGGGCACAGCGTTCCCTCCTCGAGCCGTTCGGGCAGCGTGCTGGAGACCACGGCGCCGGCAGCGCCGGCCGCGGGTTCGACTGCTCCCGACGCCGCAGCGGCCAAGCCCGCCGAGACGCCCGCAGCCCCGGCAACCGGTGCTGCGCAAATTCCGGGCAAGTAAGGCCGTTGACAGCCGGCCGTGCATGGGGTGGGCTGAGGCCGTGAGGTCGCAGCTTTCCCTGTGAAAAAGCCGTTTGCCCGCCGAAAAATGGGAGGGTTTCAGGGTAAACTCTGAGAGTTGTCAGGAACGCTCACACCGACCCTCGTGAGCTTGGCAGCGCAGACCCAGCCGACGTGGTGAAATTGGTAGACACGCTATCTTGAGGGGGTAGTGGCGAAAGCTGTGCGAGTTCGAGTCTCGCCGTCGGCACCAAAAACAAGCTGGCATGGCCTGCAGGGTCATGCGCATGGAACCGACCCACGATGAGTCTCGAACAATATCTCCCCGTGCTCTTGTTCATCCTGGTCGGAATTGCCGTCGGCATCATCCCTCAGGCGCTTGGCTACATCCTCGGGCCCAATCGGCCCGACCCCGAGAAGAACTCTCCCTATGAGTGTGGCTTCGAAGCCTTCGAAGACGCGCGCATGAAGTTCGATGTGCGCTACTACCTGGTCGCCATCCTCTTCATCCTCTTTGATCTTGAAATCGCGTTCCTTGTGCCCTGGGCCGTTGCGTTGACCGATATCGGCTCTTCGGGCTTCTGGACGGGCGTGGTGTTTCTGATCGACCTGCTGGTCGGATTCATCTACGCCTGGAAGATCGGCGCACTGGACTGGGAATGACGCGCCTCGGCGCTCTGGAGCACACATGATTGAAGGCGTCTTCAAGGAAGGCTTCCTCACCACCAGCTACGACTCGGTGGTGAACTGGGCCAAAACAGGCTCTCTCTGGCCGATGACTTTCGGTCTGGCCTGCTGTGCGGTGGAAATGATGCACGCCGCCGCTGCCCGTTACGACATCTCGCGTTTCGGTGCCGAGGTGTTTCGTGCCAGTCCCCGTCAGTCGGACCTGATGATTGTTGCCGGCACGCTGTGCAACAAGATGGCTCCGGCGCTGCGCAAGGTGTATGACCAGATGGCGGAGCCGCGTTGGGTGCTCTCGATGGGGTCCTGCGCCAACGGTGGCGGGTACTACCACTACAGCTATTCCGTCGTGCGTGGATGCGATCGCATCGTTCCGGTGGATGTGTACGTGCCGGGCTGCCCGCCGACGGCCGAAGCGCTGCTGTACGGAATCATTCAGCTGCAGCAGAAGATCCGCCGCACCAACACGATCGCACGCGCCTGACGCGCCAAGTGCCTGCCCGAGAAAGCCGATCCCATGAGCGATACCGCCCACCCCGTAGCCACACACCCCGATGTGCTCAAGAACGTGCTTGGCGCGTTGTTGGGGGATCGGGTGAAGTCGATCCAGGTCGCGCTGGATGAGGTGACCATTGTGGTGGATGCCGCGCAGTATGTCGGCGTCATGCAGACCCTGCGTGATGCGCCCGAGGCGAAATTTGAGCAACTGATCGACCTCTGTGGTGTCGACTATTCGGCCTACGGAGATGGCGTCTGGGAAGGTCTGCGTTTTGGCGTGGTGGTCCACCTGCTGTCCGTGAGCCTCAACCAGCGCGTGCGTGTGCGCGTGTTCTGCCCCGAGGACGACTTCCCGGTGGTGGCCTCCGTGACGGAGCTGTGGTCTTCGGCCAACTGGTACGAGCGCGAGGCTTTCGACCTGTACGGCATCGTCTTTGAAGGGCACAACGACCTGCGCCGAATCCTCACCGACTACGGCTTCATCGGTCACCCCTTCCGCAAGGACTTCCCTGTTTCGGGTCACGTCGAGATGCGTTATGACGCCGAGCGTCAGCGAGTGGTCTACGAGCCGGTGTCGATCGAACCTCGTGAAAACACGCCGCGCGTGATCCGCGAACCCAACTATGGCGGACTGCACTGATCATGGCTGAAATCAAGAACTACACCCTGAACTTCGGTCCTCAGCACCCGGCCGCGCACGGTGTGCTGCGTCTGGTGCTGGAGCTCGATGGCGAGGTCGTGCAGCGTGCCGATCCCCACATCGGTCTGCTGCACCGTGCCACGGAAAAGCTCGCCGAGCACAAGACCTTCATCCAGTCGCTGCCCTACATGGACCGCCTGGACTACGTCTCGATGATGTGCAACGAGCACGCCTACTGCCTGGCGATCGAGAAGATGCTGGGCATCGAGGTGCCGGTTCGCGCTCAGTACATCCGTGTGATGTTCAGCGAAATCACGCGCATCCTGAACCATCTGATGTGGCTGGGTTCGCACGGCAACGACTGCGGCAGCTCGACCATCCTGATCTATGCGTTCCGTGAGCGTGAAGATCTTTTCGACATGTACGAGGCGGTGTCGGGCGCCCGCATGCACGCGGCCTACTTCCGTCCCGGTGGCGTCTACCGCGACCTGCCGGAGACTATGCCGCAGTACAAGGTCAACAAGATCCGCAATGCGAAGGCGATCGAAGAACTCAACAGCAACCGCAAGGGTTCGTTGCTGGATTTCATCGACGACTTCACGCAGCGCTTCCCCAAGTACCTCGACGAGTACCACACGCTGCTGACCGACAACCGGATCTGGAAGCAGCGCACCGTCGGTATCGGCGTCGTGACGCCTGAGCGTGCGCTCAATCTCGGCATGACCGGTCCGATGCTTCGCGGTTCCGGGATCGCCTGGGACCTGCGCAAGAAGCAGCCCTATGACGTGTACGACCGGGTCGATTTCGACATCCCGGTGGGCAAGACCGGTGACACCTATGACCGGTACCTGGTCCGCATGGAAGAGCTCAAGCAGTCCAACCGCATCATCAAGCAGTGCGTGGACTGGCTGCGCGTGAACCCCGGTCCGGTGATCACCGACAACCACAAGGTCGCGCCGCCGTCGCGTGAGGCCATGAAGTCGAGCATGGAAGAGCTGATCCATCACTTCAAGCTGTTCACCGAAGGTTTCCATGTGCCCGAGGGCGAGGCTTACGCCGCCGTCGAGCACCCCAAGGGGGAATTCGGCATCTACCTGGTGAGCGACGGTGCCAACAAGCCCTATCGCCTCAAAATCCGTGCACCCGGCTACACGCACCTGTCTACGCTCGATGAAATGGCCAAGGGCCACATGCTGGCCGATGCCGTGGCCATCATCGGCACGATGGACATCGTTTTTGGAGAGATTGATCGATGATCTCGACCCCCGCATCCAGCGGACCCGTGACGGCGATGGAGCTGTCGGAGTCCACCAAGGCGCGCTTCGCACGTGAAGTGGCCAAGTACCCTGCCGAGCAGGCGCAGTCGGCCGTGATGGCTTGCCTGTCGATCGTGCAGCAGGAGCAGGGCCACGTCAGCAACGCCGCCGAGCAGGCGATCGCCGACTATCTGGGCATGCCGGTGATGGCCGTTCACGAAGTGACGACCTTCTACAACATGTACAACCAGCGGCCGGTGGGCAAGTTCAAGCTCAACGTCTGCACCAACCTGCCGTGCCAGCTGCGCGACGGTTACACCGCGCTGCACCACCTGGAAAAGAGGCTGGGCATTGCCATGGGTGAAACCACGGCCGACGGCATGTTCACGCTGCAGCAGAGCGAGTGTCTCGGTGCCTGCGCCGACTCGCCAGTGATGCTGGTCAACGACCGCCACATGTGCAGCTTCATGAGCAACGAGAAGCTCGACCAGCTGATCGACGGCCTGAAGGCCGCGGAGGGCAAGCAATGAACGCCCAGCAAGTGTTGTCCCAGTTCAGCGCCACCGGCGTGCAGACCTGCTTCCATGGTCGCCACATCGAACCCCAGATCTACAAGGATCTGAACGGCAGCAACTGGTCGCTCAAGGACTACGAAGCCCGCGGTGGCTATCAGGCCCTGCGCAAGGTGCTGGGCATGGACGGTTCGGCCCCGAACCCCGAGAC
>JAEUOT010000050.1 GCA_016790705.1 Hydrogenophaga sp.
ACCTTGTCCCAGGCCTCGAGCGGATGGTCTTCGGCCGGAGCCCCCCAGGCGGCACCGGCGTTGTTGACCAGGATGTCCACATCGCCCACCCGTTGCAGCGTTTCGCTGACGAGGCGGCGGATGTCTTCTTCATGCTGGCAGTCGGCGGCGATCCAGCGCGCATCGATGCCGGCGGCCTGCAGTTCGGCGGTGGCTTCCTCCAGATCGGTGGCCTTGCGCGAGCTGATGACGACGCGGGCGCCGGCTTCGCCCAGCGCATGGGCCATCTGCAGGCCGAGGCCGCGCGAGCCGCCGGTCACGAGGGCGGTCTTGCCCTTGAGGTCAAACAGTTGGGTCACGGTACGGGTCATGAATGTCTCCTTGGAATGGCGGGAAATCAGAAAGCGTCTTCGGCCAGTTCGGCGCAGGTCAGGTCGCGGTCGCGCACGACCTGCAGCCAGGCACCGATCTTGGGCAGTTCGTAGTGGAAGAAGAAGCGGGCCGCGGCCAGTCGGCCGGTGCGGGCGCTGCTGTGGGCCGCCGCGCGCGCGGCCAGCGCCACGTCCAGCCAGATCCAGGCCAGCACCGTGTGGCCGAAGGCCTGCAGGTAGGGCACGGCGTTGGCCAGCGCCTCGGTCGGGTTGGCTGTGGCCCAGGCGGCCTTGGTGGTGGCGCCCACGTCCTGCAGCGCCTTGCCCAGGGCGTTGGCGTGCGCCGCGAACTCGGGCACCTGGATCGCGCGCTGGATGGTGTCGTTCATCCGTCCGGCCAGCAGTTGCAGGCCCTTGCCGTTTTCCATCAGCACCTTGCGGCCCAGCAGGTCCATGCCCTGGATGCCGTGCGTGCCCTCGTGAATCATGTTCAGGCGGTTGTCGCGCCAGTACTGCTCGACCGGGAAGTCGCGCGTGTAGCCGTAGCCGCCGTGGATCTGGATCGCCAGCGAGTTGGCTTCCAGGCACCACTCGCTGGGCCAGCTCTTGGCGATCGGCGTCAGCACCTCCAGCAGCAGGCGCGCGTCGTCGGCGGCCTCGGGCGTGCCCGTGTGCTGCTCGTCCACCAGCCGCGCGCAGTACAGCTCCAGCGCCAGCGCGCCTTCGGCGTAGCTCTTCTGCGCCAGCAGCATGCGCTTGACGTCGGCGTGTTCGATGATGCGGACCTGTGGTGCGGCAGCGTCCTTGCCTCCTGCGCCCATGGGTCGGCCTTGCGGACGGTTCTTGGCGTAGTCGAGCGAGGCGTGGTAGCCCGCCATGCCCAGCATGGTCGCGGCCATGCCGACACCGATACGGGCCTCGTTCATCATGTGGAACATGCACTGCAGGCCCTTGCCGGGCTGGCCGACCAGGTAACCGATGGCGCCACTCTCGCCCCGCACCGGGTACTTGCCTTCACCGAAGTTCAGCAGCGTGTTGGTCGTGCCGCGCCAGCCGCACTTGTGGTTCAGGCCCGCCAGCGCGACGTCGTTGCGCTCGCCGGTGAGCTGGCCGTCGGTGTCCACCAACCGCTTGGGCACGATGAACAGCGAGATGCCTCGCACGCCCGGCACCAGCTTGCCGTTGTCGTCCGGGATCTTGGCGAGCACCAGGTGGATGATGTTCTCGGTCAGCTCGTGTTCGCCGGCCGAGATCCACATCTTGTTGCCCTTGAGGCGGTAGCGCGGACCGAGCGGATCGCTCTCGAAACCGGCACCGTCCGGCACGGCGCGCGTCGCCACGTCGCTCAGGCTCGACCCGGCCTGCGGTTCGGACAGGCACATGGTGCCCGACCAGCGTCCCGAGAACTCGTTGAGCGCGAACACCTGCTTCTGCAGCTCGCTGCCGTGGGCCATCAGCAGGTTGGCGTTGCCGGTGGTCAGCATGCCGCTGCCGATGGAGACCGAGGCCATCGCGAAGAACGCATTGGCCGCAGCTTCCACCGTGTAGGGCAGTTGCATGCCGCCGATCTCGTAGTCCTGCGCCGCACTCAGCATGCCGCTCTCGGCGTAGGCCTTCTGCGCGTCGTGCGTCGCCTGCGGCAGGATCACCTTCTCGCCATCGAAGTGCGGCTCCTGGGTGTCGACCAGGCGGTTGAACGGTGCGTACTTCTCGCGCGCGATGCGCTCGCAGGTGTCGAGCACCGCGTCGAAGGTCTCGCGGCTGTGGTCGGCGAACCGCTCGCGCTGGTTCAGGCGCTCGACCGACAGCCAGTCGTTGAGCAGAAAGTCGATGGTGGGGCGCAGGCTCATGGATGGACAGGGGCTTTGAGTCAGGGCTTATTGCGGTTCGATCTTGGCGTCCTTGATGGCCTTGGCCCACTTGGCCGTTTCGGCCACGCCGCGTTTGGCCAGGTCCTCCGGCGTGCCGGGTTCCACAGCGAAGCCGATGCCGGCGAATTTTTCCTGCACCTCCTTGCTGTTGGCTGCGGCGTTGGCCGCCTTGTTGAGCTTGGCGATCACGTCGTGCGGCGTGCCGGCGGGCACGTACATCGCGAAGTAGGCGATCAGCTCGTAGTCCTTGACGCCCAGGGCCTCGTTGACCGACGGGATGTCGGGCACGGCGGGCGAACGCTTGGTCGACGTCACGGCCAGGCCACGCACCTTGCCGGCCTTGACCTGCGGCAGCATCACCGCGAAGTCGGCGCTGAACATCTGCACCACGCCGCCGATCAGGTCGGTCATCGCGGCCGGGCCGCTCTTGTACGGCACATTGGTCAGCTCGATGCCGGCCATGCCGGCGAACATCTCGGTGGACACCAGTTGCGAGGTGCTGGCGCTGGCGAAGTTGATGCTGCCGGGCTTGGCCTTGGCCAGCGCCACCAGCTCCTTGAGCGTCTTGGCCGGCACGTCAGGGTGCACCGCGATGATCAGCGGCACCGAGCCCATGTAGGCCACGGGCGCGAAGGCCTTGTCCTGGTCGTAAGGCAACTGCTTCATCAGGCTCTTGAGCGCGGCGTTGGTGCTGTTGGTGCCGATCAGGAGGGTGTAGCCATCGGGCGCGGCCTTGGCCACCGCGTCGGCGCCCAGCATGCCGTTCACGCCGGGCTTGTTGTCGATCACGATGGGCTGGCCCAGGACCTCCTGCATCTTCTGCGCGAAGGCGCGGCCGATCTGGTCGGTGGCGCTGCCGGCGGCAAACGGCACGACGGCCTTGATCGGCTTGTCAGGGTAGGTCTGCGCGAAGGCGGCGGCGCAGGCCAGCGTGGCCGCAGCGGCGGCGATGACTCGTGTCAGGGTTCGCATCGTCTTGTCTCCTTGTGGTGTGAATCAGAACTCAGTCGTCCAGCGGCAGGTCCAGGATCGCCGCGCTCAGTGTCTTGCCGTGCGCATCCAGCGCCAGCGACCGGGTGACGCCCCCGGCGAGGGCATCATGCATCACGAAGTGCACGGCGTGCAGCGGCGGCAGCACGAAACGCTGCACCTCACCACTCACCACGCCCGCATAGACCGCCTGCACCCGCTCGACCGTCAGCAACCGTTCGAGCCGAGGGAAGTCGGCCGGGTCGAGCGCGATCACGCTGAGTGTGGCGCGGTTGCCCTTGTCGCCGGAGCGGGCCATGGCGATGTCTCTCAGCGTGCGGCCCCCCACGCTTGTCACGTCGTGTGCTGTCCGCTTGCTCATCGCGAGAACTCCAGCAGTTCCACACGGGTCCGCACCGCCTCGCGCGGGATCAGCGTGGACGCCACCGCCACCACCTCGCGCACCGACTGCGTGACGCCGCCGCCGGCCGCCGGGCCGTTGAGATAGAGCGCCTCCACCTCCTGGCCCACGCGCTCGGCCTGGGCACGCGAGGCGCAGCGCACCGCCAGCCGCACCCGCACCTCATAAGGCTCACGGTCGGCACCCCGCGCCGGACCGTGCATGGCGTTGACGCCGATCAGCTCGGCGCGGTGTTCGAGGCCGCTCAGCGAAGGCAGCAAGCGCTCGTCGGCAAGTCGCTGGCGCAGGATCTCCAGCGCCAGCTCGCCACGCGCCCGCGCGCCCGGACCGGCGTAGGAGATCTGTCCCTCACCGATGAAACCGTCGCTGTAGCCCAGGCTGACCTTGAGCTGCTGCGGTCGCGCGCACCCGCTGGCACCCTCGACCCGCACACGGTCATCGCCCCGTTCGGTCAAACACACGTGCGAAAAATCGCCTGTCACATCGGCCTGCAGATAGGCGGCAGGGTCCTCCACCTCGTACAGCAGTTGCGCCGTGCAGCTCAGGCGGTCCACGCGTCCGCCGGTGCCCGGCAGTTTGGTGATCACCGCGCCACCGTCGGCCTCCACCTCGGCCAGCGGAAAACCCACCCGGTGCAGGTCGGGCACCTCGACACGGCCCGGGTCGGCCAGATAACCGCCGCTGACCTGGGCCGCGCATTCGAGCAGGTGGCCCACGGCCAGGCCCTTGCCGAGCAGCGCCCAGTCGTCGGTCGCCCAGCCGAAGTGATGCATCAGTGGCGCCAGGAACAGCGAAGGGTCGGCCACGCGGCCGGTGATGATCACATCGGCCTTCGCCGCCAGCGCCGGCAGCAGCGCGTCGGCGCCCAGGTAGGCGTTGGCCGAGATCATCCGGTCATCGAGCGAGCGGGCCGTGTCCGTGCTGTCTAGCAGCGGCGCGTCATTCCGTCGCACCCAGTCCAGCACGTCGTCGCCTAGCACGACCGCCACCCTCAGCCGTGGCAGCCCCAGTTCGCGCGCGACGGCGAGCGCCGCCTGCCCCGCGGCCAGCGGGTTCGCCGCGCCCATGTTGGTGACGATGGTTGTTCCGTTGGCCAGGCAGGCCGGCAGCACGGCCCGAAGGCGCGCGGCCAGCAGTGGGTCGTAGCCCTGCGCCGGATCGGCGCGGCGGCGCAACTGCGCCAGCGCGATCGTGCGTTCGGCCAGACATTCGAAGACCAGCGCATCCAGTCGCCCGTGCTCGGCCAGCGCGACCGCCGGATCGATCCGGTCGCCGGCATAGCCGGCACCTGCACCGATCCGGTAGGGCCGCATGTCCGGTGGCTCCGCGTCAGGGGGTCGGCGTGGCCGGCAGCGCCACGATGGTGCCCTGCGCCACTGCGCAGAGCTTCTCTTCGCCGTCCTGCCACACGAACACATCGCAGCGGCAGACCGCCTGGGTCTTGCCGGTGTAGACCGCCTCGGCGCGCGCAATCAGCCGCTCGCCGATGGCCGGGCGCAGGTAGTTGATCTTGAACTCGGAGGTGACCACCGGCACCCGCAGCGCCGTGCCGCCCGCGTAGGTCAGCGCGTTGTCGGCGGCGTAGCTCAGCACCCCGCCGTGCACGAAACCGAACTGCTGTTTGACCGCCTCCGACACCGGCACCTGCAGCTCGCAGCGGCCGGGCGAGAGCGCCGCCAGCTCGGCCCCGATCAGCACCGAGAACGGCTGCTTCGCCAGGACCTCGCGGCCCATGGCGAGGAAGACCTCGGGACTGACCGTAACCGGTTCGGCCATGCTCAGAGCACTTCGAAAATGCCCGCAGCGCCCATGCCACCGCCGATGCACATGGTCACGCAGACGCGCTTGGCACCACGGCGCTTGCCTTCGATCAGCGCGTGGCCGGTCAGGCGCTGGCCCGACACGCCATAGGGGTGGCCCACGGCGATGGCGCCGCCGTTGACGTTCAGGCGGTCGGCCGGAATGCCCAGCTTGTCGCGGCAGTACAGCACCTGCACCGCAAACGCTTCGTTGAGTTCCCAGAGGTCGATGTCGCTGATCTTCAGGCCCAGACGCGACAGCACCTTCGGAATCGCGAACACCGGACCGATGCCCATTTCATCGGGCTCGCAACCTGCGACCGCAAAGCCGAGGAAACGGCCCAGGGGCTTGAGGCCACGCTTCTCGGCCAGGGTTTCATCCATCACCACGCAGGCACCCGCGCCGTCGCTGAACTGGCTGGCGTTGCCGGCGGAGACGAGACCGCCGGGAATCGCCGAGCGCAGGCCGTGGATGCTCTCGAAGGTGGTGCCGGGGCGGATGCCTTCGTCGTTCTCGACCGTGACCTGTTTGGTCATCAGACCCATGACCTTGTCGGCCACGCCGGCGGTCACGGTGATGGGCGCGATCTCGGCCTTGAACAGGCCGGCTTCCAGGGCGGCTGCGGCCTTCTGCTGGCTGGCAGCGCCGTACTCGTCCATGGCGTCGCGGCCGATGCCGTAGCGCTTGGCCACCTGTTCGGCGGTCTGCAGCATGTTCCAGTAGATCTCGGGCTTCTGCTTCTCCAGCGCCAGATCCTTGAGCATGTGCTGGTTCATCTCCTGCTGCACGCAGGAGATGCTTTCCACGCCACCCGCAACGTAGACCGAGCCTTCGCCCGCGATGATGCGCTGGGCGGCCAGGGCGATGGTCTGCAGGCCCGAGGAGCAGAAGCGGTTGACGGTCATGCCCGAGACGGTGATCGGCAGGCCGGCCTTGAGCGCGATCTGGCGCGCGATGTTGGCGCCGGTCGCGCCTTCGGGGTTGGCGCAGCCCATGATCACGTCTTCGACTTCCGATGCGTCGATGCCGGCGCGCTGCACGGCGTGCTGCACGGCGTGGCCGCCGAGCGTGGCGCCATGGGTCATGTTGAAGGCGCCCTTCCAGCTCTTGGTCAGGGGCGTGCGGGCGGTGGAGACGATGACGGCGTTGGTCATGATGGGTTCCTCAAATCGTGATTCGTGCGGTCATCAGAAGGTCTTGCCTTCGGCCGCCAGCTTGGCGAGCAAAGGTGCGGGCGTCCAGAAGTTCGCGTCGTCCAGCGGGTTCTTCGCAAAGCGCTTCATCGCCTGGACCACGTTGAACAGGCCGACCTCGTTGGCGTAGTTCAGCGGACCGCCGCGGTGCACCGGGAAGCCGTAACCGAAGATGTAGACCACGTCGATGTCGCTGGCCTTGTTGGCGATGCCCTCTTCCAGGATGTGCGCGGCCTCGTTGACCAGCGAGAACACCAGGCGCTGCACGATCTCCTCGTCGGAAATCTTGCGCGGCGTGATGCCCAGCGACTTGCGGTGGTCCTCAATCATCTTGACCACCTCGGCGTTCGGGATGGCGTCGCGCTTGCCCGGCACATAGTCGTACCAGCCGGCGCCGGTCTTCTGACCGAAGCGGCCCTTCTCGCACAGCAGGTCGGCGGTCTTGCTGTACTTCATGTCGGGCTTTTCGACATAGCGGCGCTTGCGGATCGCCCAGCCGATGTCGTTGCCGGCGAGGTCGCCCATGCGGAACGGACCCATGGCAAAGCCGAACTTCTCGATCGCCTTGTCGACCTGCTCGGGCGTGCAGCCCTCGTCCAGCAGGAAGCCGCCCTGACGGCCGTACTGCTCGATCATGCGGTTGCCGATGAAGCCGTCGCAGACGCCGGAGACCACGGCCGTCTTCTTGATCTTCTTGCTGATCGCCATCACCGTGGCCAGCACGTCCTTGGCGGTCGCGTCACCGCGCACCACTTCCAGCAGCTTCATCACGTTGGCCGGACTGAAGAAGTGCATGCCCACCACGTCCTGCGGGCGCTTGGTGAAGTTGGCGATCTTGTTGACGTCCAGCGTCGAGGTGTTGGAGGCCAGGATCGCGCCGGGCTTCATCACGCGGTCGAGCTCCTTGAACACCGCTTCCTTGACGCCGATGTCCTCGAACACGGCCTCGATCACCAGATCGGCCGAGCCGATGTCGTCGTAGCTCAGCGTGGTGCTCAGCAGGGCCATGCGCTGCTCGTACTTGTCCTGCTTGAGCTTGCCCTTCTTGACCTGGGCTTCGTAGTTCTTGCGGATGGTGGCGATGCCGCGGTCCAGCGCCTCCTGCTTCATCTCCAGGATCTTCACCGGCACACCGGCGTTGAGGAAGTTCATGGCGATGCCACCGCCCATGGTGCCGGCGCCGATGATGGCGACCGACTGGATGTCGCGCTTGGGCGTGTCCTCCGGCACGTCGGGGATCTTGCTGGCGGCGCGTTCGGCGGTGAACAGGTGGCGCAGCGCACGGCACTCGGCCGTCCACATCAGGTTGATGAAGATCTCGCGCTCGAAGACCATGCCGTCGGCAAACTTCTTCTTGGTCGCGGCCTCGACGGCGTCCACGCACTTGGCGGGCGCTGGGAAGTTCTTGGCCATGCCCTTGACCATGTTGCGCGCGAACTGGAAGTAGGCATCGCCGTCCTTGTGCTTGCAGGGCAGGTTGCGCACCAGCGGGAAGGGCGAGCCGTCGGCGTGTTTGGCGGCCATATCGCGGGCAAAGGCCAGCGCTTCCTCGGCCAGCGATTCGGGCGACGCGGCCATCTTGTCGAACAGCTTCTGGCCGGGCAACTGCGCCAGCATCTCGCTCTTGACCGGCTCACCGCTGACGATCATGTTGAGTGCGGCTTCGACACCCAGCACGCGCGGCAGACGCTGCGTGCCACCGGCGCCCGGGATCAGGCCCAGCTTGACTTCCGGCAGGGCGACGTTGCAGCCCGGCGCCGCGATGCGGTAGTGGCAACCGAGCGAGAGCTCCAGACCACCGCCCATGGCCACGCTGTGCACGGCCGCGATCACCGGCTTGGTGGTGTTCTCCACGCGGATGATGACCGACAGCAGGTTGGGTTCCTGGATCGCCTTGGGGGTGCCGAACTCGCGGATGTCGGCGCCGCCCGAGAAGGCCTTGCCCGCACCGGTCAGCACGATGGCCTTGACCGCCGCGTCGTTCTCGGCCTTCTCCAGGCCGTCGACGATGGCCTGGCGGGTGGACAGACCCAGGCCGTTGACCGGTGGGTTGTTCAGCGTGATGACGGCGACATCGCCGTGGACCTTGTACTCAGCGGTCATGAAATCTCCTCTGGGGTGAAGCGGGAAAACAGTTCAAAAAAGAACGGTCGTGCGATTTTAGGAAGTTGCTGCATCGCGGCAACCACCGCCTGTCGCTTTCGGGTCAGACCTCAAGCCACTCTTTGCGGGTGTATGGATCGGCGCGCAGGCTGTCGGGCGTGCCCTCGAACACGATGCTGCCGTGGCCCATCACCAGCGCGCGGTCCGAGATGGCCATGGCAATCGTGAGCTTCTGCTCGATCAGCAGCACCGAGATGCCGCGCGCCTTGAGCTTCTGCAGGTACTCGCCGACCAGCTCGACGATCTTGGGCGCCAGGCCCTCGGTCGGCTCGTCGATGATGATCAGGTCGGGGTCGCCCATCAGCGTGCGGCACAGGGTCAGCATCTGCTGCTCGCCGCCCGAGAGCACGCCGGCTTCGGTGTGCTGTCGCTCCTTGAGCCGGGGAAACATCGCGTACATGTCGTCGAAGCCCCAGCGCGAGCCCTTGCCGCTGCCCTTCTGGCCCAGCAGCAGGTTCTGGTGCACGGTCAGCTTGGGAAAGATGTCGCGGTTCTCGGGCACGTAGCCGATGCCCAGGTGCGCGATCTCGAAGGGCTTGCGCCCCCGGATGGGCTGGCCCTTCCAGTCGATGCTGCCCTCGCAGTCGACAAGCCCCATGATGGCCTTGGCCGTGGTCGAGCGCCCCGAGCCGTTGCGGCCCAGCAGCGCGACGATCTCGCCCTGCCCGACGCCCATGGAGACACCGTGCAGCACATGGCTCTTGCCGTAGAAGGCATGGAGGTTTTCGATTTTCAGCATCTGTGCACCGCCTTCAATGTCCGGCCTCGGCGGCCTGCTGGTCGGCCAGCACCGAGCCCAGGTAGGCCTCCTGCACCTTGGGGTTCGCGCGCACGGCCTCGGGCGTGTCGAAGGCGATCACCTCGCCGTAGACCACCACCGCGATCTTGTCCGCCAGGCCGAACACCACGCCCATGTCGTGCTCCACCGTCAGCAGCGTCTTGCCCACCGTCACCTCGCGGATCAGGTCGATGAAGCGGCTGGTCTCGCTCTTGCTCATGCCCGCCGTCGGTTCGTCCAGCAGGATCACGTTGGCCCCGCCACCGATGGTGATGCCTATTTCCAGCGCGCGCTGCTCGGCGTAGGTCAGGTTCATCGCCAGCGTGTCGCGCTTCTTGTCGAGCCGGATCATCCGCATCAGTTCCTCGGCACGGTCGTTCGCATCGGTCAGGTCGGCCAGGAAACGGAACAGCGTGTAGCGGTAGCCCAGGCTCCAGAGCACGCTGCAGCGCAGGTTCTCGAACACGCTGAGCTTGGGGAAGATGTTGGTGATCTGGAAGCTGCGCGAGAGGCCCAGGCGGTTGATCTCGAACGGCTTCTTGCCGTCGATGCGCGTGCCGTTGAGCACCACCTCGCCGCTGGTGGGCGCGAAGCGGCCCGAGATCAGGTTGAACAGCGTGGACTTGCCCGCGCCATTGGGGCCGATGATGGCCACGCGCTCGCCGGCGCGCACCGCGAGGTTGGCGCCGCGGATGATCTCGGTCTTGCCGAAGCTCTTGCGCAGGTCCCGCAACTCCAGCGCATAGCCGCCCGCGTGCACGTGGCTCATGCCCTGATCGAACCGCTCGGGATTCGCGGCGTGGGGTGTGATGCTCATTCGGTCTCCCGGCGCTTGATTTCTTTTTCGATGTCGGTCTGGATGGCCGCCCACTGCTTCAGAAACTGCCGCCGCGCCAGCTCGAAGATCCCCAGGCAGGTCAGCGTCACGAACACCGCGCCGAACCAGGTTGCGCCGGTCTTCGCGTCCAGCTCCATCCCCAGGTAACGCACGGTGTCACCCATGGCCGCATTGAGCTTGAGGTGATAGATCATCTCCACCATCGATCCGGCGCCGAGCAACACCAGCGCGGCCGTCACGCCCAGCGCCAGATAGGCCACCCAGATCTCGCGCAGCCGCCCGAACGAGGCCACCCGCAGGTTCATCATGATCAGGCTGGCGATGCCGCCCGGTGCGTACATCACCATGAACAGGAAGATCAGCCCCAGGTACAGCAACCAGGCCTTGGTCAGCTCCGACAGCAGCACCGCCGCCAGCACCATCAGCACGCCGCCGATGATGGGACCGAAGAAGAAGGTTGCCCCGCCCAGGAAGGTGAACAGCAGGTAGCCGCCCGATCGCGCGGCCCCGACGACCTCGGCCGTCACGATCTCGAAGTTGATGGCGCCCAGTCCGCCCGCGATACCCGCGAAGAAGCCGGCGATCATGAAGGCCAGGTAACGCACCTTCTGGGTGTTGTAGCCGATGAACTCCACCCGCTCGGGGTTGTCGCGCACGGCGTTGAGGATGCGGCCCAGCGGTGTGCGGGTGAAGGCAAACATCAGCGCCACGCAGACGAAGGTGTAGACCGCGATCAGGTAGTAGACCTGCACCGGCGGACCGAAGCTGATGCCCATGAAGGGCTCGCCGATCACGCGATTGCCCGAGACGCCCGCCTCGCCACCAAAGAAGTCCGAGAACATCAGCGACATCGCGAACACCAGCTCCGCCATGCCCAGCGTGATCATGGCAAAGGGCGTGCCCGCCTTCTTGGTGGTCACGTAACCGAAAAGAATGGCGAAGAACAGACCCGCCAGGCCACCGGCCAGGGGCACCAGACTAACGGGGATCGGCAACTGTCCACCGCTGGCGGCGTTGAGCGCGTGGATCGCGACATAGGACCCGAGTCCCGAGTAGACGGCGTGGCCGAAACTGAGCATGCCGCCCTGCCCGAGCAGGATGTTGTAGGACAGGCAGGCGATGATCGCGATGCCCATCTGCGTGAGCATGGTGATGGACAGGTTGCTCGAAAACAGCAGCGGCGCCACGGCAAGCACGATCGCAAACAGCGACCAGACGATCCACCGGCCGACGTTCCAGGGTTTGAATTCGTAGTAGGACTTGCTCATGGTCGCTCAACCCTCACGGGTGCCCAGAAGACCCTTGGGCCGGAAGATCAGGATCAGCACCAGGAAGAGGTACGGCAGGATCGGCGCCACCTGCGACAGTGTGAGCTTGAGCAGCGAACTGTTTTGCGCCGCAGCCGACAGGCTCCAGCCCAGCTGCTGCGCCACGCTCACGAAGGAATGGTCCAGGCCAACGGCGAAGGTCTGGATGACGCCGATCAGCAGCGAGGCCAGGAAGGCCCCCGAGAGCGAACCCATGCCGCCGACCACGACCACCACGAAAATCACCGAACCGACGGTCGACGCCATCGCGGGTTCGGTCACGAATGTGCTGCCGCCGATCACGCCGGCCAGGCCGGCCAGCCCGGTGCCGGTCCCGAACACCAGCATGAACACGCGCGGCACGTTGTGGCCCAGCGATTCGACCATCTCGGGGTGCGTCAGTGCGGCCTGAATCACCAGCCCGATGCGGGTGCGGGTGAGCAGCAGCCACAGCGCCACCAGCATCAGCACGGCGATGCCCATCATGAAGGCGCGTGTCGCCGGAAACGGCGTGCAGATCACACCATCGGCGCTGCAGGCGGCCTGGCCGGCCGCGCCCATCACCACCCGCAAACCATCGGTCGCGTGGTGCACCAGCGTGAACGCCGGCCCCCGCAACGCCTCGGGCGGCTGGAATTCCACCGCCGTGCGACCCCAGATCAGTTGCACCAGCTCCAGCGCGATGTAGGACAGGCCGAAGGTCACCAGCAGTTCGGGCACATGACCGAACTTGTGCACCTTGCGCAACGACAGCCGCTCGAACAGGGCGCCCAGCGTCCCCACCACCAACGGCGCGATCACCAGCGCCGGCCAGAAGCCGAGCACGCCGGTCAGCGTGTAGCCCACATAGGCGCCGACCATGTAGAAACTGGCATGCGCAAAATTGAGCACGCCCATCATGCTGAAGATGAGCGTCAGCCCCGAGCTCAACATGAACAGCAGCAAGCCGTAGCTCACGCCGTTGAGCATGGAGATGATGAAGAACTCCATGAATGGCCTTTCGAGGGCGAAACGGTTGGGGAGAAGAAACGATGCAGACCGAGTATGTCCGCACAGGTCACCGGCGTCGCATCATCTCGAGCATCTCTCCGAAGCGAAATGTCTCTGTCGAGAGCGCGGCGGAACCGGCTCCGCCGGGCCGCTCGCGCTGCCCCCTTGAGGGGGCGACGCGCGGCGGCGCGGGGGTGGACTCGTTCAGCCCGGCCGCTTCATCTGGCAGCTCGTCGGCGTGCTCGACACGTAGGACGGGAATTCCTTGACCGGCGCCAGCGTCATGCCGGTGTTCTCCGGGCTGTAGGGATACTTCTTGTCGGCCTTCTGCCAGACCGTCAGGTACAGCGGCTGCTGCAACTGGTGGTCCAGCTTGCGGACCTCGACCTCGCCGTTGTAGTTGGCAACTTTCAGGCCCTCCATCGCCGCCGCCACCTTGACCGGATCGGACGATTTGGCCTTGGCGATTGCGTTGCTCAGCACGTTCAACGCGCTCGGGATGGCGCCGGTGAACATGTCGTCGTTGTACTTGGCCTTGAAGTCGGCCATCCACTGACCCATCTGGCCGCCCATGTTGTAGTGGGAGTACGCGACCTGGAACACGCGGCCTTCACCGCCCGTGCCCAGCGCGGTGGGCGTGCCCGTCACGCCGGTGTAGTAGGTGTAGAACTTGCCGGTGTAGCCGCCTTCGTTGGCGGCCTTGACCAGCAGCGCCAGGTCGGAGCCCCAGTTGCCGGTGATGACCGTGTCGGCGCCCGAGGCCTTGACCTTGGCGATGTAGGGCGCGAAGTCCCGCACCTGGGCCAGCGGGTGCAGATCCTCGCCGACGATCTGCACATCCGGCCGCTTGCGCCCGAGGTTCTCCTTGGCGAACTTGGCGACCTGCTGACCGTGCGAGTAGTTCTGGTTGAGCAGATAGACCTTCTTGACGTCCTTCTGGTCCTTCATGAAGGTCGTCATCGCCTCCATCTTCATCGAGGTGTCGGCGTCGAAGCGGAAGTGCCAGTAGCTGCACTTGCTGTTGGTGAAGTCGGGGTCGACCGCAGCGTAGTTCAGGAAGATCACTTCCTTGCCGGGATTGCGTTCGTTGTGTTTGTTGATCGCATCGATCAGCGCGCCGGCGACCGAGGAGCCGTTGCCCTGCGCGATGTAGCGCACGCCCTGATCCAGCGCAGCCTTCAGCGCGTTCAGGCTTTCCGCCGGGCTGAGCTTGTTGTCGAAGGCCACGATCTCGTACTTCACGCCCGCCGGATTGCTGGCACTGAACTTGTCGGCAAAAAACTGCCAGCTGCGCATCTGGTTCAGCCCCAGCGGCCCCATCAGGCCGGTCTGGGGATCGATCAGCGCGATCTTGACGGTCTCACCCTTCTGGGCGTGAGCGCCACCAAGGGCCAGAAGCAGGGCGGCGGCGGCAACAGACTGATGGGCAAACTTCACGTGAGGTCTCCTGAAGGAAGTGAAGCTGTCAGCGTAGCGCTGCCCTTGTGCGGGGCGCTCAGGGAATGCCCTAGGCGCTATCGCACAGGCGACTCTGCTTTCAGTTCCGTAGCACAGGTGACAGATTCGGGACGGTGTTTGCAGGTGGGCTCCGAGTTAAATATAATGATAATCAATGTCATTTACATGCGACATTTGCCCCCTCTCCTCAAGGAACGCCACCATGAAATTCGCCCTTGCCACCCTGGCCCTTTTCGCCGCCTCCGCTGCGACAGCCGCAGACGATGTGATCACGCTGACCATCGACAACCACGTCTTCTCGCCCAAGGAGGTCAAGGTGCCTGCCGGCAAGAAGTTTGACCTCAAGGTCGTCAACAACGATGCGACGCCGGCCGAGTTCGAGAGCAAGCCGCTGAGCCGGGAGAAGGTCATTCCGGGCAAGTCCTCGGTCGTCGTGCACCTTGGCCCGCTCAAGCCTGGCCGCTACAACTTCGTGGAAGAGTTCCATGAAAAGCAGGCCGGTGCGCAGGGCACCATCGTCGCCGAATAACCAGACCGCCCTTCCGACCGGAGCCGCTCCATGTTCGCTGCCGCCATCATCGTCTTTCGCGAATCGCTCGAGGCCGCCCTCATCATCGGCGTGATGGCGGCCGCCACGCGCGGCATTCCCCGGCGCGAACGCTGGATCGTGGGAGGACTGGTCGCCGGCCTGCTGGGCGCGGTGGCGGTTGCTTCCAGCATGAGCGCGATGTCCGAGTGGGCCGGCGGCGCCGGACAAGAACTGTTCAACGCCGGTGTGCTGACGCTGGCCGTCTGCATGCTGGCCTGGCACAACATCTGGATGTCCACCTATGGCCGCGAAATGGCGATGAACGTGAAGGGCATGGTCAACGCCATCCACAACGGCAGCAAGGCGCAATCGGCCATCTTCCTTGTCGTGGCGCTGGCCGTGCTGCGCGAAGGCGCAGAAACCGTGCTGTTCCTCTACGGCGTGGCGACCAGCAGCGAAACCGGCTTGCGCGACACACTGGCCGGTGGCGCCGCCGGCATCGTGGCCGGGGCGCTCGTTGGCGGCCTGTTGTATGCCGGCCTGCTGCGCATTCCGCTCAAGTGGTTCTTCTTCGCCGCCGGCGTGCTGGTGCTGCTGCTGGCCGCCAGCATGGCATCACAGGTGGCGAGACTGCTGGTGCAGGCCGACCTGCTGCCCAGCCTGGCGACGCCGCTGTGGGACACCAGCGACCTGCTGTCCGACGCATCGGCGCTCGGCACCGTGCTGCACGGCCTGATCGGCTACGACCCACAGCCGTCGGGCATGCAGATGGTGTTCTACGCCGTCACGCTGGTCACGATCGCCAGCGGCATGTGGCTCGTGAGCCGACGGGAGGCCACGAGCCCCCGTGGTCAGAGCCCTGGCAACTTGTAGTCCGCGAGCTGCTGGCGCAGATTCATCTTCTGCATCTTGCCGGTCGCTCCCAACGGGATGGCGTCGACGAACACCACATCGTCCGGCACCTGCCACTTGGCGATCTTGCCCTCGTAGAAGGCCAGCAGCTCTTCGCGCGACACCTCGGTGTTCGGCTTCTTGACGACGACAACGATCGGCCGCTCGTCCCACTTGGGATGCTTCATGCCGATGCACGCGGCCATCGCCACCGCCGGGTGCGCCATCGCAATGTTTTCCACGTCGATGGAGCTGATCCACTCGCCACCGGACTTGATCACGTCCTTGCTGCGGTCGGTGATCTGCATGAACCCGTCGGCGTCGATCGTCGCCACGTCGCCGGTGGGGAACCAGCCGCGACCGGCCTTGTCGTACTGCAAGGGGTCACCGCCTTCGCCCTTGAAGTAGCTGGAGATGATCCAGGGGCCACGCACCAGCAGGTCACCATAGGCCTTGCCGTCCCAGGGCAGCTCGTCGCCGTCGTCATTGATGATCTTCATGTCGACACCGAACACGCTGCGGCCCTGCTTCAGGCGCACCTTGAGCTTCTCGTCCGCAGGCAGCACCACCTGCGCATTCTTGAGCGTGCAGACCGTGCCCAGCGGCGACATCTCGGTCATGCCCCAGGCGTGCAGCACCTCGACGCCATACTGGTCGTTGAACGCGTTGATCATGGCCGGCGGGCAAGCCGATCCGCCGATCACGGTGCGCACCAGCGTGCTGAATTTCAGACCGTTGCTCTGCATGTGCCCCAGCAGCATCTGCCAGACCGTCGGCACACCGGCCGCCATGGTGACCTTCTCGCCTTCGATCAGTTCGTAGACCGACTTGCCGTCCAGCGCCGGGCCGGGGAAGACCAGCTTGCAGCCCACCGCTGCCGCCGAGTACGGCAGACCCCAGGCGTTGACGTGGAACATGGGCACGACGGGGAGGATCGAGTCGCGCGCCGAACAACCCAGGGCATCGGGCAGCGCCGCGCCGTAGGCGTGCAGCAGGGTCGAGCGGTGCGAGTACACGGCGCCCTTGGGGTTGCCGGTGGTGCCGCTGGTGTAGCACATGCTCGACGCGCAGTTTTCGTCGAACTCGGGCCAGTTGTACGCGTCGTCCTGACCACTGATCCAGGCTTCGTAGCTCTTGAGGTTCGGGATGCCCGAGTCGGCGGGCAGCTTGTCCGCGTCGCACAGCGCGATCCAGTGTTTGACGCCGGGACACTTGCTCCACACCGCCTGCACCAGCGGCAGGAAGCTCATGTCGAAGCACATGGCGCGGTCGTCGGCGTGGTTGACGATCCAGACCAGTTGTTCGGGGTGCAGGCGCGGGTTGAGCGTGTGCAGCACGCGCCCCGAACCGCTGACGCCGAAGTACAGCTCAAGGTGGCGATAGCCGTTCCAGGCCAGGGTCCCCACGCGCTCGCCAAATCCCAGGTGCAGACTGTCCAGCGCATTGGCCACCCGACGCGCACGCGACGCGACCTGACCCCAGGTGGTGCGATGGATGTCGCCTTCCACACGGCGCGACACGATCTCGGTGCTGTGATGGTGACGGTCCGCGTGCACGATGAGGTTGGAAATCAGCAGCGGTTGGCTTTGCATCTGGCCCAGCATGGGATATCTCCTGTGTTTGTCGAAAAAAAGAACGGTCGTTCGTTTATAAACCCCACATCATGCCTGAAACCGGTCGACGACGACAATGCGTCCTGACCCGAAGCCACCGCAAGGAGACCCGCGCATGAGCCAGTTCCCGATCCAGAAAACCGAGGCCGAGTGGCGCGAGCTGCTCGTAGAGAAAGGCGCTGAAGCCGCCGCCTTCCAGGTCACGCGGCACGCCCACACCGAGCGCCCCTTCACCGGCAAGTACGAGCAGGTCTGGGCCGACGGCAGCTACCACTGCATCTGCTGCGGCAACCACCTGTTCGACTCCGGCACCAAGTTCGACGCCGGCTGCGGCTGGCCCAGCTTCTGGAAAGCCATCCCCGGTGCCATCACCGAAATCACCGACCGCAGCCACGGCATGGTGCGCACGGAAACCGTGTGCAGCCAGTGTGGCGCCCACCTCGGCCATGTATTCGAGGACGGCCCGGCGCCCAGCGGACTGCGATACTGCATGAACTCCGCCTCCATCGACCTTCAACCCAAGGACCCGACATGAAAGCCCAGAACATCCTCCAGACCATCGGCGGCACGCCGCACGTCCGCATCAACCGTCTCTTCGCCGGCGCCAGCCAGCAGGTCTGGATCAAGTCCGAACGCAGCAACCCGGGCGGTTCGATCAAGGACCGCATCGCACTGTCGATGGTCGAGGACGCGGAAGCGTCTGGCGCCCTCAAGCCGGGCGGCACCATCGTCGAGCCCACCTCGGGCAACACCGGCATCGGCCTGGCCATGGTGGCCGCCGTCAAGGGCTACAAGCTGGTCCTCGTCATGCCCGACAGCATGAGCGTTGAACGCCGCCGCCTGATGCTGGCCTACGGCGCGACCTTCGATCTGACCCCGCGCGAGAAGGGCATGAAGGGCGCCATCGCCCGCGCCGAAGAAATCGTTGCCAGCACGCCCGGCGCCTGGATGCCGCAGCAGTTCAACAACCCGGCCAACATCGCGGTGCACGTGCGCACCACGGCGCAGGAAATCATCGCCGACTTCCCGGAAGGCCTGGACGTGCTGATCACCGGCGTCGGCACCGGCGGTCACCTCAGCGGCTGCGCGCAGGTGCTCAAAGCGAAGTGGCCCAATCTCAAGGTGTTCGCGGTCGAGCCGGTCGCCTCCCCCGTGATCTCGGGCGGCAGCCCCGCGCCCCACCCGATCCAGGGCATCGGCGCCGGCTTCATCCCCGGCAACCTCAAGACCGAGCTGCTGGACGGTGTCATTCAGGTCGACGCCGAGCCCGCCCGCGAGATGGCCCGCCGCTGCGCGCGCGAAGAAGGCATGCTGGTCGGCATCTCGTCGGGTGCGACGCTGCAAGCCATCGCCCAGAAGCTGCCCGAACTGCCCGCCGGCGCCAAGGTCCTGGGCTTCAACTACGACACCGGCGAGCGCTACCTCTCGGTCGAAGGCTTCCTGCCCGCATGAGCAACGACAGTGACGCGCGGCTGACCGAACTGGAAATCAAGATCAGCTACCTGGAGGATATGGTCGAGACGCTCAACGCCATGGTGGCGAAGCAGCACGACCAGATCGACATGCTGATCCACGAGGTCAGCCAACTGCGGCAGCGGCAGGACGACGCGCCGTCGGGGGCGGGTTTCCGCAGCCTGCGCGACGAACTGCCGCCCCACTACTGACCCGGCAGCCGCTCCCTCAGAAACCCAGTCGGCTGCCGGCGCCCAGCAGCGTCGCCACGCCCAGCACGGCAAAGATGCCGGCCGCGATGGTGTGCACCAGCTTCATCGGGATCTTGTTGGCCAGCCGGTCGCCCACGAACACGGCCGGCACGTCCGCGATCAGCATGCCCAGCGTGGTACCGATCACCACCAGCAGCGGGGTCGCGTAGTGCGCGGCCATGGCCACGGTCGCGATCTGCGTCTTGTCGCCCATCTCGGCCAGGAAGAAGGTGATCAGCGTGGCGCCGAACACGCCCAGCTTCTGCGCGACCTGGGTTTCCTCTTCCTCGATCTTGTCGGGAATCAGGGTCCAGATCGCCATGCCGATGAAGGAGGCGCCCAGCACCCAGCGCAGGATCTCGGGACTCACCTGTGCCGTGATCCAGGCGCCCAGCGCGCCGGCCAGGCCGTGGTTGACGATGGTCGCCAGCAGGATGCCGGCGATGATGGGCAGCGGCTTCTTGAAGCGGGCCGCGAGGATGAAGGCGAGCAGTTGCGTCTTGTCGCCGATTTCGGCCAGGGCAACGACGCCGGTGGAGACAAAGAGGGATTCCAGCATGGGATCTTTCAGGGGCCGGCACAGAACGCGTTTGACCACGACGCACCCCCGGCCTCACAGCAGGGCATCGTGGTCATAGGTCTTGCCAGGTGCGGGACTGTCGGCGCCATGTCCGGGGACGGACAAGTGTGTTGACGCAAACCTCTTCGGGGTGAAGAGCGGCTACTCCCCAATGACCCGGCAATTGTAACGGGCGCTGCCGGGTGGCCCGTTCAGCGCAGGGCTCACAGCGACTGTTGCGGCGCGTCGTCCTCGCGCCAGGCCGGTCCGGCCTTGGCCAGCGCCATCCAGACATGGAACGGCAAGCGCTCCATGGCCCGCCGGGGCGCCTCGCGGGCCACGCGCAGCACCCCGCGCTCGACCAGCATCACGCCGCACTCCGCCGGGATCTCGTCGGGCGCGCCGATCGGCCGGCCTTTCGCGTCTTCGCCCAGCACGTACCAACAGGCCCCGGCCATGCCCAGGTAGGCCGCGCGCTTGGCCGGCTTCTTCAGGTCGCCCAGCAGATCCGAGCGGTGCACCTTGATCTCATGCACCACCGGTTCGAGATAGGCCTCGACCGAGCTGTGCCGGATCGAAAACACGTCCGGACAGGCCATGCACCAGCCGTGCGCCGGAGGGGCTTCGGGCGCGGCCAGCTCGTTCCACAGGCCCTCCGGCCGGTGCTCCTGCGCCACCACCTCGGCTCCCTCGCCCACCAGCAGCTCCATCGGCAACGCGACCCGCAGCGCCAGCCCCCGCCAGGCCAGGCGCCCGGCCCGGGCCATCGCGGTGGCAACCTGCTCGACCAGGGCCTCGTGCGCCGAGCGCGCGGCCTTGTTGCCAGCGAAGACACGGGCCAGCAACTGGATGCCCGCGTCGGTCACCCGCAAGCGCTCACGCCCCTCGTCCAGCCAGCGGTCCAGCAATCCCGCCGCCAGCAGTTCGACCTCGACCATGTCCTGGCACGGCCAGCCGGCCGAGCGGTGGATGTCGCGCAGGCGCCGGTGGTGCACGCGGCCGATGGCGGGGGAGGATTCTGGGCTGTCTGACATGAGGAACTGACTATATATCCAGTACCATGACTGTCAACCTCGCCACCGCCCGTGACCGCCCCCGACACCTCACCAGCCACCGCCGACACGGCATTCCTGACCGACGAGCCCTTGCTGGTCGCGGTGCGCACGCTCTGCCACTTCACGGCCCGCAGCGGCGACCTGGACCTGCGCTTCACGCCCTCGCCCACCGGCACCGAGGGCATCGCCGGCCACCAGACCGTGACCGCCCGGCGCGCGGCCGGCTACCAGCGCGAAGTGCCGCTGAGCGCGCGACACGGGCCGCTGACGGTGCAAGGCCGCGCCGACGGTTTCGACAGCGTCGCCAGACGCGTGGAAGAAATCAAGACCCGGCGCGGTGACGCGACCCAGGTGCCGCCCCACCACCAGGCGCTGCACCGTGCCCAGGCCCGCGTCTATGGCTGGATGTTGTGCGAACAACTGGGTCTGACCGGCATCGAGGTCGCGCTGGTGTACTTCGACATCGACAGCGGGCAGGAGACGCTGCTCAGCGAGTCCTGCAGCGCCGGGGAACTCAAGGCGTTTTTCGACGACCTGTGCCGGCGCTACCTCGACTGGGCTCGCTCGGAACAGGCGCACCGCCGCAATCGCGATGCCGCGCTGTCGGCGCTGGCGTTTCCCTTCGAGACCTTCCGACCGGGTCAACGCGAACTCGCAGCCGATGTCTACCGCGCGCAGGTGCGCGGCCGCCATCTGCTGGCGCAGGCCCCGACGGGCATCGGCAAGACCCTGGCCACACTGTTCGGTGGCCTGCGCGCCGCGCCGTCCCAGCACACCGACCGCCTGCTGTTTCTGACCGCGCGCACGACCGGGCGGCAACTCGCGCTGGACGGGCTGGCGCGCCTGGGCGCCCCCGGTCGCCTGCCGCTGCGGGTGCTGGAGCGGGTCGCGCGCGACAAGGCCTGCGAGCACCCCGACAAGGCCTGCCACGGCGACTCCTGCCCGCTGGCCAAGGGCTTCTACGACCGCCTGCCCGCCGCGCGAGAAGCCGCCGCGCAGGCCGCCTGGCTGGACCGCGACGCGCTGCGCGGGATCGCCCTGGCGCACGGCGTCTGCCCCTACTACCTCGGACAGGAAATGCAGCGCTGGTGCGATGTGCTGGTCGGCGACTACAACCACTGGTTCGACGTGGGCGCCCACTGGTTCGCGCTGGCGCAGGAAGAAGACTGGCAGGTCGGCCTGCTGGTGGATGAGGCCCACAACCTGATCGAACGCGCGCGCAAGATGTACAGCGCCACGCTCGACGCGCACGACTTCCTGCGCTTGCGCCACGGTGCACCGCCCGCGATCCGCAAAGCCATGGACACGCTGCACCGGCGCTGGAGCGCGCTCGCGCGCGAGCTGGAAACGCCCGACGCCGACGCGACGCCCTTGCCCGAGGGCGTGCCAGCCGACTGGCTGACCACGCTGCAGAACACCGCCTCGTCCGTGACCGAGGAACTTGCCACCGCCCGCGACACCGTGGCCGACGCGCCCTTGCTGCTGTGGGCCTTCGAGGCGCTGCACTTCGTGCGCATCGCCGAACAGTTTGGCGAGCACTCGCTGTGCGAAGCCGGCCCCTGGGCGTCGGCACCCGGCGGACGCGGGCGGCGGCTGCCGACCCTGCGCATCCGCAACGTGGTGCCCGGCCCCTGGCTGGCCGAACGCTGGCAGGCGGCCCGCAGCGCGACGCTGTTTTCCGCCACGCTGGCCCCGGTCGGGCATGTTCGCGCCATGCTCGGCCTGCCGGACGACGCGGCCCACATCGATCTGCCCTCGCCGTTCGCGGCCGAACAACTGCAGGTGCGCATCGCGCCCTGGATCTCGACGCGCTACCGCGACCGCGAGCAGTCGCTGGCCGCGCTGGTGCGGGTGATCGAATCACAGTACCGCGAGCGGCCGGGCAACTACCTCGCGTTCTTCAGCAGCTTCGACTACCTTGACCGCGCCCTGCAGCGCCTGGGCCAGACCGCCGACGACATCCCGGTGTGGTCGCAGACCCGGGGCATGGCCGAGACCGACCGCGACGCCTTCATCGCGCGCTTCGTCGATGGCGGCTGCGGCGTGGGTTTTGCCGTGCTGGGCGGCGCCTTCGGCGAAGGCATCGACCTGCCGGGCGAGCGGCTGGTGGGGGCGTTCATCGCGACGCTCGGCATGCCCCAGGTCAACGCCGACAACGAGCGCATGCGCGAGCGTCTGCAAACGCTGACCGGCGCGGGCCACGACGCGACCTACCTGTTCCCTGGCGTGACGAAGGTGGTGCAGGCGGCCGGACGGGTGATCCGTTCCGAGCAGGACCGTGGCGTGGTCTGGCTGCTGGACGACCGATATGCCCGGGCCGAAGTGCGCCGGCTGCTGCCGGCCTGGTGGCGGGTCGCGGTTGCCGCGCGGCCCTGAGCGACTCAGTTGCGGCCGCGGTTGCGACCGCTGCCCGACTCGCCACCCGAGGAGCCACTGCTGCCCGAAGACCCGCTGCTGCCGGAAGAACCACTCCCTCCGGACGAGCCACTGCTGCCGGACGAACCGCTGCCCGAAGACCCGCTGCTGCCCGATGAGCCACTGCCCGAAGAACCACTCCCTCCGGACGAGCCACTGCTGCCGGACGAGCCGCTGCCCGAGGACCCGCTGCTGCCGGATGAACCACTGCCCGAAGAACCGCTTCCCCCGGATGAGCCGCTGCTTCCCGACGAGCCCCCCCGACCGCTGCCGGAAGACCCGCTGCCCCCGCGCCCACGCCCGCCGCTGTCGTCCGACACACTGTTGCGCGACGAACCGCTGTTTGTCGCGGTCGATCCGTTCGAAGTGGCGGGTGCGGTGACCGGCGCCGCGACGGCCGGGACCGAGCGCACAAACTCGCCACGACGGCCCTCCGGCCGCAACTCGATGCGCTGCACCGTCAGCCGGCGCTGCTCGTCCACACGGGCCCGCACCTGCACCGGCTGATCCACCCTCAGCGACTGCAGGTTGCCGCCGATCACTTTCACACTGTCGTCGAGCCTGAGCGACTCGTAACCCAGTTGCAGTTCGCCCCCGCCGAGCCCGTGCACATAGCCTTGCAGCAGCACCTCGCTGGCGGCGCCCAGCGCCTGGCGCGTGGGCTGGATGCGCCACTCGCGCACGCGCAGACGGCCCGCCTCCCAGTCGCCGACCACACCCACTTCCTGCCCTTCGCGCACTCCCGGCGGCAGCGAGGTCACCGTCAACGGTGTCCCACCCACCGCAATCCCCGCGACGCCCGCCACCGTATAGGCGCCGGAGACAAACGCCTTCGCCGATGCCGCCGCCCGCTGCACCCGCGTCGCGCGGATCTCTCCGCTGTGCAGCCGTTGACCGCTGACCCGCACCCAGTCGCCCGGCGCCAGACCCTGGAGGTCACTCCGTTCCAGCGCAACGGCCGGCTGGCCCATCACCGCAAAGCGACCCGACGGCGGATCGACCGCCGTCAGCGGTCCGACCGCCGCGTCGATCACCGACACCCGGCTGGCGCGCAACTGGTCGCCCTCGCCGCGGGCCTGCAAGGCCACCAGTTGACCGACCTCCAGTGCCGACAACGGCGCCGCTTCGCCGTCGCGCTCCACTGGCGTTGACGGGTCGTACTCCACCTCGACCCCGTTGACGCAGATGCTGGCGAACCCGGTCACCACACCCACAATGCCCGTGCCCCCGAGGCCTTTTTCTCCCGAAGCCACCGGCCCACCGGTTCCGCCGATGCCGCCGGGGTCCGGCCCCCGCGCCACCGGCGCCCCGCTGCCGCCCAGGCCCGGCGCCATCCGGGCCGGGTTCGTGAGCGACGCCACACTGCATGCCGCCGCGCCGGGTGAGAGCTGCGCACCGGGAGACGAGGCACAACCGGCCAGCGCCAGCGCCAACAGCACAGCGCCCAGCCGGCACAGCGACGCGGAAGAAGCTGACGTCATGACGCTTTCCCTCCCTGGGTCGGCCCGGCCGCCGGTTCGTCGGCGACCCGTTCGGTAAAGAAGTACATGCCGAAGGTGAAGCGCTGGTCGGCGGCCGGGCCTCCAGCCGCTGCCGCCGCCTGATCCTCGGTCTCGGCGTCCATCGCGGCCTTGTTGATCGCCAGCAGGGCCTTCATGCCCAGTTGCTCGGACAGCTTGTTGAGCTTCTCGATCGATGCGGGCGTCAGCGCGTTGTAGTGCACGCTGCGCTCCATGAACGGCGGTTGGCCGGCCAGCAGGTTGTGCACCGACGCGGCGGCATGGTCGTGCAGGTTGTGCCCGAGATAAAAGGCCTTTTCATCGGCGCCGTGCGTGGGCACGAAGGCGGCCGTGTTCAGGCAGACGCGTCCCATCTCGTCGAGGTGCACCACGCCCAGGCTCAGCCATTCATCAAGCACGACGCGCGAACGGATGTCGCTGTTCACGCTGGTCACCAGGGCCTCGAACGACAGCTCCCCGCCCTCGCTCGCCAGCCGCGCCAGCGGCCTCGGGCTGCCATCGTCGAGCAGGTACTTCGGTTGCCCCATCCAGTGCGCCACCAGTTGGGCGCCACGTGGCACCACCGACGGCTCAATGGGTTCGGCGCTGTCCAGCAGGCTGCGCAGCCGCGCCACGTCCTTGCGGTGCACGCCGCTGACCAGGCTCACACGGCTGTCGGTGGGTGGCTTGTGGTCCAGGCGGAAATCCTGCTCCGCCACTTCGACGAACAGGCCCTTGAGCAGGTCCGAGAGATAGGGATAGGTGATGCCGTGCGCCAGCATCAGCCGAACCAGCGGGCGCAACAGCTTGCGCAGCGCACGCACCAGGGCAGGCGACGGCCCGCCGGGCGCGGCACCTCGCAAGGCGGCAGAAGGTTCGGGTGAAGCGGGCATGGCGGGCGGCCAACGGTGTCCTGACGGGATGACACGAAGTTTAACACTTTGCGTGGGAAAAATTCACACAATCGCTTGACGTGGGAAATTTTCCCACTCAAAATGCCGCCATGCGTGAGAAAAATTCCCACGCATTGATGCTCAACCCCACGCTCACCCACCTCAGGAGAACACCATGGTCACCTTCAAGAAAACCCATCTCGCCACCCTTGTCACCGCGATTGCGCTGGCGGTGGCGTCCAGCGCCGTCCTCGCCAAGGATGGCGGCTCCAACTCAGGCAAGGGCGGCGGCTCCAGCGGCTCATCCTCCTCCGGCGGCGGCAACAGCGGCAGTGGCAGCGGCAAGGGAGGCGACTCCAAAGGCGGCGACTCCAAAGGCGGTTCGTCGGGTGGCTCGTCTTCCTCCAGTGGCGGCTCCGGTGGCAACTCGTCCGGTGGCAACTCGGGCAGCGGCAAAGGTGGCTCATCCGGCGGCAGCTCATCCAGTGGCGGCTCGTCGGGCGGTTCCTCTGGCAGTGGCTCTTCGGGTTCCTCCGGCGGCGGCCGTTCGAACGACAACCGGGGTCGCGGCAGCGACGACTCCGGTTCTTCCAGCAGCTCGTCCTTGTCGAACAGCAGCTCGTCCAGCAGCTCGTCCAGCAGCACGTCGGCGAGCACCACCGCCGGTGACGACCGCGGTCGTGGCCGCGGCACCGACGACGGCCCGAACCACCACGCCGATGGCCACATCAGCGGCCGTGACCGGCCCCGTGGTGTGGAAGACAACGGCGTGGCCGACGCACCGGACGACAGCGACGGCCGCGTGCGTGGCCGCGGGACCCTCACGGCCCCTGGCCTGAACACCGTCGGCACGGTGAACGCACCGGGGCTGACCACCCAAGGACGTGTCACCGCTCCCGGCCAGACGCGTACCCGCACCCGCGGCGCCGACGACGCCCCCGGCCACGTGCGTCACGCCGGTCTGGACGACCTGGCATCGCGCCCCAGCAACTGAGCGCGCGAAGCGATCTTCCCGGCCCGGCTTCGGCCGGGCTCTTTTTTTAGCGGTAGCTGTTGAGCAGGATGCTGGTCTCGGTGCCGCGAATCCCGCTGATGAGCCGGACACGCTCCAGCGCCTTCGACAGCTCCGCCATCGAGCCGACGTCCAGCTCGGCCAGCAGATCCCAGCGCCCGTTGGTGTCGTGCAGCGCCGCCACCGCCGGTTCGCCGAGTAGGCTGGCGATCACCAGCCGGGTCTGATTGCCCTCGACCAGCACCCCCATCCAGGCGCGGATGCGTTCGGTCTGCGCCTCGGGTCTGAGGCGCACCGTGTAGCCCACGATCACCTGCGTGTCTTCGAGCTTGCGCAAGCGGTTGGTGACGGTGCCACGCGAGACCTTGAGCTTGTGCGCCAGGTCGGCCACCGACAGGCGAGCGTCCTGCCGCAGCAGGGCGATAAGTTGCTGGTCCAGGTCATCCATGATCGAAACGCCATTCAAGTCTGCCGAATTGACAGATTTTCTGCCAATTACGTAAAACATTGCCACTTTTCATTGCCGTCTCCGGTCTGCACACTGCCTGCTCCCCCAGTCATTGCCTGGGCTGCCCGCCGGAGACAACCATGAAGACCACTGTCCACAACCCCGATCTCGCCCGCTTCGTGGAAGCCGGCACGCTCTACCTCAGCGCCCCCGACGCCGCCGAGCTGGTGCGCCGCCACGGCGTCACCCCCTGCATCGAAGCCATCGCGGCCAACATCCGTGCCGACTTCCTGCGCTGGGCCGACTTCGACAAGACCGCCCGGGTGGCCGCGCATTCCGACGTCGGCGTGATCGAACTGATGCCGGTGGCCGACGCGCAGCGCTACAGCTTCAAGTACGTCAACGGCCACCCGGGCAACACGCGTCTGGGCCTGTCGACCGTAATGGCGTTTGGGGTTCTGGCCGATGTCGACACAGGCGCACCGTTGTTCCTGAGCGAACTGACGCTGACCACCGCGCTGCGCACCGCCGCCATGTCGGCCCTGGCGGCGAAGGTGCTGGCCCGGCCGGACAGCCGCGTGATGGCGCTGATCGGCAACGGCGCGCAGAGCGAGTTCCAGGCCCTCGCTTTTGCTCACATGGTCGGCATCACCGAACTGCGTCTCTACGACATCGACCCCGCGGCCAGCGCCAAGCTGGTGGACAACCTGCAGGGCAGTGGCCTGCGCGTGACCGTCTGCGCCAGCACGGCCGAGGCAGTGCGGGGCGCCGACATCGTGACCACGGTGACCGCCGACAAGCGCAACGCGCTCATCCTCACACCCGAGATGATCGAGCCGGGCGTGCACCTGAACGCCGTGGGCGGCGACTGCCCGGGAAAGACCGAACTGCACGGCGACATCCTGGAAGCGGCCAAGGTGTTCGTCGAGTACGAACCCCAGTCGCGCATCGAGGGCGAGATCCAGCACAAAACCGCCGACTTCGCCGTCACCGAGTTCTGGCAGGTGCTGCGCGGCGAACGCAGCGGCCGCGACCACGCCGGGCAGATCACCGTGTTCGACTCGGTCGGTTTCGCGCTGGAGGACTTCTCCGCCCTGCGCTTCATGCACGACACCGCGGTCCGGTTGGCGATGGGCGAGCGCATCGCACTCGTCCCTGTCCTGTCCGACCCGAAGAACCTGTTCGGTTCGCTGCGGGCGACCCCTACCGGCGTCAGGAGTCCGCAGGTCCTTCCGGCAGTGGACGCACCCGCACCTGATCGATGCGGCGCCCTTCGAGTTTGATCACCTCGAACCGCCATCCCGCACCGTCCACATGCTCGCCCTGCGCGAGCAGGCGCCCCGCCTCGCTCTGCATCAGACCGGCGACGGTGTTGTAGCGTCCCTTGTCCTCATCGGGCAAGGCGTCGATGCCCAGCCGGGCCTTGAGTTCCGCCACCGGCATCGCCCCGTCGATCCGCCACGATCCGTCCTCCAGCTTGGTGGCCCAGGCATCGACCGGTCGCTCCGGCGAGAGCTCACCGGTGATCGCTTCCAGCAGGTCCATCGGCGTGAGCAGCCCCTGCACCACACCGTATTCGTCCACCACGAACACCATGCGCGTGGCCCGTGCACGGAACTGTTCGAGCAGTTCCATGCCGCTCAGGGTCTCGGGCACAAAGACCGCCGGCGCGGCATGTCCGGCGATCGCGTCGTTCGCCCCCGATTCGCGCAAGGTCAGCAGGCGCGGCAGATGAATGACACCCACCACATCGTCCAGCCCTCCCCGGCACACCGGGAACCACGAGTGCCCCGACGCCCAGGCCTTCTGCGCCGCCTCAGCCACCGTATCGGCCGCATCCAGCCAATCGATGTCGGCGCGGGGCACCATGATCGAGATCAGCTGACGATCGTCCAGCAGGAACACGTTGCGCACCATCTGGTGCTCGTGCGCCTCGATGATGCCCGCGTCCACGCCCTCTTCCAGGCTGGCGTTGATCTCCTCTTCGGTCACGTACTGTTGCGCGTTGGCGTTGATGCGCAGCAGCTTGAGTACCCATTGCGTCGTGTGCGTCAGCAGCCAGACGAAGGGTTTGGCCGCCTTGGCGACATAGGCCATGGGACGCGAGATCCAGCGGGCCACGGTTTCGGGATACAGCTGACCGATCCGCTTGGGCACCAGCTCACCGAAGACGATCGTCACGAAGGTGATCACCGCGACCACGATGCCGGTCGCCAGCCCTTGTGCGGTACCGGCCGTCACGCCCCAGCCGACCAGCGATTCGGCCAGTCCGTCACTGAACGCGGCCTCGCCGACGATGCCGTTGAGCATGCCGATCGACGTGATGCCCACCTGCACCGACGACAGAAACTGGGTGGGTTGTTCCATCAGCCGCAAGGCGGTCTGCGCGCCCTTGTCCCCCGCTTCCGCCATCGCCGCCAGACGGGCCTTTCGGCTGGCCGCCAACGACATCTCGGACATGGCGAACGCGCCATTGAGCAGCGTGAGGAAGAGAATCAGCAGGGTATCCATAATCAGGCGATGGCACTTTACCTGATCGGCGATGTGCAGGGCTGCGACGACGCCCTGGCCCGCCTGCTGCAACGCATCGAGTTCTCTGCGAGCCGCGACACGCTGGTGTTGCTGGGTGATCTGGTCAACCGCGGACCGCAGTCGCTGGCGGTGCTGCGGCGGCTGATCGCAATGGAAGGCGCAGCGCACTGTCTGCTAGGCAACCACGACCTGCACCTGCTGGCGGTTGCACACGGGGTCCGAAAGCCGCACCGCAGCGACACGCTGGATGACGTGCTGAACGCACCGGACCGGGACAGGCTGCTAGACTGGTTGCGCGCCCGCCCGCTGGCCCTGCAGATGGAGGGCTGGCTGATGGTGCACGCTGGCGTCCTGCCACAGTGGGATGTTCCGCAGACGCTGTCGCTGGCACGGGAACTGGAGGCCGAACTGCGGGGGGCGGACTGGGGCGTGTTCCTGCACAACATGTATGGCAACCGTCCCGACCGCTGGAACGACGGCCTGCGCGGGATCGACCGGCTGCGCGTGATCGTGAACGCACTGACACGGCTGCGCTTTTGCAGCGTCGACGGTGTGATGGAGTTCGAGACCAAGGACAGCGCCGCGTCAGCCCCGGAGGGGTTCATACCGTGGTTCGAGGTGCCTGGCCGGCTCAGCGAGGGGCAGCGCATCGCTTTCGGTCACTGGTCGACGCTGGGCGATGTCCGGCGAACCAATCTGCTGGCGCTGGACACGGGCTGCGTCTGGGGGGGCTGCCTGACCGCTGCGCGGGTATCGGGCAAGAGCGTCGAGCGCCTCAGCGTGGACTGCGTCCAGGCCCAGAAACCCGGCGCCTGAGGCCGGATCAGGACTCGTTGTCGACCGGCGCCGCCGCTTTGAAGAGCGCAGGCAGCTTCTTGCGGGTCTTGATGTTGGGCGAGAGACGACCGGACGCGGGCTTGGCCGTCGACTCCCATTCCGGCACGGCATCGGGCGCCGTGCTGGCCTCGTAGGGCCGATCGAACAAGGGATCGGCGGGCGGACGCGGCGCGCGGGCGGGCCGTCGATCCTCACGCGGCTCGCGACTCTCGCGGGCCTGACGGATCTCGCGTCGGCCCTCGTCATCGCCACCGGAGCGCCAGGCGCGCTGACCATCGTTGAAATGCCCCGCCGGTCGCTTGTCGGCCTCCAGCTCCAGCGCTTCGAGCTCGAACTTCTTGCCGATCAGCTTTTCGATGTCGGCCATCAGACGGGTGTCCTTGCCGCTGACGAAGGACACGGCCAGACCCGATGCGCCGGCTCGCCCCGTGCGGCCGATGCGGTGCACATAGTCCTCGGCGTTGAACGGGATGTCGAAGTTGAACACCGCCGGCACGTCCTTGATGTCCAGGCCCCGCGCTGCCACGTCGGTACACACCAGCAGGTCGACCTGACCCTGCTTGAAGGCGTCCAGCGCCTTCAGCCGCTCGTCCTGGCTCTTGTCGCCGTGCAGCGCGGTGGTCTTGAGACCCTCGCGTTCGAGCGAACGCGCCAGACGCGCACAGCCGAGCTTGCTGTTGACGAAGACGAAGGCCTGCGTCACGCCGCGCTCTTTGACAATCTGCTTGAGCGTCTGACGCTTGTCGTCGTCGTCGACGCGGTAGAAATGCTGCTCCACCGTGGAGGCGGTGGCATTCGAACGCGCAACCTCGATAGTGATCGGATCCTGCAGATAGCTGCTGGCCAGACGCTTGATCTCGGGCGAGAAGGTGGCCGAGAACAGCAGCGTGGTCCGGGTCTTGGGCAGGTAGGAAAGGATGCGCTGCAGGTCCGGCAGGAAGCCGATGTCCAGCATGCGGTCGGCCTCGTCGAGCACCACGTACTCGACCTGGTTGAGCACGCAGTTCTTGGCTTCGATGTGGTCGAGCAGACGGCCCGGCGTTGCCACCAGCACCTCCACGCCCTTCTTGAGTTCGAGCGTCTGCGGCTTCATGTCCATGCCGCCGAACACGACGGTGCTGCGCAACTGCGTGTACTTGGCGTACTGCTTGATCTGGTCGGCCACCTGGTCGGCCAGTTCGCGCGTGGGCAGCAGCACCAAGGCACGCACCGGGTGACGGGCCGGCGAAGTGGACGCGTTCTCATGCTTGAGCATGCGCTGCAGCAAGGGCAGAGAGAACGCTGCGGTCTTGCCGGTGCCGGTCTGTGCAGCGCCCATCACGTCACGCCCCTGCAGCACGACCGGAATGGCCTGTGCCTGGATGGGCGTCATGCTTTCGTAGCCCATCTCGCCGATGGCACGGGCAAGGTTGGGCGAAAGCTGGAGTTCGGAAAAGGATTGGGTCATGGGACTACGGAGTAACCCTGTATTGTCTCACCTTGCCCATCGAAGCCCAAATCCGGGTCCCCCTGCGGCGCTCAGAGGTTCCGGGTGTTGAACGTGTCACAGGCCTTGACGCTGCCGGTCTCCAGCCCCTGGTGGAACCAGCGCTGGCGCTGCTCGCTGGAGCCGTGCGTGAAACTGTCGGGCACCGCGTAGCCCTGGCTGTTCTTCTGCAGGGTGTCGTCGCCGATGGCCGCGGCAGCGGTCAACGCCTCCTCGATGTCGCCGGGCTCCAGGATCGCCTTGCTCTTGTGGTTGTGATGGGCCCAGATGCCGGCGAAGCAATCCGCCTGCAACTCCAGCCGCACCGACAGCGCGTTGTATTCACGTTCGCTCATGCGCTGACGCGCCTGCTCGACCTTGGCCGTCAGCCCCATCAGATTCTGGACGTGGTGTCCCACCTCATGCGCGATCACGTAGGCCTGTGCGAAATCGCCAGGGGCACCGAGCTGGCGGCGCATCGTTTCGTAGAACGCCAGGTCGATGTAGACCTTCTGGTCGCCGGGGCAATAGAACGGGCCCATGGCGGACTGGCCGGCACCGCAGGCGGTGCGGGTCACCCCGCGGTAGAGCACCAGATGCGGCTGCTCGTAGTGGGCTCCGCTTTGCTGAAACACGGCGCCCCACACGTCCTCGGTGCCCGCCAGCACCGACGACACAAAGCGCCCCATTTCATCGGACGGATGCTCGGTCGTGCCCGAAGGCGCAGGAGCGGTCTGCGTCGCATCGGTCATCAGTTCACCGCCGCCGCTGAGCGCACCCAGGATGGTCATGGGATTGATGCCGAAGATCCAGCCGGCAATCAGCGCGATCACGATGGTGCCGAACCCGAGGCCACGACCGCCGACCCGGCGCGGTGCGCCGCCGCCACCGCCGAACATGCCCCCCATGCCGCCGGACTGGTCACGCAGGTCCTCGACGTTGTCGGACTGGCGGTTGTTTTCCCATTTCATCGCGCTGCTCCTCGGGATGGCCGCACACGCGGCCAGCGCCCATTATGCAAACGAAAGTCCCAGCAAAAAGCGCTGCCGGAGCAGCGCTTGCGAAAGTACCGGACTTGAGGACTTCAGGCCACAGCGGGCTTGAAATCACTGGTCGGCTGGCCCTGGAAATCGGTCCAGCAGCGGCGGGTGAAATCGTAGAGCTTGCACTTGCGCGCGGTCTCGAAGTACCAGCGCCAGGAGAAGCGCTGGATGATGATGCGGCCGGGCAGCGTGTCTTCCAGCAGCTTCTGCGCGTTCTTGAGCTTGTACAGCGGCACGCTCATGTCCACGTGGTGGGCGGTGTGCTCCATGATGTGGTGCATCAGGGCGCCGATCTTCATCGGGAAGGTCAGGTGCACCGTGGTCGAGACAAACGGCGCGGCCTTGGCCCAGGCGTGCTTGTCGTCGTGCCATTGCACGGCGGTGTGGGTGTGGTGCACGTAGACCACGAATCCGATCATCGCGTTCCAGAACAGGAACGGCACCACGAAGCCGTAACCCACCAGCGCCCAGGCGGACTGGTCGGTGCCATAGGCGGCGGCGATCAGCGCAGCGATCCACAGCACGGCATAGACGGTCACATAGACACCATCGCGCGTGAACTCCGGACGGCTGGTGCCCATGTAGGTCTTGCGCGGGAAATACATGCGGTTCCACCACATCTCGACCAGGTAGTACAGCGCCGGCCCCCAGCCGCTGCGGTAGATGCGCTCCATGAGGCGGCGACCGGGTGTGAGGCCTTCGAATTCTTCCTTGGTCAGCGGCGCCCAGACGAAATCAACCCCCTTGAGGTTGGTGTAGCCGTGGTGCACCACGTTGTGGCCGACTTCCCACAGGCTGTAGGGCGTCAGCGACGGGATCATGGCAATCCGGCCGAGGATGCGGTTGAGGCCACGGTGCGGGGTGTAGCTCTGGTGGCAAGCGTCGTGGCCGATGATGAACAGACGCCCGATCACGAAACCTGCGGCCAGACCGCACAGCAGCTTGGCCCACCAGGCATCCAGGGCCACCGTGCCGATGATCAGGGCCAGAAAGACCAGCCAGTCGAGCGTCAGAAGGAACACGCCCATGGCCGTGCGCTGCGAGGCGATGGGTGTCAGCCAGCCGCGAATCACCTTGCGGTGCGGCAGGGGTTGCCCGACGGGGATCGGCTCGGGCGTCGTCAGTACGGCGGAAGAATCGGACATGCTGGTCAGAAAAGGCGAACACCCGGCTGGCGGGCACCAAGCGTCGTCCAAAAATGCACCATTTCGGCGCAGAATTGGGCAAACCGTCTAATTTTATCGGCTTGCGATGAAATCTGCCTGACAGAAATCAAGGCAGAAAAACCGCTTCTCCCGCAGGCGCCGGTTCAGGTTTTCGGCAAGGTCACGCCGACCTGGCCCTGGTACTTGCCGCCTCGGTCCTTGTAGCTGGTCTCGCAGACCTCGTCGCTCTCGAAGAACAGCACCTGGGCGCAGCCTTCACCGGCGTAGATCTTGGCCGGCAGCGGCGTGGTGTTGGAGAACTCCAGCGTCACATAACCTTCCCACTCGGGCTCGAAGGGCGTGACGTTGACGATGATGCCGCAGCGCGCGTAGGTGCTCTTGCCCAGGCAGACGGTCAGCACGTTGCGCGGGATGCGGAAGTACTCCATGGTGCGCGCCAGCGCGAAGCTGTTGGGCGGGATGATGCAGACATCCGAGTTGATATCCACGAAGCTCTTCTCGTCGAAGTTCTTCGGGTCGACCACCGAGCTGTAGACGTTGGTGAAGACCTTGAATTCCGGTGCGCAGCGGATGTCGTAGCCGTAGCTGCTGGTGCCGTAGCTGACGATCTTCTGGCCCGCGGCGTTCTGCCGGATCTGGCCCGGTTCGAAGGGCTCGATCATGCCGTGCTGCTCGGCCATGCGGCGGATCCATTTGTCGCTCTTGATGCTCATGTGTGTGCTCCGGTTGCCCGCGATTGTAGGCAGGGCACCGACGCTGCCCTTGAGCGTGGTCAGGCCGTCACGGTCCGGGTGACCAGGCGGTCGTCACCCAGCACGATCAGCGCAAACAGCAGCTCGTCCAGCGAATCCGCCTGCGCCATCTTGCGCGCCAGCAGCGGCGTCGCCTTCGGGTTCAGCACCACGAAGTCGGCCTCGTGCCCCGGTGTGAGGTTGCCGACCACGCCGTCCAGCCCCAGTGCCCGCGCGGCGCCGGCCGTGTGCTGCCACCAGAGTTGCCCGGGCGTGAGGCTCAGGCCCGGCTTGGTGTGGCCCTCGCGGCCCACGTAATAGGCGGCGAGCATGGTGTGGAAGGGCGAAAAGCTGGTGCCGCCACCCACGTCGCTGGCCAGGCCGTAGCGCATGCCGGCGGCGTCCGCTGCCGCGTAATCGAAGAAGCCGCTGCCCAGAAACAGGTTGCTGGTCGGGCTGACGGCGGCGGACGCGCCGGTCTCGCGCATCAGGATCCGGTCGTGGGCGTCCAGGTGGATGCAGTGGGCATAGACCGCACGCTCACGCAGCAGACCGACATCGCCGTACACGCCCAGGTAACTGCGCGCCTGCGGGTACAGCTCGGCCACCCAGCGAACCTCGTCAAGGTTCTCGGCCACATGGGACTGGATCCAGACATCGCCGTACTTCGCCGCCAGCTCGCCCGCGCCACGCAACTGGGCCTCACTGCTGGTGGGCGCAAAGCGCGGCGTGATGGCATAGCCCAACCGGTCCACCCCGTGCCAGCGGCGGATCAGATCCTCGGTGTCCACCAGGCTCTGTTCAGTCTGGTCGCGCACACCGTCGGGACTGTGCCGGTCCTGCAGCACCTTGCCGGTGATGAAGCGCAGGCCGCGCGCCTGCGCCGACTCGAAGGCCGCATGGACCGACTCGGGGTGCGAGGTGGCGAAGGTCAGTGCGGTGGTCACGCCATGGCGCGCCAGTTCGTCAAAAAAGAAGTCGGCCACGCCACGGGCATAGGCCTGGTCGGCGAAGCGGCTTTCATGGGGGAAGGTGTAGTTCTCCAGCCAGGGCAACAAACCGGCGGCCGGGGCGCCGATCACGTCGGTCTGCGGGTAGTGCACGTGCAGATCGATGAAGCCTGGCGCGATCAGGTGGCCGCGCAGGTCCTCCACCGCCACGCCGGGAAAGCGCCCGATCAGGGCGTCGTGGCTGCCTGCGGCGCGCACCACCTTGCGACCGGTGGCGTCGGGGCCGACCACCAGCAGTCCGTCGGTTTCATACAGCGGCTGGTGATCATCGCCAAAGCGGAGAAGGGCGGCTCGGTAGGCTTTCATGACGGGCGAAGCTTATCCGCCGATGACACCACGCACATACCGGGCGCCGAATAAACCCCATGGCAACGCGCTTCCCGTCACATCCGTGGAGCGCGGATCAGCGCGAGACCTGGCCGATCACCCCCGAGACGAACCAATTCATCCCCAGGATGGCCGCATCGTCGAGCGAACGGCCGGGCGGGATCACGGTCCGCCCTTCGTTGTCCTTGACACCGGCCTTGCCGCCCGTGAAGACCGCCAGCTTGCCCGCCGCCATGGCCTTCTGTCGGTCCAGCACCTCCTGCTGCACCTTGGGGGGCACCTTGCTGCCAAAACCTTCGACCCGGATCATGCCCTCGCGCACACCGCCCCAGACACTGCCACTCTTCCAGCTTCCGTCCATCACCGCCTTGACGCGGCGGGTGTAGTAGTCGCCCCACTGGTGGGTGACGGCCACCACCTGCGCATCGGGCGCGACCTTGCGCATGTCGGAGTGGTAGGCCACGGCGAGCTTGCCGCGCTCCTGCGCCGCCACCATCACCGCGTTCGAACCGGTGTGGAACGCCAGCACCTCGGCACCCTGGTTCATCAGGCTCATGGCGGCGTCGCGCTCGCGCGGCGGGTTGAACCACTCGCCCAGGAACACCACCCGCACGCTGGCCTTGGGGTTGACCGAGCGCATGCCCAGGGTGAAGGCGTTGATGCCCTGCACCACCTCTGGAATCGGGAAGCCCGCGACATAGCCTGCCTCGGTTGCCATGCGTCCCGCGGCGATGCCGGCGAGATAGCGGCCTTCGTAATAGCGAGCGTTCGACGCCGCCACATTGGGCGCGGTCTTGTAGCCGGTGACCGACTCGAACTTCACGTTGGGGAACTCGCGCGCCACCTTCAGCGTGGGCTCCATGTAGCCGAAGCTGGGCGTGAAGATGATCTGGTTGCCCTGCATCGCGAGGTCGCGGATCACCCGCTCGGCGTCCGGACCTTCGGCCACGTTCTCGACGAAGCTCGTCTTGACCTGACCGGGCAGCGCCGCCTCGACCGCCAGACGACCCTGGTCGTGCTGGCGCACCCAGCCGGCGTCGGTCAGCGGCGCCACATAGACGAAGGCGGCCTTGACCGGCGGCGCCGGCTGCTGGGAAAAAGCGGGGGATAAAACGCATGCGGCCGCGAGCGCGGCAGCGAGGTTTTTGTACATGGTGTTCCTCTACATGGCTTCCGGGACAGAAAAAAAGCGAGCCGGGGAAGCACCGGCTCGCAGGGCACGATTTTACCGAAGGCCGTCAGCGGGCCATCACGCGCTCCAGCTCGGCCAGACAGGCGCGCCGCCGTTCCTCGCTGATGAAGCTGGCCTCGAAGCTGTTCTTCGCAAGCTGAACCACATCGTCGCGGCTGAGATTCAGGGCCTGCACGGTCTGCTCGAAGTTGGCGTTCATGTAGCCGCCAAAGTAGGCCGGGTCGTCGGAGTTGACCGTCGCACACAGACCCGCGTCCAGCATCTTCTTGAGCGGGTGCTCGCGCAGGTCTTTGACCACGCAGAGTTTGAGATTGGACAGCGGACACACCGTCAGCGGCATGCGCGAGCGCGCCAGCTCCTCCATCAACGCCGCGTCCTGCATCACCGCCACGCCATGGTCGATGCGCTGGACCTTGAGCAGGTCGATGGCCTCGCGCATGTAGGCCGGCGGCCCCTCCTCGCCCGCATGCGCGACCAGCTTCAGCCCCAGTTCGCGGCAGCGCGCGAACACGCGCTGGAACTTCGAGGGCGGGTGGCCGCGTTCGCTCGAATCGAGGCCGACGCCGATGAAGTGTTCGCGAAACGGCAGTGCCGCCTCCAGCGTGGCGAAGGCCTCCTCTTCGCTGAGGTGGCGCAGGAAGCACAGGATCAGCGCTGAACTGATGCCCAGCTCCGTCTCGGCCTGTCGGCAGGCGCTGCGCAGGCCCTCGATCACGGCCGCCATCGGCACGCCGCGCGCGGTGTGGGTCTGCGGGTCGAAAAACAGCTCCGCGTGAATCACGTGGTCGGCCTTGGCGCACAGGAAGTAGGCCCAGGCCATGTCATGGAAGTCCTGCGCGGTGAGCAGCACACTCGCGCCCGCGTAGTAGATATCCAGGAAGCTTTGCAGATCGGTGAAAGCGTAGGCCGCACGCAGCGCGTCCACGCTGGGGTAGGCCAGCGACACCGCGTTGCGCTGCGCGAGCTGGAAGATCAGCTCCGGTTCGAGCGAACCTTCGATGTGGATGTGCAGTTCGGCCTTGGGGATGGCGCGGGCCAGTTCGATCGCGTTCATGGGTTCCTTTCAGCAGACACCGAGCCCGACGCCGGTGCGGGCCAGGTAGCGGCGGTAGGCGCTGGACATGCGGTCGGCGGGGCCATGCACTTCGGGGATCGCGCCGTCCCGGCCGATCGGCAAGGTCTTGGGCTGTTGCGACTCGACGATCGGCTTGTCCTGCCCGAACACCGTGTCCTGGAAGGCGCGCAGCTCTTCGTCGTCGCTCAGGTCGCCCAGCGTGGCCATGGCGAACCAGGCGGTGCACGCCTCGGGGCCATCGGGCCGGATGAAGAGCGCGATGGCGTTGCTCACCGCATCCCCCTCGGCCGCGTCCTTGCGCAGGACCGCCGCAAACGGGTGGGGCACCTCGTAGCGGTAGGCCACCCAACCGCCCTCTTCCGCGCCCGCATAGCCCTTGGGCTGCCAGGCCTTGCAGGCGCGCGCGTGCACGCCGTCGGCGTCCTCCTCCACCCGGCCGGTGTCCACCTGCGCGTGGGTGCGCGCGCCGAGCCAGCCTTCGTGCACGAAGCCGAAGTGGCTCAGGTCCAGGAAGTTCTCCACCAGCCGAGGTGCGCTGGTCTCCACGGCGTAGGGGCCGCAGATCACCTGCCGCCACAGCGGATCGTCCCAAGGCTCGAACGCCGGCGGCTGGGCGAGCGACGCGGGCAACTTCGACAGGTCGGGCCGCGCCAGCCGCACCCAGACCAGGCCATGGCGCTCCTGTGCGTCGAACACCTCGGTGCAGTGCGCGGCCGGCGGCTCGAAGGCCGGGGCCGCCGGCACGTGCACGCAGCGCCCCACCGCCACCGGGCTGCCCTGGTGCCCCTGCGCCGCCGCCGCGTCGCCCGCGAACTGCCAGCCGTGGTAGGGGCATTCCAGCCGCGCGCCGTGCAGGTGCGTCAGCACCCGTCCGAGAGACAGCCGCGCCCCGCGGTGCGGGCAGTGGTCGGCCCAGGCGTGCACCCTGCCGGGCAGCCCCTCGTGGCCATGCTCGCGCCACAGGACCACGTCCTGACCCAGCAGCGCCACCGCCACAGGTTCGTCACGCAGATGCATGCCGGCGATCACCGGGTGCCAGAGTTGTGATTCGATCATGCGACCTCCAAAGAAAAACGCCGCTGCACAAGGCAGCGGCGCGTTTGTCCGATGCGCGTGACTTCAGGCCAGCACACACCGTGGAACCGGCTTTGCCGGGCCACCGGTGTGGTCCCCCCGCCGGGGGGAAGACGCGAAGCGGCGCAGGGGGGAGCCCATCAGTTCGGCAGCTTGCCTTCCACGCCCTTGACGTAGAACTTGATGCCGCCCAGGAACTTGTCGTCGGCGACCACGTCCTTGGCCAGCACTTCCTTGCCGTCCTGACCCAGGATCGGGCCCTTCCAGATCGAGAAGGAACCGTCCTTCAGACCGGCCTTGATGGTGTCGATCTTGGCCTTGGCTTCGGCCGGCACGTCGGGAGCGATGGACACCAGGTCGATCGCGCCTTCCTTGACGCCCCACCACACGCCACCGGTCGTCCAGGTGCCGTCCAGCGCGTCCTTGACGGCCTTCTTGTAGTACGGACCCCAGTTGATCACGGACGAGGCCAGGTGGGCCTTGGGACCGTAGGCGGTCATGTCGGAGTCCCAGCCGAAGGCGCGCTTGCCCTTCTCTTCGGCGGTCTTGAGCACGGCCGGCGAGTCGGTGTTCTGCATCAGGACGTCGGCGCCGCCGTTGATCAGCGAGGTCGCGGCTTCGGTTTCCTTCGGCGGATCGAACCAGCCGTTCACCCAGACGACCTTGGTCTTGACCTTGGGGTTCACCGACTGGGCGCCCAGCGTGAAGCTGTTGATGTTGCGGATCACTTCGGGGATTGGGATCGAGGCCACCACGCCCAGCGTGTTGGTCTTGGTCATCGAACCGGCGATCACACCCGCCATGTACGCGCCTTCATAGGTGCGGCTGTCGTAGGTGCGCATGTTCTCGGCGGTCTTGTAGCCGGTGGCGTGCTCGAACTTCACATCCTTGAAGTCGGGCGCCACCTTGAGCATGGGCTCCATGTAGCCGAAGGTGGTGCCGAAGATGATCTTGTTGCCCTGGCTGGCCAGGTCACGGATCACGCGCTCGGCGTCGGCCGACTCGGGCACGTTCTCGACAAAGCTGGTCTTGATCTTGTCGCCGTATTCCGCTTCCAGCGCCTTGCGGGCGTTGTCGTGAGCGAAGGTCCAGCCGCCGTCGCCCACCGGGCCGACATAGGCGAAAGCCACCTTCAACGGCTCGGCCTTGGGGGCCGCAGCGGCGGCCGGCGCGGGTGCGGGCGCCGCGGCAGGGGCCGGCGCCTCTTCCTTCTTGCCGCAGCCGATCAGGGCCGCGCTGGTCACGGCCGTCAGGGCCGCCAGCTTGATCAGGGAACGCTTGTTCAGGTCGGTCATGGAAACCTCTTGGTGGGTTGGGAGTGAAAGGGAAATTATGAACCCGTCATGAGCCGGGGTAGAACGGCTTGCCGATCGAGGCGGGCATGTTGATGCGGATCCAGGTCGGGTTGCGCGAGATCAGCACCAGCACGACGATGGTGGCGAGGTAAGGCATCATGGTCAGGAACTGGCTCGGCACGTTGACACCCATGCCCTGCAGGTGGAACTGCAGCATGGTCACGAAACCGAACAAGTAGGCGCCAAGCAACACGCGTGCCGGACGCCAGGTGGCGAAGGTCGTCAGGGCCAGCGCGATCCAGCCCTTGCCGGCGATCATGCCCTCGACCCACAGCGGCGTGTAGGCGGTCGACACATAGGCCCCGGCCAGGCCGCACAGCGCGCCCCCCGCGATCACCGACAGCAGACGGATGCGGCGCACCGGGTAGCCCAGCGCGTGGGCCGATTCCGGGCTCTCGCCAACGCTGCGAAGCACCAGGCCGGCGCGCGTGCGCCAGAGGAACCAGATCAGGCCAAACGTCAGGGCCACGCAGACGTAGACCATCGGGTGGTGCTTGAACAGGGCGCTGCCCAGGAAAGGAATGTCCGACAGCAGCGGCAGGCCGGACACCGGGGCGGGCTGGAGCTTGGCCTGGACATAGCTGGTGCCCGCGAAGGCGGAGAAGCCACCGCCGAAAAGGGTCAGCGCCAGGCCGGTCGCGTACTGATTCGTGTTGAGCCAGATCACCAGCACACCGAAGATGGCGGCCAGCAGCGCGCCGACCACCATGCCCGCAGCGAAGCCCAGCAGCGGGCTGCCTGTGTGGACCACGGTGGCAAAGCCGGCCAGCGCCGCGCACAGCATCATGCCCTCGGCTCCCAGGTTGACGATGCCGGACTTTTCGTTGATCAGCAGGCCCAGCGAGGCAATGGCCAGCACGGTGCCCGCGTTGAGCGAGGCCGCAATGAGGAGCGCGGTGGATTCCATGTCGACGACTCCTTATTTCTTCCACACGACGCGGTAGGCGATCAAGGTATCGCAGGCCAGCAGCGCGAACAGCAGCAGGCCCTGGAACACGCCAGTGATCGACTTGGGCAGGCCCAGGCGCGACTGCGCCAGTTCGCCACCGATGTAGAACATGCTCATCAGGATGGCCGAGAAGACGATGCCCACCGGATGCAGCCTGCCGACGAAGGCCACGATGATGGCGGCGAAACCGTAGCCCGCCGGCACATAGGGCGTGAGCTGACCGATCGGGCCGGCCACTTCCAGCGCGCCCGCCAGCCCCGCAGCGCCCCCGGAGGTCAGCAGCGCGACCCACAGCGCCTTGCGCGACGAGAAGCCGGCGTAGCGGGCCGCCGCAGGCGCCAGACCGCCGACGATCTGGGCAAAACCCGCGTAGGTGCGGAACAGGAACAGCCAGACACCGGCCACACCGGCCAGCGCCAGCAGCAGGCCGACGTTCACCCGCGAGCCCTGGAACAGCTTCGGAATCTGGGTCACCGCATCGAAAGTCTTGGTCTGCGGAAAGTTGTAGCCCATCGGGTCCTTCCAGGGGCCGTACACCAGATAGTTCAGCACCTGCACCGCGACATAGACCAGCATCAGGCTGACCAGGATCTCGTTGGCGTTGAAGCGGTCGCGCAGCAGCGCGGTAATGCCCGCCCAGACCATGCCCCCGGCCACCCCGGCCAGAAGGATCAGCACCACCACGCCGCGCCCGGTGTCAGGACCGGCGGTCAGCGCCACACCGGCCGCAAAGATCGCACCGATCAGGTACTGGCCTTCGGCGCCGATGTTCCAGACGTTGGAGCGGAAACAGACCGCCAGCCCGAGCGCAATGATCAGCAGGGGCGTGGCCTTCACCATCAGCTCCGAGATCGCGTAGGCGCTCTTGACCGGCTCCCAGAAGAACACTTCGAGCCCTCTGACCGGGTCCTTGCCCAGCAGGGCAAACAGGATGACACCGATCACGACCGTGATCGCCAGCGCCAGCAGGGGCGAACCATAGCCCCAGCGAGCCGAGGGTTGTGGTCGGACTTCAAGCCGCAGCATGCGTGCGCTCCTTCTTGTTGTTGTCTGTTGCGCCGTCCCACAGGCCCGACATCCATTCGCCGATGCGCTCGACCGTCGCGTCCGCGCGATCGACCGAGGGCGAAAGGCGGCCTTTGGCAATCACATGGAGCCGGTCGCTGATCTCGAACAGTTCGTCCAGCTCCTCGCTGACCACCAGCACGGCGCAACCGGCGTCACGCAGCGCCAGGATTTCGCCACGGATCTGGGCCGAAGCACCGACATCCACGCCCCAGGTCGGCTGGCTGACGATCAGCAGCTTGGGTTTGGCCTCGATCTCCCGGCCGACGATGAACTTCTGCAGGTTGCCGCCGGAGAGCGACTTGGCGGCGGCATGGGGGCCGTTGGCCTTGACGTTGTAGCGGGCGATGATGTCCTCGGCCTGCGCCTTGAGCGCGCCCAGCCGCAGCCAGCCGCCGGCGCCCAGGGCATCGCGCCGCGACAGCAGCAGGTTGTGCGCCAGCGACAGCGTCGGCACCGCACCACGGCCCAGACGCTCTTCCGGCACGAAATGCAGGCCCAGCGCGCGACGGCGCCCGGGCGACAGACGCGACGCGTCCTGTCCAGACACCTGGATGCTGCCGGCCGGCGACCTCGGGTTCTCGCCCGAGAGGGCGTACAGCAGCTCGGCCTGGCCATTGCCGGACACGCCGGCGATGCCGACCACCTCGCCGGCCCGCACCGTCAGCGCGATCCCGGACAGGTCGGTGCCGAACGGGTCGTCGCAAGCCATGGACAAACCCTTGACCTCGAGCACGGCCGCCCCGGCGTTCAGCGCCCGCGACTGCAGGGCCGGCGGCTCGGCGCCGATCATCAGACGCGACAGCGAGGCATTGCTTTCCTCGCGGGGGTCACAGACACCCGTCACCTTGCCCCCGCGCAGCACGGTGCAGGCCGTGCACAGCTCGCGGATCTCGTGCAGCTTGTGGCTGATGTAGAGGATCGAGCAGCCTTCGGACGCCAGCTTGCGCAGCACGATGAACAGCTTCTCGACCGCCTGCGGGGTCAGCACCGAGGTGGGCTCGTCCAGGATCAGCAACTGCGGCTGGGTCAGCAATGCGCGAATGATCTCCACCCGCTGCATCTCCCCCACCGAGAGCGTGTGCACCGGCCGCTTGGGATCGATGTCCAGCCCGTATTCGGCAGCGGTGGCGTCGATGCTGGCGGTCACCTCGGCCAGGTTCAGCGACTTGTCCAGGCCGAGCCAGACGTTTTCGGCCACGGTGATGGTGTCGAACAGCGAGAAGTGCTGGAACACCATGCTGATGCCCAGCGCCCGCGCTTCCTGCGGATTGCGGATGTGCACCGGGCGACCGTTGAACATCACCGCGCCCTCGTCCGGCTTGACCGAACCGTAGATGATCTTCATCAGCGTGGATTTGCCGGCGCCGTTTTCGCCGAGCACCGCGTGCACCTCTCCGGGGGCGACCGACAGCGAGACATCGCTGTTGGCGACCACGCCGGGATAGCGCTTGGTGATGCCGGTCAGTTGCAGTCGTGGGGTCGTCAAGGCGGTTCCTTCTTGTTCTGTGGGTCTGGTCGGGCCCTGCCCCCTCAGGCAGCGGCCACCTCGGCTTCGGGTCGACGCAGGGACGCCGCCACCGTTTTGACCTGTTCACGCAGCCATCGGCCGGCGTTCGAGGCGTGGGTGCGTTCGTGCCAGAGCTGGTAGTACATCATGCGCGGGAAGCTCACCGGACACGGCCGGATCTGCACCGGCAAGGTGGCGGTGAAGCGGTCGCAGTACTGGCGACCGGTGGTGAGCACCAGCAGGCTGCCCGCCACCATCGCCGGAATCAGGCCGAAATGCGGGCAGCGGGCGGTGATGTTGCGCGTCAGGCCCTGGTCCGCCAGGTGGTCGTCGATGAAGCCCCGGGCACCCGGATGGGTTGGGGTCGGCGCAATATGCTCCGCCGCCAGCCAGGCGTCCACGTCCCAGCCGCGCCGCACCGCAGGGTGGTGCCTGGCCACCAGGCACACGACCTCGTCGCCGAACAGGCGCCCCAGGTGCAGGTCCTCCGGCGGCTTGGGCCAGTTGCCGATCACGACGTCGATCTCGCCCTGGGCCAGGTGGTTGCGGTAGTCGGCGTTGGCCGACAGCGGATGGATCTCGATGGTGCAGTGGGGCGCCTGCGCCTTGATCTGGGTCACCAACTGAGGCAGGAACATCGGATCGAGGTAATCGCTGGCGGCGATGCTGAAGCCGTGGTTGGCGGTCGCCGGGTCAAAACTGCGGGCGTCCGAGAACATCACCTCGGCACTGCGAAGGATGTTGGCGGCCGGCTCGATCATGCGCAGCGCCGCCACGGTAGGCACCATGCTGGCGCCCGAACGCACCAGAAGAGGGTCCCCTGCCAGTTCGCGCAGGCGCTTGAGCGACGCCGACACCGCCGGCTGGTGCATCCCGAGCCGCAATGCGGCACGCGACACGCTGCGCTCGGTCAGCACGGTGTGCAGAACCCGGATCAGGTGCAGGTCGATGCGGTCGAACATGGAAAGGTATTTCATACCGGTTCAGTATCAGCTCGAATGGCCTCTCGGGCATTCTGCCCATACGCGAGAGCATATGTTGTGCCACGTGGGCCGGCGCTATGCTGCCCCGCATGAATGCTCCAACCCCCGAGAAAACCCTGAGATTCTGGCAGCGCGGCCAGACCGTCACCGTTCCCGATGTCGCCCCCGACCGGACGCTGCTAGAGGTGCTGCGCGAGGACCTGCACCTGTGCGCGACCAAAGAAGGTTGCGGCGAGGGCGACTGTGGCGCCTGCACCGTGGTGCTCGGCGAGGTGGTGGATGGCAAGCTGACCCACAAGGCGATCAACAGCTGCATCCGCCTGGCCCACTCGGTGGACGGCATGGCCGTGTACACGGCGGAAGACATTGCGTCGCCGTCGGGTGAGCCGCACCCGGCCCAGGAGGCCATGGTGCGCTGCCACGGCAGCCAGTGCGGTTTCTGCACACCGGGCTTCGTGATGAGCCTGTTCGGCATGTACCAGAACACGGGCGGCGGCCAGGGCATCACGCGCGAGCGGGCGCAGGTCGACCTCTCGGGCAACCTCTGCCGCTGCACAGGCTACCGGCCGATCCTGGACGCCGCGCAGCAGATGGGCTCGCTGCCCCTGCCGTCGGGGTGCGAGGTGGACGAGCGCGCCACGGTCGCGGCGCTCAAGGCGCTCAAGGCCCGGCCGGCCGACGACGCGCCCTACCTGCGGCCGACCCGGCTGGTAGACCTGCTGCGCGCCCGAGCCAAACACCCGAAGGCCCAGCTCGTGGCCGGCTGCACCGACGTCGGCCTCTGGGTCACCAAGATGCACAAGCGCTTTCCGCAGGTGCTGGACCTGACCGCCACGCGTGAGCTGCGGCGTGTCGAGCGCTACCGGCACCACATCGCCATCGGCGCGGCCGTCACGTTGACCGACGCCTTCGCGGCCCTGGTGCAGGACCGCCCTCAACTGCAGCGTTTCTCCGAGCGTTTTGCCGGCCTGCCCGTGCGCAATTCGGGCACGCTGGGTGGCAACGTGGCCAACGGCTCGCCCATCGGCGACTCCATGCCGCTGCTGATCGCGCTGGGCGCCAGCGTGGTGCTGATGCGCTGGAAGGCATCGCCATCGGGCGGCGAGATCGCGCACCGCGAGTTGCGGCTGGAGGACCTCTACACCGGCTACCGCACCAACGTCATGCGCCCCGACGAAATCCTGGCGTGGATCAAGGTGCCCCTTCCGATGGCGGGCGAGCGCTCCACCGTCTACAAGATCAGCAAACGCTTCGACGACGACATCTCGGCGGTCTGTCTGGCGCTGAACCTGCACATCGACAACGGCACGGTCCGCAGCGCCTCCATCGGCGCCGGCGGCGTGGCGGCCACCCCGGTGCGGGCGCGCCAGACCGAGGCCGCCCTCGCCGGCCAGCCCTGGACCGAGGACACGGTGATGCACGCGATGGAGACCCTGCGCGCCGAGTTCCAGCCCATCAGCGACATGCGCGCCAGCGCCAGCTATCGCCAGACCGTGCTGGGCAACCTGTTGCGCCGCTTCTGGCTGGAGAGCCAGGGCCGGACCGGTATCAACCTCGAAAACCTGCAGGAGGTGTCCGCATGAACGCCCCCGATCTGAAACTGGTGGTGGACAACACCCCTGTCGAGCCCGCGGCCGGTGTGTCGCGCTTTCATGAGAGCGCCCGCGCCCAGGTGGCCGGCGCCGCCACCTACATCGACGACATCCCCGAGGTGCGCGGCACGCTGCACGCCGCACCGGTGTGTTCGCCGGTCGCGCACGGCATCCTCAAAGGCATCGACCCCTCGGCCGCGCTGGCCCTGCCGGGCGTGCACGCCTTCATCGGCCCCGACGACATTCCGGGCGACAAGATGCTCGCCGCCTTCGCCCACGACGAACAGGTCTTCGCCCAGGGCACGGTGCAGTTCCTGGGCCAGGTCGGTGGCCTGATCGTGGCCGACGACGTGATGACGGCGCGCCGGGCGGCGCGGCTGGTCAAATGGGACATTGAGGCGCTGGAGCCTGTGCTGACGCCGCAGCAGGCCCATGAAAAGCAGCGCTATGTGCTGCCGCCGGTGCACGTGCGCCGGGGCGATGCCGTGGCGGCCCTGCAGCGCGCGCCGCACCGGCTCAAGGGCGAGTTCGAGGTCGGCGGACAGGAGCACTTCTACCTCGAAGGCCAGATCGCCTACGTGCTGCCGCTGGAACAGAACCAGTGGTGGGTCTACAGCAGCACCCAGCACCCGGGTGAGGTGCAGCACTGGGTCTCGCACGCGCTCGGGCTGTCCAACCACGCGGTCACGGTGGAATGCCGCCGCATGGGCGGCGGCTTCGGCGGCAAGGAGACCCAGGCCGGCCATCTCGCTGTCTGGGCTGCGGTCGCGGCCAACCGGCTGCGCCGCCCGGTCAAGCTGCGCCTGGACCGCGACGACGATTTCATGATCACCGGCAAGCGCCACCCGTTTGCCTACCGCTACACGGTCGGCTTCGACGACACCGGGCGGCTGTGCGGACTCGACCTGGACATGCTGGCCAACTGCGGCTACAGCGCCGACCTCTCGGGGCCGGTGGCCGACCGCGCGATCTTCCACGCCGACAACGCCTACTTCCTCGAAGACGTCGCGGTCCATTCATTCCGCTGCAAGACCAACGCCCAGAGCCACACCGCCTACCGCGGCTTCGGCGGCCCGCAGGGCGTGATCGTGATCGAACGCATCATGGGCGACATCGCGCGCCACCTCGGGCTGGACGCGCTGGACGTGCGGCTGCGCAACCTGTATGGCATCACCGAGCGCAACGTCACCCACTACCAGATGACGGTGGAGGACAACATCCTCGAACCGCTGATCACGCAACTGGCCCGCACCAGCGACTATCGCGAACGCGCCGAGCAGATCGCGCACTGGAACGCCAGCAGCCCGGTCATCAAGCGTGGCATCGCACTCACGCCGGTCAAGTTCGGCATCAGCTTCACCGCCACGCTGTTCAACCAGGCCGGCGCGCTGGTGCACGTCTACACCGACGGCAGCGTGCAGGTGAACCACGGCGGCACCGAGATGGGCCAGGGCCTGAACACCAAGGTCGCGGCCATCGTCGCCGACGAGCTGGGCGTGCCGTTCGAGAAGGTCCTGAGCACCGCCAGCGACACCAGCAAGGTGCCCAACGCCAGCGCCACCGCGGCCAGCAGCGGCACCGACCTGAACGGCCGCGCGGCCCAGTTTGCCGCGCGCCAGGTGCGCCAGAACCTCGCGGCCTTCGTCGCCGGTCTGGACGGCGTGGGTGCGGGCGCGGTGCGTTTCGAGAACGGCCAGGTCATCACCGAGAAGCAGACCCGGTCCTGGGAATCGGTGGTCGGCGCGGCCTATGCCAACCGCATCCAGCTCTGGAGCGACGGCTTCTACCGCACGCCCAAGATCCACTACGACAAGGTCACCATGCTGGGCCGGCCGTTCTACTACTTCGCCTACGGCGCGGCGGTGACCGAGGTCGCGATCGACACGCTGACCGGCGAGAGCCGCGTGCTCAAGGTCGACATCCTTCACGACGTGGGCCGCAGCATCAACCCGGCCATCGACATCGGCCAGATCGAGGGCGGCTTCGTGCAGGGCATGGGCTGGCTGACGACCGAGCAACTGGTCTGGAACGGCAAGGGCTACCTGCAGACCCACGCGCCCAGCACCTACAAGATCCCGGCCACCGGCGATGTGCCGGCGCATTTCAAGGTCGAGCTCTGGCCCGAAGCGAACCGGGAGGACAACGTGCACGGCAGCAAGGCCGTGGGCGAGCCACCGTTCATGCTGGGCATCAGCGTGTTCGAGGCGCTGCGGGATGCGGTGGCACAGGCGGGTGGCAAGCCGGAAGCCATGAACGCCCCGGCGACGGCCGAGGAGGTGCTGCGCGCCCTGGGCTAGGACAGCCCGGCCAGTCAGGAGCCCCGGGTCCCACCCCCGAACCCATGGTCAGAGGCCACCCCCCTGGCTGGCGCCCCTCAAAGGCGCCCTGTCATGTCGCGGAACCAAATGCCAACAAGAGACCGAGTGCGAGGCCCGACCACTGCATCGGAATAAAAAACAGCGTGTGCTGGTTGTCGTCGTCTTCGTTGATCCGACGCCCGAAGTACCAGATCAGACCTCCACCCACCAGCGACCCGATGACCGTTCCCTTGGGCTCACCGAGCAAGGCACCGCCAATCAGCCAAAAGAAGATCGGTATGACAAAAGCCCAGATGCCTTTTCCCGCCCAAATCAACATGTTTTCACCCTCTCGAATGTTTCCTGAGACTGATCGCGTGTGACACAAATGTCCGGTCTGTTCTGAACACTATTGGTTACACATCGAAGCGCCGCGGCAGTATATGCGCCGAAAAGCGGCGTTCGAGCAGGCCCGCAGGGCTTCTGGCGCCCCGCAGACCGGAGAACGCAGGCCTCAGGCCCAGTGCGACTTGAAGTCCTGCGCGTACTGCTCCAGCCGGATCGGCGCTTTGCCCGTGATGCGCTGCACGCTGTCGGTGATGCCCGCGGAATAGCCGGCCTTGAAAGCGCCCAGGATCACCAGCAGGAACTCGGCATAGTCCGCCGGCAGGCCGGCGCCCAGCAGGCCCTGGCGCATCGCGTCTTCGGGGATGTCGGTGTAGCCGATGGGCCGGCCGGCCGCCTTGGACAGGATGGCCGCCACTTGCGTGTGGTCCAGCGACTCGCTGCCCGTGAGGTCGTGCGCGGCGTTCACGAAGTCGTCGGACGACAGCAGCTTCGCGGCCACGGCGGCGATGTCACGGGTGTCGATGAAACTGCCCTTGGCGTTGCCGACCGGCAGGAGGATCTGACCCTGGGTCTGGATGCCGTGCAGCCAGAAGGTGTGGAAGTTCTGCATGAACCAGTTGGGGCGGATCACGTTCCAGGCCAGGCCCGAACGCTCCAGATGCAGCTCGGCGCGGCGCAGCGGGATGTTGTCGTCGGCGTTCGCGCCCATGGCCGAGAGCAGCAGCAGCTTGCGCACGCCGGCGGCCTTGGCCGCGTCGATGGCGGGGATCAGCAGTTCGTGCTGGTTGGCGAACCCGGGCGGCGCCATCAGGAACAGTTGGTCGGCGCCGGCCAGCGCGGATGCCAGGCCTTCGCCGGTGGCCAGGTTCAACTGCACCTCGCCCGCTTGGGTGGGGGTGCGGCTGGTGGCGCGGCGCACGGTCTGGCCTTGGGCGGCGAGCAGACCGGCAAGGGTGGAACCGATCTGGCCGTTGGCGCCGATCACGAGGGTGGTGGTCATGGGAAATCTCCTGTGGTGTGTTGCGAAGGCCTCCAGTGTGTTTCCTATGATGAAAAACTAGAATGCATGAAATTCCACAATTCATGTCTGATCGTCCATAAAATACCGCCCCATGGACATACTCTCCGACATCCTCCATGTCGCCGGCCTGCGGCGGCGCCTGCTGGATCTGCACGCGCTCACACCCGAGGCGGCGCTGCGCTTCCCCTGCGAGCGCAGCTTCGGCCTGCACACGGTGACGCGCGGCCGGGCCTTCGTGCACGCGCCCAACCTGGACGAACCCATCGAGCTGTTGGCCGGTGATCTGGTGCTGATGGCGCGCGGCTGCGTGCACCTGCTGTCGCTGGACCGCGGGCCGCCCAAGCGCAGCGTCACGGTGCCGATCGCGCGCTTCGCCGGCGGGGACCAGACACCGGTGCCGGACAGCGGGCCCACGCAGGTGATCAGCGCGGCCTACCAGCTCTGGCACGACCCGCTGCACCCCTTCCTGCGCAGCCTGCCGCCATGGTTCGTGATCCGTGCCGGCAGCCTGCCGCAGCTCTCGGCCCTGCCGCTGACCATTGGCCTGCTGGACCGCGAGCTCAGCGACCAGGATCTGGGCGCAGCGTCCGTCACGCACGGTCTGCTCGATGCCCTATTTGCCTTCGCCCTGCGCGAGATCGCGCAACGCGAAAACCAGGACGCGCCGGGCTGGAACCAGGCCATCGCCGACCGCCCGATCCGCCAGGTCATCACGCTGATGCACGGCAACCTGGCGCACGGCTGGACGCTGGACGAACTGGGCCAGCAGGTCGGTCTCTCGCGCTCGGCACTGGCGGAGCGCTTTCGCACCGCCATGGGCGACACGCCGCTGAACCACCTGCGCACCCTGCGCATGCAGAAGGCGATGCAATTGCTGTCCGACACGCGCCAGCCGCTGGAACAGATCGCGCAGGCGGTGGGCTACCAGGACGCCTTTGGTTTTTCCAAGGTGTTCAAACGCACCACCGGCCAGTCGCCGCGCCAGTTCCGCGAACAGGATGCGGCCGACCGGCAGTTGCCGTTCCGGCTGCAGGAGGCCTGAGCCGCTGCCCAAACGTGCGCGGGTACAGTGTCGGCCTGCGCGCACCGCGCGACACCTCAAAGTCACCTGCCATGTCCCTGCCCTCCTGCCCGAAATGCCAGTCCGAGTTCACCTACGAAGACGGCGACCTCTACATCTGCCCCGAATGTGCCCACGAGTGGAGCAAGACGGGCGGCGATGAACCGGCCGAAGAAGCCAAGGTCTGGAAAGACGCCTTCGGCAACCTGCTGGCCGACGGCGACAGCGTCACCCTGGTCAAGGACCTCAAGCTCAAGGGCTCGTCGGCCGTGATCAAGGTCGGCACCAAGGTCAAGAACATCCGCCTGGTCGAAGGCGACCACGACATCGACTGCAAGATCGAGGGCTTCGGCGCGATGCAGCTCAAGTCCGAGTTCGTGAAGAAGAGCTGACCACCGCCGCGCTCGCCATGGGCAAGATCGTCGTCTACTGCCAGCCCGGCGCGAAGCAGACGCAGTGCGTCGGCCTGCACGATGGCAAGCCCAAGATCCAGCTCAAGGCCCCGCCGGTCGATGGCGCGGCCAACAAGGCGCTGATTGCCTTCCTGTCCGAGCGCTGCGGCGTGCCCAAGTCGGCCGTCACCATCGCGCTGGGGGCGTCGGGCCGCACCAAGCGGGTCGAGGTCGCCGGCCTGAGCGACGAGCAACTCGGCCGGTTTCTTTCCATCGACTGACCGCGCATGAACACCTCCTCTCCTCCCCTCTCCGTGGCCGTCATGGGGGCCGGCGCCGTGGGTTGCTACTACGGCGGCATGCTGGCCCGCGCCGGCCACCGTGTGGTGCTGATCGGCCGTCCGGCGCATGTCGAGGCGGTCCGGCGCGATGGCCTGCGCATGCAGACCCGCGACTTCGACGAGCAGGTTGCCGTGCAGGCGAGCGCCGAGGCCTCGGCCGTCGCTGGCGCCGACGTGGTGCTGTTTGCCGTCAAGTCGCCCGACACCGAAAGCGCGGGGCGCCAGATGCGCGAACACCTCAAGCCCGGCGCGCTGGTGCTGTGCCTGCAGAACGGCGTAGACAACGCCGAGCGACTGCGCGCCGTGCTGCCGGGTGTGGAGGTCGCCGCTGCCGTGGTCTACGTGGCCACCGAGATGGCCGGCCCGGGCCACCTGCGCCACCACGGTCGAGGCGAACTGGTGATCGAGCCGTCTGCGGGCAGCGCCGAGCTTGCGCGGGCGCTGGCCGCCGCCGGCGTGCCGACCGAGATCAGCGACAACGTGCGCGGCGCGCTCTGGTCCAAGCTCATCCTCAACTGTGCCTACAACGCGCTCTCGGCCGTGGGTCGCATCACCTACGGTGAGCTGGTGCGGCAACCGGGCGTGGCCGATGTGATGCGCGACGTGGTGGCCGAATGCCGCGCCGTTGCAGCCGCCGACGGGGTGCGCCTGCCCGGCGACGTCGAGGAATCCGTGCGGCGCATCGCCGAGACCATGCCGGCGCAGTACTCGTCCACCGCGCAGGACCTGATGCGCGGCAAGCCCAGCGAGATCGACCATCTCAACGGCCACGTGGTGCGCCGGGGCGAGGCCCTGGGTGTTCCGACGCCGGCCAACCGGGTGCTCTGGACCCTGGTTCGGCTCGTCGAGAGCCGCTGAACAGTGGGTCAAACCCGGGACATTTCCGGCTCCCGATCGACGCCCGAGTGACTAAGATCACTCGCAGAACGGCTCGCGCCCGTCCCCGGGTTGCGGCCGGAAGACCCTTTCCTTTCCGTGGTGACGCCAGGTGTCCAGCACGTTCCGCAACAGTCTTCGCCTGCAACTGGTGCTCCTGATCGGTCTGATGGCCATGGGCAGCGCGGTCGGCTATGTGCTGCTGACCGCCCGGCAGACGCGTGTCCAGATCGAACAGGACCAGTTCGATCTGCAGCGGCTGCTGGCCACCCGCATGGCCTCGCAACTGGGGCAGGACATGGTGGCGCGCGCCAACGAAATGCGCTTCCTGTCCGGTCTGCCTCGGCTGCGCGACCCGCTGCGCCCCGCTGCCGACAAACAGTCGCTGCTGATGGACGTGAAGACACACTACCCGGTCTACGCCTGGGTCGGAATCACCGATGCCACCGGCCGCATCCAGGCCAGCACCGAACCGCGGATCAACGGCTACGACGTGTCACAGCGCAGTTGGTTCACGGGCGGGAGCCGTGGCCTGCATCACGAAGACATTCATGAGTCGGTGCTGCTGGGCAAGCTGATCCCCCGCCCCGAGCTCGACGAACTGCCGCTGCGGCTGATCGACATCGCGCTGCCACTGCAGGACATGGAGGGCAATTTCATCGGCGTGCTGGCGGCCCACCTCAGCCTGGACTGGACCTACCGGCTGCGCGCCAACCTGCTGGACCAGCTCGACAACCACGCCCTGGAGATGCTGCTGGTCAACCGCAGCGGCGACGTCATCATCGGCAGCCCCAACCTGCCTGCGGGAACGGCCAATCTGTCGACGCTGGACGTGGTGCGCCAGGCGCAGACCGGGCAGATCCGTACCTCGGTGGAGACCTGGCCCGATGGCAAGCGCTACCTGAGCACGGCAGCGCCAGCGCTGGGTTCGCACCCGTATCCCGGCCTGGGCTGGGCGGTGCTGGTGCGAACCAGCGAAGAAGCCGCCTTCGAGGATGCCCGCCGCCTGGCCTGGTTCACCCTGGCGACGGGCCTGGGCATGGCACTGGCGTTTTCCTGGTTCATCTGGTGGGGCGTGGGGCGCTTGCTCAGGCCTCTGGAGAGTCTCAGCCGCGCCGCCGCTGACTTCAACGTCCAGGGGCCGCTGGCCGCACTGCCCGAGCCTCAGGGCAACGACGAAGTGGCGGTCTTCACCCGCTCCTTCGCGAAGCTGGTCAACGCCCTGGGAGAGAGCCGCGAGCGCTTCCAGCACCTGTTCGACCACGCGCCGGTTGCGATGGCGTTCGTGGCGCCGGACGGGCAGTTGAAGCTGCTCAACAGCCGATTCACCCAACTGCTGGGCTACGAGGCACGCCACCTGCCCCACGTGGACCAGTGGTTCGAGCTGGCCTTCTCCGACGGCCCTGCACGGGAGGCGGCACGCGCGCGATGGCAACAGGTGCTCCAGCGCCTGGGCCAGGCGCCGCTGATGCTGCCGACCACGGAACACGCCCTGCGCCGTATGGACGGCACGGGCTGCACCGTCCAGGCCTCCGGCATCGTGCTGCCCGACGGTCTGCTGGTGTCCTTTCACGACCTGACCGAGCGCGAGCTCGCGGCGCAGGAGATCCGTCGCCTCAACGCCGAACTGGAGCAACGCGTGGTCGAGCGCACGGCGGAGCTGAGCGCCGCCAACCGCGAGCTCGACAGCTTCGCCTACTCCGTCAGCCACGACCTGCGGGCGCCGCTGCGCACCGTCAACGGCTTCGTCCAGCTTCTCGAAAACGACTTCGCGCAGCGCCTCGGCTCCAACGGCGCCGAGTACCTGCACCGAATCCGCGGCGGCTTGCGCCGCATGGGCGAGCTGATCGAAGGACTGCTGGCGCTCTCGCGTTACACGAAGAAGCCGCTGGTGCGCGAAACAGTGGACCTGTCGGCCATCGCCACGCGCCGGCTCGCCGAGCTGGCTGCGGCCGACCCCGACCGCGTGGTGTCGGTTACGGTAGCGCCCGATCTGGTCGCCGACTGCGACCGCAGTCTGGCGGAGGCGCTGCTGGTCAACCTGCTGGACAACGCCTGGAAGTACAGCAGCAAGACCGCCGACGCGCAGATCCGGTTCGAGCACGGTGAGGTCGACGGGCTGCAGGGTTTCTGCGTGAGCGACAACGGCGCGGGATTCGACATGGCACGCGCCAGCCGGCTGTTCGAGCCGTTCCAGCGCATGCACAGCGCCAGCGAATTCCAGGGAACGGGCGTCGGACTGGCCACCGTGCACCGCATCATCGACCGGCATGGGGGCCGCATCGCCGCCTGGTCGGCACCCGGTCAGGGCGCGCGTTTTTGTTTCACGCTGCGGGCGTGATGATCGCGGCCGTGGCGGCCGGCGACGGCAGCAGGAAGCGGGTTGAGTGGCGACTCAGCGCGACAGCGCCATCCGCAATCCCAGGCCGACGAACACCACTCCCGCCACCCGGTCCAGCCATAGACCGGCGCGCGGGCGGCGCTGCAGCCACTGGCCGATGCCGCCGGCGAACCAGCCCAGCGCGCCGAACAGCACCGCCGCCTGCACGGTGAACACCACGCCCAGCGTCGCCATCTGCAGCGGCACAGCGCCATTTGCCGGCACCACGAACTGCGGCAGGAACGACAGGAAGAACAGCACCACCTTGGGGTTGATGGCGTTGGCCAGCATGCCTTTGGCGAACTGGCGCGTCGCCGAGTCGCCGACCACATCGACCCCGGCCGCCGGCAGCCCCCCACCGCCGCGACTGCGCAGCGCGCCGATGCCCAGCCAGATGAGGTAAGCCCCACCGGCCCAGCGCAACGCGGTGAAGGCGATGGGCGACGACGCCAGCACCGCCGATACGCCGAGCGCGGCCAGCACCGTGTGGCTCAGGCAGCCGGTCGCGCACCCCAGGCCGAAGGCCATGCCCAGGCGCCGCCCCTTGGCGGCGCCGACACCGAGGACCATCAGGTTGTCGGGCCCCGGCGTGGCGGTCAGCAGGATGGCAGTGAGCAGGAAGGGGAGGATCTGGGCGGATGTGATCATGGGTTGCAGGCCAGCCATTCGCCGACGCGGCGCGGCTCAAGCGGCGATTCTGCCTGCGGACCCTGCGGCGCCCGCCCCGCGCCGTCGCCTCAGTAGGCGCGACGCTCGCCGCCGAAGCGGCTGCCGCCCGTGCGGGCTTCCGGCGGACGGGCGATGTTGACGGTGACGGCGCGGCCTTGCACCTGCATGCCGTGCAGACCGTCGATGGCGGCCTGCGCTTCGGCGTCGCTGCCCATTTCGACGAAACCGAAGCCCTTGGAGCGGCCGGTGTCGCGGTCCATCACGAGCTTGGCGGAACGCACGGTGCCGTACTCGGAGAAGTTTTGGGTCAGGGCGGCTTCGTCAACGGTGTAGGGCAGGTTGCCGACGTAGAGACGGTTGTTCATGGTGTGGATCTTTCAAAGTGACTGGCCGCAGCGGACCAGGGGTTGGGGAAAAGAAAAAAGTGACTCAGACGGCACCGTGTTGCAGGGCCAGGGCACGGCCCTCGCGGGCGGCATAGCGCAGGGCGGCGTGGTGGGTGGCAAAGCGCGGCACCAGACGGAAGACGCGGTCGTGCGAGGCCATGCCGCGCCCGCTGCGCAGCGAAATGCTGGCGCTGTAGTCGCCGGACTCGGTGAGGCGGCTCAGGGGCGAGACAAGGTACTTGCCCACCGGGAAGGAGTTTTCGGTAATGGAAATCATGAAATGAAGCGCGGCCTTCCTGGCGGGCGCGCCGGGACAAAAGGGGCACCGGACGCCGCCATGGCGAACGGGTGCGCTTGCAGGAACTGCAAGCCAGGAGGAGGCCCGAAAAGAAGGGACCGGAGTGAAGCTCGCCGAGGGGGGAGTTTGATCACCAGCGGGGGCCGTGAGAGAGGGCCGGCTGGTTGGCTGGGCGGTGTTGAGGGGTACCGCGAACCGTGTCGAACAACGGAGGCTGCGATGGCGGGCAAGTCGCAGCAAACCCGCGCAGTGTACCCGGCTTTGGACTTGCGCGCTAAACTCGCGACCGCTCCGGGGTGCACGTATGGCGTGCTGAGATGGCGGACCTGACCGCCGGAACCGCGAACTTGATCTGGTTAGTACCAGCGTAAGAAGAGCTGCAGCGCCGATGGCGCGTGCGTCCGTCCATCCCCTTGGCGGTCGTCCGCGCCGACACCACCGGCGTCGAGGCGGGGCATTCATCCAACCACTTTGGAGACTGCCTCATGAATGCCCCCGACAAGCTGCAGCAACTGCTGACGCTCACCCGCGAACCCTTTCCCCAGTCGACCAAAGTCCATGTGCCCGGCGCGCAGGCCGGCGTGCAGGTGCCGATGCGCGAGATCGCGCTGACCAATGGCGAGACGGTCACGGTCTACGACACCTCGGGCCCCTACACCGACCCGGCGGCCGACATCAACATCCGACGCGGCCTGCCGCCGGTGCGCAGCGAGTGGGTGGCCGCGCGCGGCAACACGGAACGCTACGAAGGCCGTGCCCGCGTGGCACTGGACGACGGCGGCAAACACGGTGAAACCGCCGACGCCCGCATCGAAGCACTGCGCGCCGAGGCCGCCGGCCTGCAGCGCCAACCGTTGCGTGCGAAGGCGGGGCGCAACGTGACGCAGATGCACTACGCGCGCAAAGGCATCGTCACACCCGAGATGGAGTACATCGCCATCCGCGAGAACGGCAAGCGCGAGTGGATGCAGGTATACCTCGGCGACGCCGAGCGCGAGGCGCGACTGCGCGGTAACCCCATGGGCGCGCGCATCCCCGACGTGATCACGCCCGAGTTCGTGCGCGACGAGGTGGCGCGCGGGCGCGCGGTGATCCCGGCCAACATCAACCACCCCGAGGTCGAGCCGATGATCATCGGCCGCAACTTCCTGGTGAAGATCAACGCCAACATCGGCAACTCGGCCGTCACCTCGTCGATCGAGGAAGAGGTCGAAAAACTCGTGTGGGCTATCCGCTGGGGCGGCGACACGGTGATGGATCTCTCGACCGGCAAGAACATCCACACCACGCGCGACTGGATCGTGCGCAACTCGCCGGTACCCATCGGCACGGTACCGATCTACCAGGCGCTGGAGAAGGTGGGCGGCGTGGCCGAGGACCTGAGCTGGGCCATCTTCCGCGACACGCTGATCGAACAGGCCGAACAGGGCATCGACTACTTCACCATCCACGCTGGCGTTCGCCTGCCCTTCATCCACCTCACGACGAAGCGCCGCACCGGCATCGTTTCGCGCGGCGGCTCCATCCTGGCCAAGTGGATGATCACGCACCACAAGGAAAACTTCCTGTACACGCACTTCGACGAGATCTGCGAAATCATGAAGGCCTACGACGTGACCTTCTCGCTCGGCGACGGCCTGCGCCCGGGCAGCGGCGCCGACGCCAACGACCAGGCGCAGTTCGCCGAATTGCGCACCCTGGGCGAGCTGACGCAGATCGCCTGGAAGCACGACGTGCAGACCATGATCGAAGGCCCCGGCCACGTGCCCATGCACATGATCCAGGCCAACATGGACGAGCAGATCAAGCACTGCCACGAGGCGCCGTTCTACACGCTCGGCCCGCTGACGATCGACATCGCGCCGGGCTACGACCACATCGCCTCGGCCATCGGCGCGGCCATGATCGGCTGGATGGGCACGGCCATGCTCTGCTACGTCACGCCCAAGGAACACCTGGGCCTGCCCGACCGCGACGACGTCAAGCAGGGGATCATTGCCTACAAGATCGCGGCCCACGCCGCCGACGTGGCCAAGGGCCACCCGGGCCAGCGCGCGCGCGATGACGCGATGAGCAAGGCGCGCTTCGAGTTCCGCTGGCGCGACCAGTTCGCGCTCGGCCTGGACCCGCAGACCGCCGAGGAATACCACGACGAGACGCTGCCCAAGGACTCGTCGAAAGAAGCGCATTTCTGCAGCATGTGCGGGCCCAAGTTCTGCAGCATGAAGATCACGCAGGACGTGCGCGACTACGCCGCCGCCAAGGGCTTGAGCGAAGAGCAGGCCTTGAACGAAGGCATGGCGCGCAAGAGCGAGGAGTTCAAGGCTGCGGGCGGTGCGTTCTACCTGCCCGTGTCGTCCATTTCCACCCGGGCCTGAGCCATGGCGCGCATCGGTATTGCCGGGGCCGGCGTGCTCGGGCGGCTGCTGGCCTGGCAGCTCGGCCGCGCGGGCCACGCGGTCACGGTGTTCGACCCGGCGCCCGGCCCGCAGGCGCCGGCCGCCGGATCGCTGAGCGGGCGCACGACGCACGCGGCGGGCTTCACCGCCGCCGGCATGCTCAGCCCCATCGCGGAACTGGACAACGCCGGCCAGGCGATGGCGCGCCTGGGTTGGCGCTCGCTCGGTCTGTGGCGCGAAGTGGCCGAGACCCTGCGTGCACAGGGCTGCGCCGCACCGCTCTTCGCGCAGCACGGCAGCCTGATGCTCTCGCACGGCACCGACCTGGGCGCGGCCCGGCGCGTGCTGGCGCGACTGGACGCCGCCACCGCACAGGCCACGGGTCTGCCCGCGCCACAGCCGCTGGACCGCACAGCGCTGACCGCGCTGGAGCCGGCGGTGGCACCCGGCCAGCACGCCTGGCTGCTGCCCGACGAGGCGCAGGTGATGTCGCGCGACATGCTCGAAGCGTTGGCGATCCACGCGCCGAACGCTTATTGGTGCTGGGGTGAACAGGTGGACCGTGTCGAACCGGGTCGGCTCGTTCTGGCGGATGGCGATGCGCTGCCGTTCGACCTCGCCATCGACGTGCGGGGCGTGAACTCGGCCCAGCCCCGCGCCGCCTGCGGCGTCCCCCCCTCAACAGGGCACCAGCAGCGACCCGGCAAAGCCGGTTCCGCGCTGGCGTTCGATGAGAGCATGCCCGTCAGAGGCGTACGCGGTGAAGTGGTCTGGCTGCACGCGCCTGGCGTTCGCCTGCAGCGCCCGCTGCGCCTGCTGCACCCGCGTCACCGGGTCTACATCGTGCCGAGGCCGGGCGATCTGTTCGTGGTCGGTGCCAGCGAGATCGAGAGCGAGGATCGGTCGCCCGTGAGCCTGCGCACGGCCGTCGAACTGATGGCCGCCGCGCACAGCGCCGTGCCCGAACTGGCCGAGGCGCGCATCGTGCACCTCGAAGCCAACCTGCGCCCGGCTCTGCCCGACAACGAACCGCGCATCGACCAGAGCGATGGCCTGCTGCGCATCAACGGCCTGTTTCGCCACGGCTGGCTGCTCGCGCCCGCCCTGGTGCAGGACGCCCTGCGCGGCCTCGGACTGCACACCGCAGCGCCCACACCATGCTGACGTTCAACGACCAACCCCTGCCTTGTCCCCGGGGCCTGACGCTGGCGCAGCTTCTGGAATCCCAGGGCGTTGACGGCACCGCCGTCGCAACCGCCGTCAACGGCCACTTCGTGCCGCGCGCGCAGCGGGCCGCGACCATCCTCCAGCCCCACGACCGCGTGCTGACCTTCCAGGCCATCGTCGGCGGCTGAACTACCGCTTTCAGGAGAACACCATGTTCCGAACCCTGCTCAAGTCCAAGATCCACCGCGTCGCCGTGACCCAGTGCGAGCTGCACTACGAAGGCTCCTGCGCCATCGACGAAGACCTGCTGGACGCCGCCAACATCGCCGAGAACGAACAGATCCACCTCTGGAACATCAACAACGGCGAACGTTTCATCACCTACGCCATCAGGGGCGAGCGCGGCTCCGGAATGATTTCGGTCAACGGCTCGGCCGCGCGCCGCGCCTCGGCCGGCGACCTGCTCATCATCGCGGCCTTCGCCCAGGTGCACGAGGACCAGGTCGCCAACCACACGCCGCAACTGGTGTTCGTCGACGCGCACAACCGCCCCACCGGCTCGCGCTCACACGTGCCGGTGCAGACGACGTGAACACCACCGACCTGGCGCAACGCAGCCTGCGCAGCGTGTGGCACCCCTGCACGCAGATGAAGCGCCACGAGGCCCTGCCGCCGGTAGCGATTGCCCGCGCCGAAGGGCCGTGGCTCTACGACACCGAAGGCCACCGCTACCTGGACGCGGTCAGCTCCTGGTGGGTCAACCTGTTCGGCCACAGCCACCCGGCGATGCGCGCCGCGCTCGCCGACCAGATGGCCACGCTGGACCACGTGATGCTCGCCGGCTTCACGCACGCGCCGGTGGTGGCGCTGTCGGAGCGGCTGTCGGCGCTGACCGGCCTGGGCCACGCCTTCTACGCCAGCGACGGCGCCTCGGCCACCGAGATCGCGCTGAAGATGAGCGCGCACTTCTGGCGCAACAGCGGTCGCCCGGCCAAGAGCCGCTTCGTCGGCCTGGCCGGGGGGTACCACGGCGAGACCGTGGGCGCGCTGGCGGTGACCGACATCGCCCTGTTCCGCGAGGCCTACGCGCCCCTGGTGCGGCTGGCCGCCACCGTGCCCAGTCCCGACCGGCGCGGCATCGGCGCAGACGCCGCCGCGGACGCGCTGGCCGACTGGCTGGCGCAGCACCACGAGACCACGGCCGCGCTGATCGTGGAGCCGCTGGTGCAGTGCGCCGCCGGCATGGCCATGCACGACCCGGCCTACCTGCGCCAGGCGCGCGCGCTGTGCGACCGCCACGGCGTGCACCTGGTGGTCGACGAAATCGCCACCGGCTTCGGCCGCACCGGCACCCTGTTCGCGCACGAGCAGGCCGGCATCCGGCCCGACTTCCTGTGCCTGTCCAAGGGGCTGACCGGCGGCACGCTGCCGCTGTCGGCGGTGCTGACCACCGACGCGGTGTACGCGGCCTTTTACGACGACGACGTGGCGCGCGGCTTCCTGCACTCGCACTCCTACACCGGCAACCCGCTGGCCTGCCGCGCCGCGCTGACCACGCTGGACCTGTTCGAGCAGGAAGACGCGCTGGCCCGCAACCGCGCCACCGCGCAGGCGCTGGACGCGCTGCTGTCGCCACTGAACGCGCACCCCCGGGTGCGGCACGCGCGGCGCCAGGGAATGATCTGGGCCTGGGACATCGAGACCCCGCTGCCCGACTTCGCGCGCCGCTACCAGGGCCATGCGCTGGCGCGCGGCCTGGTGCTGCGGCCGATCGGCAAGACGCTGTACTTCATGCCGCCCTATGTGCTGGACGACGAAGCAATGCAGCAGCTGGCCCACGGCGCGCTCGCCGCGCTGGACGCCACGCTGGCGGAGGAAACCGCATGAACGCCTGGTTCGTGACCGGCACCGACACCGGCGTCGGCAAAACCCTGGTGTCCTGCGCGCTGCTGCACGCGCTGGCGCGCCGCCACCCGCGCGTGGTGGGCATGAAACCCGTGTCTGCCGGTCTGGTGCAGACGCCCGACGGCTGGGACAGCGAGGACGCGATTGCCCTTCGCGCGGCGTCCACCGTGCGGGTGCCGCCCGCGCTGGACAACCCGGTGCGCCTGCCCGACCCGCTCTCGCCCCACCTGGCCGCCGAACGCGCGGGCACCCGCATCGACATTGATCACCTGGTGGCCTGCCAGCGCGCACTCGCACAGCAGGCCGACGCCATGGTGGTCGAAGGCGCGGGCGGTTTCCTGGTGCCGCTCTCGCCCGAACACACCGGCGCCGATCTGGCGCAGGCCCTGGGTCTGCCAGTGCTGCTGGTGGTGGGCCTGCGCCTGGGCTGCCTGAACCATGCGCTGCTGAGCGCCGAGGCGATCCGCGCGCGCGGCCTCACGCTCGCCGGCTGGGTGGCCAACCGGATCGACCCCGCCATGGCCGCAGCGAACGACAACATCGCCTTCCTGCGCCAGCGCCTGGGCGCGCCGCTGCTGGCCGACATCGCCCACTGCACCGCACCCGACTTCCGGGCGGTGCCCATCGAGCTGCCATGAACCCCACACCACACACCGATTCCTGGCTCGACGAAATTCCCGGACGCCTTGCCGCGCTGGACCAGGTGCACCTGCGGCGCCGCCGCCACGCCGTCGAGCCCGCCGGCGCCGCCATGCTGCGCACGGGCGGGCATGAGCTGCTGGCTTTTTGCAGCAACGACTACCTGGCCCTGGCCGGCCACCCCGAGATGGCGGAGGCGGCCTGCGAGGGGGCACGCCGCTTCGGTGTCGGCGCCGGCGCCTCGCCCCTGGTCAGCGGCCACAGCACCGCCAACGACGCGCTGGAGCGTGAACTGGCGGCCTTCGTCGGCCTGCCGCGCGCGCTGTACTTCTACGCCGGCTATGCCACCAACATCGGCATCGTGCCGGCCCTGGTGGGCGAGGGCGATGCGGTCTTTTCCGACGCGCTCAACCACGCCTGCCTGATCGACGGCGCCCGCCTCTCGCGCGCCCGCATCCACCGCTTCGCCCACGCCGACCTGAGCGACCTCGAACAACAGATCGCCACCAGCACCGCGCGGCGCAAGCTGGTGATCAGCGACGCGGTGTTCAGCATGGACGGCGACGTGGCTGACATCCCTGCGCTGCTGACGCTGTGCGAGCGGCACGACGCGCTGCTGCTGCTGGACGACGCGCACGGCTTCGGCGTCTGCGGGCCGCAGGGACGCGGAAGCCTCGCCGCCGCTGGTCTCACCGGTGCCGGCGCCTCGCGCCGCGTGCTCTACATGGCCACGCTGGGCAAGGCCGCAGGCGTGGCCGGCGCCTTCGTGGCCGGGCCAGACGACCTGGTCGAATGGTTGCTGCAGAAGACGCGCAGCTACATCTTCGCCACCGCCGCGCCGGCCCTGCTGGCCTGTGCGCTGCGCGTGAGCCTGCGGCTGATCGAACTGGGTGACCAGCGTCGTGCGCAATTGCGGCGGCTGACCGCGCATTGGCCCACGGACCTGCAACCGGTGCTGGCGCGCAGCGGCTGGCGGCTCGGCCAATCGGACACCCCCATCCAGCCCTTGCTGATCGGCGGCAACGCCGAGGCACTGGCCGTGATGGACGGCCTGCGCGAGCAGGGCATCTGGGTGCCGGCCATCCGGCCACCCACGGTGCCCGAGGGCACGGCGCGGCTGCGCATCGCGCTCTCGGCCGCCCACACCGACGACCACATCCACCGGCTGGTCCAGGCGCTGGACCGGCTCGCCCCCGACGCCACGCCGCACCCAGGAACCTGAACCCATGACCACCCTCACCATCTACGGCACCACGCTCGCCAGCCGCTTCCTGCTGGGCAGCACGGGCTATCCCTCGCCCCAGGTGCTGCGCGAGTCCATCGCGGCCTCGGGCACGCAGGTCGTCACCGTCGGCCTGCGGCGCACCCTGGCCGCAGCCGGCGACAACGGCTTCGTGCAGGGCATCGTCGACAGCGGCGTCCGGCTCCTGCCCAACACCGCCGGCTGCCGCACCGCGCGCGAGGCCATCACGCTGGCCCAGATGGCGCGCGAGCTCTACGGCACGCGCTGGATCAAGCTCGAAGTGGTGGGCGACGAGCACACCCTGCAGCCCGACCCCTGGGGCACGGTGGAGGCGGCCGCGCAACTCATCAAGGACGGCTTCGCGGTCTTCCCCTACTGCACCGACGACCTCGTCACCTGCCAGCGTTTGCTGGACGTGGGCTGCGAGCTGCTGATGCCTTGGGGCGCGCCGATCGGCTCGGGTCAGGGCCTGATCAATCCGTTTGCGCTGCGCACGCTGCGTGCCCGCCTGCCCGGCGTGCCACTGGTGGTGGACGCCGGCATCGGCGCGCCCTCGCACGCGGCACAGGCAATGGAGCTGGGCTTCGACGCCGTGCTGCTGAACTCGGCCGTGAGCCAGGCCGTCGACCCGGTGCGCATGGCACGCGCCTTCGGCCTGGCCATCGAGGCCGGCCGCGCCGCGTTCGAGGCCGGCGTGATGGCGCCGCAGGACATGGCCGTCGCGTCCACACCGGTCAGTGGCCACCCTTTCCTGATCGGATGACGCCATGACAACCCCCATCGTCTGGAGCGTCGCCGGCAGCGACAGCGGCGGCGGTGCCGGCCTCGCGGCCGACCAGCGTGCGGCCGACGCCCTGGGCGTGCACTGCTGCACCATCGTGGCCGGCATCACCGCGCAGAGCACCACCGAGGTCACCCAGGTCGCGCCCACACCGCCCGCATTGCTGCAGGCGCAACTGGACACGCTGGCGGTCGACCTGCCACCGCGCGTCATCAAGACCGGGCTGCTGGGCAGCGCGGCCAACGTGCGCGTGCTCGCGACCGTCGTCGACCGGCTGCGCGAGCAGCAGCCGCTCGCGCT
>JAEUOT010000008.1 GCA_016790705.1 Hydrogenophaga sp.
TATCGGCTGTATGTTTTTAATGATCCCCAGATCAGCAAGCTCTTGTCTTGCCATCTTCTTGCTCCGCCGCGATCAGCAGAGCCTCGCAGTATACACCAGTTTTTGAAGCCGTGTCAAAAATTTTGAAGAAATTTTTGAAGCGCCGGCTGCAGCTTTTGGCTACACCCTTCGCCGCATTGTCTGCCGCGGTTGCAGCGAGTCAGTGATCAGCGAAGCCTTGCAGTATACGATAGTTTTTCGCCCGTTGTCAAAACTTCGGAAAGTTTTTTTGCTCGACCCCGTTCGAGCCCCACAAACGGCATGTGCCCCAAGCCTCTCGCCAGCGGCGCCTGACGATAATTCCGGCCTTTGCTCCTGCCAAGGCCAGGCCCCTTACACCCTTCCTATATAGATATGGCGCTTATCACCTTGCTGGACGCGCAACTGGCGTTCGGCCACGTGGCCCTGCTGGATCACGCGGAGTTTTCATTGGAGTCCCAGGAGCGGGTCGGTCTTATCGGACGCAACGGCACTGGCAAGTCCTCCTTGCTGAAAATCCTGGCCGGACTCGAAAAGCTGGATGACGGAGCACTGCAAGTTCAGACGGCATTGCGGATCGCCTATGTTCCTCAGGAGCCTGAACTCGACCCCACACACACCGTCTTCGACGCTGTGAGTCTGGGCATTGCTGAAGCGCGACAGGCTCGCGAGCTGTATCTCAGCGGCACCGAAGGCCTGGATCTTGACGCTCTGCAGAGCCGCATTGAAGCCCTTGACGCATGGAACTGGGAACAACGGGTCGAGGAGACGCTGCACCGATTGCATCTCGACGGTACCAGCGCCATCGGCGGACTCTCGGGTGGCAACCGAAAGCGCGTCGCACTGGCACAGGCGCTGGTGAGTCGCCCCGATGTGCTGCTGCTGGACGAGCCGACCAACCATCTGGACATGGACAGCATCAGCTGGCTGGAGGAGCTGCTGCTCGACTACCGCGGCAGCGTGGTGACCATCAGTCACGACCGGGCATTTCTGGACAGGGTGGTCACCCGTATCGTGGAACTTGATCGGGGGCGACTGCTGTCCTATCCCGGCAACTTCGGCCAGTATCAAAGCCTGAAGGAAGAGCAGCTCGCACAGGAGGCCGTCATCAATGCCCGCGCCGACAAGCTGCTGGCGCAGGAGGAGGTCTGGATCCGCAAGGGTGTGGAAGCACGGCGCACCCGCGCCCAGGGCCGCATCACCCGACTGGAACGACTGCGCGAGCAACGCGCGCAACGGCGTGACGCGGTCGGACGGGTGCGCATGGAGATCGCCAGTGGCGGCTCCAGCGGAAAGATCGTGGCCGAGCTCGAACGCGTGTCCAAGTCCTTCCCAGCCCCCGGCGGAGGTTTGCGCCCTGTGGTGCGGGACTTCAGCGCGACCATACTGCGCGGCGACAAAGTGGGCCTGATCGGCCCCAACGGCGCCGGAAAGACCACGCTGCTCAAGCTCATCCTGGGCGAACTGGCACCCGACACCGGCACCGTCCGCCGGGGCAGCCAGATCAGCGTGGCCTACTTCGACCAGATGCGCGACCAGGTCAATCTGGACGCGACACTGGAGGACTTCATCAGTCCCGGCAGCGAATGGATCGAAATCGGCAACCGCAGAACCCACGTCAAAAGCTACCTGTCCGACTTCCTGTTTTCGCCCGCCCGGGCGAACGCCCCGGTGCGCACGCTCTCGGGGGGCGAGCGCAACCGGCTGCTGCTGGCCCGGTTGTTTGCCCGCCCGGCCAACGTGCTGGTGCTGGACGAGCCGACGAACGACCTGGACATCGACACGCTGGAACTGCTGGAAGATCTCCTGCAGCAGTACGAAGGCACGGTGTTTCTGGTCAGCCACGACCGGCGGTTCCTGGACAACGTGGTGACCAGCACCCTGGTCAGCGAGGGAGAAGGCACCTGGCGCGAATATGTCGGCGATGTACAGGACTGGCTGACACAGTCGGCCCGCGCCCAGGAACTGCAGCGCCAGCGCACGGCGAACGAGTCGCCACAGGCTGCGGCCCCGCAGGTGTCGGAGTCGCCGGCTTCGCCCACCCCTCAAACCAGCCCATCGGGCAAACGCAAGCTCAGCTACAAGGAACAACGGGAATTCGAGGCCCTGCCGGCCCGGCTGAAGGCCCTGGAGGACGAGTTGGCCGAGATCAACAAGACGCTCGACGGCGGTCAACTGTTTGCGACAGACGCCCCTCGCGCCACTCAACTGAGCACCCGGCATGCCGAAATAGAGGAAGAATGGATGCTGGCCTTGGAGCGCTGGGAGGCGCTGGGCGGCACCTGAACACCGGGCGACGCAAGCGTCGTCAGACCTACCTATGCCCGACATTCCACAACGACTCGCACTTGACCTGCAGCGCAGCATGCAGGACCTGCAACGCGAGCGCGAGCGCACCCAGAAACTGCTGGCCGAGCTGGACCGGCAGAACGCCGAACTGGACCGGCTGCGAAGCTCGGTGCATCGAGAGTCCAACAGCCGTCTGCTGGCCGAGGAGGCGCTGGACGAGACCCGAGACCGGCTGCAACTGGCGGTCGAGGCTGCGCGGCTGGCGCTGTGGGACTGGCAGGTCCCGTCCAACCAGGTCTTTCTGACCGCCCGCTGGGGGGAAATGCTCGGCGAGATCGCGATGGAAGGCTATTGGGCGGCCCATGATTTCAGGGAACGCGTGCACCCCGACGACCGCGCAGGCTTTGACGCGCTGGGGCGCCGGCTGCTGGGTGGTGAGTTGCAAGACGCGGTGTCGCAGTACCGGGTGCGCACGGCAACCGGATGGATGTGGATCGAAAGCCATGCGATGGTGGCCGAGCACGGCAGTGGCGGCCGCCCCTTGCGCCTGATGGGCACACTGGCCGACATCGATGAACGCAAGCGCGCCGAAGCGGAGGGCGAGCGGGCACGCGAAATGGCCGAGCAGGCCAGCCGCGCCAAGAGCGAATTTCTGGCCAACATCAGCCATGAGGTGCGCACCCCGCTCAATGCCCTGATGGGGCTGACGCGTCTGCTGATGGACTCGCCCCTGAACCCGGAGCAGCGGAACTGGCTGGAGCTGATGGACAGCTCGGCCCACGCCCTGCTGAGCCTGCTCAACGATGTGCTCGACCTCTCGCGCATCGAGGCGGGCAAGCTGAACATCGAGCAGGTCCGGTTCGGCCTGCACGATGTGCTCAATGAAGTGGGCGCCCTCTATGCCGAGCAGGCCCGCGCCAAACCGCTCGAATGGTCGCTGGAGCTGGCGCCCGGGCTGCCGGTCCAGATGCAGGGCGACCCCGGCCGCCTGCGCCAGATCCTGGGCAATCTGCTGTCCAACGCGCTGAAGTTCACGCCGCGCGGAGGCCGGATCCGGGTGGTGGCGGAGGCGACGACGGACGCGCCCGGGGCGGGACGCCAGCTTCGGCTCACGGTCCAGGACAGCGGCGTCGGCATCTCGCCCAAGCAGCAGGCCACGATTTTTGACGCCTTCACACAGGCCGACGCCTCGACCGCGCGCCGCTACGGCGGCAGCGGCCTGGGACTGGCCATCTGCTCGCGCCTGGTCAGGCTCATGGGCGGACGCATCACGCTGGAGAGCGCGCTGGGCCAGGGCAGCACCTTCACGGTGACGCTGCCCCTGAACGAGGCACCGGTCGTCGACACCGGCCCCCTCACCGCACCGGCGGAACTGGACGAACTGGAGCAGGCGGGTGAACGCTTCTCGGGGCTGTGCGTGCTGGTGGCCGAAGACCACCCGGTCAACGAGCTGCTGATGACGCGCCTGCTGCAGCGACTGGGCTGCACGGTCCGCGTCGCGCACGAAGGACAGGAAGCGGTTCAGCAGTGGGCGCTTGGCGGCGTGAACATCGTGCTGATGGACGTGCAGATGCCCGGCACCAACGGACTGGAAGCGACGCGACTGATCCGGGACAAGGAGATCCGCCAGGGACTGCCACACACGCCGATCGTGGCGGTGACAGCCAATGCGATGAACGGCGACCGGGAAGCCTGTCTGGCCGCCGGCATGGATGGTTACATCCCCAAGCCGGTCAGCCCGCAGGCGCTGATCCGTGCGATGGACAACGCGATGCTGCTGGCCGCCGGGCGCCCGGCGCGGATCGATGCACAGGACAACCGCCCGCCGCAGGGTGCACCCCATGCCCCGGCCGTGGCCGGTGCGCTGGACGTCGACAAGCTGCGCCGCCGGCTGTTTGGCGACGATGAAACGCTCAGGCAACTGGCCCAGGCCATGCGCAGCGACCTGGCCGAACGCATGACCGAGCTGGGCAAGGCGCTGCAACGCCAGGACGCCGACCACGCCGTGGCACACGCCCACGGCCTCAAGGGCTCGCTGGGCAGCATGACGGCCGAGCGGGGCGCTCGTCTGGCCAAGGGGCTCGAACTGGCCGCGCGGTCCCGGGACTGGAGCCTGTTCGAACGGGCGCTGCCGCTGATGCAGGCCGAAGCCCGCACGCTGGACTCGGCGCTGGCTGCCCTGCTCAGTCCCGGATCGCCAGCCGCCTGAACACCTTCCAGAAGGCCGCGTCCTGCGTGGTCGCGAAGTTGATGCGCATCAGCGTCCCGGGCGAGCGTGCCGCGTGGAACAGTGAGCCCGGCGCGATCAGGATGTCCTCGTCGAGCATGCGCTGCGCCAGCGCCTCGGTGTCGACCCCCGTGTCCACCCAGCCGAACAGGCCGGCGGGTTCGGCGACAAAGCGGCAGCCCGCCGCCTGCGCCAGCTTCACGCTGCGGCTGCGCGCGGCGTCCAGCCGGGTGCGGATGCGCTCGGCGTGGCGGCGCAGTTGCCCGCTTTCGATGCAGTGCGCCAGCGCGCGCTCCAGCAGGCTGGGCGTGGTCAGTGTGGCCAACAGCTTGGTGTCGAGCAGACGCTCGGTCAGCGCGGGTGGCGCGACCAGAAAACCCACGCGCCAGTTGGGCACCAGGATCTTCGCGAAGCCACTGACATAGATCGTGCGCTGCAGGCCGTCGAGCACGCTCATGCGGGTCGCGTGTTCGGGTGCGATGTGGCTGTAGGTGTCGTCCTCGACGATGTGGAAATCGTGCTGCTGCGCCAGTTGCAGCACCCGGTGCGCACTGGCCGGCGAAAGGCAATAGCCGGTGGGGTTGTGCAACACGCTCACGCTCACGAAGAGCTTGGGCGCATGCGCCTCGCAGTAGCGCGCCATCACCGCCAGGTCCGGCCCGGCCGGACCGCGCGGCACCGGCAGGATGCGCATGCCCAGCGCGTCCAGGCGCGCGAACTCGACCGCCCAGCCCGGCTCCTCGACCATCACCGCGTCGCCCGGCTTGAGCAGGGTGCGGCTGACGATGTCCAGCGCGTGCGTGGCGCCGACGGTGGTGATGATCTGCGCCGGGTCGGCCGGCAGGCCCATGCCTTGCAGCCGGGCCGCCAGCACGCGGCGCAGGTGGCCGTCGCCCATGGGCTCGCCGTAGCGCAGCGAGCTCTCCGCCAGCGCCGCGCTGCCACTGACCTTGCGCACCGCCGCCGGCATGAAACTGGTCTCCAGCCACTCCGGCGGCAGCACACCCATGCCGGGTTGCGGCTTGCCGCCGCTGGGGTGGAACATGCCGCGAATCAGCGTGGCGGCCGACAGCGGCGCCGCACGGCGCGGCGCGGCCGGCGCGACCGCCACCTCGCGCAGCGGCGACCGTTCGCGCACGAAGAAGCCGCGATGCGGCCGCGCCTCGACCAGACCCTGGGCCAGCAGCAGGTCGTAGGCCGCGACCACGGTGGACGGGTTCAACCCGTGCTGCGCCGCGCACTGGCGCACGCTGGGCAGGCGCGCACCGGGCGCCAGCAGGCGATCGCGGATGCGGGCGGCAAACCGCTCGGCGAGCTGTTCGGTCAGCGTCTGGGTCGCACTGCGGGTCAGACCGGCGGCGGCTGCAGCGGGCGTGTCGGTGCTATCGAACATGCGGTGTATGGATCTGGAGAACCACACAGATGGGTGGTGTGATCCCCTCATCTGTATGGCTGGTGTATGGACAGCCAAGGATAAAGTGCGACGCATGTCCGCACAAGCCCCCACAGTGAAGCCATGACCGCCAGCGAGTTCAGCGCCCTGCTGGTGCTGGCCACGGCCACCAGCTTCACGCCCGGCCCCAACACCACGCTGTCCACCGCGCTGGCGGCCAACGGCGGCCTGCCGCGCGCGCTGCGCTTCATCGCCGCGGTGCCCGTGGGCTGGGGACTGCTGTTCTCGCTCTGCGCCGCGGGCGTGGGCTCGCTGGTGGTCGCGCTGCCGGCGCTGCGCTGGGCCATCCTGCTGGGCGGCACGGCCTACCTGCTGTGGCTGGCGCGGCGGCTGTGGGGCAGCCGCTCACTGAGCAGCGCCGATCCCGCACGGCTGAACGTGGGCTTCTGGCAGGGCGTGGGCCTGCAGTTCCTCAACATCAAGGCCTGGATGCTGGCGCTGTCCATCGTCGCCGGCTGGATCGCCGGGCAGGCCGATGCCCAGCAGCGCTTCATCGCGGTGCTGCCGGTGCTGCTGGCCTTCGCCTTCTTCAGCAACCTCAGCTACGCGCTGGTCGGCTCGCTGCTGCGCCACTGGCTGGCCGGGCCGGTGGTGGATGGGCAACCCACCGGCGCGCGCCTGCTGGTGTTCAACCGGCTGATGGCGCTGGCCCTGGTGCTCACTGCCGCGTGGATGCTGCTCGGCGGCGCCGGCCTGAACGGAACCCCGTCATGAGCCACAGCACCACGCTGCCCTCCGCCCGCGTGAGCGACGCCACCCTCGGCCTCTGGCTCGGTGTGGTCGGTGTCGTCGTGTTCGCGCTCACGCTGCCGATGACGCGCCTGGCCACCGGCTCGGCCGACGCACCCCAGCTCTCGCCCTGGTTCGTGACCTGGGCACGCGCCGCGCTGGCGGGCGGCCTGTCGGCCATCTACCTGCTGGCCACGCGCTCGCGCCTGCCCACGGCCACCGAACGCGGGCC
>JAEUOT010000021.1 GCA_016790705.1 Hydrogenophaga sp.
TATGGGCGGCATGACCAAGGCCGTCGAATCGGGCTGGGCCAAGATGCAGGTCGAGACCTGCGCCGCCGACAAGCAGGCGCGCATCGACTCGGGCAAGGACGTCATCGTCGGCGTCAACAAGTACAAGCTGGCCAAGGAAGATGCCATCGAGATCCTCGACATCGACAACCACGCGGTGCGCGAGGCGCAGATCGCCCGTTTGCAGAACATCCGGGCGACGCGCGACAGTGCTGCGGTCGACGCCGCGCTGGCGGCAATTACCGCCTGCGCTGAAAGCGGCGAAGGCAACCTGCTCGACCTGACGGTCAAGGCCATCCGTCTGCGCGCCACGGTCGGCGAGGTGTCGGACGCCATGGAAAAGATCTTCGGTCGCTTCCGCGCCAACAACCAGACCATTTCGGGCGTCTATGGCGGCGTCGTCGAAGGCCAGGAAGGCTGGGAGCAGATCAAGGCCGAGGTCGCCCGGTTCGCCGAGGAAGAAGGCCGCCGGCCGCGCATCATGATCGCCAAGCTCGGCCAGGACGGCCACGACCGCGGCGCCAAGGTGGTGGCCACGGCCTTTGCCGACCTCGGCTTCGACGTCGACATGGGCCCGCTGTTCCAGACACCGGAAGAATGCGCCCGCCAGGCCATTGAAAACGACGTGCACGCCGTGGGCGTGAGCACGCTGGCCGCCGGCCACAAGACCCTGGTGCCGGCCATCATCAAGGCCCTGAAGGACCAGGGAGCCGACGACATCGTGGTGTTCGTGGGCGGCGTGATCCCGCGCCAGGACTACGACTACCTGTACGAGGCGGGCGTCAAGGGCGTCTACGGCCCCGGCACGCCGATTCCGGCCAGCGCCAAGGACGTGCTGGAACAGATCAAGAAGGCGGTCGGCGCCGCCTGACCGTCCGGACGCATCCGTGACCCCTGACCAGATCCAGGCGGGCATCGTCGGCGGTGCGCCGGCCGTCCAGCGCCGTGCGATGGCCAAGGCCATCACGCTGCTGGAATCGACCCGCCCCGACCACCGCCAACAGGCCGATGCGCTGCTGACCGGGCTGCTGCCGCACACCGGCGGCGCGTTCCGTCTGGGCATCAGCGGCGTGCCCGGTGTGGGCAAGAGCACCTTCATCGAGGCGCTGGGTCTGTACCTGATCGGCCAGGGCCACCGCGTCGCGGTGCTGGCGGTCGATCCGTCCTCGTCGGTGTCCGGCGGTTCCATCCTGGGCGACAAGACGCGCATGGAGCAGCTGTCGGTCCACGAGAAGGCCTACATCCGCCCGAGTCCTTCCAGCGGCACGCTCGGCGGCGTGGCCGAGAAGACGCGCGAGGGCATGCTGGTCTGCGAAGCGGCGGGCTACGACGTGGTGATCGTGGAGACCGTGGGCGTGGGCCAGAGCGAGACGGCCGTGCACGGCATGACCGACATGTTCTGCCTGCTGCAACTGCCCAACGCGGGCGACGACCTGCAGGCGATCAAGAAGGGCGTGATGGAACTGGCCGACCTGGTCGTCATCAACAAGGCCGACATCGACCCCGACGCCGCCACGCGTGCCCGGGCGCAGATCACCTCATCGCTGCGCCTGCTCGGGCTGCACGGCAACCCCGATCATGCCCACCACGACCAGCAGATCTGGCACCCGCAGGTGATCCAGATCAGCGCGTTGCACGGGCAGGGCGTCGACAGCTTCTGGTCGGCGGTCAGCGAATTCCGGCGGTTGCAGACCGCCAATGGCCGGCTGGCCGCGCGTCGACAGAACCAGGCCACGGCCTGGATGTGGGAGCGCATCGACGCCGGCCTCAAGCAGCGCTTTCGCGAGCACCCCCGGGTGCGTGAGGCGCTGGACATTTTCACGCGGCAAGTGCAGGGTGGCGAGCTGGCCGCCTCCACCGCCGCACGTCAGTTGCTCGAACGGTTCGACTGAACCGCCAAGAGACCGTTTTCACCGGAGACCACCATGCAAGACATCCTGGACCAATTGGAAAAGAAACGCGAGCTGGCTCGCAAGGGCGGGGGCGAGAAGCGCATTGCGGCCCAACACAGCAAGGGCAAGCTGACGGCGCGTGAGCGTCTGGAAGTGCTGCTCGACGAAGGCACGTTCGAAGAGTGGGACATGTTTGTCGAGCACCGCTGCGTCGACTTCGGCATGCAAGACCAGAAGATTCCGGGCGACGGCGTCGTGACCGGCTACGGCATGATCAACGGCCGCCTGGTGTTCGTGTTCAGCCAGGACTTCACGGTCTTCGGCGGCGCGCTCTCCGAAGCGCATGCCGAGAAGATCTGCAAGATCATGGACCAGGCCATGAAGGTCGGCGCCCCGGTGATCGGCCTGAACGATTCGGGCGGCGCCCGCATCCAGGAAGGCGTGGCCTCGCTCGGCGGTTACGCCGAGGTGTTCCAGCGCAACGTGATGGCCAGCGGCGTGATCCCGCAGATCAGCATGATCATGGGCCCCTCGGCCGGTGGTGCGGTGTATTCGCCGGCCATGACCGACTTCATCTTCATGGTCAAGGATTCGAGCTACATGTTCGTGACCGGCCCTGAGGTGGTGAAGACCGTGACGCACGAGGAAGTGACCGCCGAGGAACTGGGCGGCGCCGTCACGCACACCACCAAGAGCGGCGTGGCCGACCTGGCCTTCGAGAACGATGTGGAAGCGCTGCTGATGCTGCGCCGCCTCTACAACTACCTGCCGCTGAACAACAAGGAAAAGGCGCCGGTGCGCCCCAGCGGTGACCCGATCGACCGCATGGACCGCAGCCTGGACACGCTGGTGCCGGAGAACCCGAACAAGCCGTACGACATGAAGGAGCTGATCCTCAAGACGGTCGACGACGGCGACTTCTTCGAGATCCAGCCCGACTACGCCAAGAACATCCTGATCGGCTTCGCCCGCATGGACGGCCAGACGGTGGGCATCGTGGCCAACCAGCCGCTGGTGCTGGCCGGCTGCCTGGACATCAAGAGCTCGATCAAGGCGGCGCGCTTCGTGCGCTTCTGCGATGCGTTCAACATTCCGGTCGTGACCTTCGTCGACGTGCCCGGCTTCATGCCCGGCACCTCGCAGGAATACGGCGGCATCATCAAGCACGGCGCCAAGCTGCTCTACGCCTACGCCGAGTGCACGGTGCCCAAGATCACCGTCATCACCCGCAAGGCCTACGGCGGTGCCTACGACGTGATGGCCTCCAAGCACCTGCGCGGCGACGTGAACTTCGCCTGGCCCAACGCCGAGATCGCGGTGATGGGCGCCAAGGGCGCGGTGGAAATCATCTTCCGCGAAGAGAAGAAGGACCCGGCCAAGCTGGCCGAGCGCGAGGCCGAGTACAAGGCCCGCTTCGCCAACCCCTTCGTGGCCGGCGCGCGTGGCTTCATCGACGACGTGATCCTGCCGTCCGAGACCCGCAAGCGCATCTGCCGCTCGCTGGTCATGCTCAAGGACAAGAAGATCGAGAACCCGTGGCGCAAGCACGGGAACATCCCGCTCTGATCCCCAAGCGGTGGTGCCGATGATGCGCGGGCTGTTGTCGATGGTGGGTGTGATCCTGGCGGGTTCGGGAGCCTGGCTCCTGTTCGTCGACGGGACGTTCCACTTCGGCGTGGTGCTGTCGCTCGGCCTGGGTGTGCTGTTGCTGCTGGTCGCGCTCGCGTGGTCGCCGCTGCGGCGCTGGGTCGATGCGTCGGCCGGCCGGCGCTGGCTCTGGCGCACGGCCTGCGGTGCGGCCACCGCGTGGGCGCTGTCGGTGCTGGCGTTCTTCGCCTTGCCGGTGCCCCATGGCCAGGCGGCCGCCGCTCCGACCGACACGCCCAAAGCGCTGATCGTGCTGGGCGCCGGCTCGGCCGTGTGCGCGCCCTCGCCGGTGTTGCAGAGCCGGCTCGACACGGCGGCCGAAGCGGCGCGACGCTGGCCGTCGGCGCTGGTCGTGCTCAGCGGTGGCCGCAACCACTTCCACAACGTGGCCTGCACCGAAGCCGAGGTGATGCAGCAGGCGCTGGTCGCCCAAGGTCTCGACGCGGCGCGTCTGGTCCAGGAAGGGCAGAGCGCCAACACCACCGAAAACTTCGCCTACTCGGCCAAGCTGCTCGGCGCGCGGGGCATCACCCCCGACCAGCCGCTGGCCGTCGTCACCAGCGAGTTCCACGGCGCGCGCGCCCTGCGTCTGGCGGCCCACCAGGGCTTCACGCATCTGAGCTTTGTCGCCGCACCCACACCGCTTCGCTACCGCTACCACCTGTGGTTGCGGGAGTACTTTGCTGCTGCCTGGAGCTGGGTCAGCGGACAAGGCTGAGCCTTCCACCGATCCAGCCCCGAACCCTTTCGAGAATCGTCCAGTTTCCCAAGACGGAGTCACCATGTTCAAGAAGATCCTGATCGCCAACCGTGGCGAAATCGCCTGCCGCGTGATCGCCACCGCCCGCAAGATGGGCATCGCCACCGTGGCGGTGTACTCCGAGGCCGACAAGGAAGCACGCCACGTCAGCCTGGCCGATGAGGCCGTGCTGATCGGCCCGGCCGCGTCGCGCGAGTCCTACCTGGTGGCCGACAAAATCATCGCGGCCTGTAAGGCCACCGGCGCCGAGGCCGTGCACCCTGGCTACGGCTTCCTGTCGGAGAACGAGGCCTTCGCCAAGCGCTGCGAAGACGAAGGCATCGCCTTCATCGGCCCGCGCCACTTCTCCATCGCGGCCATGGGCGACAAGATCGCATCCAAGAAGCTGGCCAACGAGGCCAAGGTCAACACCATCCCCGGCTACAACGACGCCATCGAGTCGGCCGCCAAGGCGGTGGACATCGCCAAGGGCATCGGCTACCCGGTGATGATCAAGGCCTCGGCCGGCGGCGGCGGCAAGGGCCTGCGCGTGGCCTACAACGACAAGGAAGCGCTCGAAGGCTTCACCGCCTGCCAGAACGAGGCCCGCAACAGCTTCGGCGACGACCGCATCTTCATCGAGAAGTTCGTCGAGCAGCCGCGCCACATCGAGATCCAGATCGTCGGCGACAGCCACGGCAACGTGGTCTACCTCAACGAGCGCGAGTGCTCGATCCAGCGCCGCCACCAGAAGGTGATCGAAGAAGCGCCGTCGCCGTTCATCAGCGACGCCACCCGCAAGGCCATGGGCGAACAGGCCGTGGCCCTGGCCAAGGCGGTGAAGTACCAGTCCGCCGGCACCGTCGAGTTCGTGGTCGGCAAGGACCAGGACTTCTACTTCCTCGAAATGAACACCCGCCTGCAGGTGGAGCACCCGGTGACCGAGTGCATCACCGGCCTGGACCTGGTGGAGCTGATGATCCGCGTGGCCGCAGGCGAGAAGCTGCCGCTGACGCAGGCCGACGTGAAGCGCGATGGCTGGGCCATGGAGTGCCGCATCAACGCCGAAGACCCGTTCCGCAACTTCCTGCCGTCGACCGGCCGCCTGGTGCGCTTTGACCCGCCCACCGAGACCATGTGGCAGGCCGACACCGCCCACAAGCACGGCGTGCGCGTGGACACCGGCGTGTACGACGGCGGCGAGATCCCGATGTACTACGACTCGATGATCGCCAAGCTCATCGTGCACGGCAAGGACCGCAACGACGCCATCGCCAAGATGCGCGAGGCGCTCAATGGCTTCGTGATCCGCGGCATCAACAGCAACATCCCGTTCCAGGCGGCGCTGCTGGCGCACCCCGATTTCGTCTCGGGCAACTTCAACACCGGCTTCATCGCCCAGCACTACGCCCACGGTTTCCGCGCCGAGGACGTGCCGCACAGCGACCCCGACTTCCTGGTGGCCCTGGCCGCCTTCGTGCGCCGCAAGAGCCGCGAGCGCGCGACCGGCATTTCCGGCCAGTTGCCCGGCTACGGCGTCAAGGTGGGCAAGGACTATGTGGTGGTCAGCCTCGCGGCCGACGGCCAGCACAAGTACACCGCGGTGCACGTGGACGAGTTCGTCGGCGAAACCGGCTACGCCTCGGTGCAGGTGGGCGAGAAGCGCTACAAGATCAGCTCGCCCTCGCGCCTGAACGACATCGTCATTGCCGGCGAAGTCAACGGCCAGCCCTTCACCGCGCAGATGGAGCGCGGTTCGGCCAAGAACCCGCTGGCCCTGGTGGTGCAGCACAACGGCACGCGTCTGGACACCATGGTGATGTCGCCGCGCATGGCCGAGCTGCACAAGCTGATGCCGTTCAAGGCACCGCCGGACATGAGCAAATACGTGCTCTCGCCGATGCCTGGCCTGCTGGTCGATGTGGCGGTGCAGGTCGGCCAGAAGGTGCAGGCCGGTGAACGCGTGGCCGTGATCGAGGCCATGAAGATGGAGAACGTGCTGTTCGCCGCCGCCGACGGTGTGGTGGGCAAGGTGCTGGCCAGCAAGGGTGAATCGCTGGTGGTCGACCAGCCGATCGTGGAGTTCGAGAAATGAAAGGCACACCACGTCCCTTCAAGGTGCTGGGCGTCCAGCAGATCGCCATCGGCGGCCCGGACAAGCTGCGCCTGCAGACGCTGTGGGTCGACATGCTGGGTCTGGAGAAGACCGGGACTTTCCAGAGCGAGCGCGAGAACGTCGACGAGGACATCTGCGCCATCGGCAGCGGCCCGTTCAAGGTCGAGGTCGACCTGATGCAGCCGATGGACCCGGAGAAGAAGCCTGCGGTCCACACCACGCCGCTGAATCACATCGGCCTGTGGATCGACGACCTGCCGGTCGCGGTCGAATGGCTGACGGCCAACGGCGTGCGTTTCGCGCCCGGCGGCATCCGCAAGGGAGCGGCCGGATTCGACATCACCTTCCTGCACCCCAAGGCGAACGACGAGTTCCCGATCGCGGGTGAAGGCGTGCTGATCGAGCTGGTGCAGGCACCGCCGGAAGTGGTCAGCGCGTTTGCGAAGCTGGCCGGTCAGCCGGGCTGAAGCCGCTTACAGGCCAACAGACACACAAGGGCCGAGGAGACCGACGCCGTCCGGTGCAAGCCGGGCGGCGTTTTTTGTTGGAGCGAGGGCTACTCGCAGATCATGTAGTTCTTGGTCACCGTTTCGAGCACCTCGAAAGCGCCCTCGAAGCCCGGCGGGATGTAGATGGCCTCGCCCGGACCGGCTTCTTCGAATCCGCCGCGGGTGTCGTGTACCCGGCAGCGACCGGCGATGACAGTGAACAGCTCGCGCTCGGTAGGACCCATGGCGATGCGCCAGTGGCCGGGCTCGCAGCGCCAGACACCGCAGTACACCTGTCCGGCCGGCAAGGCCCCGTCGACCAGGTTCCAGGTCTCCCGCATCGGGTTGCCACGCAACAGGCGCTCTGGTTTGGGGTGGTCGATGGACGGGGTGCCCGGGGGCTGGGCGGTCAGTTTGAGGAGTCGGGCGGCGGTGTGCATGGCCGGCATTGTGCCGCCGTGCCGATGCGCGCAGAACTGGGGCCGATTGGCTGGTTTGTTCGGGGCATTGGGGGTGGAGGGCCGGCCGTACGCTGGGGGCCATTGAGTCCAACTACCGGGGAACCGCCATGCCCACGCAGCAACACGCCTTGGAAGCCGCCGATTGCAGCCGTGCCGACAACGTCAGCCGGCCCTTGCTGGACGATGGCCGTTGGGAGCGGCGCAATCCGGGATGGCGCGAACGGGCGCCGGCCATGCCTTGGCCCCAGGAGTTGCTCGAGGCCTTCAGCCTGCGAATGGCCGGCCATGGCATGTCGATCAGCCGGCCGCTGATGCTGTGCGACAAGTGCTACGCCCTGCGCCAGTTGGTGGATGCGCAGACCCTCGGGGATGAGACCTTGCGGCTGCTGTCCGTGCAGCTTTTCCGTCATTTCGAGGCCCGCCAGTCGGGCCTTCCGGTGATTCACTGATCACGGTGCGGGTCAGTCCCGACTCAAGGGATGGGTCCGTCTGCCGATAGAGGCGCATTGTTCGCACACAGGAAATCCGCTCATGCCACGCCTTCCCATCTTTACCCCCGGTATCTGGCTGATGCGGCAGTTGCGTCTGCCCATCAAGCTGGGCTTGCTGGCGCTGGCGATCGTGATTCCGCTGGTGTTCATCTGCGTGGCGCTGCTGGGGCGGATCTCAGGCGAGATCGCCGGCATCGAGCAGGAGATGCAGGGCTCGCAGATCATTGCCGGCCTCTCCGATCTGGTCACAGTGGTGCAGAAGCACCGTGGCCAGACCAGCATGCTGCTCTCGGGCAACGAGAAGGCGCGGTCCGACCTGGAGAAGACGCGGGCCGATCTGCCGGCCGCGCTCAAGAGCATCCGCGAAGCGCTTGCGGCGAACCCCGATTTCAAGCTGGAAAGCGAGTGGGGCGCGCTGGAGTCGCGGTTGCAGCAGTTGTCCGGCACCGAAAAAATGCCGGTTGAGCAGTCCTTTGCCACGCATTCCAACCTGATCGGCGACGTCAAGCGCCTGATGTACACCGTCGGCGAGCGTTCCACGCTGCTGTTCGACCCCGATCCGGCCAGCTACTTCCTGATGGACATCGTGGTGTCCCGGGTGGTGCCTTGGAGCGAGCGCATCGCACAGGTGCGCGGACAGGGCGCCGGCCTGTTGAGCCAGGCCCAGTGGTCGGACGACACCGCCGCCGGCCTGCGCCAGCAACTGGGCATTCTGGCCAGCGACACCGACGACTTCCGCTTCGCGAGCGAGTTCGCCCCTCGGTACGGCCAGCAGGGGTTGCCGGGCACCGAAGCGATCCAGGCCTCCGAGTCCTTCGTGACCTTGTCCCGCCAGGCGTTTCAGTCCCAGGGCAAGGTCACGGCAGCGGCCTACTTCGACGCCGGCACCGCAGCGATGGCTGCGGCAAACAGCTACCAGAAGGCCGTGTTTCAGCGGCTGGACACCCTGTTGTCGCAACGTCGCTCGGACGCGGTGAACCAGCGGGTCTATTCCCTGGTGGGCGTCGTGGTCGGCATGACGGCCATGCTGTACTTCCTGACGGCGTTCTATCTGAGCTTCGTGATCGACTTCAGGCACGTGCGCAAGGTGATGGGCGAGACCGCCAAGGGCAATCTGCGCTCCCATGTGCGGGTGCGTGGCAATGACGAACTCGCCGATCTGGCGACGCAACTGGAGGGCATGATCGGCAACCTGTCGGGCATGGTGGCCCAGGTGCGCAGCAACTCGGCGCTGGTGGCCTACGCCGGCAAGAGCCTGGCGGCCGGCAACCGCGAACTGGCCGACCGCACCGAGCAGCAGGCGGCCAACCTGGAGCAGACGGCTGCCAGCGTGCAGGAACTCTCCAGCACGGTGCAACAGAACGCCCAGACGGCGGGCGATTCCGACACCCAGGCCTCCCGGGTGCGCGACATCGCCGAGTCGGGTGCGCAGGCCATGGTGCGTGCGGTCGAGTCGGTGGAGGGCATCCAGAAGAGCGCCCAGCAGATGAACGAGATCATCGGCGTGATCGACAGCCTGGCGTTCCAGACCAACATCCTGGCGCTCAACGCTGCGGTGGAGGCGGCGCGTGCGGGCGAGCAGGGCAGAGGTTTTGCTGTCGTCGCCGCCGAGGTCCGCAACCTTGCGCAGCGTTCGGCGGCGTCCTCGCGCGAAATCCGGGAGCTGATCCAGGCCTCGGGGGAGCAGGTGTCGACCAGCGTGGCGCAGATCCGTGCCGCCGGTTCCAGCATGACCGAGATCGTCAACGGGGTGCGTGGTGTCGCGGCCAACATGTCGCTGATCTCGGCGGCCAGCGCCGAGCAGAGCGGCGGTCTCACCGAGATTTCCTCCGCCGTGGGGCAACTGGACGAAATCACGCAACGCAACGCCCGCATGGTCGAGCGTGCCGTGCAACAGGCGACCCAGCTTGAAGGACGGGCGGCCACGCTGGCGCAGGCCGTGTCCTCGTTCCAGCTCCAGCAAGGCGCGGCCGAGGAAGCGATGCAACTGGTCGAGCGGGCTCTGTCCCTGCGGTCGCAAAGCGGCCGGGAAGCCTTCCCCCAGCAGATCACCGATCCCGCCGAGTCGTTCTACGACAGGGACATGTATGTCTTCGCGCTGGACCGCAGCGGCGCCTACCGCGCCTTCGGTGGCAAGCCTGAGAAAGTGGGCAGCCGGGTGCAGGAGATCCCCGGCGTCGATGGCGTGGCGCTGCTGGAGGCCATCGTCTCGCAGGCGGAGCTGGAGCCCGGCTGGGTCGAGTACGACATCACCAACCCGCAGACCGGGGCGGTGCAGACCAAGATGTCCTATGTGGTCAAGGTCGACGACCTGTACGTCGGCTGCGGTGTCTACAAGTCGCTGACCACGCTGAGCTGAACCAGCGGCGGCACGCGGTCAGGTCTGTCCGCGCCGCTCGCGGGCCCGCGCCAGCGCGGCCTCGATCACAGCCCGCTTCTTGTCCAGCACGGCCGGGTCGGTGTGCTGGGAGTGTGCGGCGAGGTCGGCCAGCTTCATCTTCGCCTTGGCCTCCAGCCGCTGCTCATGTTCCTGTTTTTCACGGGCCAGACGCACGGTGCGCTCCGCGTACCGTCGGCGGGCCAGGTCGGCCTGTTCTTGTGGCCACGCGTCCCAGCCGGTGCGGTCGCCGCTGACGTTTTCCAGTGAAATGCAGTCGACCGGGCAGACCGGGATGCACAGTTCGCACCCGGTGCAGTAGGGTGCGATCACCGTGTGCATGAGCTTGTTGCTGCCCAGGATGGCGTCGGTCGGGCAGGCCTTGATGCACAGCGTGCAGCCGATGCACCAGTCCTCATCGATCACCGCCAGGGTGAGCGGGCCTTCGACCCCGTTGGCCGGGTTGAGGGGAACGGTCGCCTGGCCGGTGATCGCCGCAAGCCGCACGATGCCGACCTGACCGCCGGGCGGGCACTGGTTGATGGGCGCCTGGCCATCGGCCACGGCTGCGGCGTAGGCGGCGCAGTCGGGATAGCCGCAACGGGTGCACTGCGTCTGGGGCAGTGCGGCATCGATGCGCCGGGCCAGTTCGTTCATGGGGCGCGAGTGTACCCGCGCCCCACCGGACTCAGGCCTTGCGGCGCGGTGTCTTGGCGGCTGCGCGTTTCGCGGTCGCCGGAGCGGCACGCTTGGTGGTGCTGGCGGGCGCCTTGCGTGCAGCGGCCTGACGGGGCGCTGCAGCGGGCGCGGCGGCCTCGACGACCGGTTTGCCGGCCTGGTGAGCCTGTATGAAGCTCTTGACCACCGGGTACACCATTTCGCGCCAGCGGCGACCGCTGAAGATGCCGTAGTGACCGGCGCCCTTGGCTTCGTAGTGCATCTGGTGGGTCTTGGGGATGCTGGTGCACAGGTCATGGGCGGCGGCGGTCTGGCCCGAGCCCGAGATGTCGTCCAACTCGCCCTCGACGGTCAGCAGGCCGGAGTTCCTGATGTCCTGCGGGCGCACGCGCTCGGTCTTGCCGGCCTCGTTCTTCACGTCCCAGGTACCGTTGACCAGCTTGAACTCCTGGAACACGGTGTTGATGGTTTCCAGGTAGTAGTCGGCGTCCATGTCGAGCACGGCGTTGTACTCGTCGTAGAACTTGCGGTGGGCTTCGGCGCTCTCGTTGTCGCCCTTGATCAGGTCCTGGAAGTAGTCGTAGTGGCTGCTGGCGTGGCGGTCGGGGTTCATCGCCACGAAGCCGCTGTGCTGCAGGAAGCCGGGATAGACGCGACGACCGGCGCCAGGGAACTTGTCCGGCACGCGGTAAATGACGTTGTTCTCGAACCAGGCGTGGCTGCGCTGGGTCGCCAGGTTGTTCACGGCGGTGGGCGACTTGGTGGCGTCAATCGGGCCGCCCATCATGGTCATCGACAGCGGCGTGGTTTCGCCGCGCGAGGCCATCAGCGAGACGGCGGCCAGGACCGGCACCGTAGGCTGGCAGACGCTCATCACGTGGCAGTTGCCGTAGTTCTTCTGCAGGTAGCGGATGAACTCCTGCACATAGTTGACGTAGTCATCGAGGTGGAACTCACCCTCCGTCATGGGCACCAGTCGCGCATTCTTCCAGTCGGTGATGTAGACCTTGTGGTCCTTGAGCATGGTCTTGACCGTGTCGCGCAGCAGCGTGGCGTAGTGACCCGACAGCGGCGCGACGATCAGGACGACCGGCTGGCCCTTGAGCTTGGCCAGGGTGGCGGTGTCATCGGAGAAACGCTTGAAGCGGCGCAACTCGCAGAACGGTTTGTCGATCTCGACACGCTCGTAGATGGCGACTTCGACGCCGTCCACATCCACCGTGGGAATGTCGAAGGTCGGCTTCTCGTAGTCCTTGCCCAGGCGGTGCAGCAGGTCGTAGCCGGCCGAGATCCGCTGGGCCATCGGCAATTGGCCCAGGGGCGACAGCGGGTTGTTGAACAGCTTGGCGGTCACTTCGGCCAGGTCGGCGAAGGGTTCCATGATCGAGCGCTGGGTTTCGTAGATCTGGTAGAGCATGGCTGTGGGGATGTTTATGTTGCAGCGCAATATAACAGCAGGTTGCAGGTGTCCAGAGGGGAAAAACACCTAATTTCTACGGTCGAATTGTCACCTTGGTGAAAGGATTCGGCCATTGGTTGAACCGGGATTTGACCGCGCAATTTCGGTCTTCGGTGCGGGCAGACCAGAAAAAAAGCCGCTCTGAGAGCGGCTTCATCGTGAGGGGCGTGAGAAAAATCAAACGACCTTGGCGATCGCCTGACAGACGTAGTCGATGTTCTTGCTGTTCAGGGCGGCCACGCACATGCGGCCGGTGTCGGTGCCGTACACGCCGAATTCGCTGCGCAGGCGCACCATCTGGTCCTTGGACAGACCCGAGTAGCTGAACATGCCGATCTGGGTGGTGATGAAGCTCATGTCCTGCTTCACGCCGGCGGCCTTGAGGCCGTCGACCAGCTTCTGGCGCATGTCCTTGATGCGCACGCGCATCTCGCCCAGTTCCTTTTCCCACAGGGCACGCAGCTCAGGGTTGTTCAGCACCGCAGCGACCACCGCGCCGCCGTGCGTCGGCGGGTTGGAGTAGTTGGTGCGGATGACGATCTTGAGCTGGCTGAGCACGCGGGCGGCTTCGTCCTTGTCCGATGCCACCACCGACAGGGCGCCGACGCGCTCGCCGTACAGGCTGAAACTCTTGGAGAAACTGGTGGACACGAAGATGTTCAGGCCGGCGGCCACGAACTTGGCGATCACGGCGCCGTCTTCGGCGATGCCGTGGCCGAAGCCCTGGTAGGCCATGTCCAGGAACGCGGTCAGGCCACGGGCCTTCACGGCGGCAATCACCTGGTCCCACTGGGCGGCGGTGATGTCATAGCCGGTCGGGTTGTGGCAGCAGGCATGCAGCACGACGATGGTGCCGGGGGCGGCGGCGTTCAGGTCGGCCAGCATGCCCTCGACGTTCACCGAGCGGGTGGCGGCGTCGTAATAGCGGTAGCTGCCGACTTCAAAACCGGCGTTCTGGAAGATCGCGCGGTGGTTTTCCCAGCTCGGGTCGGAAATGAGCACGGTGGCGTTGGGGCTGACCTTCTTGAGGAAGTCGGCGCCGATCTTCAGACCTCCGGTGCCGCCGATGGCCTGCACCGTGGACACGCGACCGGACTTCACGACATCCGATTCGGCGCCGAACACCAGTGCCTTGACCGCGTTGTCGTAGGCGACGATGCCGTCGATCGGCAGGTAGCCGCGGGCCGAGGGCTTGTCCATCATGGCCTTTTCCGCAGCCTGCACGCATTGCAGCAGGGGCAGCTTGCCGTTGTCGTCGAAATACACGCCCACGCCCAGGTTGACCTTGTTGGGGTTGGTGTCGGCAGCGAATTGTTCGTTCAGACCCAGGATCGGGTCGCGGGGGGCCATTTCGACGGCGGAAAACAGGGACATGACAAGGGTCCAGAAAAGGGTTGGAGACGGGAAAACGGGTGGGGCGGGGAAGGCTCTGGCAGCGGGCCCCGGATTGCGTTAGGCTGTCAGATTGCCCGCAATTTTATCCGCCCATGGCCACGCCATCCGCCTCCTTGACGCTTGTCGAACCCGCGACCCCGCCAGCGGGCGAGTTTGTTTCGTTTCCCGGTTCCCCGTTCGAGCTGTTTCAACCCTTTCCGCCGGCCGGTGATCAGCCCACCGCGATCGCCGGACTGGTCGAAGGCATCAATGACGGCGAGGTGTTCCAGACCCTGCTGGGCGTGACCGGCTCGGGCAAGACCTTCACCATGGCCAACGTGATCGCCCGTCTGGGCCGTCCGGCCATCATCTTCGCGCCCAACAAGACGCTGGCGGCCCAGCTGTATTCGGAATTCCGCGAGTTCTTTCCCAAGAACGCGGTCGAGTACTTCGTCAGCTACTACGATTACTACCAGCCCGAGGCCTATGTGCCGCAGCGCGACCTGTTCATCGAGAAGGACAGCGCGATCAACGAGCACATCGAGCAGATGCGCCTGTCCTGCACCAAGAGCATCCTGGAGCGGCGCGATGTGGTGATCGTGGCCACCGTCTCGGCCATCTACGGCATCGGCAAGCCCGAGAGCTACCACCAGATGGTGATGACGCTGCGGGTGGGCGACAAGGCGGGCCAGCGCGACCTGATCGCCCAGTTGGTGCGCATGCAGTACAGCCGCAACGAACAGGACTTTTCGCGTGGCAAGTTCCGTGTGCGCGGCGACACCATCGACGTGTTCCCGGCCGAACACAGCGAGATGGCCATCCGCATCGAGCTGTTCGACGACGAGGTCGAGAGCCTGCAGCTGTTCGACCCGCTGACCGGCAAGGTGCGGCAGAAGATCCCGCGTTTCACCGTGTTCCCCAGCAGCCACTACGTGACGCCGCGCGAGCAGGTGCTCAACGCGGTCGAGTCCATCAAGGCCGAGCTGCGCGAGCGCCTGGACCAACTGGTGGGCATGGGCAAGCTGGTCGAAGCCCAGCGGCTGGAGCAGCGCACCCGCTTCGACCTGGAAATGCTCAGCGAGGTCGGCCACTGCAAGGGCATCGAGAACTACTCGCGCCACCTGGCCGGCAGCGCGCCGGGCGATCCGCCGGCCACGCTGACCGACTACCTGCCGCGCGACGCCATCATGTTCCTGGACGAGAGCCACCAGATGATCGGGCAGCTCAACGCGATGTACAACGGCGACCGCCAGCGCAAGACGACGCTGGTGGAGTACGGTTTTCGCCTGCCGTCGGCGCTGGACAACCGGCCGCTCAAGTTCGAGGAGTTCGAACAGCGCATGCGCCAGTGCATCTTCGTCTCGGCGACCCCGGCCGACTACGAGAAGACCCATTCGGGCAACGTGGTCGAGCAGGTGGTTCGCCCGACCGGGCTGGTCGATCCCGAGGTGGAGGTGCGCCCGGCCACCCACCAGGTCGACGACGTGCTGCAGGAAATCCGGCTGCGCGTCGAGCAGGGCGAGCGGGTCCTCATCACCACGCTGACCAAGCGCATGGCCGAGCAGCTGACCGACTACCTGACGGAGAACGGCGTCAAGGTGCGCTACCTGCACAGCGACGTGGACACGGTCGAGCGGGTCGAGATCATCCGCGACCTGCGCCTGGGCGCCTTCGACGTGCTGGTAGGCATCAACCTGCTGCGCGAGGGGCTGGACATTCCCGAGGTCTCGCTGGTGGCGATCCTGGACGCCGACAAGGAAGGCTTCCTTCGCGCCGAGCGCTCGCTGATCCAGACCATCGGCCGGGCGGCGCGCAACCTCAACGGCAAGGCCATTCTCTACGCCGACCGGATCACCGATTCGATGAGACGGGCAATGGACGAAACCGAGCGGCGGCGAGCCAAGCAGATCGCGTTCAACGAAGCCAACGGCATCACGCCCAAAGGCGTGGTCAAGCGCATCAAGGATCTGATCGACGGTGTCTACAGTGAAAAGGCCGGCCGGGAAGCGGACCGACTCGCTGCCGTGAGCGCGTTGCAGGCCGATATCGAGGCGCTGGACGAAAAGGACGTGGCCAAGGAGATCAAACGGCTGGAAAAGACCATGCTCGAACACGCCCGCAACCTGGAGTTCGAGAAGGCCGCCTCGGTGCGCGATCAGCTTGCCCGGCTCAAGGAGCGTCTGTTTGGCGCCCCCGGCCGGGAGAGCGTCAGCTGAGCGCATCCCAAAGTACCGCACAATAGCCCTAAAGGTTTCACGCCGGGGTCGACGCGCAGGTGTCGAGTCGTGGGACGCATCACAAAAACCCATTTTTTGCATCGCGCATGACGACCGCATTGAGATCGCCCGCGCCGTCCGTATCGGCGGACACCGAGACGCGCATCTATCTGATCGAGGATGACCCGTCCGTGCTTCGCTTTGTGCAGCAGGCCATGTTGTCACGGCCTGGGTGGCGGTTGGTCGGTGTTTCGGACAGTCGCCAGCATGCCAGGCAGCACGCGCTGGATACGGACGCCGATGTGTTCCTGGTTGACCTCGGATTGCCCGATGGCCGGGGCGAGGATCTGCTGCGCTGGATGTCGGAAGAGCGGCCGGACGCGGAGTTGCTGGTGTTTACCGTGTTCGGCGACGAGACGCGGCTGGTCGCGGCGCTGCAGGCGGGCGCCACAGGCTATGTGCTCAAAGGCTGCAGCGGTGATGAGCTGATCCGGGCGATCGAGCAGATCCGTGGCGGTGGCGCTCCGATTTCGCCGCTGCTGGCCCGGATGCTGTTGCGCCAGTTCCGGCTGGTGCAGGAGTCCCCGGTCAGCGAGTTTGCATCGCGGGAGGTCGTGCTGTCGGACCGCGAGACCGAGGTGCTCAAGCTGGTGGCGCAGGGCTATGTGAACAAGGAGATTGCGCAACGGTTGGCGATCTCTCCGGCGACGGTGGGTTCGCACATCAAGAACCTCTATCGCAAGCTGGCGGTCCACAGCCGTGTGCAGGTGGTCCGCGCGGCGCAGGAGCGGGGTCTGCTGTGAGTCAGCTGCGGCGGCTGCAGCGCCTGATGCAGCTGCCGGCCTATCTGTGGGCAGGGATCCTGGTGATCGCGATGCTGCTCTTGCTCACGTTGGCCACGCGTTCGAAACCGATCCCTGGTGCCCTGCGGGTGGACCGGGCCCAACTGAGCCTCCCGGGTGATCCTTCCGTGGCAGACCGTGTCGTTGCCCTGCCTCACGAATGGGCACCCTCGCGGCGAGACTGGGGCGGGCTGGCCCGTTACCGGTTTTCCTTGCCAGAGGACCTGGACGAAGCTGCGCGTCGTGAAGGGGTCGGGATACTGATTCCCCGGGTCGGTGTGGGATTTCAGGCGAAATTCAATGGGGAGGTCGTGCGGTCCCAGTGCTGGCCGGTGTCCTCCTACGTTTATTGCGACGCAGGCCTGCAGGCGCAGATGGTCTGGATACCGGCGGGTCTTTTGCGACCGCACTGGGGTGACAACGTGGTCGAGATCGATGTGGCGGGCCAGCCCTTGCGCATCGGTGGGCTGTCCGACCTGCGTGTCGGCCCGAGCAGTGTATTGCAGGACCGTTTCAAGACCCTGTCCTGGTGGCAGAGCGACCTGACATGGATGGTGGCCGCCACGGCGTTCATGATGGGGCTGTTGTCTACCCTGATCTGGCTGCGCATTCGTGAACCGCTGTTCGGTTTGTTGGGCTGGGGGCTTCTGATCCTCACGGTGCGCCTCGCGCTGTCGACCACGATCAGCCTGTCGGGCGGATTTGCCGTTTGGGACTATCTGCACAAGGTCTCTTTCACCCTCTATTGCGGGTTCATCTACCTGTTCATGTCGGAACTGTTCGACTTCCGGCAGGGAAAGGTGCGCAAGACCGTGATCGCGATGATGGTGATCGGCCCGTTCTGCATCGCGCTGACCGTGCTGCTTGAGGACTACCGCATTTACCGAGTGTGGAATGGCGCCATCCTGCTGATGTGTCTGCTGGCTATGCTGATCGTGTTCCGGCGGGCACGCTGGGGCTTGAATGTCAATCAGCGGCTGATGGTGGTCGTCGGGCTGGCGACCACGATCACCGGCATGCGCGACTACTTCGTGGTGCATCTGCTGGTGCCCGGAGATGCCGATCTGCGCTGGATGACGCCCGGCAGTCTGGTGCTGATGTTTGCAATGGGATGGGTGTTGACGCGCCGCACGGCGATGGCGTTCGACCATGTCTCCCTGTCGAACGCCAAGTTGTTGCGTCAGGTCGATGAGCGTGAGGCCGAACTGCGGTCGCTGTTTGAGCGGCTGCGACTGGTCGAGAGCCAGCGTGTGCTGGAGGCGGAACGCAGGCGCCTGACCCGGGACATGCATGACGGCCTGGGCAGTCAGCTGGTTCAGGCGCTGAACGTGGTGCGCGGCGGCGGCGACCAGGTGGACAGTGCTGCGGTGGCGGACATGCTCAAGCATGCCCTGGAAGACCTTCGCATCACGCTGGACTCGCTGGAGCCGATGGAAGGGGATCTGCCGACGATTCTGGGGACGCTGCGGCAGCGGCTTGCGCCGGCGCTGCAGGCCGCCCGGATCGAGCTGGAATGGCAAGTGCAGGAAGTGCCCCCGATTCCCGGCTTGGAAGCCAGGGGGGTGTTGCATGTGTTCCGCTGCCTGCAGGAGGTGTTTGCCAACGTGCTCAAGCACGCACAGGCGACCCGTGTCGCGGTGCGTACCGTTCATGAAGGCGATCACGTGGAGCTGAGTGTCTGTGACGATGGGGTCGGCCTTGGACGCTTCGATGGCCAGGTGTCCGCGGGGCGGGGCATGGGCAATATCCGGCTGCGGGCGGCTGAGCTTGGGGTTGATGTCCGTTTCGAGGATGGAAGGCCTGGGACGTGTGTTCGCTTCCGTTTTCCGCTGCGACCTGGAGCCCGGGACTGCGACTGAAGCCCGACAGAATCACTGGGATTTTGGTGTATACTCGATAAAAACAGTCGGATACCAAGCGACACAGAGAGCAGCTGCTCAGAGCGGCTGGGGTGGGCGGAAGAGCGGTCGGCCGGGTGCTTCAGGGCGTCAGGGCGATCATCGGGCGAGAGCCGAACCTCACAATCAGGAGCTACCCATGCGCCTCACGACCAAAGGCCGCTTCGCGGTCACCGCCATGATCGATCTGGCTCTGCGCCAGAACAATGGGCCTGTGACGTTGGCAGCCATCAGCCAGCGCCAGCAGATTTCCCTGTCATATCTTGAACAGCTGTTCGGCAAGTTGCGCCGCCACGAACTGGTGGAGTCCACCCGCGGCCCCGGTGGGGGTTACACCCTCGGCCGCAAGGCCACGGAGATCACCGTGGCCGACATCATCGTCTCGGTGGACGAGCCCATTGATGCGACCCAATGTGGCGGCAAGGAAAACTGCCATGGCGAAGGCAACCGGTGCATGACCCATGAGCTGTGGGCCCAGTTGAACGCCAAGATGGTGGACTTCCTCGACTCGGTCACGCTGCAGTCGTTGGTCGATGAGCAGATTGCCAAGGGCGTGGTGGTTGAAAACGCGCCCATGATCAAGCGGGCGATATCCAGTGCTCCGGTGGTCAAGCCGATTCGCGTCAATGCGCCGAACTCGGTGTTTGCCCTCGGAGGCGCACCGCTGTCCAAGTGACACGCCATCGTTGAAGGAATGCCGCCGGTCCGATCCGGCGCCGCTGGCAGGGTCGCGTTCGGAAAAACCCACGACAACAGAGAACAAACGAGAGCCGTCATGAGCACGCCGCACTTCCCCATCTACATGGACTACAGCGCCACCAACCCCTGCGACCCGCGGGTGGTGGACGCCATGATTCCCTGGTTGCGCGAACACTTCGGCAACCCCGCCTCGCGCAGCCACGCCTGGGGCTGGGAAGCCGAAAAAGCTGTCGAGACTGCCCGTGAGCAGGTGGCCGCGCTGATCAATGCCGATCCCCGAGAGATTGTGTGGACCTCGGGAGCCACCGAATCCAACAACCTGGCCTTGAAGGGTGCAGCGCACTTCTACAAGACCAAGGGCAAGCACATCATCACGGTCAAGACCGAGCACAAAGCGGTACTGGACACCTGCCGTGAGCTGGAGCGCCAGGGCTTCGAGGTGACCTACATGGACGTGCAGGCCGACGGTCTGATCAGCCTGGACGCGTTCAAGGCGGCCATCCGCCCCGACACCATCCTGGCCTCGGTCATGTTCGTGAACAACGAGATAGGCGTCATTCAGGACATCGCAGCGATTGGCACGATCTGCCGCGAGAAGGGCGTGATCTTCCACGTCGACGCGGCGCAGGCGACTGGCCGGGTCGACATCGACCTGGCGAGTTTGCCGGTCGACCTGATGAGCCTGACCAGCCACAAGACCTATGGTCCCAAGGGCATCGGTGCATTGTTCGTGCGCCGCAAGCCGCGCATCCGCATCGAGGCGCAGATGCACGGCGGTGGTCACGAGCGCGGCATGCGCTCGGGCACGCTGCCGACGCACCAGTGCGTCGGCATGGGCGAGGCCTACCGCATCGCGAAGGCCGAAATGCACGAAGAGAACAAGCGCATCCGCGCACTGCATGACCGCATGGTCGCCGGGTTGAAGGACATCGAAGAGGTGTTCATCAACGGGCATGAGACACAGCGCGTGCCGCACAACCTGAACATGAGCTTCAACTATGTCGAAGGCGAGTCGCTGATCATGGGCATCAAGGGCCTGGCGGTGTCGTCCGGCTCGGCCTGCACCTCGGCCAGCCTTGAACCCAGCTATGTGCTGCGTGCCCTGGGCCGCAGCGACGAACTGGCACACAGCAGCCTGCGCATGACGATCGGCCGCTGGACCACCGAAGAGGAAGTCGATTACGCGATCAAGACCATCCGCGAAAACGTCGCCAAGCTCCGCGAACTCTCCCCGCTGTGGGAAATGTTCAAGGACGGCGTCGACCTGTCCACCATCCAGTGGGCAGCGCACTGAAGGAGAACGGACATGGCCTATTCTGAAAAAGTCGTTGACCACTACGAAAATCCCCGCAACGTCGGCTCGTTCGACAAAGGCGACGAGTCTGTCGGTACCGGCATGGTGGGTGCGCCCGCCTGCGGCGACGTGATGAAGCTGCAGATCAAGGTGAATCCGTCCACCGGCGTGATCGAGGACGCGCGTTTCAAGACCTACGGCTGCGGCTCGGCCATCGCGTCCAGCTCGCTCGTGACCGAATGGGTCAAGGGCAAGACGCTGGATGAGGCGGCTGCGCTGAAAAACAGCGAGATCGCGGAAGAACTGGCGCTGCCGCCGGTGAAGATCCACTGCTCCATCCTGGCCGAAGACGCGATCAAGGCCGCGGTGGACGACTACCGCAAGAAGCACGCGAACTGATTTTCAAGCCATGGGCATCACTATCACCGAAGCCGCCGCGCGGCATGTGACCCGGTACATCGCCAAACGGGGCAAGGGCGTGGGCGTGCGCCTGGGCGTCAAGACCACGGGCTGTTCCGGCCTTGCCTACAAGCTGGAATATGCGGACGACATCGCTCCGGAGGACGTGGTGTTCGAGGAGAACGGTGTCAAGGTGCTGGTCGATCCCAAGAGCCTGGCCTATATCGACGGGACGCAGCTCGATTTCGTTCGCGAAGGACTGAACGAGGGCTTTCGCTTCAACAACCCGAACGAGCGTGACCGTTGCGGCTGCGGTGAAAGTTTCCGGGTCTAATGCCGGAAATGAACCTGCAATCCAACGACTTCGAACTGTTTGACCTGCCGGTCGGATTTGCGCTGGACCGCTCATTGCTGGACGAGCGATGGAAGGCACTTCAACGCGAAGTGCATCCGGACCGGCACGCTGCAGCTGACGCGCAGACCCAACGCCAGGCCATGCAATGGTCGGTGCGCATCAATGAGGCCTATCAGCGGCTGAAGGATCCGCTCAAGCGGGCGGCCTATCTGTGTGAGCTGCATGGGGCGCCGGTGCAGGCGGAAAACAACACCGCCATGCCGACGGCCTTCCTGATGCAGCAGATGCAATGGCGCGAGGCCCTTGAGGAGGCCTCGGACGAAGCCGCTGTCGAAGCGCTCGCCGACGAGGTCGCCGGGGCTCGCCTCCGCATGGTTACCGAGCTCGCGCAGACCGCGGACCAGCGACAGGACTGGCCTTCCCTGGCCGGTCAGGTCAGAGCCCTCATGTTTGTCGAGCGTTTTGCCGCAGACGTCTCGCAGCGGCTCGAACAGCTGGGACAATAGCGGGTTGTCTTTGTTTTGTTCCCGTTTTTCGCTGTTCCCCGTCCATGGCGCTCCTGCAGATTTCCGAACCCGGCCAGTCACTTGATCCGCACCAGCGAAGGATTGCGGTCGGCATCGACCTGGGCACCACCCACTCGTTGGTGGCCGCGGTGCGCCACGGTGTGCCCGAGTGCCTGCCGGATCTGCAGGGCCGCGTGATCTTGCCCAGTGTGGTTCGCTACTTCGCCCCGGGACAGGGCGGGGTGGGGCGGCAGATCGGCTATGACGCCCTGGCGGCGCAGATCGGCGACCCGGGCAATACCGTCAGCTCGGTCAAGCGCCTGATGGGGCGCCGGCGGGACCAGGTCAGCGACGTGCAAAAGCTCTCGTATTCCGTCGTCGATGACAACGGCATGGCTGTCGTCGAAACTGTTGCCGGGCGCAAGACACCGATGGAAGTCAGCGCCGAGATTCTGGCCACGCTGCGTTTTCGGGCAGAGGACAGTTTTGACGACGAGCTGTTCGGTGCGGTGATCACCGTGCCCGCCTACTTCGATGACGCCCAGCGCCAGGCGACAAAGGATGCCGCTCAGCTCGCCGGCATCAATGTGCTGCGGCTGATCAACGAGCCAACGGCCGCAGCCATCGCCTATGGCCTGGACAATGGCGCCGAGGGTATCTATGCCATCTATGACCTCGGTGGTGGCACCTTTGACATCTCCATCCTGCGGTTGACCCGCGGGGTTTTCGAGGTGATGGCGACCGGTGGCGATTCGGCACTGGGAGGCGATGACTACGACCAGGCGCTGGCCGCCTGGGTGCTGCAGCGGTCTGGCGCTGGGGAGGTGTCCGATGCCGCCGAGCGGGCGGCGCTGCACCGGGAAGCCCGACGGGTGAAGGAGCAGTTGACGGTCCACGAGACGGTCGGGTTTCGCGCGGAGGTGGATGGCCGTTCCATTGAAGTGGATGTGAGGCGCGAGGATTTCGAGGTGTGTACCGCGGCATTGACCTCCAGAACCATGAGTGCGGTGCGCAAGGTACTGCGGGATGCCGGCGTGACACGCGAAGAGGTTCAGGGCGTGGTCATGGTCGGAGGTTCAACGCGCATGCCGGTGATTCGCCGCGCTGTGGGCGAGTTCTTCGGGCGCGAGCCGCTGATCAACCTGAATCCCGATGAGGTGGTGGCGCTGGGTGCCGCCATCCAGGCCAATCAACTGGCTGGAAACAATCCCGACGGTGACCTGTTGCTGCTGGACGTGATCCCGCTGTCGCTGGGCATCGAGACCATGGGCGGCCTGGTCGAACGCATCGTGCCGCGCAACAGCACCATCCCGACGGCCCGCGCGCAGGACTTCACCACCTACCAGGATGGCCAGACAGCACTCGCGCTGCACGTGGTTCAGGGTGAGCGCGACCTGGTGACCGACTGCCGCAGCCTGGCCCGCTTTACCTTGCGCGGTATCCCGCCGATGGCGGCCGGCGCGGCGCGTATCCGTGTGACCTTCACCATCGATGCCGACGGACTGCTGTCGGTGTCGGCCAAGGAGCAGGCGTCTGGGGTCGAGGCGCGAATCGACGTGAAGCCAGCGTATGGTCTTTCGGACGAGCAGATCGCCACCATGCTGCAGGAGGGCTTTGCCACGGCGCAGGCGGACATGGCTGCTCGTGCCCTGGTGGAAGCCAGGGTGGACGGTGACCGCATGATCGCGGCGACGCGCAGTGCCTTGTCGGCGGACGGGGACCTGCTGAGGGATGAAGACCGAACGGCGATCGAAACGCTGATGGGTGCGCTGTCAGCGGTCATGGTGACCGGGACGGCCGCCGAAATCGAAGCCGCCACCCAGGCGCTGGCCAAGGGTACCGAGCCGTTTGCCGCCCAACGGATGAATCGCGGCATCCAGCAGGCGCTTGCCGGCCGCAAGCTTGAAGAAGTCTGAACACCATGCCCACGATCAAGATCCTTCCCCACGCCGAATATTGTCCGCAAGGGGCGTCTGTGAGCGTACCGGCAGGCACGTCGATCTGTGAGGCGCTGCTCGAAAACGGCATCCGGATCGAGCACGCCTGCGACATGAGCTGCGCCTGTACGACCTGCCATGTCATCGTGAGAGAGGGGTTCAACAGCCTCAACGATCCCGATGAGACCGAGGAGGACTTGCTGGACCGCGCATGGGGCCTGGAGCCCAATTCGCGCCTCTCTTGCCAGGCCATCCTGGCCCAGCAGGATGTCACGGTCGAAATCCCGAAGTACTCGATCAACCACGCCAAAGAGAACCACTGATGCGACAAATCGTTCTCGACACCGAAACCACCGGCCTGTCCGCAGAGAACGGGGACCGCATCATCGAAATCGGCTGTGTCGAGCTGCTCAACCGGAAGTTCACCGGCAACAACCTGCACCACTACATCAACCCTGAGCGCGACAGCCACGAAGACGCGCTCAAGGTGCACGGCATCAGCAACGAGTTCCTGCGTGACAAGCCGAAGTTCGCGCAACTCGCCGATGAAATCCTCGACTACCTGGCGGGCGCCGAGCTGATCATTCACAACGCGCCGTTCGACATCGCTTTCCTGAACAAGGAGCTCGAACGGCTGGGCCGTCCGCCGGTCAAGACCCTTGTCAGTGGTGTGATCGACACCCTGGTGATGGCCAAGGAGATGTACCCGGGCAAACGCAATGGTCTGGATGCGCTGTGCGACCGGCTGGGGGTCGACAACTCGGGCCGCACACTGCACGGGGCTTTGCTGGATGCGGAGTTGCTGGCCGACGTGTACATCAACATGACGCGCGGCCAGGACGCTCTGATCATGGAGGCGGGCCCGACCGACAAGAGCGAGGGGCCGGCGCTGGAACAGGTGGACTTGCGCCTACTCGATCTGCCGGTGTTGCTAGCCAACGAACAGGAAGCGGCGGCACATGATGCGGTGCTGGCCGATATCGACAAGGCGAGCAAGGGGAAGACGCTCTGGCGCACAGCGGCTGCTGTCTGATTTCACGTTGAGCTGGAAACACCGAAAAATCAGGCTATAATTTGAGGCTTCCGAATGATCGGATCGCCAGAACAAGATCATTTGGGCGGTTAGCTCAGTGGTAGAGCACTGCCTTCACACGGCAGGGGTCGCAGGTTCGAACCCTGCACCGCCCACCAGTCAAAGCCCCAAGCCCGTGCTTGGGGCTTTTTCTTTTTGCGCCGGTGCGCAGGAGACCAGCCATGGAACAGGTGGATGTGGTGGTGATCGGGGCGGGGGTTGTCGGCCTTGCCGTGGGCCGGGCACTCGCGCTCGCCGGGCGTGACGTCCTGGTGCTGGAGCGCGAAAGGGCGATCGGCATGGGCACCAGCTCGCGCAACAGCGAGGTGATTCATGCGGGCATCTATTACCCGTCCGGTTCCCTCAAGGCGCGCCTGTGCGTGCAGGGTCGCTCCCTGCTGTATGCGTACTGCGCGGAACGCGGCGTTGCCCATCGCCGTTGTGGCAAGCTGATCGTGGCCCATACACCGTCCCAGGTGGCGGGGCTGTCTGGCATCGCCGACAAGGCCCGTGCCAATGGGGTGGAGGACATGCGGCGGTTGACTGCCGGTCAGGCCCAAGCGCTGGAGCCCGAGTTGCGCTGCGAGGCTGCGCTGCTGTCGCCATCGACGGGCATTGTGGACAGCCATGGCCTGATGTTGAGCTTGCAGGGGGACCTCGAGAACGCTGGCGGCATGGTGGTCTGCCACAGCGAGGTCGACGCGATCGAGGTGTGCGGCGGTGGTTTTCGCCTGCGGACGACGGACGGCACCGAGTTGCATGCGAAGGGCTTGGTCAACGCGGCTGGTCTTCATGCCTGCAATCTCGCCGGGCAAATGCAGGGCCTTTCTCAGGCCCTGGTTCCGCGACCTTGGTTTGCCAAGGGCAGCTATTTCACCCTGTCGTCAGGGCGTTCACCTTTCGGTCATCTCATCTATCCGGCGCCTGAGCCCGATCACCATCTGGCAGGGCTGGGTGTTCACCTGACCATTGATCTGGGCGGGCAGGCCAAGTTCGGACCGGACGTCCAATGGGTGAGCGACCCGGATGACCTTGATGTCGATGCCGGGAGGGCCGAACTGTTCTACGCGGAGGTGCGACGGTACTGGCCCGCCTTGCCCGACGGTGCGCTTCAGCCGGGCTACGCAGGTATGCGTCCGAAGATCTCGGGGCCGCAGGAGCAGTCAGCCGACTTCCGGATCGACGGGCCTGCGGCGCATGGAGTCCCAGGGCTGGTCAACCTGTTCGGCATCGAGTCGCCGGGATTGACCAGCAGTTTGGCCATCGCGCAAGAGGTGGTCGGACTGCTGCGCTGATGAGCGATGAGGCGTGTCAGCGTGCCGCGCGGATGGCTTGCGCGGCCTCGCGGACCAGGCCCGGACCCTTGTAAATCAGGCCGGTGTAGATCTGCACCACGTCGGCGCCCGCCTCGATCTTGCTGACCGCATCCGCGCCGCTGAGGATGCCGCCGACGCCGATGATGGGAAAGGCCGGTCCCAACGCCGCACGCAACAGCCGGATCACCCGGTTGCTGGCCTCCAGAACCGGCGTGCCCGACAGCCCGCCAGTCTCCTCGGCATGGGGCAGTCCCTTGACCGCGTCGCGGGCAAGCGTGGTGTTGGTGGCGATCACGCCCAGACGCCCGGCGCTCGGGCCGCTGCCGTAGCGCTTGAGCGTGGCGGCGATCAAACCGATCTGAGCGTCGTCCAGGTCCGGCGCGATCTTCAGGAATACCGGTGCCTGCCGGCCGTGGTGCTGTGCCAGTTGTTCCCGCCGTTCCATCACGGCCGCTAACAAGGCGTCCAGCGCTTCGTCGCTTTGCAGGCTGCGCAGGTTCTTTGTATTCGGGCTGGAGATGTTCACCGTCACATAGTCGGCGTGCGGGTAGACGCCGTCCAGGCAGGTGAGGTAGTCGTCCGTGGCCTGCTCGATCGGTGTGGCCGCGTTCTTGCCGATGTTCAGCCCCAGCAGCATGGGGGTTGCGTCGCCCTTGGCGCGGAAACGGGCCTGCTGCACATTGGCCAGGAAGGCATCCAGCCCTTCGTTGTTGAAACCCAGCCGATTGATCAGCGCGTGGCGCTCGGGGATGCGGAACATGCGCGGCTTGGGGTTGCCGGGCTGCCCCTTCGGGGTGACGGTGCCGACTTCAACGAAGCCGAATCCCATGGCGGCAAGACCATCGATGCAGCGCGCGTTCTTGTCCAGTCCTGCAGCCAGCCCGACCCGGTTGGGGAAGCGCAGACCGGCCAGCGTCACCGGATCTTCGACCCTCGACTGACCCCAGAGGCAGGCCAAGGGCGAGTGTTGCAGGCGGGCCAGTTTGTCCAGCGTCAATTCATGTGCGGTTTCCGGGTCGAGGCCGAACAGAAACGGACGGGCAAGCGCGTAAGGCAGGAGGGACATCGGATAATCTTCAGATTCGCGTAAACCCTGATTGTCTCAAATGACCCAAGACGAATTGAAGGCCCTGGTGGGGCAGGCGGCGTTGCAGTATGTGACGCCTGGCGAAGTGGTGGGGGTCGGCACCGGCTCCACCGTCAACAAGTTCATCGATGCGCTGGCCTCGATGAAAGACCAGATTCCTGGCGCGGTGTCCAGTTCGGTGGCCTCGACAGCACGTCTCAAGGCCATCGGCATTCCCGTTTTGGACGCGGCCGAGGTGAGCGAGCTGTCGGTCTACATCGATGGCGCCGACGAGATCGATTCCCAGGGGTACATGGTCAAGGGCGGCGGTGCCGCGCTGACCCGGGAAAAGATCGTGGCGGCAATGTCCCGCCGCTTTGTCTGCATCGCCGATGAATCCAAGATGGTGCCGGTGCTCGGGGCATTTCCGCTGCCGGTGGAAATCATCCCGATGGCTGCCGCCCGTCTGGTGCGGCAGTTTGCCGACCTGGGCGGTCTGGCGCGGCTGCGGATGAAGGACGGCAAGCCCCTGGTGACCGACAACGGCCAGCACATCCTCGATGTGACGGGGCTGAAGATCAGCGACCCGCTGGCCTTCGAAAATCAGGTCAATCAGTGGCCCGGGGTCGTGACGGTCGGCGTCTTTGCGCATCAAAAGGCCGCCGTCTGCCTGCTGGGCACGCCCGGAGGCGTGCGCACGCTGAACTTCTGACGGCCCGGTTCAGAACCGGATACCGCTGGGATTGGTGACCGGCGGTGTGACGGGCACTTCCGCAGGCGCAGCCGCTTCCGGTCCTTTGGCGGGCTTCTTCGCGTCCGCAGCCGGGTTGCTGGCGGGCTTGACCTCCACCAGCGGAGTCGGCGCCGCGCGGCGGTAGGTGGACGAGAGCATGGACGTCTTGGGGTAGCCTGCGGCGTCAAGGTACTGCGCCCATTCGGGTTCCGAGTAGCCCTTGATGTGTTGCCCGCCGACGGTGAGCAGCGGCAGGTTGGTGGCCCCGCTCAGACGCTTGAGTGCGGCGACGTCGTCATTGGTATTGACGGTTTTTTCCGTGTACGGAATGCCCCGGGTATTGAGGTATCTGCGACCGTTGTCGCAGGGTGTGCAGTCCTTGCCGGCGTACAGGGTCACCGGGTAGCGGCCCATGGCCTGCCTGAGTTCTGCCGGCATGTAGTTTGCCGCTGCGGCGGCGGATGTCGATGGTCCACCGATCACCGGCCCTTTGGGGGTGTTTTCAGGCGGCTGGTCGGAGTAGCTGACCTTGCCATCGGGACCGACGATCCGGTAGACCCCCTGAGCAGATGCTTGCAGCGGCACAAGGCTGCCGAACAGAACTGCCAGAGACAGGCCGGTGGCCAGCGCATCGCGGATAGATGTGGACTTCATGTGTTCTCCTCTTGGTCGGGCGGCTGCCTTTTCAGGCCATGCCCTGGTGACGCAACAGGGCGTCGATGGCCGGTTCGCGGCCGCGGAAAGCCTTGAACGATTCCATGGCGGGCCGGCTGCCGCCGGCTTCCAGGATCGCTTCACGATAGCGGCGCCCGGTACCGACGTCCAGTGTGTTGTGACCACTGGCGCTGGCGGCTTCCTCGAAGGCCGCGTAGGCGTCGGCCGAGAGCACTTCCGCCCACTTGTAGCTGTAGTAGCCGGCGGAGTAGCCGCCCGCGAAGATGTGGCTGAAGGTGTGCGGAGTGCGGCTGTAGGCGGGGGGCTGCAGCACGGCGACCTCGCTGCGGACCTGTGACAGCAGCGCCAGGATTCCGGGGCCATCGGCGACCGGAACCGGCTGGCTGTGCAGCAGCATGTCGAACAGGGCGAATTCGACCTGTCTCAGCGTCTGCAGTCCGCTCTGGAAATTCTTGGCTGCCAGCATCTTGTCAAACAGCTCGCGCGGCAATGACGCACCTGTTTCGACGTGGGCGGTCATGTGTTTGAGCACGTCCCATTCCCAGCAGAAGTTCTCCATGAACTGGCTTGGCAGCTCGACCGCATCCCACTCGACGCCGCTGATGCCCGAGACGTCCCGCTCATTCACCTGCGTGAGCATGTGGTGCAGGCCGTGGCCGAACTCGTGGAAGAGCGTGATCACGTCGTCGTGTGTCAGCAGCGGCGGCTGTTTCACGCCGTTGACCTCCACACCTTCCGCAAAGTTGCAGACGAGGTGAGCAACGGGCGTTTGCATGGCGCCGTCGTCCGGCCGCAGCCAGCGCGCGCGTACATCGTCCATCCACGCGCCGCCGCGCTTGCCGTTGCGGGCCGCAGGGTCCAGGTAGAACTGGCCCACCAGTGCGGTGCCGCTCGACGTCCTGCGCTCGATCCGGTAGAACTCGACCAGCGGGTGCCAGACCGGCGCCTGGTCACGGTGGATCGAGACCTCAAACAGCGTCTCGACGATACGGAACAGACCCGCCAGCACCTTGGGCGCTGTGAAGTAGGGCTTGATCTCCTGGTCGCTGAAGGCGTAACTGGCTTCCTTGAGCTTTTCACCGACGTAGGGCCAGTCCCAGGGCTGGGGATCGTTCAGCCCCAGCTCGGTGGCAGCAAAGCGGCGCATGTCGGCGACGTCCTGCTCGGCAAAGGGCCTGGCCCGCTGAGCCAGGTCGCGCAGGAAGGCGACGACCTGTTCAGGTGATTCGGCCATCTTGGGCACCAGGGACACGTCGGCGAAATGGCGGTGTCCCAGCAACTGCGCCTCCTCATGGCGCAGGGCCAGCAGCTCGGTCATGATGGCGGTGTTGTCGAAACGCGCGGCGTCGCCTTCGGCCTGCTCGCTGGCACGGGTGACGTAGGCCCGGTAGAGCTTTTCGCGCAGCGGGCTGCTGTGCGCGAATTGCATCACCGGCAGGTAGCAGGGCATTTTCAGCGTCAGCTTGTGACCCGTCTTGCCCTCGGTCTGCGCAGCGGCGGCCGTGGCCTGCTGCACGTCGGTGGGCACCCCGTCCAGTTCGTCGGTGGTGACATACAGGCTGAACGCATCGGTCGCGTCCAGCGCGTTCTCGCTGAATTTCTGCGCCAACTCGGCCTGACGCTCCTGCAACCAGGCAAAGCGCTGCTTCGCCTCACCTTGCAGTTCGGCGCCGCCCAGCACGAATCCGCGCATCGCGTTGCGGTGGGCCTGAGCCTGTTCCGGGTTGAGGCTGTCGGCGTCCATGGCCTTGTACTTGGCGTACAGCCGCTCATCCGAACCCAGCCGTGTCCAGAATTCGGTCACCTTGGGGAGGGCCTCATTGAAGGCGGCACGAAGTTCGGGCGTGTCGGCCACGGCATTGAGGTGACCCACAGCGCCCCAGGCGCGGGACAACCGCTCGGTGGCCACGTCCAGCCGGGCGGACATCGCCTTCCATTGGGCAGGAAAGTCGGGGGCTGTCACCGCTTCCAGCGCGGCGCCCGCCTCGGTCAGCAGCAGGTCAATGGCCGGGACGACATGCGCCGGCTCAATCGCATCGAAGCGTGGCAGGCCGGAGAAGTCGAGCAAGGGGTTGTCGGCGAGGCGGTCGTTCATGCAGGCTCAGTAGGGGTTCGGTTCCGGAAGTTCAATGGGGCCGACGCATTGCAGCCCTCGCGCGCTCAGCGTGCAGCGCTCTTCTTGATGCTCTTCTTGAACGTCTTGGCGCGCTTGATCTGACCTCCGGGGGTCAGTCGCTGGTTGCCGAGCACCCGCACCACCTTCATTTCCGGTTTCTGTCCGCCACGCTTGCTGAACTTGAGCACCTTGACATCTTTCGGACCCGGCATACGGTCTTCGTCGACCGCTTTCTGCTTTTCGGGAACCGGGCGCCACAGCACCAGCAGCTTCCCGATGTGCTGGATCGGCGCCGCATCAAGTTCGTCGGCCAGGGTCTGCAGCATGGCCTCGCGTGCAGTCCGGTCGTCACTGAAGACGCGGATCTTGATCAGGCCGTGCGCCTTGAGCGCGGCGTCGGCCTCCTTCTTGACGGCAGCGGTCAGGCCGTCGCCTCCGATCAGGACGACGGGGTCAAGGTGATGGGCGTCGGCGCGGTGCACCTTGCGCTGTGCGGGCGTGAGTTGAATCTGGGGCATGGGACAATTATCGTTTACACCGCAGGTCCACGCCGTCCTTGCATCCCATGGGCATCAAAGTCAAGACACAGAGCAAGAAGGTCAACAAGGCCTGGCTCAACGAACACGTCAACGATCCTTATGTGCGACTGGCACAGAAGGAGGGGTATCGTGCCCGGGCGGCCTACAAGCTCAAGGAAATCGACGAAGCGCTCGGCCTGATCCGTCCGGGTGACGTGGTGGTCGATCTGGGGTCGACGCCGGGGGCCTGGAGCCAGTACGTGAGGCGTCGCCTGAGTCCGGGTGGTGCTGCGGCGGGTGAGCTGCGCGGGCAGATCATCGCCTTGGATCTGTTGCCGATGGAGCCGATCGAGGGTGTCCACTTCATCCAGGGCGATTTCCGGGAGTCCGAGGTGCTGGAGGCGCTGGAGCAGGTGTTGGTCGACCGTGGCGTCCAGACGGTCGACGTGGTCGTGTCGGACATGGCGCCGAATCTTTCGGGCATCGGTTCGGCCGATGCCGCGCGGATCGAGGACCTGGTGGGCCTCGCGGTGGACTTCGCCCGTCAGCATCTGAAGCCCGACGGGGCGCTGGTTGCCAAGCTGTTCCATGGCGCAGCCTACGACCCGCTGGTGGCACTGTTCCGGCAGACCTTCACGGTGGTCAAACCCTTCAAGCCCAAGGCCTCACGGGACAAGTCCTCCGAGACTTTCCTGGTGGGGCTGGGACTGAAAACCCGCAATTGATCGAAAAATACTAACCATTTCATTGGCAATGCCTCAGGAAAAGTCAAGATCCCCGGGACTTGAAACCCCTAAAATGCCCTCTACTTGCCTGTTTTCGTCCTTGTCAGGAGCCGCCCTTGAATAACCAATGGTTTTCGAAGATCGCCGTATGGCTGGTCATCGCCATGGTGCTTTTCACCGTTTTCAAACAGTTCGACGGTCGTGCCACGGCTGGTGCGGGCTACGTCGGATATTCCGACTTCCTTGATCAGGTCAAGGCGCAGCAAATCAAGAGCGCCACGATTCAGGAAGGCCAGGGCGGCACAGAGATCGTCGCGATCACGCACGATGATCGCCGCATCCGTACCACCGCGACCTATCTGGACCGGGGTCTGGTCGGTGACCTGATCAACAACAACGTCAAGTTCGACGTGCGCCCCCGCGAAGAGGGGTCGCTCCTGATGACGCTGCTGGTGAGTTGGGGACCGATGCTGCTGCTGATCGGCGTCTGGATCTATTTCATGCGCCAGATGCAGGGCGGCGGCAAGGGCGGCGCCTTCAGCTTCGGCAAGAGCAAGGCGCGCATGCTCGACGAGAACAACAACTCCGTGACCTTCGCCGACGTTGCGGGTTGCGACGAGGCGAAGGAAGAGGTCAAGGAGGTCGTGGACTTCCTCAAGGATCCGGCCAAGTTCCAGAAACTGGGCGGTCGCATTCCGCGCGGTTTGCTGCTGGTGGGCCCACCGGGTACCGGCAAGACGCTGCTGGCCAAGGGCATCGCTGGTGAAGCCAAGGTGCCGTTCTTCAGCATCTCGGGTTCCGATTTCGTGGAAATGTTCGTCGGCGTGGGCGCCGCACGCGTGCGCGACATGTTCGAGAACGCCAAGAAGAACGCGCCTTGCATCATCTTCATCGACGAAATCGACGCTGTCGGTCGCCAGCGTGGCGCCGGTCTGGGCGGTGGCAACGACGAGCGCGAACAGACTCTCAACCAGATGCTGGTCGAGATGGATGGCTTCGAGACCAATCTGGGTGTGATCGTGGTGGCCGCCACCAACCGCCCGGACATTCTGGACGCCGCGCTGCTGCGCCCGGGTCGTTTTGACCGCCAGGTCTATGTGACGCTGCCCGACATTCGTGGCCGCGAGCAGATCCTGAATGTGCACATGCGCAAGGTGCCGCTGGGCACCGACGTGAACGCCAGCGTGATCGCCCGCGGCACGCCCGGCATGAGCGGTGCCGACTTGGCCAACCTGTGCAACGAGGCTGCGTTGATGGCCGCCCGCCGCAATGCGCGCGTGGTCGAGATGCAGGACTTCGAGAAGGCCAAGGACAAGATCTTCATGGGCCCCGAGCGCAAGAGCATGGTGATGCCCGAGGAAGAGCGCAAGAACACCGCGTACCACGAGGCGGGCCACGCGCTGATCGGCAAGCTGCTGCCCAAGTGCGACCCGGTGCACAAGGTCACCATCATTCCGCGTGGCCGCGCGCTGGGTGTGACGATGAGCCTGCCCGAGCAGGACCGTTACAGCCAGGACAAGGAGTTCATGCTCAACCAGATCGCCATGCTGTTCGGTGGGCGTATCGCGGAAGAGGTGTTCATGAACCAGATGACCACCGGGGCCAGCAACGACTTCGAGCGCGCCACGCATATCGCGCGCGACATGGTCATGCGCTACGGCATGTCCGAGGCACTGGGCCCCATGGTCTACGCGGAGAACGAGGGCGAGGTGTTCCTGGGCCGCTCGGTGACAAAGACCACCAACATCTCCGAGCAGACCATGCAAAAGGTCGACGCGGAGGTCCGCCGCATCATCGACGAGCAGTACAAGCTGGCCCGTGACCTGATCGAAGAGCACAGCGACAAGATGCATGCCATGGCCAAGGCCCTGCTCGAATGGGAAACCATCGACGCCGACCAGATCGACGACATCATGGCTGGCAAACCGCCGCGCCCTCCAAAAGACTGGACCCCACGCACACCCTCGGCAGGCGGTGGCAGCGGGGGCACGCCAGCGGTCAATACCGACACGGCGCCGACGGCAGCCTGAGGCGGCCGATCAACTTCTCCGGACGGGGCCCCAGCGGCCCCGTTTTTTGTTTGGGAGCCTTCAATGCAATGGATGACCACCCGTTTCGACATTGATCTCGGAACACCCCGGATCATGGCCATCGTCAACGTCACCCCCGATTCATTCTCTGACGGCGGCCAGTTTGACACCACAGCGTCGGCCATCAGGCATTGCGAGCAGGTGCTCAAGGACGGGGCGCATATCCTGGATATCGGTGGTGAATCGACCCGGCCGGGCAGCCCGGCGGTCCCACTGGAAGCCGAACTCGCCCGCGTTCTCCCGGTGGTTCGGGAGGCGGTGAGGCTGGGCGTGCCGGTGTCGGTGGATACCTACAAGCCGGAGGTGATGCAGGCGGTGCTGGACGTCGGGGCCGACATCGTCAACGACATCTGGGCACTGCGACGCGGTCAAGCGCTGGACACCGTCGCCGGGCACCCGCGCTGTGGCGTCTGCCTGATGCACATGCACCGCGATCCGCAGACCATGCAGGTGGCCCCGATGGAGGGCGACGTGACCATGCCGGTTCGGAACTTTCTGCTTGAGCGGGCGGGTGCGCTGGAGGCGCGCGGCGTGGCCCGGGCGCGCGTCGTGCTGGACCCCGGAATCGGTTTTGGCAAGACGGTCCGGCAAAACTTCGAGTTGCTTGCTCACCAGGGCGTCCTGACCGAGTTGCCCTATCCGTGGCTTGTGGGTTGGTCGCGCAAATCGTCCCTGGGTGCAGTGACAGGGCGGGAGGAGCCCCCACAACGCGTCGTGGCCAGTGTGGCGGCCGCTGTGCTGGCGGTGGCGCGTGGCGCCAGAGTGGTGCGTGTCCATGATGTTCGCGAGACGGCGGACGGGCTGGCGGTGTGGCAGGCGATGCATACGGCGTCTGTCTCAGGGTGAGTTACAACTGGTCACAACAAAGTTCACATCCCCTTTATGTGGCACGAATCGAACTAGTACGCAAGTTACAATGACCGCCTGCCAAAAAACATTCAGGAGGAAGTGGCAGCAGGCGTGGCGCAAACGCGATACAGCGTTGCCGGGCTTGCCAGCCCGACGCAGCAACCATGCTGGACTGTCCGGATCTTGCGGTTCCCAGGGAGGTGATGCAACACGTCGTGCACGTGGAGTCATCCCGCAATCCATTCGCCATTGGCGTGGTGGGTGGGTATCTCGCGCGCCAACCCAAGAGCCTTGAAGAGGCACTGGCCACTGTCCGCCAGCTCAAGGAAGACGGATACAACTTTTCCGTCGGCGTCTCTCAGGTCAATCGCTACAACCTCGCCAAGTACGGCATTCGAACCTACGCCGAAGCCTTCGAGGTTTGTCCCAATCTCCAGGCCGGGTCGCGCATTCTCCGGGAGTGTTACGACCGCGCTCAGGACTGGGGCAAAGCATTCAGCTGCTATTACTCAGGCAATTTCGTCACCGGCTTCGAGCACGGCTACGTGCAGAAAATCTTTGCGTCAATCCGACTGGCGCAAGCTGGGCCATCGTCGGCCGAAGCGATCCGGGTGATCCCGTACGGCAACGCTCCGCGCCGACCGGCACGTGATGACGGGCTGGCTGTGGGAGGGGCGCCGACCTATCCCGAGCCCGGCGCTGTCCGCCAGGCGGCCACGGCGTCGCCAGCGTCCCTGGACACAGCAGAAGCCCGACCCGCTGTTCCCGTGCCCGGTCCCGGAGCGGTCATGCCCGGCCCTTCTTCGGCCCCAAAGCCCAAAGCCCTGGACCTGAGCCAGATTCCCACCCAGGTGGTGGGTGTGAATGGGGACCCATACCAGACCAAGGTTCTGCCGGTTTCCGTGCCTTCCGGTGTGCCAGGAGACAAATTGCCGTTGCCCAAAGCGGCTGAGTTGCCCGATCCGGGGTTGGACGCGGCTCGCGGCCGGGGGCTCAAGACCCGTTCGGCGGCTTCCCTCAAGGGGGGAAGTCTGCTAAGCCCCAGCGAATCTTCCTTCGAAGCCAAGAGCAATTCCAGCGCCCCGGGTGTTGATCAGAAACCCGCGCGCAAATCCAGTCCTTCCGATTCATCGTTTGTTTTTTAACCCAGAGGAGTGAGTGTGTCTTCAATTGTCAATTCCGGTAGCGAGCGTCGTTTTGAAACCTTTGCGATTTACCTTGTGTTGGGGTTCTTGATGATGTCGGTGTGCAGCGATGTGTTTGCCGACGATACGTTCAAGGGTGCATGCACCAAGGTGTCTGGGTTCTTCAAGAATTTCGAAACGATTCTGAAGGTGGCCTCTGTTTCCATCGTGACGATTGCCATCGTGTTTGCCGGCTACCAGATCGCTTTCGCCCACAAGAGACTCTCGGATGTGGCGCCCTTGCTGATTGGCGGGCTGCTGATTGGCGGTTCTTCGGCGCTGGCTTCGTGGTTCATGGCCGGCTGGACCACGGGCTCGGATTGCAATTCGGATGCGACGACCAGTTTCCTCCTGATTCCGCAACAGCTTATCGCGTTGATGGCGTGAAGGCATCATGCAGAAGGATGTCCTGTTTCGGGGGTGCACCCGACCTCCGATGATTCTCGGGGTTCCCTATGTGCCATTTGTCATTGGAGCGGGAACACCGCTCATTCTGGCAATGTATTTCTCGTTGTTCCTCCTTCTGCTGATTCCCGTTGTCATCCTGGTCATGCGCGTGATGGCCAAGAAGGACGAAATGATATTTCGGCTGATCGGGCTGAATCTCGCATTCCGGTTTCTTCCCAGAAACCGGGAACTCCATGGCGGGTCATGGGCCTTTTCTGCGCAGCGGGAGGCGCGCCGGAAGTTCGGCATGAAGCCGTACACCTGAGACAGCCAGCCCTCTGACGCAATTCCCATCTTTCGGAACTCTGATGTCGCTTTTTTCGCCCGACGCTGATTACAGCAATTTCATCCCCTTCAGTACCCACGTGGATACCCACGTGGTGAAGTCGCGGGAAGGTGACTACATGGTCACCTGGCTGCTCAGCGGGTTCCCGTTCGTGGGGCGCGAGGACTGGGAACTGGAGCACCGGCACAAGGCCTTCAACAACCTGCTGCAAAGCCTTCGCGCCCCGGACTTCGAGAATCTCGCGTTCTGGGCACACGACATCCGGCGCCGACGTCCCATCAAGGCCGAGGCGCGGTATCCGCACCGTTTCAGCCAGGAACTGCACGACAAGTACATCGAGCGTCTGTCCGGCAAGCGGCTCATGCAGAACGAGCTGTACCTCACCATGGTGTATCGCCCGGTGGTCAGCGGCAAGAAGTTCGCCGCGATCTCGCGTGACATCGAGGTGCTGCGCAAGGAAGAGAAGGCCTATCTCGAAAAAATCTACGAGCTGGTGGGCAACGTCGAGGCCTTGCTACAGGACTATTCACCCTACCGGCTGGGTCTTTACGAGAGCGTGCACAAGCAGGTGTTCTCGGAGAACCTGGAATTCTTCGGTTACCTGATCAACCACGTCGACGAACCTGCGCCCGTCTTGCCGGCGCCGATCTACCACTACCTGCCGACCAGCAAGCACATGTTCTCCACGGGCAGCGGGGACTTTGCGATCCGCTCTGCCAATGGCGAGAACTTCTACGGCGCGATTCTGAACATCAAGGAGTACGCCGACAGCTCCTGGCCCGGCATCCTCAATGGCCTGAAGTACCTCGAATTCGAGTACATCGTGACCCACTCCTTCACGCCCATGAGCCGCTACGACTCGATGAAGGCGCTGGAGCGGACCAAGGGGGCGATGCTGTCGTCCGAGGACAAGGCCGTGAGCCAGATCGTCGAACTCGACTACGCCATGGACCAGCTCGCTTCCGGCAACTTCGTCCTGGGGCAGTACCACTTCAACATGGCGATCTTCGCCGGCAACCAGGACGAGCTGTACAGCCACATTGCCCAGGCGCGCGCGCAGCTATCGGCCGCCAGCTTCGTGACGGTGAAGGAGGATGTGGCGATTCCTGCGGCCTTCTATGCCCAGCTTCCTTGCAACTGGCGCTTCCGTCCCCGCATCGCCAACCTCAGCTCCCTCAATTTCCTCGGCCTGAGCCCGCTGCACAACTTCGCCACCGGTAAGCCGAATTTCAATCCCTGGGGGCCGTCGGTCAGCATCCTGCAGACCCTTAACAATCAGGCCTACCACTTCAACTTCCACGCGACCAAGCCTAACGAGTACTCACTGGGCGAGAAGGCGATTGCCAACACCATGGTGATCGGCAAGTCGGGCACCGGCAAGACCGCACTCATCAACTTCCTGCTCGCGCAGGTGCAGAAGATCGATCCGGAGCCAACGATCTTCTTCTTCGACAAGGACCGGGGCGCCGAGATCTTCATCCGGGCTTGCGGTGGTCGCTACTTCACCCTGGAAAAGGGCAGGCCGACCGGCTTCAACCCGCTGCAGTGCGAGCACACGGAAGAGAACGAGCAGTTCCTGGTCGAGCTGATGCAGACCCTGTGCGGCAAGGACAAGTACTCCGCGACCGAGCAGGAGGACATGATCCGCGCCGTGCGCGCCATCCTGGACACCCCGCTGCACCTTCGGACCATGACCAACCTGCAGAAGAGCCTGCCCAACATGGGCGAAGACAGCCTCTTCGAGTGCATCTCGGTCTGGTGCAAGGGCGGCCCGTTCGCCTGGGTGTTCGACAACCCCAGGGACAACATCGACTTCTCGGGCTCTCACATCATCGGCTTCGACTACACCGAGGTGATCGAGGATGCCCGGACCCGCGAGCCCATCATCCAGTACCTGCTGCACCGCATGGAGGGGCTGATCGACGGCCGTCCTTTCATCTATGTGATGGACGAATTCTGGAAGGTGCTTGAAGGCAAGGGCGGACTCAAGGACTTCGCGAAGAACAAGCAGAAGACCATCCGAAAGCAGAACGGTCTGGGCATCTTCGCCACCCAGTCTCCTCAGGACGCGCTGGCCAGCGACATTTCGGCGGCCCTGATCGAGCAGACCGCCACCCTGATCCTGCTGCCGAACCCCAACGCCGATCCCAAGGACTATCTGGACGGCCTGAAGCTGACCAGGGCCGAGTTCGAACTCGTGTCGGGGCTCGACGAGCGCAGCCGCTGTTTCCTCGTCAAGCAGGGCCACAACGCCGTGCTGTGCCAGCTCAACCTCAACGGCATGGACGATGAGCTGGCTGTGCTCTCCGGGTCCAGCGACAACGTCGAAATCCTCACGGCACTGCTGGCCGAACACCCAACGCCCGATCTGCCGGAAACCTGGCTGCCGGAGTTCCATGCCCGTCGCAAAGGTCTGCGCACCCAGAGGAAGGCCCTCATGGCCAACAGCAACGAATACCTGCGGCATGCACCGACCGCTGAAGTCGAAACCAACTGAAGGGAGAGGTGATGAGAGCAAAGACCCACTGGCTGACCTGCCTCGCGCTGATTGCGATGGCGTGCTCGTTGACGTCACCCGCGTTTGCGTCGAAATGTGGCGGCGTGGCGGAAGGGAAAAGCACGGGTGGTGCCTATTTCAGCCAGGGTGTTCCTTACGAGCAGGATGTGTTTTCTTTCTGTGCCATCGGCGTCCCGGCCCATTGCTGGACCGCCACCGGACCGGGGACCTGGACCCAGATCTGCCAGTACCTGAACACCAAGTGGATTCCGAAATTCGAGGAAGTCTGCGTCCACGGCAAGCAGATGGGCATGTGGAAGGGCAAGGGTGGGCGACAGCCCCTCAGCACCAAGGGTGATCCCAAAGGTTCCGACGGCATGAGCGAATGCGAGCACGGGGATGACTTCTAAGGTCATCTGCCACCGGATCAGGTTCTCCGCCAGCAGGCGGGGTGCCTAGGGGCGGTCACAAGGTCCAAGTGAGTTCTGGCGTGAGGCCATTGCCCCGAACCGGGAAAACGGGGCAGTTTCATTGTTACTTGGTGAAGCATCTTGATTGGCCTGAATTCCGGCAAGATAGAAATCTGGATGTATGCTTTTTACCTATTTTCAACCAAAGCCGACTGAACAGGGTGTTGATCTTCAAGGAGTGAATTTAGTGACTAGCGCATTTGATAGCAAAGAACTTCCCGCAATGCAGCGCCGCACGGCAATGCGTTTGGCCACAGGCAGTGCCTTGGGTTTGGTTTTGGCGGCTTGTGGTGGAGGTGGCGGTGGTGCAGACAGTTCTTCCGGTGATGCACAAGCGTTGCGGGACGCATTTGCCAAACTACAGAACGGAATGGTCTGGACGGACGTTGAGGCGTTGGTGGGATTTCCAGCCAATAATGATCGATCTGATACAGACTTGGTATGGGTCGTTGGCGGTGTGAGATTGTCGGTGGGGTTTTATAGCACTGGATCAAAGACCATAACTACCGCAACCATTAAAGATGGGGATTCCGTATCTAGGTCTCGAGATTTTGACTAAGATGAAAAATACTTAATCATTCCTGTTTTGGTTTTGTTCAACTGCTTGACCGCATTGGTCCGTCTATGGTATTGCTGGTAATAAGCGGTTTGTTCTGGTAAATGGTATTAAAGAAATAGACGGGCTGGAGTTGATAAAACTCTTGGCAACTAAGAAATTCGGCGTAGAGATGATAAGAGTTGTATCAAAAATTAGTGGGTGGCGGTTGTGTGAATGGGGCTTTATTGTTGAAGGGTAGAGTGATGTTCTGAAGTTTATATATCAAAATTATTCGCAAAATTTTGATATATAAACTTTCAATCAAGTTCTGCCAAGCAGAGTGCATAAATCAAGGAAAAAAATCTGATGTCATTTAAGAGAATTAACGCATTTCATGCGCTCCAGCGTCGTGCGGCAATGCGCTTGGCGGTTTGTGGTGCGATGGGATTGATGTTGGCAGCTTGTGGTGGAGGAGGAGGCTCGTCAGACGACGCGCAGGCGCTACGGGATGCGTTTGCGAAGCTTCATGACGGAATGACTACTTCAGATGTTGAAGCATTGGTTGGGTTTTCGGCTAATTGGTGGCGAACAACGGAGGACTTGGGTTGGATTGTTGGTGGGGTTAAATTGCATGTTGGTTTTAGTTCGAATAATCCAAAAATAATTACAAACGCCACATTGACTGAGGCAGATGGCGTGAATAACCAGCAAAGATCCTTTAATTACTGACATGAAAAAAGCTAATATATTGGCTTTGGTGTTGCTCGTGACAACGCTTCCGGTCATGGCGCAATGGGCGGTTTATGATGATGAGGTGCATAAACAACTTGCGCTCGTAAACAAAATTAAGCCAATTTCTGGGTTTGTTAGTGATAAGCCATATGAGCATTTTGATGCTATGCGTGATAACGATACGGGTGATATCAAAATGGGGATTGGTGATGGTTTTGCAGTCCTCAAAGGCCTTCAAACGAAGCTTGAAAACGTCGACGCTGTTGCCGACTTGACTTAGGAGGAGAGGGCGAAATATGTGGGTACTGAGGCGGACTGCATGCAGAAGAAAACCAATCCTAAACATTACGAGGCGTGTATGGGCTTGCGTATTCTTCGGCTGCAGACCTTGGTGCAAAATCATTCGATGCTCAAGAACTTGGAATTGCGACGCGATCATATCGTGTCTCTTATAAAAAACGCGTGAATTGACTTCTGATGATGAGGCGTCGCTGGGTAAGATGCAACGCGCCATGTTCGAGATCCAAGGCCAACAGGCTCTGATGCAGGCCGATACATTGCAGATCAAGATTCTGATGGATGGCGACCACCAACAGGAGGCTGCTGCAGGGATTCGGGAAGCTGGGGCAGTTTTTTTGTTTTGTGATGAGGCATCTTTATTCGCCCAGGTTCCGATCGCATAGAAATCCGGATGTATTCTTTCTGCCTAATTTCAACCATGCCCGACTGATTAGGGCGCTGATCTTCAAGGAGTGAATTTAATGGCTTCCACATTTGAAAACAAAGAACTTCCCGCATTGCAGCGCCGCACGGCAATGCGTTTGGCCACAGGCAGTGCCTTGAGTTTGGTTTTGGCGGCTTGTGGTGGCGGTGGCGGCGGGGACAGTTCTTCGGGGGATGCTCAGGCGTTGCGGGATGCGTTCGAAAAATTACGCAATGGCTTGGTCTGGACGGATGTTGAAAATATGGTTGGATTTTCCGCAAACAATGTCAGGACAGATACATGGTTGGTTTGGGTCGTGGACGGTGTGAGATTGTCGGTGGATTTTTATAGTACGGGGTCAAAGACAATAACCTCCGCAACCATTAAAGATGGTTCCTCTGTGGCTCGTTCAAGGGATTTTGATTGATATGATTAAATATCTTTTTCCCTTTGTATTGATGTTTGTCTGCTCTTCGGTTTTTGCTCAGTGGGCTGTGTATGATGATGAAGTTTATAAGCAGCTCATTCTGGTGAATAAAATTAAAAAAATAGATGGCCTGGACGCTGATAAAACCTATGATCACTATGAAAGTGAGCGCAATGATGATAAAGGCGATATCAAAATGGGTAGTGGTGATAGTTTGGCTGTCCTCAAGGGGCTGCAAACCAGATTCGAAGAAGTCAGTGCCTTGCCGGAGTTGACCAAGGAGGAGACGAAAAAATATGTTGGTACAGAGGCTGATTGTGGTCAGAAGGAAACCAATCCAAAACACTATGAGGCTTGCATTGGTCTTCGGAATTTAAGATTACAAACGTTGGTGCAAAGTCATTCGATGCTTAAGAATCTTGCTTTGCGTCGTGAACAAATTGTATCGTTGATTAAAAAAGCGCGACAACTGCCTGAGAGCGAATCTGATAGTTCGTTGGGCCAACTCCAACGCGCCATGTTCGAAATCCAAGGCCAACAGGCTTTGATGCAGGCCGATGCATTGCAGATCAAGATTCTGATGGATGGCTATCACCAGCGTGAGGCCATGTACATCACGCAGCAGGCTGAGGCCCGCAAGGCCATGCTGAGTCAGGCGCAGGCCAATCGCAATCCGCGTCCGCCGAAATTCATGCCGCTGATCAAGGCGGCACCGACCAATAACTGATGCGGCAAACTCGCGATGGCTTCCCTGCTTGATGCCCCTTCCTGTACCGGACTGCATCTGGCCGATTTTCTCGGCCAGATGTCGGTCGTCAGCGGCTTTGCGGAGGCACTTGAGAATTCCGGTGTATTTCCCGCGAGATACATCAATGCGCTGTCGGATGCCTCTTTCTATTGCGATATCCGGAAATACGTCCTTTACGACAGTCTGATCGACAAATGGATGTGGTTCGTGGTGAACAATCTGTCCATTGTGGTGTTGTCGATGTCGACTGCGTTTGTGACGCTGTGGATCGTGATGACCGGTCTGAAGGTCATGTTTCGCACCAACAAGGAGCCGGTGCTGGACCTGTTGTTTCGGGGCGCGAAGATTGCACTGGTGCTGTCGCTGGTGACGGGAATGCTGGGCAATACCGGCACCATCATTCACACGGTTCTGGGGATGCAGGAGGCGATCACGACCATCGTGACCGGGTCGGATCTGTCGATTGATCAGTTGATCGACATGAACGTCGGGGTGACTCAGGTCATCAACATGGTGGCCGAGGATGTGACGAACACGACCATCGACCAGGCCAACAAGTCGGGCGGAACGTCGGTGATCATGAGCATGCTCGGTGGTGCCGGCCCCGCTGTGTTGACGTCAGTCCTGGTGCTGCTGTCCCAGGTGGCGGTGGTCTTGGCATTGATGCTGGCCCCGTTGTTTGTCTTTTTCCTCCTGTTTCAGCAGACCAGCGCCTTGTTCTGGAGTTGGGCGAAATTCCTGCTGGGCACCTTCATCACGTTGTGCTTCGTGGCCATCGTGTCGTCGATTGCGATGAGGGCGACCTTGAGTTACGGCCTGACGATCATGGTGTCCTTCGTCCTGAATTCGGTGGCCGACGCAGGGATTGCCGACAACGCGACGGCGATTCAGACCGGCTTGGGCGTGATTGCCGAAGTGCTGATCGGTTTGCTGACCAATGGTGGCAATCGGGTGGACATGGGCGGGGCGACGATGCGTCTGGCGATGATGGGCGGCCTGTTTGCGACCCTGATCGTGGCGGTCCCGCCGGTGGTGATGCAGTTGTTCAACACGTCCCTGGGGTTTGCCCAGAACGTGATGGGCTCGATGGGGGTTCGTCCGTTTGGTGGCGGTGGGGCGCCGCAGCCGGTCGGGGCCGCCGCAAACGGTGGGGGTGGTCCGGAGCACATCAGGGTTGGAGCGGCGCACGGGGCCATGCCCGGAGCGGCGCCCTTGCAGAGGCTCTCTGCGGGGGGCGAAGGTTCGGGTCCGGCGGGCGGCATGGCGCAGTCCAACAACCAACAATTGATTGCGCGGGCGAACACCGCTGCGTCGGCTGGCGGGGACGCTGCCGCGTTGCAGGGCGGTGCTGCACAACGCCCTGGCGCTCTGGGGCTTGCTGCCCAGGACAACGTCGCCCTGAAGCAGATCCGATCTCTGCAATCCGGTGACGAGTTACGAATTGGCAGCAACATGCCCGCCGCCGCTGCTGCCGCCGCCGACGATGTGACCAGGTTGGCCGCGTTCGAGGCTGCTGGAACCCGTTGGAATGCCAACGGCACGAACGTGAGCGATGCCGTGATCAAGAACGACAGCCGATTGGGAACGGGAGGACACGTGACCGTGGACGGTGGTGGTGGCTCTCCTTCGGTGGGTGGGGCGCGCGCACTGGAAAGCGCGCCTTCCGCCCGATCGGCCTCGGCACCGGACGTATCGGGGGAGGGGAAAGCTCGGTTGAACATGCCGCGAGCCCCCCAGGTCAAGGCGGCTGGCGCGAAGCCGACCGCGCGTCCGGATGTTCCTTCACGGATACCGCCTTAAGTCGGTTCGGTTGTCCGAGATTCTTGTTTTGTTGTCTTCCTTTTATCGATTCAGGTAGTTCCGTATGTACAAGTCTCCGAAGAAGCCTCTCGTTTCGTCGCGCACATGGTCAGTGACCCTGTGCACGTGGGCGCTGCTGTTGTTGCAGGCCTGCGCAGCGCCCAAGGCCACCGATATCTCCGACAACTGGAAACCGGTGAACTCTCTGGCGGCCAAACCGCAGGAAATCCCGTTGAAGGAAGAGGCGGAGCTGCCCAAATTCCAGATGTTGCCGACCGACGCCACCCTGCGTCACATGCTCGACCGCTGGGCGAAGGAGAGCGGCGGGTCGCTGGACTGGCAGTACCCGAGCGATCTGACCTTGGTCTCCGGGCTCGATGGCGTCAAGGACAACAACCTTCAGCGTGCGCTCAACACGGTGCGCAAGACCTATGCGGCGCAGAAGCTGCGCATCCAGGTCTCGGCGAACAAGACCATGCTGGTCACCAAGATGCCATGAGCTTGCAGCCCATGTTGCGCACGCGGCGGCCTGCGTCGCTGGCGGCCCTCGACCTCTTTCCTGCGGGTCGCTGGCGTGAGTGAAACGATGATGAAAGTGAGCAAGTAAGGCGATGGCGTTGTTCAAGCGAAATCTGTCGGAAGCAACCGAGCAGGTTCTCAACAAGTCGATGGACTTCGAGTCGAACGTGATCTCGATGGTCAAGCGCAGCGAGCGTCGCGCGTGGATCGTGGCGATCTGTGCGCTGGTGCTGTCGTTGATGATGGGGGGCGCGATTGCCTACATGTTGCCGCTCAAGGAGAAGGTGCCGTATCTCGTGACGGTGGATCTCAAGCGCAGCACGAGCACGATCTCGCCGCTGCGCGACAACATTGCCGCGACCGGCATCTACGCCAGCGAGGCACTCAACCGCAGCCACGTCGCCCGCTTCGTGCAGGCGCGTGAAGGCTATGACTACGACACCATCAACGAGTACGACTGGGAGTACGTCGCGTCGATGTCCAACGACCAGGTCAAAGGCCTGTTTGTCAAGCAGTTCGACGGGTCGGCCAACAGCCCCGAAAAGAAATGGGGTCGCAACACGGCGATCCGCGTCAAGGTGAACAGCATCGTTTTCAACGGGCTGGACGAGGAACGTGGCGCGATTCCGACCGGGGCCACGGTCCGGTTCGAAAAGTGGCGTTTCGACAAGACCACCGGCAAGAGCGAATTCCTCAGCAGCCACGTGGCGACGCTGCGTTACGAGTACAAGACCAACCTCAAGATGAGCGACAACCTGCGTCTGCGCAACCCGCTCGGCTTCCAGGTGACGGCGTTCCGGGTGGACGACGAGTTCAACACGCCGGTGTTCAGGGAGTCCGTCCGTGAACCCGGGATGCCGCTGCTCAATGAAGAAGAGGGCGTCACGCACCGCGGCGCCGATACCGCCGCCTCGGGGCCTGCGCAGGGAGGCGCCGCGCCTGTTGCGATGCCCAGCCTGCCCGGCGCTCCCGCCACACCACAACAGGGCCAATGAGGCTTGACACCAGATGAATGAAGAACTGAACCACAGGGAAGGGTCCACGATGGAAACGCTTCGAGGAATGAACAAACGCTTGGCCGCTGTGGGGGCTGCAGCCCTGATGGCCGGCGGGGTGGGGTTGTCGACAGCGCAGGCGCAGGAGGTGCGGGAGATTCCCTACCGGCCGGACCAGGTGGTCCGCGTCAACACCGGTCTGGGCATTGCGACGCAGATCGAGATCAGTCCGCAGGAACAGATCAAGGACTTCGGTACCGGTTTCAGCGACGGCTGGGAGCTGGTCCGCCGCGACAACATCTTCTACATCCGTCCGAAGAACGTGGATGTGGACACCAACATGTACATCCGCACCAACATGCGTTCGTACCTGCTGGATCTGCGGGTGTCGGCGACGAAGTGGAAGACGCTGGAGGAGGCCAAGAACGCCGGGGTCTACTACAAGATCCGTTTCGTCTACGGCAACGATGAGCCGGACAAGGCCAGTGCGCTGGCCTCGGCCAATGCGGTGCTCTCTCCGACAGCGGCGGCGCTGAATTCCCAGAGCAACTACCACCTCAACTACGACTATTCGACCAACAGCGACGTGTCGACCATCGTGCCGACCCGGGTCTACGACAACGGTCAGTTCACCTATATCCACCTGCCGCCGATGGCGAATTTCCCGGCGGTGTTCGGGCGCAACGAGCGCAATGGCGAGGAATTTCTCGTGAACACCAAGAGCGAAAAGAACGTGATGGTGGTGCTGGGCGTCTATCCGTACCTGGTGATGCGGCTGGGCAATGACGTGGTTGGACTCAGGAGGAACAAATGAGCATGAAGTTTCCCAATGGCGGTGGACAGGGCCCGGTTCTGTCCGACAACATGCCCAAGCTGTCGGCAGGGCTGACGCGCGGGGTGAACAAGACGGCGGTGGCCTACATCGTGCTCGTTTCGATCGCGACCATCGGCATGACGCTCTGGGTGGCGAGCAACGCGTTCTCGGCCAACGACAAGAAGGACAAGCAGGTCAGCTTCGAAGAGGTCACTGTGCCCAAGAAGCCCGCGCTGCTGCTGCCGCCACCCAAGGAGGCGGATCCGTTGCTGGCGAAGAACGATCTGCCGACCGATCTGCCGCCGATGCGCGAGGGCGCGCTGGAGAAGAAGGACGACCTGCAGCAGCGGCGAATGGCCAGCGAGAACAATCTGATCGCGGCGCAGGAAAAGGGCGGACGCAAGAACCAGCTCTTCGAGGACGAGTATTCGTCCGTCAAACGCGGGGCCGTCGAGGCGCTGGCCAACGCCGACTTCGTGTTGACGCGGGGCACGTTTATCCGCTGTGCACTGGAAACCAAGATCGTTTCGACATTGCCGGGCATGACCTCGTGCATCGTGACCGAGCCGATCTATTCGGTGAACGGCCGACGACTGCTGATCGACAAGGGGTCCAAGGTCACGGGCGAATACAAGTATGTGGACGAGAACTACGACCGCGTGGGCGTGGTGTGGACGCGCGTGCTGACCACGACCGGGCTGGACGTGCGGATCGACAGCGCCGGCACCGACGCCCTCGGTGGTGCCGGTATCCCGGGCCACTACGACGGCCACTGGGGCGAGCGGATCGGTGCGGCGATGCTGGTCAGTCTGCTGGCCGACGGGATCGATGCCGGGGCCCAGAAGTTTGCCAACGACAACGAGATCCGCGGCCGCACCACGGTCTCGGGTGTCGGCGGCGTCGGGGTGGTGACCATCGATCCCTGGGAGTCGCAGACGGCGGCCACTGCCAAGAAAGCGGCGACCGACATGCTGGCGCGTTCGGCCAATCGCAAGGCGACTGTGACCGTGCTCAACGGGACCGTGATCAACATCTTCGCGGCCCGCGACGTGGACTTCTCCAGCGTGATGCGCTGAGCCGGGAAACATGTCGGAGCGCATCGATGGCGAGGCCATCGCGAACATTTCCACGGAGTTTCTCGAGTACCAGTACCACGTGCTGGGCATCACGCAGTTCCTGAACGATCCCCGGGTGACGGAGATTTGCATCAACCGGCCCGGGGAGGTGTTCCTTGAGACGGTCGACGGCTGGGAGCGCATCGATGTGCCCGGACTGACGTTCGACCGCGCGCGGCAGTTCTGCACGACGGTGGTCAACGAGAGCAAGACCGGTCAGCGCATCACCGCCGTCGATCCGGTGGTGTCGCTGACCTTCCCGACCGGCCAGCGCGCGCAGTTCGTGTTGCCGCCAGCGGTTCCGGCGGACCACGTGTCGATCACCATTCGCCTGCCATCGCGCCATACGAAGACCCTGAACCAGTACCAGGACGATGGCTTCTTCGCCCAGATCCTGGAGGGGCATGACGGCGTCAGTGCGATGGACGAGGAGTTGCTGGCGCTCAAGCGTGCGCGCAACTATCACGACTTCTTCTCGAAGGCCGTGTTCTACAAGAAGAACATCGTGGTGTCGGGCGCGACCGGCAGCGGCAAGACCACCTTCATGAAGTCCCTGGTGACGCACATTCCGAACGAGGAGCGGCTGATCACCATCGAGGATGCGCGCGAGCTGTTCATCGAACAGCCCAACCGGGTGCACCTGATCTACTCCCGCGGCGGGCAGGGCACGGCCAACGTGACCGCCAAGGGGTGCATGGAAGCCTGTCTTCGGATGAAGCCCGACCGCATCATCCTGGCGGAAATCCGGGGTGACGAGTCGTTCTATTACATCCGGAACTGCGCCTCGGGACACCCGGGGTCGATCACCAGTTGCCACGCCGGCAGCACCGGCCAGACCTGGGACCAGATGGCGCTGATGGTCAAGGCCTCGCCCGAGGGTTCGGGTCTGGACTTCGATGAGATCAAGCGTCTGCTGATGCTGACGATCGACATCGTGGTCCACATCAAGGCACACGCCGGCAAGCGCTACATCACCGGTATCGACTTCGAGCCGGCGCGCAAGCTGGCGCTCGAATCATGACATTCAAGGAGGACAAGATGAAAGCACACACACTGGCGGCAGCCGTCCTGGCCGGACTCTGTGCCACCCTGGCCCACGCTGCCGCACCGGCTGCCGGACTGACGCCGGTCGACATGCGGGGCCTCTGGTTTCCCAAGGGCGAAGACGGTACGGCGAAGTGTGCCGCCTACCTGGGCCGCAAGCCTGTGGAGCCGGACCCGGGGGCGCTGGTGGTGAGTGAGGCGCAGATTCAGCAATGGGCCGAGAACACGCAGACCACGGTGTATTTCGTGACCGACGTGCAGGCGCGCCGTGCCCACACCTGGCGCGTGCAGGCACTGGTGGATGTCCCGCCCTACGAGAAACCCAAGGTGCTTGAAACCTATGTGATGGAACTGCGCCAGGACGAGCTCCTGTGGTCGCGCCGACGGGGCGAAGATGCCATGGCCGAGCAGGTCGATACCGCGGTGTATGCCCGCTGCGGCTACTGATCGGGGCGGTGTCATGAATGGCATCTTCCGCGCATGCACCGCGCTGACGGTCGCATGGGTCCTGACGGGGTGTTCCTCTATGTCCATGGACTTTCTTCGTCCGGCTGGGCGACCGCTGGAAACGCTGACGCAGCAGATCGGACCGGAAGCGCCGACGCTGCGTTTCGACTTCGAATTCGACGACAAGGCCAACGCCGCCGAAGGCGAGGTGGGCTCGGGCTATATCGTGGTCAGTCAGGAGGGCAAGGAGCTGCAGGCGCTGCCTCACGCCTTCGAGCTGCCGCGCGACCGGCTGGACGGCAAGGCCTGGCTGTCCTTCGGGGACTTCAACGGCGACGGCCTGACCGACTTCAAGGTCACGCGCCTGTACGCGATGGACGGCAAGCTGGCGGTCGACAGCCTGTACCAGTTCGACGCCAGAACGGGGCGGTTCGCACAGGTCGATGTGGTGTCCAACGCCGGCGAAATCGAAGCGGTGTCTCCGGGCTGCGTGTCGGTCAAGGTGCAGTCGCCCGCTGGCGCCGCCCGGCAGGAGAACCATTGTTATGTTGCTGCGACAGGGCGCTGGGTGCGAGGCCGCGCGGATGTGGCGCGCAAGACCTCGCCTGCCGAGCGCGCCGATGCCAACTGCGACGCGACGGCGCCGGAGTTGATTGCCTGTCGCCGCGCCCGTATCGAGCAGGACAAGGCGCTGCTGACCCTGGTGCGCGAGTACCGCAACGGGCGCATGCAGACGCTGCAGGCTGCTCAAGGGCGCGACTACGCCGAGGCGTATGCGAGGTCCCTGGACCTGGACCACAGCAGTTGGCGCCAATACCGGGATGCACGCTGCACGGCGCAGTCGCGTGAGCAGGCGGTGCCGGTCAAGGCCTTGGCGGCGAACACGGAGCTGTGTCGCTACGAATGGGCGCGTGACCAGTTGCGCCGGTACCGGGACCAGATCGCGCGCCTGTCCGACAACAGGGACAAGGGCAGGGCGCGGCAATGAGGCGGCTGGTCTGGTGGGGGTTTCTGGTGCTGCTGCTGGCAGCGCTGGGTGTGGGGAGCTACCTGAGCGGACAACTCATGGCGTGGCGACTGGACCTGCCGCTGGAGCGTGTGGGCTGGTGGGACTATTGGCGCTACTGGGCGACCTACTCGGACGCACCCAAGGTGGGACGGGTCATCTCCAGCAGCGGCCTGATCGGGATGGGGGTGCCGGTGTTGCTGGTGGCCGGGCTGGCGCTGGCGGTGCTGTTGCGCAAGAAACCCAGTCTGTATGGCGAGGCTCGCTTTGCCTCGATGGCCGACCTGCGCGGGCGCAAGATGCTCAAGCCCGACGACACGGCGCTGGTGGTGGGCAAGAAAGACGGGCAGTTCGTCTATTTCAACGGTCAGCAGTTCGCCATGCTGGCGGCGCCGACCCGGTCCGGCAAAGGCGTCGGCATCGTGATCCCGAACCTGCTGAGCTATCAGGGATCGGTGGTGGTGCTGGACATCAAGCAGGAGAACTTCGACCTCACCAGCGGCTTTCGGGCCCGGTACGGACAGTCGGTGTACCTGTTCAATCCCTTCGCCGAGGACCGCCGGACCCATCGCTGGAATCCCTTGTCCTACGTCTCACGCGACCCCGCCTTCCGGATCAGCGACGTGCAGAGCATCGCGGCCATGCTGTACCCGGTGTCGGACCTGCACAAGGACCCGTTCTGGGCCAATCAGGCACAGAACGCGTTTGTGGCATTCGCGCTCTACGCCTTCGAGCAGGCGGCCTATCTGTCCGAGCAGTACGAGGTGCCGTTCGACGAGCCGACCGTCGGCGGGCTCTACCGTCTGGCCTCGGGCCGGCCGGGCCAGGAGTTCAAGGCCTACCTGGCCGAGCTGGCGGCCTGGCCGCACCTGAGCGCGAGCGCGCGCACGGCGTTCTCGACCCTGCTGGGGCAGGCCAATGAGACCTTCGCCAGCATCATGGGCACCTTCAAGGAGCCGCTGAACCCCTGGCTCAATCCGGTGGTCGATGCGGCGACCAGTGGCAACGATTTCGACCTGCGTGATGTGCGCAAGAAGAAGATGAGCATCTACGTGGCGATCCAGCCCAACAAGCTGGCCGAGAGCCGCCTCATCCTCAACCTCTTCTTCAGCCAGTTGATCAACCAGAACACGCGCGAGCTGCCGCAGGCCAACCCGGAGCTGAAACACCAGTGCCTGTTGTTGCTCGACGAGTTCACCAGCATCGGACGCGTGGACATCATCGCCAGCGCCGTCAGCTTCATGGCCGGCTACAACCTGCGGCTGATGCCCATCATCCAGAGCATGGCGCAACTGGAGTCGACCTACGGCAAGGAGAACGCCCGCACCATCATGACCAACCACGCGCTGCGCATCATCTTTGCGCCGCGCGAGCAGCAGGACGCCAACGAGTACAGCGAGATGCTGGGCTACACCGGCGTGCGCAAGGACAGCGTGAGCCGCAGCCGCTCGCGCGAGAGCAGTGTCACGCTCAGCGAAAGCGAAGAGCGTCGGGCCCTGATGCTGCCGCAGGAGCTCAAGGCCATGGGCGACGACAAGCAGATCCTGCTGGTCGAGGGTATGGCGCATCCGGTGATGTCGGACAAGATTCGCTATTTCAAGGAGGCTGCCTTCAAGGAGCGGCTGCTGCCCAAGGTCGACGTGCCCATGCTGGCCCTGGCGACCGACCCGCCCGTTGCGTTGGCATCCGCACGGGCGGTCGCGCCGTCGGCGGTGCTGCCGGTCGAGCTGCCGGACACGGTGCCCAGCGTCCAGGAGTCGCTGGCCCGGCAGAGAGACGCCGACCGGAACAAGGTGGCGAACCCGCCGGCCGAATACACCGGTCTGGCGGGCATCGGTGGGGAAATTGATGCGATGCTCGCGCATCTGGAGCGCTGATGCGCGGATTGAACGGAGCCGATATGGTGTTTTCTTTCATCAACAGGTCATGGAGCCGGTGGTTGTGCGCCGCCGGGCTGGCGCTGGCCCTGGTCGGCTGCTCGGCGGGTGGTCCCAAGGCTGCGACCACCCTGGGTGACCCGGACCACGGGGTGCTGGTGGCGCCGCTGAAGATTCCGATGCCGCTGGACAAGGCGGGGCACAAGATCGATGTGACTTTTGACGTGCCGGCGCCGCCCAAGGTCAGTCACTCGACGGGCTACTTTCTGGGTTTGAGGATGCTCTTCGCGCCGGCCGACCCGGACGGGAAGATCGCGACGATCGATGCCCACCCGGTGGAAGTGCGCGTGACCTTGCACCGTTTGCAGGATGGGCAGGAGATACCGGTGAAATTCTGGAATCGGGTGGACGTCGCCAAAGGCTATGAACCCAGCCGCTTCGAGTCGTTCAGCCTCAAGGACGACATCGCGGTGTCCAGCAGGGCTTTCACCGAATATTCCGGCGCTCCGCCTGGCACACCCGACGCATCCACTTACGTGCTGGAGTTCGGAGGCCCCGGTGAGCAAGGTCCGGGGCGCTACCGATTGAGGCTCGAAACCTTGAAGGACATCCCGCAGCTCAGTGGATTCAAGGCGTTTCTGGCTTACGAACGATCACCTGATCGCTAGGAGCGCTTATGCCGGGTCCTTACCGAGTCACCATATACACGGCACTGCCAGGCACACCGCTGGTGGACAAGCAGGGGCGACCCGATGGCACCTCGGCGGCCGGACACATGTGGTACCAGGTGTCTGACGGCCAGGTCGGGAACCGCTACGGATTTGCCCCCAAGGAGCATGGCGCATCGAGCGGACCGGGAAAGGGCGACGACACGGACACCAGGGCGTATCAAAACCCGGCCTACTCCCGCACCATGGAAATCACCGCCGAGCAATACGCCCGCCTGAAGCAATTCGGCGAGGCGGCGGTGCAGGAAGACTGGCGCTACTTCAAAGGCGAGTACAACGGCGCAACCAACAGCTGCGTGGACTTCACCTGGGGTGCCCTGAAACACGCGGGTTTTGAAATCCACCGCCCGCCGGCCCCGTCGCCCGACGGCACGGAGATGACGCCCGAGTACCGGGGGCCCATCGAATCCCGCTTTGACGGACGACTCAAGCCGGGCCACAACAAGGCGGACGTCCGACAGATCGTGGCGCCCGTGCCGGACAGCCCGCTCAACACCGAACACACCAACGATCCGCCCAAGGACAGAAGCCTCCTGCAGCATCTGCTCAGTGACAACGATGTCGGGACGCCCCGGCAGCGTGAGACCGCCCAGCGGTTCAAGGACCAGCTCGGGGAGCGACTCACGCAACTGGGAATGAGCCCGGCGCAGGTGGACACGCTGGCGGCCGCTGCGGCGAAAGAGCAGACCCGGCTGGCGGACCAGGGTGAAGTTCAGTCCTTCCTGCTGAGCAAGGACGGCAGCACCATCGCCATGCGCCAGGAGTACCCGCCGTTGCGCGAGTTCGGTGTGCCAGAGGCGCTCGGGCAGACCGAGCAAGCGCACTGGATGGCGGCCGCGGCGCTGTCGAAACGCCGCTCCGATGGCGGCCCAACGGTGCGCGATCCCTCGTTCACGCAGGTGCAGGCGTCTCCCCAGCCGGACGCTCCGGTGCTGTCCCGCGGCTGACGCCCTCGGGGGGCGCCCTAAAATCGCCCCCATGACCCGCAAATATTTCGGTACCGACGGCATCCGCGGCACCGTCGGCCAGGCGCCGATCACCCCCGACTTCGTTCTCAAACTGGCCCACGCCGTGGGGCGCGTGCTCAAACGCACCGAGGAGCACCCGACGGTGCTGATCGGCAAGGACACGCGGATCTCGGGCTACATGCTCGAAAGCGCGCTGGAATCCGGCTTCAACTCTGCCGGTGTGGACGTGGTGCTGCTCGGACCGGTGCCGACGCCGGCAGTGGCCTACCTGACGCGGGCCCAGCGCGCCAGCCTGGGCGTGGTGATCTCGGCGAGCCACAACCCGTTCGGCGACAACGGCATCAAGTTCTTCAGTGCCCAGGGCAACAAGCTCTCGGACGAGTGGGAGCTGGCGGTCGAGGCTGAGCTCGACAAGGACCCGGTCTGGGCGGATTCGCGCAACCTGGGCAAGGCGCGGCGCATGGACGATGCGGCCGGGCGCTATATCGAGTTCTGCAAGAGCACCTTTTCAAACGACCTGACCCTCAAGGGCCTGAAGATCGTGGTCGATGCGGCCCACGGCGCGGCTTACCAGATCGCACCCGCCGTGTTCCACGAGCTGGGTGCCGAGGTGGTGCGCATCGGCTGCGCTCCCGACGGCCTGAACATCAACCACGAGGTCGGCGCGACCCACCCGCAGGCGCTGGTCGCAGCGGTGCAGGTGACCGGCGCGGACTATGGCGTGGCGCTGGACGGTGACGCCGACCGGCTGCAACTGGTCGACGCCAGCGGGCGCCTGTTCAACGGCGACGAGCTGCTGTACCTGATCGCGGCCGACCGCATCGCACGCGATCACGACGTCCCCGGCGTGGTCGGCACGCTGATGACCAACATGGCGGTCGAGGTCGCGTTCAAGCGCAAGGGCGTGAAATTCGTGCGCGCCAAGGTCGGCGACCGCTACGTGCTCGAAGAGCTGGGGCGCCACGGCTGGATCCTGGGCGGCGAAGGCTCTGGGCACCTGCTGGTGCTGGACAAACACACCACCGGCGACGGCCTGGTGTCGGCGCTGCAGGTGCTGCAGGCCTGTGCGGGCAGTGGCAAGACCATGGCGCAACTGCTGGCCGACGTGACCCTGTTCCCGCAGACGCTGATCAATGTGCGGCTGCAGCCCGGTCAGGACTGGAAGAGCAATCAGACGCTGGCCGACGAAACCCGGGCGGTCGAGGCCGAATTGGGCGAGACCGGCCGCGTGCTGATCCGTGCCAGCGGCACCGAGCCGCTGCTGCGCGTGATGGTGGAAGCGCGCGACCCCGAGCAGGCCAAGGCCTGCGCCGAGCGGCTGGTGGCCGCGGTGAAGGCCGGCTGATGGCGGCCGCGTTTTCTGTGCGCCGGGCCGACTATGGCCGCGCCTCCGATGCCGCCGCACTGGTGATGCTGCTGGGCGCGTACGCCAGCGATCCGGCCGGCGGTGGCGAGCCTTTGAGCGATTACGCCAAGGCCCACCTGGTGCCCGAACTCGCAGCGCGCCCGCAGGCCTTCAGCATCCTGGCCTTTGATGGCGAGCAGCCGGTGGGGCTGGTCAACTGCATCGAGGGTTTCTCGACCTTCAAGTGCAAGCCGCTGGTGAATGTGCACGATGTGGCGGTGCTGGCCAGCCACCGCGGACGCGGCATTGCCGAGGCCATGCTGGCCGAAGCGGAGCGCATCGCTGTCGAACGCGGTGCGGTGAAGATGACGCTGGAGGTGCTCTCGGGCAATGCGCCGGCGGTCAGGCTCTATCGCCGCATCGGCTACGAGGGCTACCAGCTCGATCCCGCCATGGGCACGGCCCAGTTTTTCCAGAAGTGGATCTAGTTCCACCCCTGCCGCGCTGCGCGCGACCCCCTCAAGGGGGCGATGCGAGCGGCCCGGCGGAGCCGGTTCCGCCGCATCCTGGCCTGGAGAAGCTTCCCTCGTTTGCTCAGTAGAGCAGGAACGGCTTTCTGGTTTCGATCCAGGCGGCCTCATCGGGTGCGGCGACGGCGTCCAGATCGTCGGCCGTCGCGTTCATGTCGTCCACCCACTCGCGCAGCGCGGTCCCGCCGTTGATGAGGTCGATCGCCAGCCGATCACGCTCGTACTCGTAGGGGAAATCGCGCCAGAGCGGGTAGTCGAAGGCCTGTTCGCGCAGCGCCTTGAAGGCCAGCGCCTGCAGGCGCCAGGGCCTGAAGGCCGTGTGGTCGTAGTGCTGCGGGTCCTCGACGTGGATCTGCACGCCGGCGCAGAGTTTGCCGACGTGTTTGTGGAAGGTCGGCTCGAACCAGCATTCGCGCAACCGACAGCCGGCCAGCCACTGCGGCGCGATGCGGCGCATGTCGGCCAGCAGGCGGGTGGTGTCGATGTCGGGGGCGCCGAAGAGTTCGAGCGGGCGCGTGGTGCCGCGGCCTTCGCTGAGCGTCGTGCCTTCGAGCATCACGGTGCCGGCGTAGGCGCGAGCCATCCAGAGGTTGGCGGCGTTGGGGCTGGGGTTGACCCAGGTCCTCTCCATCGGCCAGCCGAAGCCGGGGCCGGTGTCGGGTTGCCAGCCCGCCATGGTGATGACGCGGTATTCCACGTCCAGCTTCAACTGCGCGATGAACCAGTGACCGAGTTCGCCCATGGTCATGCCGTGGCGCATCGGCATCGGACCGGCGCCGACAAAGCTCTCCCAGCCTTCGCGCAGCAGCGTGCCTTCCACCGGGCGGCCGGCGGGGTTCGGTCGGTCCAGCACCCAGACCGCCTTGCCGTGTTTCGCCGCGGCTTCGAGCACGTAGCGCAGCGTGGTGATGAAGGTGTAGATGCGACAGCCGAGGTCCTGCAGGTCGACCAGCAGCACATCGAAGCTGTCCATCATCGCGTCGGTCGGTCGGCGCACCTCGCCGTACAGGCTGAACACCGGGATGCCCAGGCGCGGGTCGAGGAAGTCGGGCGACTCGACCATGTTGTCCTGCTTGTCGCCCCGCAGGCCGTGCTGCGGTCCGAAGGCGGCGCTGAGCGTCACGTCCGCCAACGCAGCGAGCGCGTCGAGCGAATGGGTCAGGTCGCGCGTGACCGAGGCGGGATGGGCGAGCAGGGCGACGCGGCGGCCGGCCAGCGGGGCGCGCAGCGCGGGATCTTCGAGGAAGCGTTCAAGGCCGAATTTCATGCGGATGGCAAGGCAGAAGGGGACTGAGGCCGCGGCGGACGGTGGGTCCAGCCGCCAATGTGGTGGAAGTCGGGGCGTTCGGGGCGGGGGTGGTGCAAGGCCCAGTGGCTGACGGCGCCGTCCCGGGTTTCAATCACGGCCGTCAGGCCCATGACTCCCGGTTGATCGGGCAGCAGGACCCGCGGCAGGCGCACCCGGACGGTCAAGGTACGGGGGCCGTGCTCGACACGGATGTCCGGCCCCTGCGCGGGTGGCGGTCCGTCCGGTTCGCGTGCCCGTTCGGTGCGAAAGCGGTAGGCCGCCCACTGCCCCGACGGTGAAAAGTTGAATTCCCGGTAGGCCGGCCCGTCGGCGTCCTGGACGAAGGCCTCCATGCAGGTGTGCCGCCAGAGCTCGTCCGCCGGACCGGCGGTGGTCAGGGCGGGGAGGCGCAGCAGGTCGATGGCGCCGCTGAGGGTGTAGTGCAGATGCCAGTGACCGTCGTGCGCGGGTCCCAGCACGCGGACAGCAACGGTCAGATCGAGAGGGGCTGCTTCGACCGGGTGCGGGCGCAGCGCCAGGGCCTCGGCACCAACGGGCGGGCGGCTGTCCGGCATCAGGGCTGGTAGCACTTGCCGGCGGGGTCGACGTCGATGCGGACCAGTTCGTTGGTGCCGCCGCCGAGGATGTTGCCGCCGGTGAAGGTCAGGCAGCCTTCGCCCTGATAGAGCATTTTCATGCGACGGGCGTCCGACCCCATGTAGAACGGAATCCACTGCTTGCCGGTCTCGTGGCTGTACATCTGGTCGTGTGCACCGATCAGCCGTGTCACTTCCTTGAGCTGCATGCCGATCTGCAGCCGGGCGAAACGGCTGTCGGGTGCGGGTGTGCCACTGATTTCGCCCTCGTGGCGCCCGTCTGCCGTGCGGACCTGGCGGATCTCGGCGCCCGAGGCGGCGCGCTCGGGGCCCGCGGGTGGCGTGTCAAGCGGCCGACTGGCGCAACCGGCCAGCAAAGCCAGTGGCAGGGCGCCAATCGTCAGTAGCCAGCGGGCGGGAGTCATGCCGTGTTCCTTGCGGGTTGTCGGTCAGGCGGTCATTGTAGTGACCGCCCTCCGTCAGTACACCGCAGGAACCATCATGTCGGCAGGCACTTCCTGCCGCCGGTAGTCCTCATGGCGCTCGCGCTGGGGGAGCACGATGCCCGGGCGCTCGATCTCGTGATAGGGGATCAGGCCGAGCAGGTGCCGGATGCAGTTCAGGCGGGCCTTCTTCTTGTCGTCGGCCTGGACCACCCACCAGGGTGATTCGGGAATGTGCGTGCGCTCGAGCATCACTTCCTTGGCCTTGGTGTAGAGCTCCCAGCGACGGCGCGATTCGAGGTCCATCGGGCTGAGCTTCCACTGCTTGAGCGGGTCGTGGATGCGGCCCATGAAGCGCAGATGTTGCTCCTCGTCGGAGATCGAGAACCAGTACTTGATGAGCTGGATGCCGCTGCGGGCCAGCATCTTCTCGAACTCGGGCACCGTGCGGAAGAACTCCTCGTACTGGTCGTCGTCACAGAAGCCCATGACTTTCTCGACGCCGGCGCGGTTGTACCAGCTGCGGTCGAACAGCACGATCTCGCCGCCGGCCGGCAGATGGTTCACATAGCGCTGGAAGTACCACTGCGTGCGCTCGCGGTCGTTGGGCGCGGGCAGGGCGACCACGCGGCAGACCCGCGGGTTCAGCCGCTGGGTGATGCGCTTGATCACGCCGCCCTTGCCGGCCGCATCGCGTCCCTCGAAGATGATCACGACCTTGTGCCCGGTCGCGACCACCCAGTCCTGCAGCTTGACCAGCTCGCCCTGCAGCCGGAACAGTTCGCGGAAATAGCTGATCCGGGTGGAGGCGCTGGTCTGGGGACGCGCCGCGTCCTCGCCCAGCCGGTCCTCCATCTCCAGCTCGAACTCCTCGTCCAGCGAGTCCAGCAGGTCCTCGCGCAGTTGCGCGATCTGCTGCTCGGTGTGCGTGCCGTTGTCCATCTCAGCCGCCGATCATGCCGCCGTCGTTCTTCGTGATGACGATGGTGGCGGTGCGCGGACGCTGGCCCGGGCCGTAGCCGGCGTTGGCGGGCCAGCGGCTCTCGTACTTCGCGGCGTCGCCGATGTCGGCCATCTTCGTGTTTTCACCCGGGTGCTGGATGTTCACGAACAGGGCGCGGCCGTCGGGCGTCTCGGTGATGCCGGTGATTTCGGCGCCCTTGGGGCCGACCAGGAAGCGCTTGAAGGTGGCCGGCGACTGTGGTTTGCCGACATGGGTGACGACGGTCCGGTCGCCGTGGGTCAGCGTCTTGCTGCCCCCATCACCGACGCGTCCAGGCACCGCCGCCAGCAGCATGCAGTTGGTCTGGTCGGTGTAGGCGCCGTCGTCGGTCTCGATCCAGCACAGGCCGGTCGCCTTGCTGAACACCAGGCCGTCGGGCGAGGACAGGTCGTTCTCGTCGCTCAGGTTGGAGAGGTTGATGGTCGACTTGTCGGCGCCGGCTTCGGCGGCGAACAGGTAGATGTCCCAGCGGAACGCCGTGTCGGCCGGCTTGCCCTCGGCCAGGCGAACGATGTGGCCGTTGACGTTGCCTTTCTGTTCCTTGCCGACCTTCAGGTCGGTGTAGGCGCGCGGGTTGGCGCTGTCGGTGGTCGCGGGCGTGCGGGCGCTGTTGTTGGTCAGCGTGATGTAGACCTCGCCGTTCTTCGGGTTCACGCCGGCCCACTCCGGGCGGTCCATCTTGGTGGCGCCGACCGCATCGGCGGCCAGGCGGGTGAAGACGGCGATGTCGGCCGCGTCCTTGAACTCGAAGTAAGAGCTGCCCGCGACGATGGGATTGTTCATCGACAGCTCCAGCCATTCGCCGCTGCCGTCGCTCTTGAAGCGCGCCACGTACAGCGTGCCCTTGTCGAGGTACTTGTCGCCGGCGGCGAGGCGGTTGGCCGGCTCGGCGTCGGCAGCGTCCCACCTGGCGTCCGAGACGAACTTGTAGATGTACTCGTTGCGGGCGTCGTCCCCCATGTAGGCCACCACCGGCTGGCCGGGGCTGACGCGGGCAAAGGTGATGTTCTCGTGGCCCATGCGGCCCATGGCCGTGCGCTTGCGAATCACCGACGCGGTGTCGTAGGGATCGAGTTCCACCACATAGCCGAAGGTGTTCATCTCGTTGCGGTAGTCCTCCTTGGCCGAGGTGGCGAGGGCGCCGTTGTTCCAGCGCGCGAAGCGGTCTTCGCTGCCGCCGCTTTCCCAGCCGTGACGGCTGGCATCGCCGGCCTTGCGGCCATAGCGTTTGAGGGCCTGAACCTGCTTGTCCTTCTTGCGGCGCTCATCGTCCTGGGCGTCGCGGAAGAAGTAGCCGAACCAGTTCTCTTCGCCGCTGACGTAGGTGCCCCAGGGCGTGCGGCCGGCGCCGCAGTTGTTGAGCGTGCCGCGCGAGCGGGTGGCGCTCGGGTCGAACTTCGTGACCAGGTGCTCGCTGCCGCGCGCCGGGCCGTGGATGGCCGCCTCGCTCATGGTGGTGACGCGGCGGTTGAAGGCCGACGCCTGCTGATAGGCCCAGCGCTTGCCGTCGGAGCGGATCTCGACCACGGAAAGGCCGTGGACCATCAGCTCCTTGTCGATCTCGGTCGCCGGGCGGGGCAGGGTGGTCGTGCCGCCGTTGGCGTGCAGGAAGAATGAGGAGAGCTTCTCGTCGGTCGTCGCTTCGTGGTTCATCGCCAGCAGTCCGCGCAGGCTGGCGGTGCGCGAGGGCTTGCCATGGGCATCCAGGCCGTACCACTCCATGCCGTCGTGGTGGTCACCGGCGCGGTTGCCGAAGTCGGTGTCGGTGCCGTCGTTGCGGAAGGCGGGCGTCGAAGCGTTCAGCGGGTCGCCCAGCGCATAGATCACCTGCGCGGTGTAGCCCTCGGGCACCACCACCTTGTCGGCGGTGTGTTTGACCACGGCGCCAAACCCCAGGCTCTGCAGGGCCGGACCCTGGTCCTGCCCGATGCCGGCGCATGCGCTCAGGGCGCCCGTGCCGGCGGCCGTGCCAACGAGACCCGCACCACGCAGCAGGCTGCGGCGGTTCAGGCGTGACCGCAGGACCTGGTCAAAGGCGGGGTTGTCGGAGGGGTTGGAGTTCTCGTCGTTGAACGGGGATTCGGCTTTCATGGGTGTTGCGACCTCGGGTGTGGAAATGAACGTGCCGCAGTCTGTCTGTGCGTGATGAAACTTTTGTGACGTGTGAACGGCATGCAGATGACAACTTGCGGATGTCCGTCATGAAAGATTCATCGGACTGCCATGTCGCGTACACGGTGCCTGGCCAGCATGACGGGACATGAGCAACAACACCCTTCAATCTGCGTCGCTGACCGGCGCGATCCTGCACAAGGAGTCTTCCATGCGCGAACTGCCGACCCCGACGCTTGATCTTTCGCCTCTGCCCGATTTCCGGAGGCCACTTCATCCGCCGTCCTCCCGTGCGCCCGCAGTGGTGGTTCCTGGTGCGGTGGTCTCGACCGCTGCCGGCATCGACGTCGGCTGGGCACGGCATCTGGACGAAGTCCGCGAGGCGCAGCGCCTGAGGCACGAGGTGTTCGCCGGCGAGATGGGGGCCATTCTCTCCAACGCCGTTCCGGGCCACGATGTGGACCTGTTTGACGACTATTGCGAACACCTGCTGGTGCGCGAGAGCGGCACCCGCAAGGTGATCGGGACCTACCGGGTGCTGACCCCGGAACAGGCCAAGCGCGCCGGCAGCACCTACAGCGACACCGAATTCGACCTGGTTCGCCTGCGCGGACTGCGTGACCGCATGGTGGAGCTGGGACGAAGCTGTGTGCACCGCGACCATCGCCAGGGCGGCGTGATCATGGCGCTGTGGGGGGCGCTGGCCGGATTCATGCAACGCAACCGCCTGGACACCATGATCGGCTGCGCCAGCATCCCGATGAACATCGAGGGCGAACACGGCATGGTCGGCGGTGGCCACGCGGCCGCGAGCATCTGGCGCCAGGTGCGGGACAAGCACATGGCGCCGATCGACTGCCATGTGCGTCCGCGCCTGCCGCTGCCGATCGAGCAGCTGGACGACACGCTGGAGGTCGAGCCGCCGGCGCTGATCAAGGGCTATCTGCGCCTGGGCGCCAAGGTGATGGGGCCGCCGGCCTGGGATCCGGATTTCAACGCGGCGGACCTGCCGATGATCATGCGCATCGACGAACTGCCGCCGCGCTACCGGAGACACTTCCTTGGTGGTTGAGTCGCCCACCCTGCGCACGGTGTTCATCTCCGATGTGCACCTGGGCACGCCCGGCTGTCAGGCCGAGGCGTTGCTGGATTTCCTCAAGCACCACCCCTGCGAAACCATCTACCTGGTCGGTGACATCGTCGATGGCTGGCAGATGCGCCGCCGCTGGTTCTGGCCGCAGGCCCATAACGACGTGGTGCAGAAGCTGCTCCGGCGGGCGCGCAAGGGCTGCAAGGTGGTCTTCGTTCCGGGCAACCACGACGAGTTCGCGCGCCAGTTCGACGGCATCCATTTCGGCGGCATCGAGGTGGCGGAGGAGGCGGTCCACGTGACCGCCGACGGCCGCAGGCTGTGGGTCATCCACGGCGACCACTTCGACGGTGTGATCCAGTGCGCCAAGTGGCTGGCGTACGTGGGTGACCGGGCCTATGGCCTCACCCTGGAAATCAACCGGCACTTCAACCGCATCCGGCACCGGTTGGGGCTGCCGTACTGGTCGCTCTCGCAGTACCTCAAGCACAAGGTCAAGCGGGCGGTCAGCCACGTCAACGACTTTGAACGCGCCGTGGCCGCCGAAGCGCGTGCTCGCGGTTTCCAGGGCGTCGTCTGTGGCCACATCCACCGCCCCGAGATGCGCATGATCGACGGCACGCTGTACGCCAATGATGGCGACTGGGTCGAGAGTCTCTCGGCGCTGGTCGAGCACATGGACGGCCGGCTGGAACTGGTGCACTGGCAAACGATGGGACACGGAGTCCGCAATGAAGATCCTGCTCGTGACGGACGCCTGGCAACCCCAGGTGAATGGCGTGGTGACCACGCTGGTGGAACTCGTGCGCCAGGTTCAGTCCCTGGGTCACGAGGTGTCGGTGGTCCACCCGGGGCAGTTCCGGACCCGGCCATGTCCCGGCTACGCTGGCATTGAGCTGGCCCTGTTCCCGGGCCGGCGTTTGCGGCGCCTGATGGACGAGGCACTGCCCGACGCCATCCACATCGCCACTGAGGGACCGCTGGGATGGGCGGCGCGGCGGCATTGTCTGCGGCGCGGTTGGCCATTCACCACCGCTTTCCACACCCGGTTTCCCGAGATGCTGCAGATGGCGCTGGGCATTCCGGTCTCCTGGGGATACGCCATGCTCCGGCGGTTCCACCGGCCCAGCCAGGGTGTGATGGTGCCCACGTCGGGCATGCGCGCGCTGCTGGAGCGGTGTGCCTTTGCGCACCTGCGCGACTGGACCCATGGCGTGGACACCGACCTGTTCGCCTACGCGGCGGAACCCAGGGCCTGCGCCGGGCTGGGGCCGCTGAACCGGCCACTGAGCCTGTTCGTCGGTCGCCTCTCGCACGAGAAGAACATCCAGGCCTTCCTGGACCTGGATGTCCCGGGGAGCAAGGTGGTGTGCGGCATCGGCCCGCTGGAGCAGGGCCTGCGCGCCCGCTATCCCGAGGTCCATTGGGTCGGCGTGTTGCCGCGGCGCGAACTGGCCGAGGTGTACGCGTCGGCGGATGTGTTCGTTTTTCCCAGTCTGCACGAGACCTTCGGTCTGGTGATGCTGGAGGCCATGGCCTGCGGCACGCCGGTGGCGGCCTATCCGGTGGACGGCCCTAAGGAGGTCATCGGTGACTCCCCGGGCGGTGCCCTGCACGGCGACCTGCTGGTGGCCTGGGGCCAGGCCCTGCGCGCGCGTCGCAGCGACGCCCGCGAACGCGCGCAGGCCTTCGGCTGGGAGCGGGTGGCGCAGCTATTTCTCTCTCACCTCGTGCCCCTGCCGCCGCCGCGCCTGCGGTCGCGACGTGGCGAGCAGCCGCAGCAGGAGGAATCGGCGGCACTGGCACTGCAGCGCGCGCAAGTGTCACGAAACCGTCATCGCTTGGTCGAATAATCGTCATCCACCGGCTGGCTGCGGCTGCCGTTGTCTCGCCCATCACGCCTGCCCGATGAACGAAAAGCTCCCCACCCGACCTCTGACGTTTCTCGACCGGGACCACAGCATCCTGGCCTTCAACGAGCGGGTGCTCGACTGGGCGCGGCGCACCGAGGTGCCGTTGCTCGAACGGCTGCGCTATCTCAGCATCGTCTCCAGCAACCTCGACGAGTTCTTCGAGGTGCGCATGGCGCCGCAACTGGCGGCGTTCAAGTCCAACGAGCGCAGTGGCGCCCAGACGGCCGCGGGCTATGTGGCCCTGAGCGACAAGCTGCACGCGCTGGTGGCCCAGCAATACGCGATCTACAACGACGAGGTGTTGCCGCTGCTGCAGAAGCGGGGTGTGCGGATCGTCTCGCACGGTGAACGCGATCCGGCCCAGCGGCGCTGGGTCAAGGCGTTCTTCCAGCGCGAGGTGCAGCCCCTGCTGATGCCGGTCGGACTCGACCCCGCGCACCCGTTCCCTCAGGTCGCCAACAAGTCGCTCAATTTCATCGTCCGTCTCAAAGGGCGCGACGCCTTCGGGCGGGAGAACGAGGTGGCCATCGTCAAGGTGCCGCGCATCCTCCCGCGCTTCGTGCGGTTGCCGGGCGGCAGGGGATCGAAGAAATCGGTCTTTGTGTCCATCTCCAGCGTGATCCGCTCCCACCTCGCCGATCTGTTTCCCGGCCGCCAGGTGACCGAGTTCTCGCAGTTCCGGGTGACGCGGCATTCCGATCTGGCGGTCGATGAGGAAGAGGTCAAGAACCTGCGCACCGCCTTGCGGGTGGGCCTGCAGCACCGCCACTACGGCGAGGCGCTGCGGCTGGAGGTTTCCGCCGGTTGTTCCGAGTTCCTCTCGGGTTTCCTGCTGGAGCAGTTCGCATTGCCACCGCAGGCGCTGTTCCGTGTGCCGGGGCCGGTGAATCTGGTCCGGCTGAACCAGCTCATCGACCAGGTGGACGAGGCCTCGCTGCGTTTCGAGCGCCACACGCCGGGGTGGCCGGTGCAGCTTGTGCCCGGCCAGTCCTTTTTCGAGCGCCTGTCACAGGGCGATGTGCTGATCCACCAGCCCTACGAGAGTTTCGACGCGGTGCTGGATTTCCTGCGGGAGGCGGTGGACGACCCGGATGTACTCGCGATCAAGCAGACCATCTACCGCACCGGCAACAAGGCGGAGATGATCGAACTGCTGCGGGAGGCGGTGCGGCGCGGCAAGGAAGTGACCGCAGTGGTCGAGCTCAAGGCCCGTTTCGACGAAGAGGCCAACATCAATTACGCCGAACGGCTGGAGTCGGTCGGTGCGCAGGTGGTGTACGGCGTGGTCGGCCTCAAGACGCACGCCAAGATGCTGCTCGTCACGCGTCGCGAGGGCGGGGTGCTGCGACGCTATGCCCATGTGTCCACCGGGAACTACAACCCGGGCACGGCCCGCCTGTACACCGACCTGAGCATGCTGACGGCGGACCGTGCGCTGACCGCCGACCTGGAGCAGGTGTTCCTCCATCTGGCGAGCCAGAACCGGCTGCCTAGGCTGAAGAAGGCGCTGATCGCGCCGTTTCACCTGCACAAGGCGATGTTGGAGCGGCTGGCGCGGGCCGCCCAGGCGGCGCGGGCGGGCAAGGACGCCCGCGTGATCCTGAAGATGAATGCCCTGACCGACGAGCCGCTGGCGCGCGCGCTGGCGCACGCCTCGCAGCAGGGGGTGAGCATCGACCTGATCGTGCGTGGCGCCTGCATCCTGCCGGCGCAGGTGCCCGGACTGACCGACCGGGTGCGGGTGCGCTCGGTGATCGGCCGTCTGCTCGAACACTCGCGGGTGTTCTATTTCCGCATCGACGGCGACGACGAACTCTGGCTGTCCAGTGCGGACTGGATGAACCGCAACATGCTGCGCCGGGTCGAGCTGGCCTGGCCGGTGAACGATCCCGCCCTGCGCCAGCGGGTGCTCGACGAGTGCCTCTCGGCCTACCTCCACGACGGCAAGGACGCCTGGCTGCTGCAGCCCGACGGGACCTACCGGCCGGCCGCCGCCCACCGGACTGTCGCAGCAACGCAATGGTCTGCACAGGCGGCGCTGATGGCACGATACGGGCATCGACCACAGGGAGATGTTTGAATGGACCTGATTCTCTGGCGCCACGCGGAAGCGGTGGATCATCCTGACGGAGAAGACGGTGTGCCGGGTGACGCGCAGGACCTGGAGCGCCGGCTGAGCGCCCGCGGCGAAAAGCAGGCGGCGCGCATGGCGGCCTGGCTGGACCGGCAACTGCCCGAGGGCGCGAGGGTGTTCGCCAGTCCGTCGCAACGCACGCAACAGACGGCGGCCGCACTGGGGCGCAAGCTGCGTCTGCGGTACGAGTTGCTGCCCGAGGCGCCGGCTTCGGCGGTGCTGGCACTGGCCGGCTGGCCCGATGGACGCGGACCGGTGGTGATCGTCGGACACCAGCCCACGCTGGGACAGGTGGTCGCGCAATTGCTGGAGCTTCCGGAGGGCGAGTGCCCGATGCGCAAGGGCGCCATCTGGTGGCTGCGCCAGCGAGAGCGCGGCGGACGCCTTCAGACGGTGATCGTGACGGTGCAGACGCCCGAGCTGGTCTGACGCTGCCGGCGCAGGGCTCAGGCGGCCTTGGCCAGCGCCTGTCGGGTGCCTTCCGCGATCTGGTCGAGCAGTCCGCTGTCGGCAAACGCCTCGGGGTCCTGCAGGAGTGAGCGCCGCTCCAGGTCTTCGCAGACCTGGGCCAGCCGGGACGCGCAGGTGTTGAGCGCCGCGCCCTTGAGCTGGTGCGCCGCATTGCCCAGCGCCTGGTGGTCGCGGGACGCCATGGCCCGCCGGATGTCGGCCATCCGTTTGTCGAGTTCGGCCAGGAAGTCCTGCACGATCGCACTGCGGACCTTGCCGGCGCCGTTGTCGAATTCCCCGAGCATGGTCCAGCGTTCGGCGTGGATCCAGGGCACGGACCCCCGTGGCAATGGCGAGGCCTGTGCGCCGGGCAGTGTGTCCGTGATCGTCTCGGCGCCGTCGAGCCAGCGTTGCAGCGCGAGTCCCAGCGACTGCAGCTCCAGCGGCTTGGCAAGGTAGTCCGCCATGCCGGCGTCCAGGCAGCGGGCCCGGTCGTTGGGCAGGCTGGAGGCCGAGACGCCGAGCACGACCGGCGCCGCAGGACCCAAGCGCTCGCGGATCTGCCGGGTGGTCGCCACGCCGTCCATCTCGGGCATGTGGCTGTCCATCAGCACCAGCGCGTAGGGGCGCTGCTCGCGCAGCGCCTGTTCGACCGCCTCGACCGCGCGCAAGCCGTTGTCCCGGGTGTCGTGCAGGTAGCCCAGGCGGGTCAGCATGGCGGACGCCACATTCAGGTTGGTCAGGTTGTCGTCCACCACCAGCAGGCGGTGTCCGCGCTGTGCCATCGGCAGTCCCGGCGCCGCCGGTGCCGCGACGTCCTCGGCCCGGGCCACCTGGGTGTGGATGGTGAAGGAGAAGGTGGAGCCGACGCCGGTCTGGCTGTGCACCTGGATTCTTCCGCCCATCAGTTCGACCAGGTGGCGGCAGATCATCAGCCCCAGGCCGGTGCCGCCGTAGACCCGCGCGGTCGAGGTGTCGCCCTGGGAGAAGGGCTGGAACAGATCGCCCTGGCGCTGGGGCGAGATGCCGACGCCGGTGTCGCTGACACTGAATCCGAGGGTCAGCGGCGCGGCGTTCTTCTCTTCCCAGACCCGCAGCGTGATCTCGCCATAGTGGGTGAACTTCACCGCGTTGGACAGCAGGTTCAGCAGCACCTGGCGCAGCCGGGTGATGTCCCCGATGATGGTCCGCGGAACGTCGGCGGGCAGGTCCATCGTGAGCAGCAGACCCTTCTCCTGCGCCCTGACCCGCATCAGGTTGCACACGCCCGTGACCGCCGCATGCAGGTCCATCGGCAGGGCCTCCAGCGCCAGCTTGCCGGACTCGATCTTGGAGAAATCGAGGATGTCGTCGACCACCGAGAGCAATTGCTCGCTGGACACCTTGAGCACACCCAGCAGCTCTTTCTGCGAGGGGGTCAGACCGGTTTCGCTCAGCAGCTCGCTCATGCCGACCACGCCGTTGAGCGGGGTCCGGATCTCGTGGCTCATCACCGCCAGGAAACCGGCCTTGGCCTTGACGGCGGCCAGCGCTTCCTCGCGCGAGGTGGCCAGCTCCGAGGTGCGCAGTCGCACGCGCTCCTCCAGCAGCAGGGCCGATTCGTGCAGGGCCTTGTTCTTGCGCTTGATCTCGCGGTTGTAGGCCTGCAGCTTGAGCGCGCTGTCGTGCATCACGCGAGACAGGTTGTAGACCTCGCGGAATGGTGCTCTGTCCTGCACCGGCGGCACAGAGCCGGTACCGACCAGAGACGCCGACCGGTTGAGTTGCAGGAACTGGGCGGACAGGCGCCTTGCCACCAGGAAGGCCACCAGGGCGCCGACGCCGATCAGCGCGGCCATCGCGACCAGCGACCACTGCCGGGCCTGCAGCACCTGCCGGGTGAAATCCTGCTCGGGCGCGACGACCACCAGTTGCCAGTCGAGTTCGTATTTGGCGCCGAACGGGCGCTGCAGCGCGATCAGGCGGTTGCTGGTCAGGCCCAGTCGCTGCAACCAGTCGCGCTCTGTCTCCAGCCGCACGAGTCCGGGCTCGCCCTTGGTGACTTGGCGCCCGGGCGCGAACAACTGCGCGTAGGACTCGCGGACCAGCGGTTCGCGGCTCTGCAAGGGGGTGATGCGCTGGTACTTGTCGTTGACGATCACGCTCAGGTCCTCGTCGACCGAGGAGGCGACCATGCGCCCCTGTCCGTCCACCAGGTAGGTCACCGCGTGGTCGCTGATGCGGGTGCTGCGGATCAGGTCGGTCAGCCGCGCCAGGCTCATGTCCACCGCCATCACCCCCAGCAGCGTCTTGCCGTCGGTGTCGAAGATCGGCTGCGCCAGCGTCAGGTCGAACTGTTTCTTCACCGCGGACCGGTACACGTCGGTGAAGACGCGTTTGCCGGTCGAGGCGGCGAGCTGGTACCAGGGGCGCTTGCGCGGGTCGTAGACGCTTGCCTCGACCTTGACGAGGCGGCTGCGGTCACCGGGCTGGGCGATGTCGTAGTGGCGCCGGCCACTCTCGCCGGGGTGGATTTCACGGACGATGAACCGTCCGTCCTCGCGCTCCAGACCGAAGAAGCTGCCGTCGGTGGTGCCGAAGTACAGGTAGGGCACGTTGGGCGACTGCTGGGTCAGCGCATAGGCCATCAGCTCGAAGGCCGCCGTGTCGCGCAGCCAGTTGCGGGTGCGCTCGGCCTCGGCGCCGGAGGTGCTCACCGGCGGCACCAGGGCATTGACCACGGTGTGGGATTCGCCCAGGTGGGCCAGCGCACCGACGTCCACCCGGTGCGCGGCCTGGCTGATCGCGCTTTCGGCGAGGGTGTCGATGGCCTGCGAGCTGTTGGAAGACAGCAGCCACGACACCAGCAGGGCCGGCAGCAGCGCCGACAGCACCAGGGCCGTGATCAGCGCCGGGCCCAGCGACAGCCGGCGGCGGTCGTCGTGCGGGGAGGGTTGCTGCGCGGCCACCGGGCTCAGACCGGAAGGGGATCGACCGCGCACACCTCCGTCACCTCGGTGTGGTGGGGCAGGGTGATGAAGTGGCGGGACACCGGCTGGACCGCGCCGGTCACCGCGCGCAGCACCGGAATCGAGACGGTCACCGGATGCGAACCCGGTGTGTGCCGCTGCATTGCGAGCGCGTTGACCACGGTCTCGCCGACCGGCAGCAACTGTTCGGTGCCCCCCAGCAGTCCGTCCAGCCGCATCATCGCGACCGGGCCGCTGTGCAGGGCGATGCCCACTTCGAAACGGGGCAGGCGCATGCCCGGAAACTGCTGCGCCAGCCAGGCCTGCATGGCGCCGGCCGAGTTGCGCAGCCCGAAAGCCGCCTTGACCGCGCGCAAGCCCTGGTGCGCGGTGGTGATGCCGGGGCGGTCGGTGAACATCGCCAGCAGGCCGTCGCCGACGAAATGGGCGGTGGCGGCGCCAAAGAGATGCACGGTGTCGCCGCCACCTTCGTAGAAACGCTTGAGCACGGTCGCCAGTTGCTGGGGCGCCAGCGCGCGCACCCACTCGACGTCGTTGCGCAGATCCGCGAACAGCACGGTCGCCAGGGGATGGAACGCCTCCCGGTTGCCCTGCGCCTCGCCGGGCCATTGCTCGCTGAGTTCCCGGGCCAGCCGCTGCTCATACTGCTCCTGCAGCGTCCAGGCCTGCTCGTCCAGCGCCTCGGACACCGCTTCCTTGACCTGCAGCTCCAGGGCCGCGGCGCGCATGGCCTTGCGATTGAGCTGGGCCGCCACGGCATCCGCGAGTTCCCGCGGATGCACCGGCTTGGTCAGGTAGTCGTCTGCGCCAAGGGTCATGCCGTGGCGCATGTCACGCCGCTCCTGCAACGAGGTCAGCAGGATGAAGGGCGTCTGGTTCAGGGCCCCGTGTTCGCGCACGGCCCGCAGCAGGTCGAAGCCGTTGACCCCGGGCATGTTGATGTCGCTGACCACCAGGTCGGGCTTGTATTGCCGGATCGATAGCCACGCGGAGTGGCCGTTGTTGGAGGTCAGGACCGAGTGGCCCTGCAAATGCAACGCGGCCTCGATCAGCCGGAGCGTTCCGGGATCGTCTTCCGCCACCACAATCAGTGCCATTCCCTTGGGTCTCCGTATCGACGTTCAGCGGATGTCCGCGCTGAACTTCCAGCCTGTTTTCTGCCAGGCCGACGCTTCCTCGCCGAGCAGCCAGGCCGACTGCGGAAAACGGCGGGCCCAGCCCTCGGCCGTCACCAGCCGGAATTGTCCGCTGCGGTAGCTCAGGCGGACCGATTCGTGCTCCGGCATGCGCCGGGCATGACACAGGATGACGGCCAGCCGCAGGCAGATCAGTTGCTTGGCGAACAGTTCGTCGGCCAGCTCCCCCTCCAGCTTGCGCAACTTGCCCCGCTGTCCCAGCACCAGTTGGCTCATGCGGTGCAGTTCCGGGAACGAAAAGCCCGGGGCGTCCACGTTGTCGAGGATGTAGGCGCCGTGATGGTAGGAGCGTTCGTGCGAGATGTGGGTGCCGATCTCGTGCAGCCGGGCGGCCCAGGCCAGCTTCTGGGAGAAGCGCTCGTGGGCATCGCCCGCAGCGACCTGGGCGAACAGCGCGGTGGCGACCTCGCTGACGCGCTGGGCCTGCGCCGCGTCGACCGAAAAGCGCTCGCTGAGCCATCGCACCGTGCGCTCGCGCACATCGCCGCCGACGCTGTCACGGTCGATCAGGTCGTACAGGGCGCCCTGGCGCAAGGCGCCCTGGGCCGGGATCATCTCGCGGATACCGAACAGATCGAACACCGCACGCAGCACGCTCACGCCGCCACCGATCACCGGCCGGCGGTCGTCTTTCATCCCTTCCAGGCGCAGGGCGTCGACGCTGCCGGCCTTGACCAGGCGCTCGACCAGCCAGTCCAGCCCGTCGCGGCTGACGACACCGGCAGGCCAGCCATTGGCCTGCAGCGCCTCCGCCACCGCGCCGACCGTGCCGGAGGAGCCGTAGGCCACCGACCAGAGGGAAGGAGGGAAGTTGTCCAGGGCCTGGTCCAGCACCGCCTTGGCGGCGATCTCGGCGGTCCGGAAGGCGTCCGCGCTGAACACGCCCCTGGGGAAGTAGCGGGTCGACCAGGCCACGCTGCCCAGCCGGTAGGACTCCATCTGTTCGGCCCGGTAGCCCTGGCCGATGATCATTTCGGTCGACCGCCCGCCAATGTCGACCACCAGACGGCGCTCGTCGGACTGCGGCAGCAGGTGGGACACACCCTGATAGATCAGCCGTGCCTCTTCCTGGCCGGAGATCACCTCGATGCCGAAGCCCAGGATGGCCTGAGCCTTCTGGAGGAACTCGTCGCGGTTGCGGGCTTCGCGCAGCGTCTGGGTCGCGACGGCGCGGACCTGCTGCTTGCGAAAACCGTGCAGGCGCTCGGCGAACCGGGCCAGGCAGTCCCAGCCGCGCTGCATGGCCGCCTGGTTCAGCAGCTTGTTCTCGTCGAGTCCGTTGCCCTGGCGGACGGTCTCCTTGAGGTATTCGATCCGTTCGATGTGGCCCGACTGGAAACGCCCGATTTCGAGGCGGAAGCTGTTGGATCCGAGGTCGATCGCGGCGAGCAGGGTACCGTTTTGCATGAGAGGCGGACAGGCAGGGATGCCCGATTGTGACGCATGGCCCCGAATGGCTTTTGTGACATCTTGGTTTTGTCACATGCATGTCACATAGGCTGCCTACAGTGCCGGTCATCCCAGTTTCACCAACCCGTGAGGACCCGAATGATCACCAAACGCTCCCTTCTGAAGTCTGTCGCCGCCGCTGCCCTGGCCACCATGGCCATCGGTACCGCTTTCGCCGCCGACATCACCGGCGCCGGCGCCACCTTCCCGTTCCCGGTCTACGCGAAGTGGGCCGAGGCCTACAAGAAGGACACGGGCGTGGGTCTGAACTACCAGTCGATCGGCTCCTCGGGCGGCATCAAGCAGATCCGCGCCAAGACCGTGACTTTCGGCGCCACCGACGCCCCGCTGCCCGGCGCCGACCTCGACAAGGACGGCATGATCCAGTTTCCGGCCATCATCGGCGGCACCGTGCCGGTGGTGAACCTGGAAGGCTTCAAGCCCGGCGAACTGCGCGTGACCGGCCCGGTGCTGGCTGAAATGTTCATGGGCACCATCAGCAAGTGGAACGATCCCAAGCTGGCCGCCCTGAACCCGGGCAAGAAGCTGCCGGAAGACAACATCACCGTCGTGCACCGCGCCGACGGCTCCGGCACCACCTTCAACTTCACGGACTACCTGACCGCCGTGAGCAAGCCCTGGGCCGACAGCGTGGGCAAGGGCCCGGCCGTCAAGTGGCCGGCCGCCTCGTCAGTGGGTGGCAAGGGCAACGAAGGCGTGGCCGCCAACATCACCCGGATCAAGGGCGCCATCGGCTACGTCGAGTACGCCTACGTCAAGAAGAACAACATGAACTTCCTGCAGTTGCAGAACGCCGACGGCAAGTACGTCAGCCCCGACGACACCACGTTTGCCGCGGCCGCTGCCGGCGCAGACTGGTTCAGCGTGCCGGGCATGGGCGTTTCCATGGTGAACGCCAAGGGCGCCAGCAGCTGGCCGATCAGTACGGCGTCGTTCATCCTGATGTACAAGCAGCCGCAAGACAAGGCCGCCTCCGCCGAAGCGCTGAAGTTCTTCGACTGGGCTTTCAGCAAGGGCAAGACCCTGGCCACCGAGCTGGACTATGTGCCGCTGCCGGACGCGCTGACCGCGCAGATCCGTTCCAAGGTCTGGAACCAGGTCGCCAAGTAAGTCCATGGTCCCGCGCCCGGGCGCTGGTGCACACTGTGTGCCGGTTCCCGGGCCTTTCAGTGTCATGAAAGCGTCTGGAGGGGACACGACATGAGCGTGGACATCACCATGAGTTCGCACCCGGAGACCGAGACCGTCTCGGTCGGCCCTCGCATGCTGTCGATCGCACGGCGGCAGCAGTTGCAGGATTTCTTGTTTCACCGCATCACGCAGTTGTTCTCCCTGCTGGTGCTGATTGCCCTGATGGGCATCCTGATTTCGCTGTTCATCAACGCGCTGCCTGCGTTCCAGAAGTTCGGCGCCCGCTTCGTCTGGTACGTGGAGTGGGACATCATCAATGAAGAATTCGGTGCCGCGATCGCCATCGTCGGCACACTGGCCAGTGCGGGCATCGCACTGCTGATCGCCGTGCCGCTGGCCTTCGGCATCGCGCTGTTCCTGACGGAAACCTGCCCGCCCTGGCTGCGCCGTCCGCTGGGCACGGCCATCGAGCTGCTGGCGGCCGTGCCGTCCATCATCTACGGCATGTTCGGCCTGTTCGTGTTCGCGCCGCTGTTCGCTGATTACTTCCAGGTGCCGGTGCAGAAGCTGATGGGCAGCATGCCGCTGATCGGCTTTCTGTTCGCCGGCTCGACCAACGGCATGGGCATCCTGGCGGCCGGCATCGTGCTGGCCTTCATGGTGCTGCCCTTTGTCGCGGCGGTGATGCGTGACGTGTTCGAGATCGTGCCGCCTATCCTGCGCGAGTCGGCCTACGGACTGGGTTGCACAACCTGGGAGGTGGTGCGTCGCGTGGTGCTGCCGTACACGCAGAAGGGCGTGATCGGCGGCGTGATGCTCGGTCTCGGCCGGGCGCTTGGCGAGACCATGGCCGTCACCTTCGTGATCGGCAACGCCAACCGCATGCCGAGCTCGCTGTTCTCGCCGGGCACCTCGATTGCCTCGACCCTGGCCAACGAATTCGGCGAGGCCGCCGACTTCCACATCTCGGCCCTGTTCGCGCTGGGCTTCCTACTGTTCGTGATCACCTTCGTCGTGCTGGCGCTGGCCAAGTGGATGATCATCCGCGGCGAAAAGGCCAAAGGACTCTGACCATGAAGGACTTCAACCAGGCGATCTACCGCCGCCGCAAGTTCTCCAACGCCGTCGGACTGACGCTGTCCATGGGCTCCATGGTGCTGGGTCTGGCCGTGTTGCTGTGGATCCTGTTCGTGCTGTTCAGCAACGGTGTGGCTGCGCTGGATCTCAACCTGTTCACCCAGGACACACCGGCGCCGGGTTCCGAGGGCGGCGGTCTGCGCAACGCCATCGTCGGCAGCCTGATGATGGTCGGCTTCACCGTGCTGCTGGCCACGCCGGTGGGTGTGCTGGCCGGTGTCTATCTGGCCGAGTACGGTGACACCAGCAAGACCGCCAGTCTGACCCGTTTCGTGACCGACATCATGCTGTCGGCGCCGTCCATCGTGCTGGGGCTGTTCGTCTACGCCATCGCGGTGGCGACCGTGGGCGGTTTTTCCGGCTGGGCCGGCACCCAGGCGCTGTCGCTGATCGCCGTTCCCGTGGTGGTCCGCACCACCGAGAACATGTTGCGTCTGGTGCCGGGCAGCCTGCGTGAAGCGGCCTTTGCCCTGGGGGCGCCGCGCTGGAAGGTCGCCACGCTGGTGACGCTGCGCGCCGCCAAGAGCGGTGTGATGACGGGGTTGCTGCTGGCGGTGGCGCGTATCTCCGGCGAAACCGCTCCGCTGCTGTTCACTGCGCTGAACAACCAGTTCTTCAATGCCGACATGAGCATGCCGATGGCCAACCTGCCGGTGGTGATTTTCCAGTTCGCGATGAGCCCTTACGACAACTGGATCCGTCTGGCCTGGGCCGGTGCCTTGCTGATCACCCTGGCGGTTCTCGCCATCAACGTTGTGGCTCGCGTGTTCTTCCGCGAAAAAGCCGCCCACTGACCCCACACCGACCGAGGCCTCAATGATGACCACGACCTCCGACAAGAACGCGATCGAAGTGCGCGACCTGCACTTCTACTACGGCAAGTTTCACGGCCTCAAGGGCGTGACGATGGACATCGCCGAAAACAAGGTGACGGCTTTCATCGGTCCCTCGGGCTGCGGCAAGTCCACGCTGCTGCGCACGCTCAACCGCATGTACAGCCTCTACCCGGGCCAGCGTGCCGAGGGGCAGATCAACTTCTACGGCGAGAACATCCTCGACGCCAAGCAGGACCTGAACCTGCTGCGCGCCCGCATCGGCATGGTGTTCCAGAAGCCGACCCCGTTTCCGATGTCCATCTACGACAACATCGCATTCGGTGTGAAGCTCTACGAGAACCTCAGCCGCAGCGAGATGGATGATCGCGTCGAGTGGGCGCTGACCAAGGCTGCGCTCTGGACCGAGGTCAAGGACAAGCTGCACCAGAGTGGCCTGTCCCTCTCCGGCGGCCAGCAGCAGCGCCTGTGCATCGCGCGCAGCGTGGCGGTCAAGCCCTCGGTGCTGCTGCTCGATGAGCCGACCTCGGCGCTGGACCCGATCTCCACCGGCAAGGTCGAGGAGCTGGTGCACGAGCTGAAGAAGGACTACACGATTGCGATCGTGACGCACAACATGCAACAGGCCGCCCGTTGCAGCGACTTCACGGCCTACATGTACCTGGGCGAACTGATCGAGTTCGGCTCGACCGAGCAGATCTTCTTCAAGCCCCAGCGCACCGAGACGGAAGACTACATCACTGGCCGCTTTGGCTGATTCCCCTGGGAGACCGACATGGGTGACAAACACATTTCAAGCCAGTTCGACGCCGAACTCAACGCCATTTCCACCCACGTGCTGGAGATGGGGGGGCTGGTCGAGTCGCAGCTGCATCAGGCGGTCTACGCGCTGGCCCAGCTCAGCATGGAAACGGCCGACCAGGTGCTGGAGACCGAGAACCGCATCAACCAGATGGAAGTGAACATCGACCACGAGATCATTTCCACCATCGGTCGCCGTCAGCCGACGGCGCGCGACCTGCGTTTCCTGATGGCGATTTCCCGCACCACGCAGAATCTGGAACGCGCCGGAGACGAGATCGCGCGGGTGGCGCGTATGGTCAAGTCCATCATCGAGAGCGGCTCGCCGCGTTCATTGCCGATCTCGGAGTTGCGCCTGGCCGCCGATCTGGCCGCTGGCATGCTGCGCAAGACCCTTGATTCGTTTGCCCGGCTGGACACCAACATGGCGCTGGCAATCATCAAGGAGGACGATGCCATCGACGGCGAGTACAACGGGTTCCTGCGCAAGCTGATCACGTACATGATGGAAGATCCGCGCACCATCTCGCCCAGCCTGGATCTGCTGTTCCTGGCCAAGTCGCTGGAGCGCGTGGGAGATCACGCGAAGAACATCGCCGAGCAGATCATCTTCGTGGTCAAGGGTGAGGACGTGCGCCACAGTTCGATGGACAAGGTGGAGTCGGTCGTCGGATGAAAAAACTCCCCCGCATCCTGGTGGTTGAGGACGAACCTGCGATCGCCGAACTGATCGCCGTCAACCTGCGCCACAACGGCTTTGCGCCCACGGTGGTGTACGACGGTGCGGCTGCCCGCCGCGAGATCGACGCTGTCCTGCCTGATGTGATCCTGCTGGACTGGATGCTGCCCGGCGAAAGCGGTGCGGCACTGGCGCGTCAGTGGCGCAAGCAGGAGCGGACGAAGACCGTGCCGATCCTGATGCTGACAGCGCGCAGCGATGAGTCCGACAAGGTGCAGGGCCTGGACGCTGGTGCCGACGACTACATCACCAAGCCGTTCTCGACCCAGGAGCTGCTGGCCCGCATCCGCGCGGTGCTGCGCCGCCGTGCTCCGGAGATCGTGAGCGATTCGGTGCAGGTCGGTGATCTTGCCCTGGATGCCGCGACCTATCGCGTCACGTTTCGTGATCAGGAACTCAAGCTGGGACCGACCGAGTTCAAGCTGCTGCACTACCTCATGAAACACCCTGAGCGCGTGCACACGCGTGGTACCCTGCTGGACAAGATCTGGGGTGACCACGTGTTTATCGAAGAACGCACCGTTGATGTCCACGTCAAGCGCCTTCGCGAGTCGCTGGGTGACGCCTCACCCATGGTAGAGACCGTGCGCGGCGCCGGTTACCGGATCACGGCCCGTCAGTCCGTGAATCAGGGCAACAGCGACGCCGCAGCATGATTGCTCGCCCGCTCACGCTGTTGCTGGGTGTCGCAGCCGGCGGCGCATGGGGCTGGTGGCGAGGCTCGCTGCCGCTGACCCTTGGCGGTGCCGTGCTGGGTGCCTTGTGCTGGTTTCTGTGGGACATGGCGCGCGCGGCGCGCCTGCTGCGATGGCTGGCGGCGTCAGACGGTGACCGGGTACCGCGTCTGTCCGGGCTGTGGGGTGAACTCATGGAGCGAAGCCGCAAGCGCTTTCGTGCCCTGGAGCAGAAGGCGCAGGGCAGCGAAGCCCGCCTGCAGGATTTCCTCTCGGCGGTGCAGGCGTCCCCCAATGGCGTGGTGTTGCTGGATGCGCAGTCGCGCATCGAATGGAGCAACCAGACGGCCGCGCAGCACCTGGGCATCGACCCCCAGCGTGACATTGGCCAGTACGTGCGCAACCTGGTGCGGCACCCCAACTTCGGTGCCTACCTGGACGGCGGCAACTTTTCGCAGGAAATCGAGATTGACGGGCCCGGGCACCGACCCACCCAGCCGCGCAAGATCTCGCTGCAGGTCCATCCCTACGGCGAACAGCGCCAGTTGGTGCTGACCCGTGACGTCACGGCGGTCCAGCTCGCCGATGCGATGCGGCGGGATTTCGTCGCCAATGTCTCGCACGAGATCCGCACGCCGCTGACGGTGCTCAGCGGCTTCGTCGAGACCATGCAGAGCTTGCCCCTGGACGAGGCCGAACGGCAGCATTTTCTTGGCCTGATGAGTCAGCAGGCGCTGCGCATGCTGACCCTGGTGAATGACCTGCTGACGCTCTCCCGGCTGGAGGGCAGTCCGGCGCCGGGCGCGTCGGAATGGGTCGCGGTGCAGGACCTGATGCAGCCAGCCGTGCAGGAGTCGCAGGGCCTGTCCGCCGCCATTGCCCACCCGGTGCACCAGATCGAGGTGGTGACCGGGCCGTCGATGCATGTGGCGGGCAACCGCAGTGAGCTGTTCAGCGCAGTGACCAACCTGCTGAGCAATGCGGTCCGCTACACCCCGCCGGGCGGGCGCATTCGTGCGGGCTGGCGCCTGCCGGGCGACGGTTCGTGCGAGCTGTTCGTGGAAGACACCGGGCCGGGCATCGCTTCCGAGCACCTGCCCCGTTTGACCGAGCGCTTTTATCGCGTCGACCGCAGTCGTTCGCGCGAAACCGGCGGTACCGGGCTGGGCCTGGCCATCGTCAAGCATGTGGCCCAGCGCCACGGCGGCCAGGTGAAGATTGCCAGCGAGCTGGGCAAAGGCTCCACGTTCAGCATCGTGCTGCCGCCGGCGCGCCTGCGAAAAGACAGCGCAGTTGCCTAGTTGCTGACGCGCAGGTAGATCAGCAGCGGTTCCTTGTCGGAGAGCCGTCGCACCGTGCCCTTGTAGGCCCAGTCCACCAGGCGAACCCGACGGTCCAGGGTGGGTTGGCTGTCGGGATGCACCACCATCAGCCGGCAGTCGGCGCCGGCACCTTGCGGGCCACTGCGCTCCAGCGTCAGTCCGCCCTGGTACTGAAGGGCCGCGATCTGGGCCTGCCCCAGGCCGTCGACCAGGACACAGGGCGAAGCCGGCGGCACCAGGCGCGCGACGCGGCGGGCCAGCGGACCGTAGCTGCGTCCGAAATCCAGCAACGGCAGCCACAAGGTCATCAGCAGCAGCCAGCACAGGGTGGCGCCGGCTGCGGGCAGGACCAGACTCTTCCAGAGCGCCTGGCGGTGGCGACCGACCCGCCAGGCCACGAGCCAGAACCAGGCCAGCGTGGCCAGCAGTGCCGGGGCGAACAGCAGCCAGGAGAATTCCGGCGAAAAGCCCGGCGCCAGGCGGGCCACGTTGGCCGCCGGTTTGGCCGGAACACCCGTTTGCATGGCGACCCAGATGACCCAGATCACCAGCGCGCAGCCGCTGAAAAACACAAGCGTGAACCAGTCGATCAGGGCGGAGACGCTGCGACTGAGCGTGGGCAGCGCAAACGCCGCCAGCGTCGCCATCGCGGGCAGCGCCAGCAGCAGCGCGCGGTCGAAGTCGGGGTTGACGCCGCTGTTGATCACACTCACCAGGGCGGCCCACAGCGGCAGGGCCACGTGCGGACTGGCGAGCTGATGGCGCCAGCGCCACAGCGTCCAGAGCACCAGCGGCCAGGCCGGCCAGGTGAACCAGACGAGCAGACGGGCCCAGCGTTGCCAATCCCCGAAGTCTTCCGGCCAGGCGAGGTTGGCGGGCCAGTGAATCTGCTCGGTCAGGGCCGCGAGCAACAAGGCCAGAGCCAGCGAGCCGATCACCCAGCTGATTTCGACCGGGTTGAAGGCATTTTGCCGGGCACGGGCGTACCAGACCCCGCCCAACAGACCGATCCCCAGGGAAATGGCCACCCAGGGGGCACCGCTGAAGACCAGCCCGAGCGTGGATGCGGTCCAGAGCAAGACCGCACGCCAGGGCTTTCGGGTGACCGGCAGCGCCATGCGGGAGGCTGCCATCAGCACGGCGCTGACCATGGCCAGGCGCGCCAGGTCCGGTGTGGTTTCGTGGGACATCTGCGCCAGCCCGAGGCAGGCGACGAGTGCAAGCAGGGCCGCGTCAGCGAGTGTTCGCGCGTAGTCGATCGGGTCAGCCTCTCCACCAAAGGCGAACGCCACCGGCTGTGCGCTGGTCTGGCGCGCGAGGTGGTAGACGGCGTACCAGGTGCAGACCAGCGTCAGCGCCAGCAGCAGTGCGAACGGGATGCGGACCGCGAAGTCCGGGGCGAGAAAGGGCAGCAACCTGATGGCGAGGGCGCCCAGCCAGTACGGCAGCGGGCCGGCCACGTCGGCCGGCGCCCCGAGCACTTGTGGCGTCCACCAGTCGCTGCAGCCACGCGCCATCTCCAGCATGGCGCCGAAAGAGGCCACGTCGTAGTACTTCCACGGCTCCCGTCCCAGGAAACCCGGAAGCACATAGGCGGTACAGAACAGCATGAGTGCCAGCCGCGGCAGGCGGCGCACAGCGGACTGCGGCACGATGGCTGGGGTGGCGGAACTCACGGAACGAATATACAGGCGGAAGACAGTGGTCAAAGCCCCGCGTCGGGGGGAAAAAAAAAGCAGCCGGAGGCCGGCTGCTTTTTGCGCTACGGGCCCAGGGCCCGAAGAAGCGATCAGTCGGATTACTTCTTGGCGTAGCGGTTGCGGAACTTCTCGACGCGACCACCCATGTTGTCCACCGACTTCTGGGTGCCGGTGTAGAAGGGGTGCGATTCGCTGGAGGTATCGAGCTTGAAGAGCGGCAGTTCACGGCCGTCTTCCATCTTGATCATTTCCTTGGTGTTTGCGCAGGAACGGGTCACGAACTTGAAGTTGTTCGACAGGTCCAGGAAGCAAACTTCGCGATAGTTGGGGTGAATGCCTTCTTTCATGGCGATTCCTTAGGGTCAGGTGCGGCAGCCGCGGGGAAACCGTTTCCCCGTACTTGTCGCAAGTTGCAAAGCCTTGAATTATATGATGTTTTCGGTCGGATCAACCGCCGCGACGCATCATGTCGAAGAACTCGGAGTTGTTCTTCGTCGCCTTCATGCTCTTGAGCACCATTTCCATGGCCTCAATCTCGTCCATGTTGTACATGAACTGGCGCAGGATCCGGGTCTTCTGCAGGATCTCGGGCGCCAGCAGCAGCTCTTCGCGGCGGGTGCCGCTGCGGTTGAGCTGGATCGAGGGGAAGACGCGCTTTTCGTACAGGCGGCGGTCGAGGTGGATTTCGCTGTTGCCGGTGCCCTTGAATTCTTCAAAGATCACTTCGTCCATGCGGCTGCCGGTGTCGACCAGGGCCGTGGCGATGATGGTCAGCGAGCCGCCTTCTTCCACGTTGCGGGCCGCGCCGAAGAAGCGCTTGGGGCGCTGCAGCGCGTTGGCGTCCACACCGCCGGTCAGCACCTTGCCGGAGCTGGGCAGCACGTTGTTGTAGGCACGGGCCAGACGTGTGATCGAGTCCAGCAGGATCACCACGTCCTTCTTGAGTTCGACCAGGCGCTTGGCGCGTTCGATCACCATCTCGGCCACGTGCACGTGGCGGGCCGCCGGTTCGTCGAAGGTCGAGGCGATCACGTCGCCGCGCACCGTGCGCTGCATTTCGGTCACTTCTTCCGGACGCTCGTCCACCAGCAGCACCATCAGCTCCACCTCGGGGTGGTTGGCGGTGATGGCGTGGCAGATGTGCTGCATCATGACCGTCTTGCCGCTCTTGGGCGGGGCGACGATCAGGGCGCGCTGGCCTTTGCCGATCGGGGAAATGATGTCGATGACGCGACCGGTGATGTTCTCGTCGGTCTTGATGTCGCGTTCCAGGCGCATCTGCTGCTTGGGAAACAGCGGCGTCAGGTTCTCGAACATCACCTTGTGCTTGTTCGCCTCGGGCGGCAGGCCGTTGATGGCGTCGAGCTTGTTGAGCGCGAAATAGCGTTCGCCGTCCTTGGGGATACGGACCTCGCCCTCGATCATGTCGCCGGTGTGCAGGTTGAAGCGGCGGATCTGGCTGGGGGAGATGTAGATGTCGTCGGTGGACGCCGTGAAGCTGGTGTCCATGTTGCGCAGGAAGCCGAAGCCGTCGGGCAGCACTTCCAGCACGCCGTCGGCGTTCACCTGTTCGCCCGCCTTGGCGCGCTTCTTGATGATGGCGAACATCAGCTCCTGCTTGCGCATGCGGCCGGTGTTTTCGATCTCAAGCGCTTCAGCCTGCTTGAGGACTTCAGACACGTGCAGTGCCTTGAGTTCGTTAAGGTGCATGGGGTTGCTCCGGAAGGGAGTCTTTTCTGAACCGGGGGGAGGGGCGCTGATGTCCGGATGGCGAACTGGCGCTGTCAGAAGGGGCTGGGCCGTTGGTGGGGGCCAGCTGACGGGCGGATTATGACAGGAAAAAACCGGTCGCTGCGCAGGGACCGGGCCTTGCGCCCGGGGCGGCAGCGACCGGCGTGGCCGCTCAGGCCAGTTGCTGGTCGATGAAGGCGGTCAGTTGGGCCTTGCTCATGGCGCCGACCTTGGTGGCGGCGAGCTGGCCGTCCTTGAACAGCATCAGGGTCGGGATGCCGCGGATGCCGAACTTGGCCGGGATTTCGCGGTTGTCATCGACATTGACCTTGGTGATCTTGAGCTTGCCGTTGTAGGCGCCGGAGACCTCGTCCAGGATTGGCGCAATCATCTTGCAGGGGCCGCACCATTCGGCCCAGAAGTCCACCAGCACGGGGGTTTTGGCGTCCAGCACATCGGCTTGGAAACTTGCGTCGGAAACGTGGGTGATCAGCTCACTGGCCATGGTTCATCCTGAGGAACGTGGATCGGGGAAGTTAAAGTCTGAAGCAGGGCATCCGACCAAGGCGAAGCCCTTTTAGCCGAGACATTGTGACAGAAACCCCCCGCCCATGACGACCGCGCCACACCACCCTCTGGAGTCTGGGCCTATACCCGGGACGGTAAGTGGCTGGGCGTCGCTGGTGACGCGCATCCAGGCGTCGCTTTTGCAGCACGCGCTGGCGCCAGACCGCCTGCTGGTGCTGCTGCCTTATGCCCAACTGATCGAACCGGCGCGGCGGGCCTGGGCGCAGGAACACCCGGACGGTTTTTCGCCCCGCTTCGAGACCTCGCGCAACTGGGCGTCGGCGATGGCTCCCTGGGCGCCATCGCCAAGCGACCTCAGCGGCGATGTGGCCCGCGATCGCCTGATGGCGGAGGCCTTGGTGGACAGGGTGGTGCGCAGCCAACGCGACACCGCATTGAGAGCGGAGCTGGTGGCAAGGCTGACCGAGGCGGCGCGCCAGCTCGCTCCCCTGGCCGCAGCCGTCCCGCCTGCGCAGCGGGCCGCCTGGGCGCAGGCTCGGCAGGAGGCCTTGTCGGCGGCGCCGCAATGGGAGTCGGTGGTGTCGTCGCTGGCCCTGGCCTGGGTCGGCAATTCGGGCTTCCCGACCGATGTGTTGTGGGCCTCACAGGCCGCGCCGGGTGTCGCCGCGGACCGGTTGTGGTTGCTGGAGGGGTTCCAGGACGATCCGCTGGGGCGCGCGTTGGCGGAGCGCTGGGGTGAGCGCGCTGAGGTGGCGCGGTTGGCGGTCTGGCTCGGGGAAGACGGGGTTTCATCGTCGTCCGCCGTGCTTCGCGTGCAGGCCTGTGCCGACACTGACGAGGAGGCGCGAGGCGCCGCCGCGCGGGTGATCTGTCAGGTGAATGCGGGTGCCGTACCGCTGGCCCTGGTGGCCAATGACCGCCTGCTGACCCGCAGGATCAGCGCCATGCTGCAGAACGCGGGCCTGGGGCTGCGCGATGAGACCGGCTGGAAGCTCTCGACCACCCGTGCGGCAGCGCAACTGATGAGCCTGTTGCGCGCCGCCGACCCGCGTGCGCGCAGCGACGACGTGATCGATCTGCTCAAGCAGGGAGCGGCCTGGCCGGCGGATGTCGTGGAGGCGCTGGAGATGGCCATGCGCGAGCAGGGGCTGTCGGCGTGGCGGTCGGTGACGGCGCACCCGGCCACCGTCGCGCTGGTGCCCGATGGGCTGATCGGCATGCTCGAAGGCTTGCACGGGGCGCGGCCGCTTGAACGCTGGCTTGACGATCTGCGTGCGGCGCTGTCGACCTGTGGGTTGTGGACAGCGCTGTGCGCCGACCCTGCGGGCCGGCAGCTGATCCGCGTGCTTCGGCTGGATGAAGGCGCCGGGGCCGAACTGCGGCAGGTCGGGCAGGCGCTGGCGGGCGAGGGCAACCGTGCGGCATCGCGAATAGGCCTGTCGCCGTTCACCGCCTGGGTGCGCGATGTGCTGGAGAGCGCCAGCTTTCTGCCGCCCGGCGACGCCGATGCCCCGGTGGTGATTCTGCCGATGGCGCAGTTGCTGGGGCGCGGCTTCGTCGCCGCGGTGATGCCCGGCTGTGATGAGGTGACCCTCGACCCGAACCCCGAGCCTGCGGGCGCCTGGACGGCGGGACAGCGGTCCGCGCTGGGATTGCCCAGTCGTGAACAGCTCTCGCAGGCGGCCGCGGGTGCCTGGCGGGCGGCCCTTGCGGTGCCGCAACTGGACATTTTCTGGCGTCGGCAGGAGGGTGGCGAACCGCTGGCGGCCAGTCCGTGGGTACTGGCCCTGGAAGAGGTTTGTCCCGATCTCGAGGTCGATGCGTCCGGGCTGCGGCCGCTGTCGCCGAAGGTGGCGCTGCCGCCCCAGCCGGTGGCGCCGGACCTCCTGCCCTCAGCCCTGTCCGCGAGCGCCTACCAGGACCTGCGCGATTGCCCCTACCGTTTTTTCGGGCTGAGACAGTTGCGGCTTGCAGAGCCCGCCGAACTGGAGGTCGGGCCGGACCAGCGTGATCTGGGCAACTGGTTGCACGAGGTGCTGAAGCGGTTTCATGAGGCGCGGCAGGCGGCGCGGCCCGGGCGAGACGCTGACACCGGGCAACTGGACCGGATCGGTGAGGCAGTGGCGGCCGACATGGGACTGCAGACGGATGAGGGTGACGCAGGCTTCCTGCCTTATCAGGCGGTCTGGCCGGCGCTGCGCGACGGGTATCTGGACTGGCTGTATGGCTACGAGGGACAGCAAGACCGGCCGGGACCGCTGTTCGGGCAGGCCGAGGTCGAACTCAGTGCATCGCTGCCTCCCTGGCGCCTGTGGGGCAAGCTTGACCGGATTGATCACCAGTCCAGTCCCGAGGGGCGGCTGCCGGTGGTGATCGACTACAAGACCGAGAGCCGTCAGTCGACCCGGGAGCGTGTGAAGGCGCCGCTGGAGGACACCCAGCTCGCGTTTTATGCCGCTTTGCTGCCGGATGACAACCTGCGTGCGGCCTACCTCAGCATCACCGACGGCCGTGCGGCGACGGCGTCCGAGGGCGCCACCCAGCTGTTTGAGCAATCGCAGGTGCTGCTGGCGCGCCAGAGGCTGCGCGAGGGGCTTGCGCATGACCTGTCCCGGATCGCCGACGGGCAGCCGTTGCCGGCATTGGGCGAAGGGTCGGTGTGCGAGTTCTGTGCGGCGCGCGGCCTGTGCCGCAAAGACTTCTGGGGCGCGATGTGAGCGGGCCGGCGGCGTATCGGATCGACGACCGGCCGGTGACGGCCGAGGCGTTTTATGCGGCAGCCTGCGACCCGGCGCGCTCGATCGCGGTCGAGGCCTGCGCAGGCGCCGGCAAGACCTGGATGCTGGTGGCTCGCATCGTCCGGGCCTTGCTCGATGGGGTGGCGGCGCATGACATCCTGGCGATTACCTTCACCAAGAAGGCGGCTGGCGAGATGCGAGGCCGGCTGGGCGCGGAGTTGCGCCGGTGTGCCGGGCTGGATGATGCGGGCCGGATACAGACGCTGCGAAGCTGGGGCTTCGACGAGGCCGAGGCGCGGCGGCGGGCGCCGGAGCTGCTCACGCTGCAGGCGGAGGTCCGGGCACAGGGCCGGCAGGTGCAGTTGCGCACCTTCCACAGCTGGTTCTCTGCGCTGTTGCGTGGCGCGCCGCTGGCGGTGTTGCAGGAGCTGGGCCTGCCGCTGTCCTATGAGCTGCTGGAAGACGACAAGAAGGCCATGCCTCTGGTCTGGCCGCGCTTTTATGCGGCGCTGGCAGCGAGTCCCGAGGACCGACAGGCGTTTTTCGACAGCGTGGCCCGGCACGGGCGCCACCAGACGCTGAGGGCGCTGGACACCGCGCTGGCCAAGCGGGTCGAGTTCGCGCTCGCGGACACGGACGGCGTGACCGCTCGCTCGGTGCAGACCGTTGCCGAGGCCTTCCCCGAGATGACCGACCTGGCGGAGCCCGAGGCGTTGGCCTGGACGCCGGTGATGCAGGAATGCCTGTGGGCGGCGGCGAGGGTGTTGGGCGGGGCATCCGCACCGAGTTTCTCGGCCAAGGGGGTCGAGCTTGAAAAGGCGCTGAGCGAGGCCCGCTGGCAGGGTGTGTGCGATGCCCTGCTGACCCGGGAGGGAGAGCCCCGCAAGTTCGGCAGCAAGATCGCCGACATCGACCGGGTGCGCGAGGCGCAGGAGCGGGTGCAACGGGTTCAGCGGGCGCGTCTTCAGCACGATGCCTGGCTGCACCAGCAGCGCATGGTGCGGCTGACCCGTGTGCTGCTGGCGGCCTACACCGGCCTGAAGCGGGAGCGCGGCTGGGTCGACATGAACGACCTTGAGGCGGCGGCCTGCCGGCTGCTGGGTGATGCCGAGCTGTCGGGCTGGCTGCAGCAGCGACTGGACGCCCGCGTCCGGCATCTGCTGATCGACGAGTTCCAGGACACCAATCCGCTGCAGTGGCAGGCGCTGTATGGCTGGCTCAGCGCGTACGCAGGGGCGGGCGCGGGCGAGGCGCCCCGGGTGTTCCTGGTCGGGGATCCCAAGCAGTCGATCTACCGCTTCCGGCGGGCCGAGCCCCAGGTGTTCAAGGCGGCACAGGCCTTCGTGGTCGAGGGGCTGGGTGGCGCGCTGCTCAGTTGCGACCACACGCGCCGCTGCGCTCCGGCGGTCGTGCAGGCGCTCAATGCGGCGATGGGGGCCGCTGCAGAGGACGGCGACTATCCGGGTTTCCGGCCGCACACCACCCACAGCCAGGCCGATGGGCAGGTCATGGCCTTGCCCGCCATCGCGCGAGCGCCGAGGGACTCGGCGAGGGGCGGCGCGGAGGACGAGGAGCCGGTCTGGCGCGACAGCCTGTCTCAGCCACGTATGCCGCCCGAGGAGGAGGGCAGTGCCGAGCGCGAGGCAGCGCAGGTGGCGGACTGGATCGCCTGCGAGGTGCAGCGGGGCCGGGCGCCCGACGCGTTCATGGTGCTGGCACGCAAACGCAGCCGCCTGCGCCTGGTGCACCAGGCGCTTCGCGCGCACGGCATCGCCGGCGAAGCACCGGGGGAGGCCCAACTGATCGATTCCCCGGCGGTGCAGGACGTGGTTGCGTTGCTGGACGCGCTGGTGTCGTCGCGCCACCACCTGAGCCTGGCGCACGCCCTGAAGTCGCCGCTGTTCGGCTGGCAGGATGCCGATCTGGTGAGGCTGGCGAGCGCCGTGCGCGAGGCCGAACGCCACAGTCCGGAGGACGGGCGATCGCTCAAGCCCGGTTGGTGGGATGTGCTGGCGCGGCTGGCCGCCCCGGTGACGGCGGACAACCGCGACGACCAGTTCGGCGCGCTGGTGTCGGCCACCTGGCAGCGGCTGACGCTGTACCGGGGCTGGCTGCAGGTCTGGCCGCCGCACGATGCGCTGTCGGCGATCTTTGATCACGGGGACGTGATGGCGGGGTTCGCCTGTGCGGTGCCGGTGAGCGAGCGGGGCGCGACCCTGGCGGCGCTGCGGGACCTGCTGGCGCACTCGCTGGCGCAGGACGGTGGCCGATTCCTGACGCCGTACCGTTTCGTGCGTGCGCTCAAGGCGGGCGGCATTCCCGCCAGCGCCACCCACCAGCCGGGCGCAGTGCGGTTGCTGACCATTCACGGGGCCAAGGGACTGGAGGCCGAAACGGTGATCCTGATGGACACGGACAGTCCTGCGCAAAAGCCCGAGAGCATGGGGGTGCTGGTCGACTGGCCGGCTGAAGCGCCGGCGCCCAAGCGCTTTGTCTTCCTGGCCAGCGAAAAGTCGCCTCCGGTGTGTGCAAAGCCGCTGCTGGAGGCCGACCAGCGTGCGCGCGCGGTCGAGGAACTGAATGCGCTGTACGTCGCGCTGACGCGGGCGGAGTCCCGGCTGGTGCTCTCCAGCTTCGTGCCGCACCAGACGCCGCAGCGCTCCTGGTGGAGCCGTCTGCTGCCGCTTGCCCGGACGGCGGAGGCGCCACTAGCTTCGGTCGTCACGGCTGCGGTGGACGCGACGTTCACGCTGCCGGTGCTGCCCCCGCTGGCGCCCCGCTGGCAACGTGCGGACGCGCCCGAGGCGCTGGTCGGGACCGAGGCGGAAGAGAGCACACGGATCGGTCGCGCCATGCACCGGCTGCTGCAATGGTGCCCGACACCGGCCGAAGGATTCGACTGGGGCGAGGCGCATCTGAGGGCCGTTGCGCGCGAGTTCGAGCTGGACGCAGCGGCGGGTGAGCGGGCGCTGGCGATGGCGCGGCGCGTGGTTGCGGGCGAGGCCGCCTGGGCCTGGTCCGCAACGCAGTTGCTGTCCTGGGGCAACGAGGTCGAGATCTGGCACGAGGGGCAATTGCTGCGGCTGGACCGGCTGGTGCAACGGCGCGACAGCGGTCAGTGGTGGGTGCTCGATTACAAGAGCGCCTTGCGCCCCGAGCTGCAGGCGGCGCTGCGGGAGCAGTTGCTGCGCTATCGTCGCGCGCTGCTGGCCGCCCGGCCGGGCGACACCGTGCGGCTGGCCTTCATCAATGCCGAGGGGCGGCTGATCGAACTGGAAGAACGAACGGATGAGTCATGAATCCTGAGATGCGCGAGGGCGCGGAGGTCACCGAGGTGGAGGTGGCGGTGATCGGCGGCGGGCCGGCTGGCCTGATGGCGGCCGAGGTGCTGAGTGCGCAAGGTGTGGCGTGCGACCTGTTCGACGCCATGCCGTCGGTGGGCCGCAAGTTCCTGCTGGCGGGCAAGGGCGGCATGAACCTGACGCACTCGGAGCCCGCTGATCGGTTTGCGGGACGTTACGGCGAGCGTCGCCAGCAGATCGAGGCGGTGTTGAGCGAGTTCGGCGCTCAGGCGGTGCGCGACTGGGCACGCGGCCTGGGCATCGATACGTTCGTCGGCACCTCGGGGCGCGTGTTTCCGACCGACATGAAGGCGGCGCCGTTGCTGCGCGCCTGGCTGCAGCGCCTGCGCCACCCCGCCGGCGGGGGACCCGGGGTGCGGTTTCACATGCGCCATCGCTGGCTGGGCTGGGACGCCGATGGCCGCACGCTGCGCCTGATGACACCGTCGGGCGAGCGGCGCGTCCGTGCCAAGGCGCTGGTGCTGGCCTTGGGCGGGGGCAGTTGGGCGCGGCTGGGCTCCAATGGCGCCTGGGTGCCGTTGCTCGCCGCGCGCGGCGTGGCCGTGGCGCCTCTGCTGCCGGCCAATTGCGGGTTCGATGTGGCCCACGGCTGGAGCGAACATTTCCGCAGCCGTTTTGCCGGCCAGCCGTTCAAGAACGTCGCGATCCGCTTTGCACCAGCGTCGGGGCCGACGTTCGAGCGGCAGGGGGAGTTCGTTGCCACGGAGACCGGCGTGGAAGGCAGTCTCATCTACGCGGTTTCGGCGCCGCTGCGCCAGCAGATCGTCAGCGCCGGCGAGGCCACGCTGCACCTGGACCTGCTGCCCGACTGGACACCGGAGCGCGTGCAGCGTGAGGTCGCGCACCCCCGGGGGTCGCGCTCGCTGTCGAGCCATCTCAAGAGCCGGCTGGGCCTGGATGGCATCAAGACAGCCGTGCTCCACGAGTGGCTGGGCAAGGACGGGGTGCAGGATGCGATGCGGCTGGCGGCAGCGATCAAGGCGCTGCCGCTGCGCCTGGTGGCGACGCGGCCGATCGACGAGGCGATCAGCAGCGCGGGTGGCGTACTGTTCGAGGCGTTGGACGGCCACCTGATGTGCGAGGCGCTGCCGGGCGTTTTTTGCGCCGGCGAGATGCTCGATTGGGAAGCGCCGACCGGTGGTTACCTGCTGACGGCCTGTCTGGCCACCGGGCATCGGGCGGGCTTGGGCGTGCTGTCCTGGCTGAAGGCAGCCGGTCGGGACGCGACGCAATGAATAAGGTGACGAGCCTTGACCCCGGCACTGGCTCCACAGTTAGGGCTGCTTGGTTCCCCACCTGACCCGGTTGGCCGCTTCACCATGCGGGAAGGCCCGTCACCCGCGATTGTAGGCGATGGGGATGGCCGGTTGCGCTCGGGGGCACCTTTAGAATCGGCGGCTTATGTCCTACGTCGTCCTGGCCCGCAAGTACCGCCCGCGCCGCTTCACCGAAATGGTGGGGCAGCAGCATGTGGTGCAAGCCCTCTCCAACGCCCTGACGACCCAGCGCCTGCACCACGCCTACCTGTTCACCGGTACGCGCGGCGTGGGCAAGACCACGGTCTCGCGCATCCTGGCGAAGTCGCTGAACTGTCTGGGCGTCGACGGGCAGGGCGGCATCACCGCAGAGCCCTGCGGCGTCTGCCAGGCCTGCACCGATATCGACGCCGGCCGCTTCGTCGACTACACCGAGCTGGACGCGGCCTCCAACCGCGGTGTTGACGAGGTGCAGTCGCTGCTGGAGCAGGCGGTCTACAAGCCGGTGCAGGGCCGCTTCAAGGTCTTCATGATCGACGAAGTGCACATGCTCACCGGGCACGCGTTCAACGCGATGCTCAAGACGCTGGAAGAGCCGCCCGAGTACCTGAAGTTCGTGCTGGCCACGACCGACCCGCAGAAGGTGCCGGTCACGGTGCTCTCGCGCTGCCTGCAGTTCAACCTGCGGCCGATGGCGCCGGAGACGGTGATGGAACACCTGGGGCAGGTGCTGGCGGCGGAGCAGGTGCCTGCCGAGCCGCAGGCGCTGCGCCTGCTCTCGCGTGCGGCGCGGGGTTCGATGCGCGACGCGCTGTCGCTGACCGACCAGGCGATTGCCTTTGGCGGGGGCCAGTTGCTCGAGGCCACGGTGCGGCAGATGCTGGGCGCCGTGGACCGTTCGCATGTGCTGCGCCTGATCGACGGGCTGGCGCGGGGTGACGGCGCAGCGGTGGTGGACACCGTCGATGCGCTTCGCACCAACGGGCTCAATGCGGCCTCCACGCTGGAAGAGATGACCAGCCTGCTGCAGCGCATGGCGGTGCTGCAGGCGGTGCCCGAGCGCGCGGCGCTGGAGTCGTCCGACGACCCGGATCAACCTGAAATTGTCCGTCTGGCCCACGCGATGCCGGCCGACGAGACCCAGTTGCTCTACAGCCTGTGCCTTCACGGTCGGGGTGAGCTGGGACTGGCGCCTGACGAGTACGCGGCGCTGACCATGGTGCTGCTCCGCCTGTTGGCCTTCAAGCCGGCGGCAAGCGCCTCGCCGGAAAAAAAAACTCTGAAATCGGCGCCTGAACCGGCGCCGGTTCCAGTGGCCGCTCCGGTTTCCAAGCCGACGCCGCCGGTACCGGCTCCGGCACCGGTTGCCCCCGTCCGGCTAGCCGCCGCACCGCCAGCCGCGCCCGACGACGCCGATGGGCCGCCTTGGGTGGATGAACCGGACGAATCCGTCGAGGCCGTGGCCCAACCTGCCGAAGAAGGCGTGCAGACCAGCCGTCGCGTGGTGGCGATTCCTGTGCGCGAGGCCAGTCTGTCGCCGCGCGTGGAGCAGTTGCGAGACCCCTCGGAGCCGCTGCCTCTGCGCGAACCCGTGCCGACCCCGGAGGGTGACTTCTGGTTCGAGCTGGTTCAGCAGATGGTGAAGGCCGAAGCCGTGACGGCGCTGGTCAGGGAGCTGGCGCTGCAGTCGCAGCTCCTGGCGCGCGACGCGGACCAGTGGATGCTGCGCGTCGAACGCGAGTCGCTCAACCAGGCCAGCACGCGCGAGCGCCTGGCCGGCGCACTGCAGGCACGCGGCCACGCGGTGCGGCTGGCGGTGGAGATCGGACCGGTCAGCGACTCGGCGTCGCTGCGGCTGGCGGCACAGGCCAACCGGCGACAGATCGAGGCCGAGCGCATCATCCGGGACGATCCGCTGGTGCAGGCCATGATGCGCGACTTTGGCGGCAGAATCGTGCCCGGCTCTCTCCGGTCCACCGTGGACTGAGACACTCACATCCCTTTCCCTCAAGCACCCCATTCAAGGAACACCATGTTCAACAAAGGACAACTTGCCGGCCTGATGAAGCAGGCGCAGGCGATGCAGGAAAACCTCAAGAAGGCCCAGGACGAGCTGGGCAACATCGAAGTCACCGGTGAATCCGGCGCCGGCCTGGTCAAGGTCGTGATGACCTGCAAGCACGATGTGCGTCGCGTGACCATCGATCCGTCGCTGCTTGCCGATGACAAGGACATGCTGGAAGACTTGGTGGCGGCGGCATTCAACGCCGCCGTGCGCAAGGCCGAAGAGACGTCGCAGGAGAAGATGGGCAAGCTCACGGCGGGCATGCCCGGTCTGCCGGGCGGCATGAAGTTCCCGTTCTGACGCGCCGGACCTGACGCCGCGTGGCCGACACCCATTCGCTGGAGCTGCTGGTGCAGGCGCTGCGCTGCCTGCCCGGTGTCGGCTTGAAATCGGCCCAGCGCATGGCCTTCCATCTGCTGCAGCACGACCGCGAGGGCGCAAAGCGGCTGTCGCAGGCGCTGCAGCACGCCTGCACATCGGTGCGGCATTGCACGCTGTGCCACACCTTCACCGAGGACGAGGTTTGTCCGACCTGCCAGGATCCGCGGCGTGACCGCGGGTTGCTCTGCGTGGTCGAGACACCGGCGGACCAGGCGGCGATGGAGCGCACGGGCGCCTACAAGGGGCTGTATTTCGTGCTGATGGGCAAGCTCAGTCCGCTGGACGGGGTTGGTCCGCGCGAGATCGGTCTGCAGAAGCTGTTCGAGCGCATCGACGCGCGTGACGGCGGTGAGCCGGTGGTGCGCGAGGTGATCCTGGCGACCAATTTCACCGCCGAAGGCGAGACCACGGCCCACCTCATCGCGCAGGGGCTCAAGTCGCGTGGCGTTCAGGTGACGCGGCTGGCGCGTGGCGTGCCGGTGGGCAGCGAACTCGAATATGTTGATCTGGGCACGATCGCCCATGCGCTGGTGGACCGGCGTTGAGCCGGGCCAGCGATTTCTGAAGGTGTCCTCATGACCTACGCCGGACTGACCGTCGCCTACTGGACCGTGCTGGTGGCGGCCCTGCTGCCGTTTGGCTGTGCGGGTCTCGCCAAGGGTGGGGCCTTCGGCACGCCCCGCTCGCAAGGGGGTTTTGACAACCACGATCCGCGCGCCTGGCTGGCCCGGCAGGGCGGCTGGCGTGCCCGCGCCAACGCGGCGCAGACCAACAGTTTCGAAGCTCTGCCGTTCTACATCGGGGCCGTGATCATCGCCCACCAGCACGGTGCCTTCCAGACGCGGCTGGACCTGCTGTGTTTCCTCTACATCGTGCTGCGCCTGATGTACATCCTGTTCTATCTGGCGGACATGGCCTCGGCGCGCAGCGCCACCTGGATGCTCGCGCTGGCGGTGAACATCGCGTTGCTGTTCATCTGATCCTGCCCGCGTTCGGCGCGGTTACATCGGCTTGCAAATTCCGTCGGGGGAAACCCGCTCGGGACAGGTCCCGATGCGCGATTCGACTCCTTGGCCTACGCTGTGAAAGTCATACACAGCAGGGAACAAGAGAGTGCGTCGCATGTGGAATCGCCGTGACTGGGCGTTGGGTGTTGCCGGGGCGTCTGCCGCCGCGTGGTATGGCGTGCGGGCTGAGACCCAGCCTGTGCCCGCAGCGCCTGTACGCCCCCCATTTGCCAGGCTGCAGTTGGCCGTCGCGAACCGTGCCGAGTTCTGTTACCTGCCGCTGACGATTGCCGAGCGCCTGGGCTACTTCTCGGCCGAAGGGCTGGATGTGCAGGTGCGCGAGCTGGGCGAACCGGGACAGGCGCTGCAGGCGCTCACCAGCGGGTCGGTGCAAGCGCTCTCCGGCACTTACAGGACCTCGCTTGCCCTGCGCTCGCGCGGGCTGTCCTTCCCCTCGATCGTCGTGCAGGGCCGCGCGCCCCAACTGGTGCTGGGGGTCTCCCGACGTGCCGTGGGAGGGTTCCGGGATGTGCGCGATCTGCGTGGCCGTCGCGTGGCGGTGACAGCGAACGGTTCAGCGAGCCATCGGATGATGCAGCAGTTGCTGGCGTCGGCGCGAATGGCGCCGGACGCGGTGCAGTTGGTTCCCCTGGGCAGTCCGAGCGCCGCGCTGACCCATTTCCGCAATGGTCAGGTCGATGCGATCTGCTATTCCGATCCGGTGATCACGCAGTTGGAGCAGGACGGGGACCTGCGGGTGGTGGCCGACACGCGCACGGTGCGAGGCAATGCCGAAGTGTTCGGGGGGCCGATGCCGGCGGGCTGTCTGTGCGTGTCGGCGGACTATCTCACCCATCACCAGGCGGAGTGCCAGGCCCTGACCGACGCCATGGTGCGGGCGCTCAAGTGGCTGCAGACCGCAGGCCTGTCGGACATCAACCGGACCGTGCCGGAGGCGTATTTCCAGGGGGACCGGGCGCTCTATCTGGCAGCGTTCAGCCGGGCGCGCGAGAGCTGGACGCCGGACGGGCTGATGCCGGACGCCGGGCCGGCGACGCTGGCGCGGGTGATGGCCCGTTTCGACGATCCGCCGTTGCTGCGCCAGATCGACCTGGCGCAGACCTACACCAACACGCTGGCGCTCAAGGCCAAGGCCCGATTCAAGGCCTGAGCCGAAAAAACGTCAGTCCTTGCGGGCCTTTTTTCGCTCGCCTTTGCTGCCGGCGTTGGCAACTTTGACCTCGGCGCGCTTGCCTTTGCCGGCCTTCGCGGGGGCCGCCGACTTGGCGGACGCTTTGGCCTGCGTCTTTGCGCTGCCTTGGCCCTTTGCCGGTTTTTCCGCCTTGGCCGTGGCCTTGCGACCGTCGGCCCCGCGGCTCTTGCGGGAGGGCTTGCTGTCGCTGGCGACGGCGACCGCCTTGGGCAGCATCAGGGTCACACGCTGTCCGGCCTTGAGTGCCTGGCTGGCGCCGAGCCCGTTCCATCCAGCGACGCTGGCCGGACTGACGCCGTATCGCTGCGCCAGGCGGGTGACCGTGTCACCTTTGCGGGCACGCACCACCGATTTGCGGAGGATGACATCGGGCGCGAGGCTCAGCTTGGCGTGATCGGCAATGAACTCCGAGACATCGCGGTCGCGCGCGCCCGAGCGGTGCACCAGCAGGCTGGAGCCGGCGTTGATCTTCATGCGCGGCGGGATGTTGTTCACGTCGCGCAGTTCGGCTTCGCTCATGCCGACCTGATCGGCGGCCTGCGCCACCGTCATGTTCGACGGGGCGACCCAGGCGGTCCAACTGGCCAGTGTACCCCGGTAGGTCTTGAGCCGGTCCTCGAAGACCTTGGCATTGTCCCAGGGCAACAGGATGTTGGGTGTGCCCGCCGCCATCACCAGTGGTTGCTTGATCGAGGGATTGAGCGTGCGGAAATCGCGTTCGCTGATCCCGGCCAGGCTGGCAATCACGGCGACGTCCATGTCGCGATCGATCGTGAGGGTGTCGAAGAACGGGTGGTTGCCGATCGCCGGCAGTTGCGTCCCGTAGGCCTCGGGGCGGGCCACGATGTTCTTGACCGCCTGCAGCTTGGGCACGTACATGCGCGTTTCCGGCGGCATGTTCAGGTCGCTGAAGCGCGTGGGCAGGCCCTGGGCCTTGTTGCGCGCGATCGCCTTGCCGACGTTGCCTTGTCCCCAGTTGTAGGCCGCCAGCGCAAGGTGCCAGTCACCGAACATGCCGTAGAGCTGCTCCAGATAGTCGAGCGCCGCACGGGTGGAGGCCAGCACGTCGCGACGGTCGTCGCGGAACACGTTCTGCTTGAGATCGAAGGACTCGCCGGTGGCCGGCATGAATTGCCACATGCCGGCGGCGCGGGCGCTGGAGACAGCCTGCGGATTGAACGCGCTCTCGATGAAGGGCAGCAGGGCCAGCTCGGTCGGCAGGTTGCGGCGCTCGATCTCCTCGACGATGTGGAACAGATAGCGGCTCGAACGCTCGGTCATGCGCTGGATGTAGTCCGGGCGCGAGGCGTACCACTGCTCCCTGTCACGCACCAGCTCGTTGTCCAGGTCGGGCATCGCCAGGCCGCGCCGGATGCGGTCCCAGATGTCCTGGGGCGCGGAGAGCATGGTCACCGTCGGCGGCACTGCGGAGGCGGTGGCGATTTCGCTCAGCGGGGCGTAAGGGGGCAGCTCGACGCGTGGCGCCGGGGCAGGCGTGGCGACCGGCGCGGGGGGCACCGGTTTGGTGGCCAGTACCGGTGCGGGTGCCGGTCGTGGTGCGGGGGTGGGTGCGCTGGCGCAGCCGGTCAGCATCAGCAGGGCGGCAACGCCCGCAGCCAGCCACCGGCGCGAGAGCGGCCGCAGACCGCAGCGGAAAGCAGACATCAGGGTCATGGGGTCACTGGAAAACATTTTTCCAGGCGCGAAGCGTGGTGAACACGCCCAAGGGGCCTGGCGGGGTGTCGGGATCGTGCGCGCGGGCCGAGCGCTCCAGCGCAGGCTGTTCGGCACGAAGAAAGGGGTTGATCCGTTTTTCCAGTCCGATGGAGCTGGGCAGGGTTGGAAGGTTCCGCTCGCGAAGGCTCTGACAGTGCGCGGCATATGTCTGCAGAGCGTCGTTGTCCGGGTCGACCGCGAGGGCGAAGCGCAGATTGGACAGGGTGTATTCGTGCGCGCAGCAGACCCGCGTCGCATCGGGCAGGGACGCCAGCCGGCCCAGTGACGTGAGCATCTGGGCGGGACTGCCCTCGAACAGCCGGCCGCAGCCGCCGGAGAACAGGGTGTCGCCGCAGAACAGCAGCGGCGCATCACCGGTTCCGGCACCGTCGCAGAAAAAGGCGATGTGGCCGGCCGTGTGACCTGGCACGTCGAACACCTCAAGGTTCAGACCCAGGGCCTCGACGGTGTCGCCGGTCCCGACCCGGACCAGCGGTTCGGGCATGGGTTCCGCCCGGGGACCGACGACGCGAGCGCCGGTCGCTTCGCGCAGCGCACGGACCCCGCCGGTGTGGTCGCCATGGTGGTGGGTCAGCAAGATCGTGTCGAGCGTCAGACCGTTTGTCCCGAGCCAGTCCAGCACGGCATCGGATTCGCCGGGGTCCACGACGAGCGCACGCTGACCGTCATGCAACACCCAGATGTAGTTGTCGCTGAAGGCGGGCAGGGGGAGGAGGGTCATGGCGCGCAGTCCGCGGTGAGAGGCGGTATGGGGCGTGTAGAGTACCGGTCCATGGCAGCACAGCACCCTCGATGAATCCGCCGATTATAAGTTTGACCGACTGGTTCAGGACCGCTCCCGGGCTGTACCTGCTGGGGTGGGAGCAGGCGCGTTTCGATGCGGCGGTGGTCAACCTGTTTGGCTACAACGCGCTTCAGCTCGGGCTGCCCGAACTCTCCACCCTGGCGGCCAACCGCATGCCGCATCGATGGCTGGCGCTGCCCGAAGAACTGATGGAGCAGGCACCCCAGGCGGACGGTGACGCCGGGGTCTTGCCGGCCGTGGGCGCACCGAGGATTGCGCTGGTGACCAACGCGGCGGCATTGCCGTTTCCCGAGGCGAGTCTGGATCTGGTGGTGTTGCCGCACACGCTGGAGTTCAGTGCCGATCCGCACCATGTGCTGCGCGAGGTCGAGCGGGTGCTGGTGCCCGAAGGCCGGGTGGTGATCTCCGGTTTCAATCCCAACAGCCTTTGGGGGTTCCGGCAATCCAGGGGCCGACTGGCCGACCGGATCGGTTTGCGAAACATGGGCTGGTCGGATCTCTACCTGCCCGAGGCGGGCGAGTTCATCGGCCCCTGGCGCCTGCGGGATTGGCTGCGTCTGCTGAGCTTCGAGCTGGAGTCGGAGCAGTTCGGTTGCTACCGGCCCGCGGTACGCACCGAGAAATGGTTGCAGCGCATGGCCTGGATGGACCGGGCCGGGGCCCGCTGGTGGCCGATCTTCGGCGCGGTCTATTTCTTTGTGGCGGTCAAGCGGGTGCGCGGCGTGCGGCTGCTCGGGCCGTCCTGGCGACCGCGCAGGGCCGGCGGCACGGCGCCGGTCACGATCGCCAACCGGCGGTGAACACACAACACGGATTTGAGGAGTCAGAGCGTTTGAATCAAGTGGTGATCTATACGGACGGGGCCTGCAAGGGCAACCCGGGGCCGGGTGGTTGGGGTGTCTACCTGAAATCGGGCGGGCACGAGAAGGAGCTTTGGGGCGGTGAGCGCGAGACCACCAACAACCGCATGGAGCTGACGGCGGTGATCGAGGGTCTGACGGCGCTCAAGCGCCCGTGCCGCGTCGCGCTGTACCTGGACAGCGAGTACGTGCGAAAGGGCATCACCGAGTGGATCCATGGCTGGAAGGCCAAGGGCTGGAAAACCTCGACCCGTCAGCCGGTGAAGAACGCGGACCTCTGGCAGCGGCTGGACGCCCTGGTGCACGGGGGTGTGCATCAGATCGAGTGGCACTGGGTGCGTGGCCATGCGGGTGATCCTGGCAACGAACGCGCCGATGCGCTCGCCAACCGGGGAGTGCCGGTGTGAACAGGCTGCTCGCCTGGCTTGAGCACAAGGTGCCGCCGCCGGTGGTGGGTGTCGTCACCGCCGCCGCCATGTGGTGGCTGGTGTCCACCGTCGGGCAGGTCGCGACACCGGGGCAGGGGCTGCGTGCCTGGCTGGTCGGAGTCCTGGTGGCGGTCGGTCTGGCCATCGACCTGGCCGGCCTGCTGGCCTTTCGTGCGCACCGCACCACGTTCAACCCTCTGCGCCCGGAGCGTGCGTCGTCACTGGTGAGCACGGGTGTCTACCGGATCACGCGCAACCCGATGTACCTGGGCATGGCCACATTGCTGCTGGCCTGGGCCTTGTACCTAGGCAACTGGCAGGCATTGGCGGGACCGCTGGCCTATGTGCTGTATCTGACCCGCTTCCAGATCGGTCCCGAAGAGCGCGCGCTGCTCGCCCTTTTCGGTGACGAGTACCGCCAATACATGGCGCGGGTGCGCCGCTGGCTCTGAGCGCTCAGACCAGGCAGTCGAACAGCAGCACGTCGACGAGCTCGCCCGCAGCAACGGGTCCCTGGTCATGGTGCAGCACGATCAGTGCGTTGGCCTCGACCATCGAATGGAGCAACCCGGAGCCCTGATCACCGGTCGTCTGCACCTGCAGGTTGCCGTCGGCGGCGCGCGAGACGACACCGCGCTGGTACTCGGTGCGTCCGGGCCTCTTGCGCAGGACGTCCTGGCTGCGCGCGGGCAGCAGCAGCGGAGGACGGACCTGCATGCCCATCATCTTCTGCAAGGCCGGCCGCACGAAGGCGAGGAAGCTCACCATCACCGCCACCGGGTTGCCGGGCAGGCCGAACAGCAGGGCTTGGCGGTCATGCGCCGTGAGGCGCCCGACCGCCATCGGCCGTCCAGGCCGCATGGCGATGCGCCAGAACACCACGTCGCCGAGCCGCTGCATCATGGCGCGGGTGTGGTCGGCGTCGCCCGCGCTGACGCCGCCGCTGGTGATCACAACGTCGGCCTGACCTGTCGCCTCCCGGAACGCAATCTCCAGCGCCGCCGGATCATCCCGGATCACGCCCATGTCGATCACGTCGACGCCCAGGCGCCGCAACAGGCCGGACACGGTGTAGCGGTTGCTGTCATAGACAGCGCCTTCACGCGGCGCCTCCCCCAGGCTCAGGATTTCGTCGCCGGTCGAGAAGTAGGCCACCTTCAGACGTCGCAGCACCGGCACCGTTGACAGTCCCAGGCTGGCCAGCAGGCCCAGGGCGGCCGGCCCCAGCACCTGCCCGCGACGAAGGGCCGCCTGACCCGCCATCAGGTCCTCACCCCTGCGTCGGCGGTTGGCCCCGGGCCGGACCGCGTCGGCCGGCAGGTGCACACGTTCGCCGTCCACCGTCACCAGCTCCACCGGGACGACCGTGTCGGCGCCAGCGGGCATCACCGCCCCGGTCATGATCTTCAGGCACTCGCCTGCCGCCAAGGCGCCCGTCCACGCCCGTCCCGCAAAGACTGCGCCGGCGCAGCGCAGGACCAGCGGCTGACCCGCGCGCAGCAGAGCCGAGTCGAACGCGTAACCGTCCATGGCCGAGTTGTCGTGCGGCGGCACACTGATCGGCGACACCACGTCGTTCGCGAGCACCCGGTCCAGCGCCTCGAACACACCACAGGATTGCGCCTGTGTCACGGGCTCAACCAGCCGGTCGAGGAATTCGCCGACCGCTGCGGCACTGAGCGACTGGGGGTCGTAATCGGGGAGCGTGGCGGCGATCGTTTCGAGTCGCTTCATGATGGTCTGGGCAAGGCGGCAAGGGCGCTGAGGTCCGCAAGCGTATTGGCGTTGGCAAAGGCGTGAGGGTCGTCCGAGACCTGGTCGAAACGGACGACCACGGTGCGCAACCCGTTCATCCAGCGGAAGATGGCGCGACCGCCACCATCCAGGAACGTCTGCAAGGGCTCGCGCAGGGTGCGGCGGAACAGGGCGAACACGGGCTGTGGTCGGCACTCGCCCCCGGGCAACTCCGGCGCGGCGGCGACCACGACGTCGGTGTCGCTGTCCATGGCGGCGGCCAGTCGCCGGGCAAGGTCCAGCGGAAAACGGGGACAGTCGCAGGGCACGGTCAGCAGCAATGGCGTCGTGCAGTGGGTCAGTCCGCTGAGGACCCCGGCCAGCGGCCCGGCGAACTCCGCGTCGGCGTCGGGCCAGACCGGCACCTCCAGACGGCGATAGTCCGGCAGGTGGCGGTTGGCGCTGATCATCAACGGGCCGACCAGCCCACCCTCCTGTCGACGCAGGCGTTCAAGGGCATGAACGACCAGCGGCTGCCCCTGGAACGCCTGCAGGCCCTTGTCCCGACCGTCCATGCGCGAGCCGCGCCCGCCGGCCAGCACCAGTGCCGTGATCTCGCCGGGTCGGGTCACCTTCAGCCCCCGATGTAGCTCATCTCGATGCGGCGGGCCCCCACGCCGCGGTCCGGCGGCATCGACGCCCGCAGTTCCGAATAGCGGTCGTCGCGTCGTTGCCAGAGCGCGCCGATGGCGCTGGCCAGGTCCTCGTCGCTGGCACCGCCGCGCACCAGCGGCTTGAGGTCGTGGCCATGCGTCGCGAACAGGCAGAGGTAGAGCCGCCCTTCGGTCGAGAGGCGCGCCCGGTTGCAGTCCCGGCAGAACGCCTGCGTCACACTGCTGATCACGCCGATCTCGCCACTGCCATCGGCATATCCCCATCGCTCGGCGGTTTCTCCCGGCGCCGCGGGCTCAAGCTGCACCAGCGGCAGCGCCTGGTGGATGCGCTGCACGACCTCGCTGCCGGGAAGCACCTCGTCCATCCGCCAGCCGTTGGTGGCCCCGACGTCCATGTACTCGATGAAGCGCAGCACGACCCCGCTGCCTTTGAAGAAGCGGGCCATCGGCAGGATCTGGTCCTCATTCGTTCCGCGCTTGACGACCATGTTCACCTTCACCGGTCCCAGGCCCGCCTCACGGGCCGCATCGATGCCGCGCAGAACATCCGCCACCGGAAAGTCGACATCGTTCATCGCACGGAACACCGCGTCGTCCAGTCCGTCCAGGCTGACCGTCACACGGCGCAGGCCCGCAGATTTGAGATCCCGCGCCTTGCGTTCGAGCAGCGAGCCGTTGGTGGTCAGCGTGATCTCCATCGGCTGGCCGTCGCGCGTGCGCAAGGCGGTGAGCTGCTCGATCAGGATCTCGATGTTCTTGCGCAGCAAAGGCTCGCCGCCGGTGAGCCGGATCTTCTGCACGCCGTGTGCGGCAAACACCTGCGCCACCCGCGTGATTTCCTCGAAGCTGAGCAGGGCGCTGTGGGGCAGGTAGGGATAGTCCTTGTCGAAGATCGACTTGGGCATGCAGTAGTTGCAGCGGAAATTGCAGCGGTCGGTGACGCTGATGCGCAGATCGCGCAGCGGACGACCCAGCGCATCGCCGAGCAGACCGGTGGCAGGGATGGCCTGCGCCGGCACGGTCACAGGCAGACTGGACGACCGTTGGTCGACCAGCGGGATCACGCGTTCAGACATCTCCCGATTATGGTGCGGCCCCGCAGTGGCCGGCCGTGTCGGCCCAGAGGCCGTGGGGTTGCTTCAGGCGCCGACCCGCGTGTAGCTGGCGGCGTTGGCCGCGAGCCAGTTCGCGGACAGGTCACTGTGCTGCTGGGTCGGGTGGAAGTCTTCGCGAAAGTACTGCCGCCACGGCCGGTAGCTGGTGCGCAGCAGGCCTTCGCGCCCCAGCAGGTGCCGCGCCGCGCTGCGCCACGTCGACCAGCGCCAGAGAGTGCCGTCCGCGCGCAGGTTGCAGACGGTCTGGCGCAGCGCATCGCTGAGGAAGATCACGGTCACGCGACGCATCCATTTCACCCGCCACGCATGGCTGCCCGCCAGGGCCTGATAGATGTCGAATGCCGTCGATTTGTGCTCGGCCTCCTCTGCGCTGTGCCACAGCCACAGGGTTTTGAGACGGGGTTCGCTGCGACCCAGGACCTGCGGGTGGGCCAGCATCCACTCGGCGAACAGCGCGGTGAAATGTTCGTTGGCTGCGGTGATGGCCACACCGTGACGCACATCGCCACCCGCCAGCAGCGCCAGCCTCTGGCGGGCGCGGGGCTCCCATTCGTTGCGCAGGCCGTGTCGGGCAATCTGGTCGTTGAACAGGCCGTGCAGGCGCCGATGGGTGGCTTCCTGGCCGACGAAGCCCTGGACTTCGGTGCGAAAGCGCGCCTGCTGGTCGACGGGGAGGGCCTTGAACCCATCGCGCACCGAATCAATGAAGAACTGCTCGCCGATCGGGAAACTCATCGACAGCGCGTTGAACCATGCCGTCAGGAACGCGTCGCCGTCGCACCAGTGGCGTTCGACAGGCTGTTCAAGGTCGATCAGAAGGCGGCGGACAACGAGTTCGGTCATGGTGAAACGGGTTTGGTACCAATTGGTACCACGGCGACGGATCATGGCGGACCCCGCAGTGTCAGTCAAGCCGGGTTAGCCCGGACGGCGGGCCACCTAAGATGTGGCGATGGACACGCCCACCAATGACCATCGTCGCCGTCTGCTTCAGGCCATGGGCGTGGTGGCGGGTGCGCATGGCGTGGCGGGTGTCACCATTGCCGATCTGGTGCGCGAAGCGGGTGTGTCCAAACGCACCTTCTATGAGCATTTCACGTCGAAGGAAGACTGCTTTCTATCGCTCTACCGGGCGGTGAGTCACGTGGCGCTGGAAGAGCTCAAGGCGGCGGTGACAAGCGATCGCCCCTGGGAGGAACAGCTCGAACAGGCGCTCTCTGCCTACCTGAACCATCTCTCCGGCAGTCCCGAGCTGTTGCGCACCCTGTTTGTCGAGGTCCAGCATCTGGGCGAAGCGGGCGCGAAAGCGAGAAGAGCCGTGATGCAGGAGGTGTCGGAATTTCTGCTGGCGACCGTGCACGGCGGCAAGGGCGCAGCCGATCTGGACGCCTCGCTGGCGCTGGCGGCGGTGGGCGGGATCAACGAGCTAATCCTGCTGGCGGTCGAACAGGGGCGGGCGGCCGAGTTGCCGATGCTGACGTCACAGGCTGGCGAGGTCGTGCGCCGGCTGACCCGGCGGGCGCAATAAAAAAGCCCCGCGAGGCCGGGCCTGCGGGGCTTGGAGGAGACGGGACCCGGGTCAGTTCAGCGTGACTTCCACGCGACGCGCCAGGTGGGCCGGTCCGTCACCCTGCATCTGCTCGGGCTTCTTGAGCTCGACCTTGTCGTCGGCCACGCCGGCCGCCTTGAGCAGTGCGGCCACCGCCATGGCGCGCTCCTTGGCCAGTTCCGCGTTCTTTGCCGGATCGCCGGAGGCGTCATGAAAGCCCGAGATCACGGCCTTCTTGCCGCTGGCGATGCCCGCGACGACCTGCTCCAGCGCCTTGCTTCCCTCCGCCGCGACGTCCGCCTTGCCGCTGGCAAAGAAGAACTTCACGACGCCGTTCTCGACCACCACCGAAGCGCCGTCGCCAGGCACGGCTGCCGCAGGGGCTGCTGCCGTGGCGGCAGCCGGTGCCGGTGTCGCGTGCGCGGCGGCGTCGGTCTTGGCCGCCATCGGCAGCAGCGGAACGATCAGCAGCGCGACGATGTTGATGATCTTGATCAGCGGGTTCACGGCCGGGCCGGCGGTGTCCTTGTAGGGGTCGCCGACGGTGTCACCGGTCACGGCTGCCTTGTGGGCATCGCTGCCCTTGCCGCCGTGGTGGCCATCCTCGATGTACTTCTTGGCGTTGTCCCAGGCACCACCGCCGGTGCACATGGAAATGGCGACGAACAGCCCGGTCACGATGGTGCCCATCAGCAGGCCACCCAGCGCCTTCGGTCCGAGGATCACACCCACCAGGATGGGCACCACCACCGGCAGCAGGCTGGGAATCATCATTTCCTTGATGGCTGCCGTGGTCAGCATGTCGACGGCCTTGCCGTATTCGGGCTTGGCGGTGCCTTCCATGATGCCCTTGATCTCGCGGAACTGGCGACGAACTTCCTCGACCACCGAACTGGCCGACCGACCGACGGCCTCCATGGCCATGGCGCCGAACAGATAGGGGATCAGGCCACCGATGAACAGGCCGATGATCACCATCGGGTCGCTGAGATCGAACCGGACCTCTTGACCGAACGCTTCGAGCTTGTGGGTGTAGTCGGCGAACAGCACCAGCGCGGCCAGACCGGCCGACCCGATGGCGTAGCCCTTGGTCACGGCCTTGGTGGTGTTGCCCACGGCGTCCAGCGGATCGGTGATATCGCGCACGCTGCTGGGCAGCTCCGCCATTTCGGCAATGCCGCCGGCGTTGTCGGTGATGGGGCCGTAAGCGTCCAGTGCGACCACAATACCAGCCATGCTCAGCATCGATGTGGCGGCCACGGCGACGCCGTACAGGCCGCCGAGCGTGTAGCTCACGACGATGGCCACGCAGACCATGAGCACCGGCCAGGCGGTGGACTTCATGCTCACGCCGATGCCGGCGATGATGTTGGTGGCATGGCCGGTGGTCGATGCCTGCGCCACATGCTTGACCGGCTTGTAGTCGGTGCCGGTGTAGTACTCGGTGATCCAGACAAGGCCGGCGGTGAGCACCAGGCCGACCGCGCATGCGCCAAAGAGCGCCATCGCGCTGACGGACTTGCCGCCGGCGGTGATGCCCTGCGGGAACATGTTGCTGGTCACGAAATAGAAGGCGATCAGCGACAGCACGCCGGCGACGACCAGACCCTTGTAGAGCGCCGGCATCACGTTCTTCATGCCCGGACTGGCCTTGACGAAGAAGCAGCCGATGATGGAGGCGATGATGGACACGCCACCGAGCGCCAGCGGGTAGAGCACGCCCTGGGCGCCCACGCCGGTCACCATCAGGGCGCCCAGCACCATGGTCGCGATCAGCGTGACGGCGTAGGTCTCGAACAGGTCGGCAGCCATGCCGGCGCAGTCACCCACGTTGTCCCCCACGTTGTCGGCGATCACCGCAGGGTTGCGCGGATCGTCTTCCGGAATGCCGGCCTCCACCTTGCCCACCAGGTCGGCGCCGACGTCGGCACCCTTGGTGAAGATGCCGCCGCCCAGCCGCGCGAAGATGGAGATCAGCGAGGAGCCGAAGGCGAAGCCGATCAGCGGGTTCAATGCCTTGGCGTCGGCCGCAGCGCCGCCCAGGAACCAGTAGAACCCGGTCACGCCCAGCAGGCCCAGGCCCACCACCAGCATGCCGGTGATGGCGCCGCCTCGGAAGGCGACATCCAGTGCCGGGCCGATCCCCTTGGTGGCGGCCTGCGCGGTGCGCACGTTGGCGCGCACGGAGATGTTCATTCCGATGAAGCCGCAGGCGCCGGAGAGCACGGCACCAAGCACAAAGCCGACGGCAGTCTTGCCATCGAGAAAGACGCCGATCAGCACCGCAAGCACGACGCCCACGATGCCGATGGTCTTGTATTGGCGGGCCAGGTAGGCCGCCGCGCCGGCCTGAACGGCTCCGGCGATTTCCTGCATGCGGGCGTTGCCCGCGTCCTGGGAAAGAATCCAGCTGCGAGACCAAAAGCCGTAGGCCACGGCGATCAGGCCACACACCAGCGCAAATACCAGCGCAGTCTGTCCAACCATAGATTTCTCCTGCTCCGTTACGTTTGACTTGGAGGGGGCAACGCTTGAGAGGAGAGCCCCCGCTGCGTTGCTTCCTCGCGTCCGTCACGTGCCCGAAGGCGGGGCAGGGCGATTGGCCAACGGGGCCAATGTAGCCGTAATTGCTTCAGTCGCGAACTGATCTGGATCAGGAAGTCAGGTTGGAATCAGTAAAATCAGGGTTAATCACTAGCGTTTTCATCAACTTACAGAAGAACCCATGTCCCTCGACAACGTCACTCCCGGCGACAAGCTGCCCGAAGCCTTCAACGTCATCATCGAGATCCCCATGAACGGTGATCCGATCAAGTATGAAGTGGACAAGGAATCGGGCGCGATCTTCGTGGACCGTTTCATGAACACGGCCATGCACTACCCGACCAACTACGGTTACGTGCCCAAGACCATCGCCGGTGACGGCGATCCGGTGGACGTTCTGGTGGTCACTCCTGTGCCGCTGATGCCCGGCGTGGTGGTTCCCTGCCGCGCCATCGGCATCCTGAAGATGACCGATGAAGCCGGTGAAGACGGCAAGGTGCTGGCGGTGCCGACCAACAAGATCCTGTCGCTGTACAGCCGCTGGAGCAAGCCCGAGGACCTCAATCCGATGCGCCTGAAGTCCATCGAGCACTTCTTCGAGCACTACAAGGACCTGGAGCAGGGCAAGTGGGTGAAGGTTGCGGGCTGGGAAGGTCCCGAGTCCGCCCACAAGGAAATCATGGACGGTATCGCTGCCTACAACAAGGCGCACCCCTGACGCGCCGGCACCGACAGGGTGCCATGCAGAAGCAAAAAAGCCTGCCGGGTACGGCAGGCTTTTTTATTGATGGTGTACCGGTCGGCTGGTCAGTTCTGGACCACGTCGATGTCGCCACGGTATTCGATCTTGCCGCGAACCCGGGCACGCGGGTGCATGTCGATCAGCTCGTCGTAGCTCGCATCGCCGATCAGCGTGGCCGAGCCGGTGATCTCCAGCGCCTTGCGCGCGATGACGGTCCCGATCACCTTGCCTTCGATGAACACATAGTCGGCTTCCAGACGGGTGTTCTCGATGACACCGGTGGCACCCACGTGCAGCGTCCCGCCGTTTTCGAACGTGATGTTGCCCTTGAGCTGGCCATCCACCTTGATGCCCTGATCTCGGCTGGTGTGGAAGTTGCCATCGAAAACCGCGCCTTCTGCGATCAGGCTGGTGATGGCCGACAGGCGCTCGGCGGGCACGAGGCGGGTGGACGCTGGGTTTTGGCTCATGGATCAGGGCTCCTTGCTGTGCAACCAGTTTTCGGGTTTGAGAGAGAGTGTATCGGTAGAAACTTCGGGCGCTGCTGACGGCGTCGCTGAGCGTGGCGCCAGGAGCACGGAGGAACGAAGGGCCAGCGGGAGCATGTCCTCTTCGGCCGTGATCGCATCCGGTGGCGGAGGCGCGACCGCTTCGGCGGGGGAGGCCACCGCTGTTGTCGGAACAGAGGGCGCCACATAGGGTGCCCGCACTTCGACGGCCGCCGGAGCGTCAACGGCCTGCGAGGGCCACGACGGCCAATGACCGCTGACGTACAGAGCGCCCGCAAGAACGGTCAGGGCGGCGAGGGAATGCGGCGCATAGCGCTGGGCGTAAAAGACGCCCCACCGCCACATGAGCCTGCGGCGAGCGACAGCCCGGTCTCGTCTCCAGCTGGCTGCCAGCGCGGCCTGCCGCAGCGCTTCCGTACCAGGGATGGGCGGTGGAAGGGTGTGCGGTGTGTGCAGGTTCTCGCGCTGTCGCCACGCCATGAGGCCGTCAGTTTTCTTTCCGCGGGGCAACCCGTTCCAGGGTCGCGTTCAGGTCCGCACCATTGACTTGGATGCGGCCGTAACGCACCAGCCCATGCACGCTGGCTGAGTCGTGCAGCGAGACTTCGCCCGGGCCCGAATCGAGCACGCCATCCGTGTGGCCCATGACCGAGATCTTGTGGGCGGTGATGTCGCCCTTGACGCGTCCGGTTTCCGTGACGACCACCGAGACCTGCACGCCATCGGCCTGGGTCATGTTGCCATCGACCTGGCCAGCCACGCTGAACGGGCCGCGCAGCACGGCATTGCCCACGAAGTACATGCCGTCGGCAAGCATGCTGCGAGCGGCGGCAATGTCGGTGGCATCGATCGGGACTGCGGCCGGATCCTGGCTCTGAAGCATGGGAATGTTGTTGGCCATGGCCGGCGGCATGGCGCGGCCGACGTCGACCTCCAGCGCCTGGGGCATGTCGGGATTGGGCTCCGGAGCTTCGGAAGGGACGGCAGGAAAGCTGTTCTGGTCGTTCATGGTCGGGTGTCCTGAGGGCTGTTCGAGTGGGCGTTCGGGGCGGATGTAGCGTCGTGCTTTCATGGGCGGCTTCCGGGTGCTCTCAAGGGCTGCTGGGATTGCACATCATGCAACACGGGCAGACTGCCCCCCAACTTTAGCGTCTTGAAAGGCCCGCGAAGATCCGCGCCCTCATACAGCTGTAACCGTTTGGCCATCAGGGTTCCGGTGGACATGCCGGTCTGCGCCACATAGGCCATGCCGTGGCATTCGAGCACCGTGTCCTGCGCCGAGGCGTCCTGACCGCCGAGCTGACCGAACAGATAGAAGTCTCCCTGCACGCGCACCGCGCCGCGCACCGTCCCGCCTTTCCAGATGATCAGGCGCCCATTCACACGGATCTGGCCCGAAATCTCCCCTTGCACCAGCAGTCCACCATCAAATTGCAGATCGCCGTCCAGCCGGCTGCCGGCCGCGACGCGGTTCACCACATTCATGGCGATCGGGTCGATCGTCAGCGTGTCCTGGGGCAGCTTCATCTCCACAGGGCCACCCCCCAGAAGATCAGCGAAGCGGCCAGCGATCCGAGACCGACGATGGCCACCCACAGCGCATGTCGCTCCAGCACCCGACGTGTCTTTCCGGGACGCAGCCTCGGTACCCCCACCGGGTCGCAGGCGTGGCTGAGGACCACCCAGTCCTGCCACAGGCGCGTCAGGCGCGACTCACCCGTCGCCAGATGCACGTCCAGCCCTTGGGCATCGGCCTGTCCCGGGATCCTTCGGCGCCCCAGCAGAGCCGTGAACGGCGCACCGACCACAGTCTGTGTGAAGAAGGCGTCGGTCTGGTCCATGGTCGAATTGTAAGCAGTATGTAACAAGATAATACAAATGGCTGAGGTTCATCGCCCTGAGGCCGCTTGAACCGTCGCATGAAAGGCCTCACCCAAGGCATCCCGGCGCAGATTGTCGGTCATGTGGCACGGTCCGCAGACCAGGCCATCAACCCGGAGTGCGACGCAGGGGGCTGCGTTCCGAGAGCTCCTGCAAATAGGCGTCGATGCCATTCTCTTCGCGGTCGAGGTAGCGCTGCACCGCATCGGCGAATCCCGGGTGAGCGAGCCAGTGTGCGCTGGTCGTGCGCGTGGGCAGCAGGGCTCGCGCCATCTTGTGCTCCCCTTGTGCGCCACCTTCAAAGCGCGCATAGCCGTGTTCGATGGTCCACTGCAGGGGTTGGTAGTAGCAGGCCTCGAAGTGCAAGCAATCGACCCGCTCCAGCGCGCCCCAGTAGCGGCCGTAGGCGATCCTGCGGATCGGGTCCAGCGCGATCAGGCTGGATGCCATCGGCCTGCCGTTGCGTTCGGCGACGAACAGCAGCCAGTTGTCTGCCATGTCCCGACCCATGCGGGTGAAGAAGTCCTGCGTGAGATAGGGTGGGTTGCCGTGTTCCAGATAGGTCTGCTCGTAACAGCGGTAGAAGAATTGCCAGTCTTGCGTGGTGATTTCGCTGCCACGCAGACTGCGGAACGTGATGCCGGCTTGCGCCACCTTGCGCCGCTCCTGCCGGATCTTCTTGCGCTTGTCCTGTTGCAGACTGGAGAGAAAGGCGTCGAAGTCCGGCCAGCCGTGGTTGTGCCAATGGAACTGCACGGTGTGGCGGTGCATGAACCCCTCGGCCTCGCAGGCCTGTGCATCCGTCGGGTTCAGGAACAGCAGATGCAATGACGACAGGCCGTTGTCCTGCGCATGCTGTATCAGAGCCCTCAGCAGGGCCCGTCGCGCCATGTCGTCACCAGCCAGCAGCCGGATGCCAGGCACGGGCGTGAACGGCACGGCCACCAGGCCCTTGGGGTAGTAGCGCAGACCGTGTTGTTCGTAGGCGTTGGCCCAGGCCCAGTCAAAGACGTATTCGCCGTAGGAGTGGCGCTTCTGGTAGAGCGGGCATGCAGCCTGCAACACGCCGCCACGCCACAGCGTGAGGAAACGGGGTTGCCAACCGGTCCGCGGCACCGCACTGCCGCTCTCATGCAGCGCGTCCAGGTACTCCAGCCGCATGAACGGGCTCGGGTCCTCGCCGCGGTCCAGCAACCGGTTCCAGTCGTCCCGTGGCACGTCGGCAGGTGCGTCGAAGACCCGGGTGACATAATCGTTCGGCACCCCGTCGCGGGTCGTCCGTCGACGGTCCTGCGTGTTCTCGGTTACTGCCGGTTTTTCCCGTTCTTCCGAATCCATGACGCTCAAGATCTGTGTGGCCCAGCTCAATTTCGTGGTGGGTGACATGGCGGGCAACGCCCGTCGCATCGCGGAGGCGGCCCGTTCCGCCCATGCGGCCGGAGCGACGGTGCTTCTGACGCCCGAGTTGGCCCTTTGCGGCTACGCCGCCGAAGACCTGTTCCTGCGTCCCGCGTTCATCGACGCCTGCGATGATGCCCTCAAATCGCTCGCCGCCGAGACCGCCGGACTCAAAGGCCTGCACATCGTGGTGGGGCATCCGGCCAGGTTGGATGCAGCGGGACGGCGCGAACGCAGCGTGTCGGTGGCGAATCTTCGCAATGCCGCGAGCGTGCTGCACGAAGGCAGGACGACCCACACGTATGCCAAGCGTGAGCTGCCCAATTACCAGGTGTTCGATGAGCGTCGCTACTTTGTCCCGGGGCAGTTGCCGTGCGTCTTCGAGGTGACCGCAGGGAACGGGGATCTGGTCCGCGTGGGGCTGCTGATCTGCGAGGACGCCTGGTTTGACGTCCCGGCGGCGCAAGCGCGCGCGGCCGGCGCCGACATTCTGGCGGTGATCAATGCCTCCCCTTTTCACACTGGAAAAGGGGGCGAGCGCGAGGCCAGTATGCGTGAGCGGGCCATTGCGGTTGGCCTTCCCCTGGTGTATGCCCATCTGGTGGGTGGACAGGACGAAATCGTGTTCGAAGGGCGCAGCTTCGTGATCGGCTCCGATGGCTCGTTGGCCGGTCGGGCGATCAGTTTCGAGGAGACGCTGTTCGAAGTGGGCATGCAGCGCCAGGGCACGGGCTGGCGCATCGGTGCAGCCACGGATCGGCCCCATAGCCAGGAAGCGGATCTCTGGCATGCGCTGGTGCTCGGGGTGCGGGACTACGTGGGCAAAAACGGTTTCCCCGGCGCGATCCTCGGGCTCTCGGGCGGTATCGATTCGGCGCTGGTGCTCGCCATCGCGGTGGATGCGCTGGGCAAGGACCGGGTGCGAGCGGTGATGATGCCGTCACCTTATACGGCGGATATCTCCTGGATCGATGCCCGCGACATGGCGGCGCGTCTTGGGGTTCGCTATGACGAGATCGGTATTGCCGGAGAGTTCGAGGCCTTCAAGACGTCTCTGGCCCCGCTCTTCGAAGGGAGGGCCGAGGACACGACCGAGGAAAACCTCCAGGCCCGCATCCGGGGCACGCTGCTCATGGGCCTGTCCAACAAGTTTGGCTCCATCGTGCTCACCACCGGCAACAAGAGCGAGATGGCGACTGGCTATTGCACGCTCTACGGTGACATGGCGGGCGGTTTCGCCGTGATCAAGGATGTGGCCAAGACCATGGTGTTTCGCCTGGCGCGATGGCGCAATGCCCATGATCCTTACGGTACCGGCGCGAACCCTATTCCCGAACGCATCATCACCCGCCCCCCCAGCGCCGAACTGCGCCCGGACCAGAAGGACCAGGACAGTCTGCCCGAGTACGCGGTGCTGGATGCGATCATCGAACGCTATATGGAAAATGATCGCAGTCCGGACGAGATCGTGGCCGAGGGGTTCCCGCGGGCGGATGTCGACAAGGTGGTGCGCCTGATCCGCATCAATGAATACAAGCGCCGTCAGGCCCCGGTCGGCATCCGTGTGACACACCGCAGCTTTGGCAAGGACTGGCGCTACCCCATCACCAGCAAATATCGGGCTTGAACCACACGGGACCATGCGGTGAGTGCGACATCCAACCCCCGTCAGTCGTCACAGAAGGACATCCTCGGGAAACCGCTGAATGGCTGGCGGTTGACCTTCTACACGGTGATCTTCGAAGCAGACACCCGTGCCGGCAAGGCATTCGATGTCACATTGCTTCTGTTGATCCTCGCCAGTGTGTCGGTGGTGATGGCCGACAGCGTTGCCGAGCTGCATGCGCGACACGGCACCACGTTCCGGGCGCTCGAACTGATCTTCACGGCGATCTTCACGGTCGAGTACCTGCTTCGTCTGGCCTGTGTTCAATACCCGGGACGTTACGCGCGCAGCTTCTTTGGCGTGGTCGACCTGCTTTCGGTGTTGCCCACCTACCTGGCCTTCCTCTTTCCTGGGCTGCACGCGCTGATTGACGTGCGTGTGCTGCGCCTGTTGAGGGTGTTTCGCATCTTTGGCCTCAGCGCCTATGTGAACGAATACCGCAGTCTGGTGCTTGCTATCCGGCACAGTGCGCGGAAGATTCTGATCTTCCTGTCGTTTGTGCTGATCGTGACCGTCGTCATGGGGACGGTGATGTACGTGGTTGAAGGCCCGGAGAACCGGTTCACCAGCATCCCGACCTCGATCTACTGGGCCGTGACGACCATGACCACCGTCGGATACGGCGACATTTCGCCGGTCACGACGACGGGTCGTTTCATTGCCACGGTGATGATGTTGCTGGGGTGGGGAACCTTGGCCGTTCCCACCGGCATCGTGACGGTGGAGATGAGTCAGGTCGGCGCCTGGCGCAAGACCGCGACGACGAGGACGTGCCCGGCGTGCCTCAGTGAAGGGCATCCCCCGGACGCCGGCTTCTGCATGCATTGTGGTGCTACGCTGCCCGCCTATCGGTCGGAGGAATGAAGCCGGCAGTGCCTGCGTGATACAGTTTTCCCATTGACCCCCTTATGTCCGTTGGAGCCATTCGCATGAAGCAGATCACCGCCGTCATCAAACCGTTCAAGCTCGAAGAAGTACGTGAAGCCCTGGCGGAACAAGGGGTGACCGGGCTGACGGTGACGGAGGTCAAGGGCTTCGGTCGGCAGAAAGGGCATACCGAGCTCTATCGGGGGGCCGAGTACGTTGTCGATTTCCTGCCGAAGGTCAAGCTGGAGGTGGTCGTCAAGAGTGACGACGTCGACCGCTGCGTCGACGCCATCGTGCGCGCAGCCCGCACCGGCAAGATCGGGGACGGCAAGATCTTCGTGACACCGGTCGAACGCGTGGTGCGCATCCGCACCGGTGAAGAAGACGAGACCGCGGTTTAAACGCGGTCGAGCCGGTCGGCAGGTGTCACGCCGCCGGCCTGCACCAGATCCGGCAGCAGGCGTCTCCAGTCGGCATTCACCCGGATCAGTTCCATCTGCCACGGCCCCATGAACTGCTGTTCGGTGCTGGTGCGCATGAACGCCATCAGGCCATCGTAGTACCCGTCCACATTCAGCAGGCCCACCGGCTTGTCGTGGTAGCCAAGCTGGCGCCAGGTCCATACCTCGAAGAACTCCTCCAGCGTGCCGATGCCACCCGGCAGTGCGAGGAAGGCGTCCGCTCGTTCAGCCATCATGCGCTTGCGCTCGTGCATGGTCTCCACCACATGAAGTTCGCTGCAGCCCTTGTGGGCGAATTCGCGTTCGACCAAGGCCCTGGGAATGATCCCGACGACCCGGCCGCCGGCGGCCAGCGTGGCGTCGGCGACGATCCCCATAAGGCCGTTGTGCCCACCGCCATAGACCAGTTGGCCGCCGTGCTGGCCGATCCATTCACCAACCTGTCTGGCGGTATCGGCGAAGGCTTCATTGGCGCCATGGCGCGAGCCACAGTAGACGCAGAGTGAAAAGGCAGGAGTGTTCATAGGAAAGGTGGGTTCAGAGCCAGCGGCTGATGATGGCCGCGATCCAGGTTCCGCCGCACAGCAGGAGGCTGAGCAGCACTGCGGCGCTGCCCATGTCTTTGGCGCGCTTGGAGAGCTCATGCCATTCCGGGCCGATGCGGTCGATGGCCGACTCCACCCCGGTGTTGAGCAGTTCGACCATCATCACCAGAAGCACCGTTCCCGACAGCAGGCTGATCTCCGTCCAGGTTCGACCTACGACGAAAGCCAGTGGCACAAGAACGATGGCGGCAAGGGCCTCCTGCCGGAACGCAGTTTCCTGCCAGCCCGCCCGCAGGCCCGCGAGCGAATAGCCAAAGGCATGCCAGAGACGGCTGAGTCCTCGTCGTTGCTTTTGGGCGTTTGTCGGTTCGTTCGGACTCATGGATGCCAGAACTTGGTGCGCTGCGGTGAGGTCGCCGGTTTGTGGTGAACCAGACGGGTGCCTGCCAGGGCGTCGTGGACAAACTGGCCTTGCGCATGGAAGCGCGAAAGCAGGGCCCACACCAGCACCCAGCCGAGCATGATCACGGCCACCTCGCCACCCGGAAGAGCGAAAAGCCCTCCCGCCGCAAGCGGTGGAAAGAACCACAGCCAGCTCAGCAGATAGCGCAGAAACGCGCGACCTTGCGTCACCGGTTGTCCGTTCACATCGACCAGACGGATGTGCCAGGTCTTCATGGCGAGCGTTTGACCCTTGGACCAGAACCAGACGAAGTAGACGCCGAAGACCACGAACAGAAACGCCTGTTGCCAGTGCCGGTTGTCCAGCGCATTTCGTGTCTGCGTCAGTGTGGAGAAGAGGTAACCGGCGATGAATACGACACCAAACAGCAGCATGCCCTCATACAGCCAGGCTGCCATTCGGCGCATCAGGGGTGGAGCTAGCAGAGACGGCGTCTCGGCAAAGGAGGATTCGGTCATCGCAGCGTGCACAGGATCAACGTGGATTGTCGCATTCGCCGCGGGGTGTTCCAGCAACGCTTTTCATGCACCGAGCAGAGGGATTTGGAGAGACCTGTGTTGCAGTGCGATAATGTCAGGCTGCAATTCATAAAGGCAAACGGATCAAGGTCCGGCGGGGTATGTGTCCGCTCATGTCCTTGGTCTCAAGTCCCGACACCGCTTCACAAGAGTGGGTGAAGGGGCACCCAAGGTTTTTCGTCAGAGAAATTCTCGAAAGGTTGATCATGGAAATCTCCAAGGCCGAAATGGCCTCCGCAGCTGCTGCCGCGAACCAAACCCCTCCGTCCGAACAGCTCATGGGCGCCGAGATTCTCGTGCGTGCCTTGCAGGCCGAGGGCGTCAAGTACGTCTGGGGTTACCCTGGCGGATCGGTGCTCTACATTTACGACGCGTTCTACAAGCAGGACACGATCCAGCACGTGCTGGTGCGTCATGAACAGGCGGCGGTGCATGCGGCCGATGGCTATGCCCGCGCGACAGGCGACGTTGGCGTGGCGCTTGTCACCTCGGGACCTGGTGTGACCAATGCCGTGACCGGCATCGCGACGGCCTACACCGACAGCATCCCACTGGTGGTGATCACTGGTCAGGTGCCTTCGGCGTCCATCGGTTCGGACGCTTTCCAGGAGTGCGACACCGTTGGCATCACGCGCCCGGTGGTCAAGCACAACTTCCTGGTCAAGGATGTTCGTGACATGGCCGAGGTCATGAAGAAGGCCTTTCATATCGCTCGCACCGGACGCCCAGGACCGGTGGTGGTGGACATTCCCAAGGACATCTCGTTCAACAAGGCCACATGGACCGGTTATCCGGAGTCGGTGGAAATGCGCTCCTACAACCCGGTGCGCAAGGGACACGGCGGACAGATCCGCAAGGCACTTCAGTTGCTGATGAGTGCCAAGCGCCCGTACATCTACACGGGCGGCGGCGTGTTGCTTGGCAATGCGGTCAACGAACTGCGAACCCTGGTCGACCTGCTCGGTTATCCGGTCACCCATACGCTGATGGGGCTGGGGGCGTATCCCGCCACTGACCGCAAATTCCTGGGCATGCTGGGCATGCACGGCACCTACGAAGCCAACCACACCATGCAGAACTGCGATGTGCTGCTGGCTGTCGGGGCGCGCTTTGATGACCGCGTGATCGGCAACCCCAAGCACTTCGCGTCCGTGGAGCGAAAGATCATCCACATTGACATCGATCCGTCCAGCATCGCCAAACGCGTGAAGGTCGATGTGCCCATCGTCGGAGACGTCAAGGACGTGCTGACGGAACTGATCAACATGATCAGGGAAAGCCAGGCTCGGCCTGACGAGAAAGCGCTGTCGTCGTGGTGGGAGACCATTGAAGGCTGGCGCTCGCGCGACTGCTTGCGCTTTGACCGCGCGAATACGCAGGTCATCAAGCCTCAGATGGTGGTGGAAACGCTCTGGAACCTGACCAAGGACGATGACTGTTACATCACGTCCGACGTGGGGCAGCACCAGATGTTTGCCGCGCAGTTCTACAAGTTCAACGAACCGCGCCGCTGGATCAACTCGGGTGGCTTGGGCACCATGGGTGTGGGCCTGCCGTATGCAATGGGCATCAAGCTGGCGAAGCCGGACGCCGACTGCTGGTGCATCACTGGCGAAGGCTCTATCCAGATGAACATCCAGGAGCTTTCCACCTGCCAGCAGTACGGCACGGCAGTGAAGGTTCTGTCCCTCAACAACCGCTACCTGGGCATGGTTCGCCAGTGGCAGGAGCTGATCTATCAGGGGCGTTACAGCCAGAGCTACATGGACGCGCTGCCGAATTTCGTCAAGCTCGCCGAGGCCTATGGTCACGTCGGCATGCTGGTCGAACGTCCGCAAGATGTGGAGGCCGCGCTGCGCGAGGCCCGCAGCATCAAAGATCGCAGCGTCTTCATTGATGTTCGCACCGACCCGACGGAAAACGTCTGGCCGATGGTGGAGGCCGGCAAAGGCATCACCGAAATGCTTCTGGGGTCCGAAGACCTTTGATCTTTCACCGAGCGCCGTCCTGGCACACGCCAAGGCGGCGTTCTCCCGACGAATCTATTTGCAGCCAAGCCTGCGCATTACCGTGCGCGGGGGAGGGCTCAGAAAAGAGGAATCTTCATCATGAAACACATCATCGCCGTCCTGCTTGAAAACGAGGCAGGTGCTCTGTCCCGTGTGGTGGGCCTGTTCTCTGCCCGTGGGTACAACATCGAGTCGCTCACCGTGGCGCCGACCGAGGACCCCTCGCTCTCGCGCATGACCATCCAGACCACGGGCTCGGATGAAGTCATCGAGCAGATCACCAAACACCTGAACCGCCTGATCGAGGTCGTCAAGGTTGTGGACCTGACCGAAGGGGCCTACACCGAGCGCGAACTCATGCTTGTCAAAGTGCGTGCCGTTGGCAAGGAGCGTGAAGAAATGAAGCGCATGGCCGACATCTTCCGCGGCCGCGTCATCGATGTGACCGAGAAGAGCTACACCATTGAGTTGACTGGCGACCAGGGCAAGAACGATGCCTTCCTGGAGGCCATCGACCGCAGCGCGATCCTCGAGACCGTTCGTACCGGTGCATGCGGCATCGGCCGTGGCGAACGGATCCTGCGCGTGTGACGATCACCCCGTGCCGCAACGCCTGTGGTCCGGCGATGCCGGTTCCACAGCGTCCGACGAAAAGCTCGCTGCCGCTGGTTACCATTAGCGGTTTTTTCAAAATTTCAACCGGAGCAACCTCATGAAAGTTTTCTACGACAAAGACTGTGACCTGAGCCTGATCAAGGGCAAGACCGTCGCGATCATCGGCTACGGCTCGCAAGGCCACGCACACGCCCAGAACCTGAACGACAGCGGCGTGAAGGTCGTTGTCGGCCTGCGCAAGGGCGGTGCTTCCTGGGACAAGGTCGGCAAGGCCGGCCTGACCGTGATGGAAGTCAACGACGCCGTGAAGGCTGCCGACGTGGTCATGATTCTGTTGCCCGACGAGCAGATCGCCGAGGTCTACAACAACAACGTGGCCCCCAACATCAAGCAAGGCGCTTCGCTGGCCTTTGCCCACGGCTTCAACGTGCACTACAACCAGGTCGTGCCCCGCGCCGATCTGGATGTGTGGATGGTCGCTCCCAAGGCGCCTGGCCACACTGTTCGCAACACCTACACCCAGGGTGGCGGCGTGCCTCACCTGGTGGCCGTGCACCAGGACAAGTCCGGCAAGGCCCGTGACCTGGCCTTGAGCTACGCCATGGCCAACGGTGGCGGCAAGGCCGGCATCATCGAGACCAACTTCAAGGAAGAGACCGAGACCGACCTGTTCGGCGAGCAGGCCGTGCTGTGCGGCGGCGCTGTCGAGCTGATCAAGATGGGTTACGAAACCCTGGTCGAAGCCGGTTACGCTCCCGAGATGGCCTACTTCGAGTGTCTGCACGAGCTCAAGCTCATCGTGGACCTGATCTACGAAGGCGGCATTGCCAACATGAACTACTCGATCTCGAACAACGCCGAGTTCGGCGAGTACGTGACCGGCCCCGAAGTCATCAACGAGCAGTCGCGCGCCGCCATGCGCAATGCCCTCAAGCGCATCCAGAACGGTGACTACGCCAAGATGTTCATCCAGGAAGGCCGCCTGAACTACCCCTCGATGACGGCCCGCCGCCGCAACACGGCCGACCACAGCATCGAAGTGGTCGGTGCCCAGCTGCGCGCCATGATGCCCTGGATCGCCAAGAACAAGCTGGTCGACCAGACCCGCAACTGAGCCTGGCGCTCACACCTGCAAAAGCCACTTCGGTGGCTTTTGCCTTTTCTGGATCGGGGTGGCCTGTCGCGGCTACACTGCGATGCTCCGGCAGGGATATGCCTGCTACTGTTTTCATAGCTACTTGCGCATGATGGATATGCGCTGGAGACCAATTTGATGCATGACGGCGAAGAATCGGCCGCCGAAGAAGGCGTGGTGGTGCGCAAGCGGCGCAAGGGCATCTACATCCTGCCCAACCTGTTCACGCTGGCGGCCTTGTTCGGCGGTTTCTATGCCATCGTCATGGCCATGAACGGGCGCTTCGACATGGCGGCCATCGGCGTGTTCTGCGCCATGGTGCTGGACAGCCTGGATGGCCGCGTGGCCCGCATGACCAACACGCAAAGCGCGTTCGGCGAGCAGATGGATTCGCTCTCGGACATGGTGTCCTTCGGCGCGGCGCCCGCGCTCATCGCCTATGTCTGGGCGCTCAGCGGCCTGGGGCGCTGGGGCTGGATCGCCGCCTTTGTCTATTGCGCCTGCGCGGCGCTGCGCCTGGCGCGCTTCAACGTGAACACAGCGGTGGTGGACAAGCGCTACTTCCAGGGGCTGCCGTCGCCCGCAGCCGCGGCGCTGGTGGCGGGTTTCATCTGGCTGATGACGGAACTCGGCGTGCAGCGTGGCCAGGATCATTGGCTGACCTGGACCCAGGTCACCTGGATCATGTTCGGCTTCACGCTCTATGCGGGCCTGACCATGGTGACCAACGTACCGTTCTACAGCTTCAAGGACGTGCAGATGAAAAAGAGCGTGCCGTTCGCGGTCATCGTGCTGATCGCGCTGGGCATCGCCGTCATCAACATCCATCCGCCCATCGTCTTGTTCGGCGTGTTCGTGATGTACGGGTTGAGCGGCTATGTCGTCTATGCCTGGCGCAAGTCGCGCGGACAGCACACCAGCGTCATCAGCACCTCCACCGACGAACCCGACGAGCGCGGCCTGCACAAGTGAGCAGGCCCTGGCTGCAGAACCCCGGGATTTGTGCTACATTGCTCTGCATGAAATCGTTTGCACCGGCCCTACTGCTATCCTCCTACGGGCGGAGACAGTAACGCGCGCGCGCACACTTTTTCCACACAGGCCCGTCTGCTCTCGCAACGGGCCTTTTGTTTTGGGCGCCAGGGATTGCCGTTGCGGGCCACCCCCACCACCAGGAACCAGGAGAACCACATGGCTGACAAATTGATCATTTTCGACACCACCTTGCGCGACGGCGAGCAGTCGCCCGGTGCCTCGATGACGCGTGACGAGAAACTGCGCATCGCACGCCAGTTGGAGCGACTGAAGGTGGATGTGATCGAGGCGGGCTTTGCTGCCAGCTCCAACGGTGACTTCGAGGCGGTGCAGTTGATTGCCAACCACATCAAGGATTCGACGATCTGCTCGCTCTCGCGTGCCAACGACCGGGACATCGCCCGTGCCGCCGAAGCCCTCAAGGGTGCCAACCGCGCCCGCATCCACACCTTCATCGCCACCAGCCCGCTGCATATGGAGAAGAAGCTCCGCATGACGCCCGAACAGGTGCTGGAGCAGGCCAAGCAATCGGTGCGCTTCGCGCGCAACCTGGTGGGCGACATCGAGTTCAGTCCCGAGGATGGCTACCGCAGCGAGGTGGATTTTCTCTGCCGCGTGATCGAGGCGGTGATCGCCGAGGGCGCCACCACCATCAACGTGCCCGACACCGTGGGTTACGCCGTCCCCGAGCTCTATGGCAACTTCATCAAGACGCTGCGCGAGCGCGTTCCCAACAGCGACAAGGCCATCTGGTCCGTGCATTGCCACAACGACCTGGGCATGGCCGTGGCCAATTCGCTGGCGGGCGTGAAGATAGGCGGTGCGCGCCAGGTGGAGTGCACCATCAACGGTCTGGGCGAGCGCGCGGGCAATTGCTCGCTCGAAGAAGTGGTCATGGCCGTGAAGACGCGCAAGGACTATTTCGGCCTGGAAGTCGGCATCGACACCCAGCACATCGTGGCCGCCAGCCGTATGGTGAGCCAGACCACGGGCTTCGTGGTGCAGCCCAACAAGGCGGTGGTGGGGGCGAACGCCTTTGCCCACGCCAGCGGCATCCACCAGGATGGTGTGCTCAAGGCGCGCGATACCTACGAAATCATGCGCGCTGAGGATGTGGGCTGGAGCGCCAACAAGATCGTGCTGGGCAAGCTCAGCGGCCGCAACGCCTTCAAGCAGCGCTTGCAGGAACTGGGTGTTCAGCTCGACAGCGAGACGGAGATCAATGCGGCCTTTGCGCGCTTCAAGGAACTGGCGGACCGCAAGAGCGAGATCTTTGACGAGGACATCCTGGCGTTGGTGAGCGATGACAACCTGCATGGCGAATCCGAGCAATACGGCTTTGTCTCTCTGGCGCAACACAGTGAAACGGGCGAGCTTCCCCATGCACGCATCGTTTTCACCGTCGATGGCAAGGAAGTCAGCGCCGAATCGGACGGCAACGGGCCGGTGGACGCTTCGCTCAAGGCGATTGAATCGCATGTCAACAGCGGCGCCGAAATGGTGCTGTATTCGGTGAACGCCATCAGCGGCTCTACGGAAAGTCAGGGTGAAGTCACCGTGCGCCTGCAAAACAGCGGGCGAGTCGTCAACGGTGTGGGCGCCGACCCTGACATCGTGGTGGCATCGGCCAAGGCGTACCTGCATGCGCTGAACAAGCTGCAAAGCAAGGCCGACCGGGTGGCTGCCCAAGGTTGAGTACATACATTGAGCCTTGGTGAGGAGCTCAATTAGTTGATTCAAATGATTCTGCAAGGTATTGATCTTGCAGGATCATTTTGATGACATTACACTGTGACACAGTTGTTGTATCGCCGGGAGTCATATGTTGCAGCAGTCTTTGTCGATGGCATCCGTGCGTAGTTGGGCGCGTGGCTTGGTGGTGGTTGTGCTTGGTGCGACGCTGGCCGTTGCTGGAGCACAGGCTGCCCAGCGCAGTGCGCAACCTGAGAAGAAAACCAAGGTCGTGGCCAAACGCGCCAATGCCAAGGCGTCGGCGCAAGCGCCACGGAAAGTCGCAAAGCCATCCAAAGCAGTGCGGTTGGCCGCCGTTTCCTCGCGCGAACCCGTGCGTGCCGTTGCTCATCGGCCTTCGCATGGTGAGTTGGCGGGGCTGCGCAATCACAGTGACCCGTTGGAGCTAAAGTCCAGCGTGGCCTTGGTGGTGGATCAGGACACCCATGAGGTGCTGCTTAGCAAAAATGACCTCGCAGTGCTTCCGATTGCATCACTCACCAAGCTGATGACGGGTCTGGTGGTCAGTCAGGCGCAGTTGGATCTGAACGAGCCCATCACCATCACCGAAGAGGACATTGACACCGAGAAGGGCAGCCGTTCGCGCCTCGCCGTGGGGACAACTCTGACCCGAGGAGAGTTGCTGCACTTGGCCTTGATGTCGAGTGAAAACCGTGCAGCCCATGCCTTGGGCCGAACCTATCCCGGCGGGTTGAAGGTGTTTGTCGAGCAGATGAATGTGAAAGCCAAGCTGCTGGGGATGACTGACACACGGTATGTGGAGCCTACGGGGCTGTCGAGCAAGAACCAGTCCAGTGCGCGTGATCTTGCCGTGCTGGTGAATGTGGCGTACATGGATCCGTTGTTGCGTGACTACTCCACGTCACCAGGCTACGAGGTGGATTTGGGCCGCAAGACCCTGCAATACAACAACACAAATCTGCTGGTGAAGAACCCCTCGTGGGATATTGGGCTGCAAAAAACCGGCTATATCGCCGAGGCGGGGCGTTGCTTGGTGATGCAAACCCAGATTGCGGGGCGCAAGCTCATCATGGTGTTTCTGGATTCTGCGGGCAAGCTCAGCCGTATCGGAGATGCCCAGCGTGTTCGCCAGTGGCTTGAGACCAATGCCTCGTTTCGCTCCTCGGTTTCGGGGAGCTCGCCAGCACCGGGTGGAAGCAACAGCTGAGTAGCGGTGCCGCCGGGCGCACGCCCGGCAGCTTGGTTCAACGAACCGGCAGCGAGAAAGTGCCGTGTGGTGCGCTGTGAGAAAAACCACTGAAGCCCAGCGCGGTCGAGATGTCCAGTGCCGTGGCTTGGAGTTTTGCAGTCCAGCTTTCATCGATACGGTCAGCTGGTGCTGAAATCGACAAACCTGCCACCAGTCTGCCCTGGTCGTCGTACACGCCAGCAGCGATGCAGCGCACACCGAGTTCCAGTTCTTCGTTGTCGCGTGCAATGCCCGATTGGCGAGATTTTGCCAACTCTCGCTCCAGCGTGGCCAACTGGGTGATGCTGTTGCGTGTCTGTCCAGGCAACCCGGTACGCAGAGCGTAGGCCCGTACCCGCTGGGGGTCATCGGCGGCCAGAAACAGCTTGCCGGTAGAGGTCAGGTGCAGCGGTGCGCGGCCACCGATGGCGCGTACCACCTGCATTCCGGATCGTTCGCTGTAGGCGCGTTCCACATAGATGATTTCGTCGCCTTGGCGCATGCTCAGATTGACGGGTTGCTGTATCTGACGGTGCAACTCACGCATGGGAGCCAGGGCGGCGTCGCGAATGCTGAGCCGCGCCTTCACCAGATTGCCCAATTCCAGTAGTCGCATGCCCAGTCGATAGGTTCCGGATTCAGGCCGATCCACAAATCGACCTATTGTCAGATCGTTCAGGATACGGTGTGCTGTGGATGGGTGCAGCCCCGTTCTTTCGCTGATTTCCTTGAGCGATATGGCTTCTTCACGTGAGGCCAAAACGTCAATGAGGGTGAACATGCGTTCCAGCACCTGCACACTGGGTTTGGACGGTAGGTCTGGATCGATTCGTTTCATGTCTGAACGCGGTGTGGCAACGTTTAATTTTATCTTGTGAAATGAGATGGCGTGGTGTCAGACTGATGGGTTTTGCCATTGGCCATCGACAAGGATCTCGTGCGGATGGAAGCGTGCCTTGTAGTCCATCTTGGGGCTGTTCCTGATCCAGTACCCCAGATACACATAAGGCAACCCTAAACTCTTCGCCTGCTCAATCTGCCACAGGATGTTGTAGGTGCCGTAGCAGGCTTCGGGGTCTGGCTCGTAGAAGGTATAGACCGCGGACAGGCCATCATCAAGCACATCAAGAATGGACACCATGCGCAGGGCGCCAGGTGAGCCATCGGGCTTGGGGTCTCGGAACTCCACCAGCCTGGAGCGCACCCGGCTCTGGAGCAGAAATTGGGCGTACTGGTCCACGCTGTCGTGGTCCATGCCGCCGCCTGGGTGGCGGCCATTTTGGTATCGCAGATACAGTTCGTAGTGCTCCGGGTCAAATCCTGGCGCAACAATCCGTGCCTGAAGCCTTGCATGTTGCTTGAATGCTCGGCGCTGGCTGCGGTTGGGTTGAAAGCTCTGCGTGATGACGCGCAGTGCAATGCAGGCCTGGCAGCCATCGCAATAGGGGCGGTAAGTGAACATGCCACTGCGACGAAAGCCTTGCTTGACCAGGCGGGAGTAGGTTTCGTTGCCAACCAAGTGGCTGGGGGTGGCGACCTGCGATCTCGCCATTTGCCCAGGAAGGTAACTGCATGCGTAGGGCGCTGTGGCGTAAAACTGCAGTGTCTGGAACGGATACTCGTTGAGCTGTGTCATGCCGACTGGGGAGGGCGGGAGAGAAGCCAGTCCCAGTATAGGGGCTCGAAGTGCCAATGCAGGGGTGCTTGGTTGCGGGCCAGTGCCACCTTGCCTACAAAGGTGGTCCGATCTATTTCCTGTGCTCCCAGTGAGGCCAGATGTGCCGTGTTTTGTTGGCAGTCTATCCAGCCAGCGCCTTGTGCTCCACACAACGCCACAAGTGCTGCCAAGGCAATCTTGGATGCGTCAGTGCGGCGTGCGAACATGGATTCGCCAAACACTGCCTTGCCTATGGAAACGCAGTACAGCCCGCCGGCAAGTTCGCCATCCATCCAGGTTTCGATGCAGTGGGCATGTCCCGCGTCATGCAGTGCTGTGTAGGCATCGATCATGGAGGGGACGATCCAGGTGCCATTTTGGCCTTCGCGGGAGGTTGTGGCGCATGCGGTGATCACGCGTTGAAACCCATGGTCGACGCGGATTTCGCACCGTGGATCTGCCCGAAAGCGTTGCAGCGTTTTTCGCAAGGATCGGTGGAGCCGAAACCGATGGATATCCAACACCATGCGGGGATTGGGCGCCCACCACAACACGGGCTGACCCTGGCTGAACCAGGGAAAAATGCCATGGGAGTAGGCTTCCAGCAGTCGGGTCACCGACAGATCGGCGCCTGCTGCCAGCAGGCCAGGGGCAGGTGAGTCGTCCGCCCAAGCGCTGTCGACGTTGGGCAGTGCATCGGAAGTGTCGAGCCAAGGTAAAGGCAGATTCATGGGCGATGGCGAAGCAATGTTGGGGATACTACGCCATCGGTGCCCAACGAAAAAACCACCCAGGTCTTGCAACTCTGGGTGGTTTGTTTGGCTCCCCGACCTGGGCTCGAACCAGGGACCTACGGATTAACAGTCCGGCGCTCTACCGACTGAGCTATCGGGGAATATCGGCATGAATTTTTTGGCTCCTCGACCTGGGCTCGAACCAGGGACCTACGGATTAACAGTCCGGCGCTCTACCGACTGAGCTATCGAGGAACAAGCCTCACATTATATACACAAAAATCACCAAAAAACCGATGGAACGGTTTCCTATGGAACATCAGCCTGGCTCTGGGCGCAGCCAGAGCCAAATGAGCACGCAGGCCATGAAGCTGGTAGCCATGATGGCAACCCAGAGCTTGCTGCTTGTCCAGAACAGGATGACTGCACAGACAGTCATCAGAATGGTGGCGTTCCACTTGGACCGGCGCCCCACACGGCCACCATTGGCCCAGTCGCGCAGCATGATGCCAAACAGTGGGTGATACCACAGCCATTCATGCAGCTTGGGCGAACTGCGTGCGGCGGCCCATGCCGCCATCAGGATGAACACGGTGGTCGGCAGGCCCGGCAAAAACACGCCCACCACACCCAAACCCAGGCAAAGTATGGCGAACGCCAGCAAAGCCCATCGCATGGGTTTGGGAAGCGGTGGATGCTCGGGAGGCGGCATCACCTTGGGTGGGCTGGGCTGGCCAGGGGTGGAATCCATCGGGGAGGGGAGGGCATTCGCTCAGGCGCCCATTGTGCCTGTGTGCACGACGCTTGTACTTGCATTGACCTTCGGGCAAAGCGGTTTTGCACAATGTCCCACTGAAGCCGATACTGACGAAAAAAAGGTACAGTCCGCCGAAACGAAAACGAGCCAATGACCATTCATTCCATTCTCAAGATGGGCGATGCGAGATTGCTGCGCGTGGCACGCCCGGTACAGGTCTTCGATACACCCGAGTTGCGCCAGTTGGTGCAGGACATGTACGACACCATGCACCACGCCAGTGGTGCAGGCTTGTCTGCCCCACAGATAGGGGTTGACTTGCAGGTCGTTGTTTTTGGTTCGGACAAGCCCAATCCCAGGTATCCCCAGCGGCCCATGGTTCCGCCGACTGTTTTGATCAACCCTGTGGTAGCGCCCATGGGGAGTGACACTGAAATGGACTGGGAGGGTTGCCTTTCGCTGCCCGGCTTGCGGGGGAAGGTGCCGCGGTGGAAGCGCATCCAGTACTCAGGCTTCGATTTGCAAGGCCACCCCATTGCGCGTGAGGCCGAAGGCTTTCATGCCAGGGTCGTGCAGCATGAATGCGACCACCTGTTCGGCATTCTCTATCCGATGCGCATGCAAGACTTCACGCAGTTTGGGTTCACTGAGGTGCTGTTCCCGGAAATGGCGTCCGTTCAGGACGACTGATCTTGCAGTTCTTGCCACTCCTGCGCACTGTAGGCGCGGGAGCCGGTGACAAAGCTGACCCCTTCCGGGCCTTCGAGTGAGAAGCTTGCGCCGCTGCCCTGGGTGACGTCGATGACCAGTTGGCGCTGCTTCAGATGCTCCCACTGGCTTTCGCTCACATAAAAAGGACAGCCGCCAATCGTTCCGATGAGCAAGTCATAGCGGCCGGGCGAGAGCTCGCCTTCCAGGTAGCACATGGGGCTGCTGCCATCGCAGCAACCGTGCGATTGGTAAAACATCAGCGGCGCGCCGTGCTGATCTTTGAGCTTTTCAATCAAGGCCAGGGCTTGCGGGGTAGCAACAACGCGTTCGACCATCCTGGTGCTCCTTTGAAAAAAATGGGGCGATCCGCAGACCGCCCCATGAGAACATGGCTAGGGCCTGTTGACACTATTTTTGCCAGTGCGAACACGGTGCAAACCGCGCCAATCTAGGCGCGGGACGACGCCAAGGCCGGGGCCTTGGCTAGGAGTGCAACGACGAGTGGCCCGGCTTTCACCGTGTTCCCTTCTTCGGGTTGCGACCAAAAAGGGCCATGCGCGGCGTTGCCAAGCCTCGCTGGGGCCGCACCCCAGCTTCGTTTGGCGTCTTGCGCCTAGCCCATTTTGATCGCAACGCATCTGGTAAAAATAGTGTGAACAGGCCCTAATCGATAGTCCTCAGAAGAAGCCCAGAGCCTTGGGGCTGTAGCTCACCAGCAGGTTCTTGGTCTGCTGGTAGTGGTTCAGCATGACCTTGTGCGTTTCGCGACCGATACCCGACTCTTTGTATCCCCCGAAGGCAGCGTGCGCCGGGTAGGCGTGGTAGCAGTTGGTCCACACACGGCCCGCCTGGATGCCACGGCCCATACGATAGGCGCGGCTGCCGTCACGCGACCAGACACCTGCGCCCAGACCGTACAAGGTGTCGTTGGCAATGGCCAGGGCTTCGGCTTCGTCCTTGAAGGTGGTCACGGCCAGCACGGGGCCGAAGATCTCTTCCTGGAAGATGCGCATCTTGTTGTGGCCCTTGAACAGGGTAGGCTCGATGTAATAGCCGCCCGCCAGGTCGCCTGGCAGTTGAGCACGCTTGCCGCCCGTGAGCACCTGTGTGCCTTCTTCCTTGCCCAGGCTCAGGTAGCTTTCGATCTTCTTCATTTGCTCGACCGAGGCTTGTGCGCCCATCATGCTGTCGGTGTCCAGGGGGCTGCCTTGCTTGATGGCGCGTACGCGCGCCAGGGCGCGGTCCATGAACTTGTCGTAAATCGACTCTTGGATGAGCGCGCGCGAGGGGCAGGTGCAGACCTCGCCCTGGTTGAAGGCGAACAACACCAAGCCTTCGATGGCTTTGTCGAAGAATTCGTCATCGGCATCGGCCACATCGGCAAAGAAGATGTTGGGCGACTTGCCACCCAGTTCCAGCGTGGCCGGAATCAGGTTGTTGGCGGCAGCCTGGGCAATCACCTTGCCGGTGGCGGTGGAGCCGGTGAAGGCGATCTTGGCGATACGGCGGCTCGAAGCCAGCGGCATGCCTGCCTCACGGCCATAGCCGTTGACGATGTTGACAACACCGGCAGGCAGCAGGTCGGCGATCAATTCGATGAGCACCAGGATCGAGATGGGCGTGGACTCGGCCGGCTTGAGGATCACGCAGTTGCCTGCAGCCAGCGCAGGCGCCAGCTTCCAGGCTGCCATCAGGATGGGAAAGTTCCACGGAATGATCTGCCCGACCACACCCAGAGGCTCGTGGAAGTGGTAAGCCACCGTGTCGGCATCGATCTCGCTCAAACTGCCTTCTTGCGAGCGCAAGCAACCTGCGAAGTAACGGAAGTGGTCCACGGTGAGTGGGATGTCGGCGTTCAGCGTCTCGCGGATGGCCTTGCCGTTGTCCACGGTTTCTGCATAGGCCAGTTTCTCCAGGTTTTGCTCGATGCGATCGGCAATCTTGAGCAGCAGGTTGGCGCGGTCGGCTGCCGGAGTGCGCCCCCATTGCGGCGCGGCTGCGTGGGCGGCGTCCAGGGCCAGCTCAATATCCTCGGCCGTGGAGCGTGCAGCCTGGGTGTATGCCTTGCCGGTGATGGGGGTGAGCACATCGAAATACGCTCCCTTGACCGGTGGGACGAACTTGCCACCGATGAAATTGTCGTAGCGGGCCTTGTATTGGACCTTGGCATCGGGGGAACCGGGGGGGGCGTACAGCATCGGAAGTCTCCTTGTGGATTGAATGAAAAATCAACCCGCCGCATTGTTTGCACGGCGTGTCGGTCTTCCATTGCAGGATGCGTGCCACCCCGTGTTGCCGTTTCTTGCACCCGAATCGGCGTTGCGGGCATGCCAAGGTGTTTCACCGATCTGTGCCACTGTGTCGGCCTGTTGCGCACACTGTGCCAAAACGGCACAGTGCAACGGGTTTTTGCGCTGAAGTACACCTGCCGACTGGCGCACAATGGACACATCGCCTCCTTGCCATGGGGCGACGCCGGAGGCGGCGCACCCGCCCCGAGCACTGAACACAGGAGACAAATGGCCATGCCTTCCTCTGTCTACTCGGAACGTACGGTTCCAGCCGCATTGCGCCGCGCCCGCTGGCATTTGATGAGTGCTGGTGCCTTGCCACCGGATCTGATACCTGCAGAGCTGCAGCGCTCTTGGCTGCGCAGTTGGGATGCAGGGCTGCAGCCTTGCGGTCGCACACCAGGCGCACCGCATGCCTCTGGAGCGCAACTGGCCAGGGCCCTGGAGCAGCAGCGCGAACTGGTTGCCTACGCCCGGCCCGTAATGGAGTTTCTGCTGGAGCAAACCCGTGAAACCGACAGCATGGTGGTACTGGCCGGCACCGATGGAATGCTCCTGCATGCCTCAGGCGATCCCCAGTTCATGGGCCGTGCCGAGCGGGTGGCGTTGCGCCCCGGCGCCACCTGGAGCGAGCAGTATCGCGGCACCAATGCGATCGGCACGGCACTGACCGATGACCGTGCCCTTGTGGTGCACGCGCAGGAGCATTTTCTGGAGCGCAATGGGTTTCTGACCTGTGCAGCGGCTCCGATCCATGCGGCCGATGGACGGTTGCTGGGGGTGCTTGATGTCTCTGGTGACCATCGGGGCTACCACCGGCACACCTTGGCTCTGGTGCGTTCGGCGGTGCGGATGATTGAGCACCGTTTGTTCGACACAAGGCACGACCCGCGCCACTGGAGCGGGCTGCGCCTGCGCCTGCATGCGCAGCCAGAGGGGCTGGGTACGGTCACCGAAGGTTTGTTGGCCGTGCGTGAAGATGGGCTGCTGGTGGGCGCCAGTGTCACGGCGCTTCAACTGCTGGGTTTGCAATGGAGCGACCTGGGTGCTGTGCGGATTGAGCAGGTGCTGGTGGAATCCATGCACCAGTTGCTGGAGTGGTGTCAGCGGTCACCGGCAGTGGCGCGGGTGGTGCATACCGTGGCGGGTCACACCTTGTGGGTCAAGACAGAAACCGGCCGCGTTCTCCAGGGATCATTCAGCATCTCGCAGGTGCACAAGGACACTGCGGCTGTGCCAGAGGATGCGTTGGCACGCATTGATACGGGTGACGCCACGCTGCGCTCTGCGATCGCCCGTGCCCGCAAGGTGGTAGACAAGCCCATCCCCTTGTTGTTGCAGGGTGAGTCGGGCGTGGGCAAAGAAGTCTTTGCGCGAGCGCTGCACCAGAGCGGGCCGCGCCAGCACAAGCCCTTTGTTGCCGTCAACTGCGCGGCTTTGCCGGAATCGCTGATAGAAGCGGAGCTGTTTGGCTACCAGTCCGGCGCTTTCACTGGCGCTCGGCGAGAGGGGGCGCCAGGGCGCGTCCGTGAGGCCGATGGCGGAACCTTGTTCTTGGACGAAATCGGTGACATGCCACTGTCCCTGCAGGCGCGCTTGTTGCGTGTACTGCAAGACCGCGAGGTGACGCCCTTGGGGGGGGGCAAGCCCATAGCCGTCGATTTTGCGCTGGTCTGTGCGACCCAGCGTCACCTTCCGCGTGAGATCCAGGAGGGGCGTTTTCGCGAGGACCTGTACTACCGCCTCAACGGCCTGACACTGTGTCTGCCCGCACTGCGCGAGAGAACTGACTTCGATCACCTTCTCGACAGCCACTTGCAGAATCTCATGCCGCACAGGCCTTTGACCGTCGCCACGGAGTTGCGCCAGCGGTTGCGCTCGTACCCCTGGCCCGGCAACGTGCGCCAGTTGGCCAGCGCCTTGCGTACCGCGTGTGCATTGTTGGACGCACAGGAGAGCGTGATCGACTGGCACCACCTGCCCGACGACCTGGCACTGGACCTGCGCTCCCAGTCCACGGCGGAGCAGTCGGCATCTCAGGTCGAATTGCCCAGCGACCTGCGCACGCTCTCACACCAAAGCATTGCGCGGGCGCTGCAGTCGTGCGCCGGTAACCATTCGGAAGCCGCTCGCATACTGGGCATTGGCCGCAGCACTCTGTATCGCAAACTACGCGAGATGGGCATGGCCCACTGAAAACAGGTAAGGAAGCTGCTCGGCTTGGCCTTATGGGTTCTTCGGCGTGGCCAGGTCCCAGCAGGCCATGAACAATGCTGCAATCACCGGTCCAATGACAAAACCATTGATGCCGAACAGCGTCATGCCGCCCAGCGTGGAAATCAGAACCACGTAATCGGGCATCTTGGTGTCCTTGCCCACGAGCAAGGGGCGCAGCAGGTTGTCCACCAGGCCGATCACCCCCACGCCAAAAGCGGTCAGCACGCCCGCCTGCCATAGCGCCCCCGTGGCCAAAAAATAGATGGCTACTGGCCCCCAGATCAGGCCTGCTCCCACGGCAGGCAAGAGAGAGAGGAAGGCCATCAGCACACCCCACAATACCGGTGCTTGGATGCCCAGCACCCAGAAGATGAGTCCGCCCAGCATGCCCTGCGCTGCCGCCACCATCAGGTTGCCCTTGAGTGTGGCCCGGATCACCGTGATGAACTTGGCGCTGAGGTCGCGTTTGTGCTGCTCCTCCAGAGGAATGGCGCGGTGGATGCGTCTTCCCAGCGCAGGACCATCACGCAGCAGGAAGAACAACAGATACATCATGACGCCAAAACCCACAGCGAATTGCAGGGTGTTCTGTCCGATGTTCAGGGCCTGGGTGGCAATCACTTGGCCTGCCTGAACCGAGAATGCCGACAGCTTGTGCTGTACCGCAGCCACACTGGTCAGTTCCAACCGGTCGAGCATGCTCACCAGCCAACTGGGCAGCGCCGCAATGACCTGTTCCAAGTAGGCGCCAAAGTTCAATTGGCCTGAACGTAGGCGCTCATAGATGTGTGTGGCTTCCTGGATCAGCGAAATTCCGATCAGGGTCAGTGGAAGAATCACGACCACCAGGCACAGCAGCAGCGTGGCCAGCGCCGCCCGGTTTGGCTTGCCAGGCATGCGCAGCAACATGCGCCGATGCAAGGGCATGAACAGGATGGCCAAGGCCACCCCCCAGAAAACCGCTTCGTAGTAAGGCCAAAGAATGGCTCCGAACGCCAGCGACACGGCGATCAGCAGAAGCACAAAAGTCTTGTTCTGCAGTGTGGGAGTGTTCATGGACAGCGCAGTCTGTTGAAACAATACGCGAATGTACGTTACCCCGGCGTCTGTGACCCGGCTCGGCGCGCGTGTGCTGTTACGCATGTCGCGATAGGAAAAAACCACAAGCGTCCTGGGGCGAACAGTGGCACAATCGCGTCCGTACTCGGCCCTTCCCCAGCCACAGTCGCATCCGCCAACCGGTTCAGCCGTGTCGCGGAAGGTTTTTTCAACCAGCTAATGTCTCCCCAAGGGAGACGGAGGTCAGCGGAACATGAGCGATACGACATCCGTCTATCAAGCCTACCAAGGCAACACCTACCTCTTCGGCGGCAACGCGCCCTATGTCGAAGAGATGTACGAAAACTATCTGGCCAATCCAGGCAGCGTGCCTGACACCTGGCGCGAGTACTTCGATGCGCTGCAGCATGTGCCTGCCGTCGATGGCACCAATGCCCGTGACGTGCCCCACATGCCCGTCATCAATGCCTTTGCCGAGCGTGCCAAGGCCGGTGGAACCAAGGTGGTGGTGGCCAGCGAAGACGCTGAGATGGGCCGCAAGCGCACAGCCGTTCAGCAGCTGATTGCCGCTTACCGCAACGTAGGCCAGCGCTGGGCCGATCTGGACCCCCTCAAGCGCACCGAGCGCCCCGCGATTCCCGAACTGGAGCCCTCGTTCTACGGCTTCAGCGATGCCGACCAGGAAACGGTGTTCGACACGAGCAACACCTTTTTTGGCAAGGACAAGATGCCGCTGCGCGAACTCATCAACGCGCTGCACGAAACCTACTGCGGCACCCTGGGTGCCGAGTTCATGTACACCTCCGACCAGGCGGAAAAGCGCTGGTGGCAGCAAAAACTGGAGTCCATCCGCAGCAAGCCCCAATTCAGCGCCGAGAAGAAAAAGCAGATCCTCGATCGCCTGACCGCCGCAGAAGGCCTGGAACGCTTCCTGCACACCAAGTATGTGGGTCAGAAGCGCTTTTCGCTCGAAGGTGGCGAGAGCTTCATCGCTGCCATGGACGAGCTGATCCAGCAGGCTGGCGCCAAGGGCGTGCAGGAAATCGTGATCGGCATGGCCCACCGTGGCCGCCTGAACGTGCTGGTCAACACCCTGGGCAAGATGCCTGCGGATCTGTTTGCCGAGTTCGACCACACCGCCCCTGAAGACCTGCCCGCAGGTGACGTGAAATACCACCAGGGCTTCAGCTCCGACGTTTCCACCCCTGGCGGCCCGGTGCACCTGAGTCTGGCGTTCAACCCCTCCCACCTGGAAATCGTCAACCCCGTGGTCGAAGGATCCGCTCGCGCCCGCATGGACCGCCGTGGCGACACCCTGGGTGGCCAGGTGCTGCCTGTGCTGGTGCACGGCGACGCCGCCTTTGGCGGCCAGGGTGTCAACCAGGAAACCCTTTGCCTGGCGCAGACCCGTGGCTACACCACTGGCGGTACGGTGCATCTGATCATCAACAACCAGATCGGTTTCACCACCTCCGACCCGCGCGACATGCGCTCCAGCACCTTCTGTACCGACATCGTCAAGATGGTCGAGTCCCCGGTGCTGCATGTCAATGGCGATGATCCTGAAGCCGTGGTGCTGGCTGCCCAGCTGGCCCTGGAATACCGCATGGAGTTCCGCCAGGATGTGGTGGTGGACATCACTTGCTTCCGCAAGTTGGGCCACAACGAACAGGATACGCCTGCGCTGACCCAGCCCCTGATGTACAAGAAGATTGCGGCCCACCCCGGAACGCGCAAGCTCTATGGCGACAAGCTGATCACGCAGGGCGTGCTGTCCGCCGAAGGTCCTGACGAAATGGTCAAGGCCTACCGTGCTGCCATGGACGCGGGCAAGCACACGGTCGACCCGGTGCTGACCAACTTCAAGAGCAAGTACGCCGTGGACTGGAGTCCGTTCCTGGGCAAGAAGTGGACCGACGCTGGCGATACCGCAATTCCCCTGACCGAGTGGAAGCGCCTGGCGGAAAAGCTCACCGCGCTGCCCGACACCGTGACCCCGCACCAATTGGTGAAAAAGGTCTATGACGACCGCGCCGCCATGGGCCGGGGAGAGATCCCCGTGGACTGGGGCATGGGTGAGCACATGGCTTTTGCCTCCCTGGTGGCCAGTGGCTACCCCGTGCGCCTGTCGGGCGAGGACTGCGGCCGTGGCACCTTCACGCACCGCCATGCAGTGATCCACGATCAGAAGCGCGAAAAGTGGGACACCGGCACCTACGTGCCCCTGCAGAACGTGGCCGACAATCAGGCTCCGTTCGTCGTGATCGACTCCATCCTGTCCGAAGAGGCGGTGTTGGGCTTTGAATACGGC
>JAEUOT010000004.1 GCA_016790705.1 Hydrogenophaga sp.
TCGACCCGTAGCAGACCTCCGGCCATCTGGCCAGATAGCAGACATCCCAGTTGCAGTGATCGGTAGGCTACTTGGAGCCAATCGGGAAGGCCATCGTAGACTCGTAGCGTCATCCGTTGGTTTGACCGGTGATCTCGGACAGGTGTTCTGGGCTTGGTCAGGTTTGTCGAATCTGTTATACCTGCTCACTGACCCTCCGACCTGAGCCAACCGGTTGATTTCAAACACTTTTCGGAGGTGCCGTGCAACTTTGTTTAACGACCACCGTTGTGGGTATCCCGCGTTTTGCGGTTTAAATCAAAGTTACCGTGAAAGCCCACCGAGGTAGCGACGTGCCCAAGCCTGCCGACCTGCAGCATCTTTTGAGCTACCGCTGGGCCCGACACCAGGTATTCAGCGGTGAATCAGTGCGCGGCGATGGCCGCTGCAGCGCTGGGCGCAGGCCACTTGCCGATGGCCTTGAGTTGCTTGATCCAGCGCGGCGCGTTCTTCTTCGCGCTCATGGCGGCGTAGTCGATGGCCTGATCGATGTAGGGCTGGCGGCGGCTGAGCAGGATGTAGATCAGCCGGATCATCTTGTGGGCGATGGCTACGATGGCCTTCTTGTGCGACTTGCGCACCATCAGGCTCTTGTACTTCGAGGCCAGGGTGCTCTTGGTCATGCGCGCGGCGTTGGCGCATTCGCACAGGATGAAGCGGATGGCGTTGTTACCGTGCCGGGTGCGCCCAGACTTGCGCTTGCCCGCGCTCTCGTTGTTGCCCGGGCTCAAGGCGGCCCAGCAGGCCAGGCGCTCGGGCGAGCCGAAGCGGGCCATGTCGTCGCCGATCTCGATGAGGATCAGCGCGGCGGCGGTCTGGTCGATACCGGGGATGGTCTGCAGCAGGCTGTGCGCCCAGGCGTAGGGCTGCATGGCGCGCATGAGGTAGGCGTCGACGTCGGCCAGTTGGCGCTGCAAGGCGTCAATGCTGTCGCTCAGGTGGCGCAGCACGAACAGGTGGCGCTCGCTGAGGTCGCCGTCCAGGCTGGCGGCCAGTTCTTCGGTCTTGCGCTTCAAGGCGCCGCGGGCGTGGCTGAGCAAGGTGGCCTCGGACTGGCCCTCGATGAGCCCGCGCACCATGGCGCGGGCCGAGACGCCGTGGATGTCGCTGACCACGGCGCCGAGCTTGATGCCCGCGTCATCGAGCATCTTGTGCAAGCGGTTGATCTGGCTGGCGCACATGGCGCCGAGCTTGCGCCGGTAGCGCGAGACCAGGCGCAGCTCGCGCAGGTCCTTCGGCGGAATGAAGCTGCCGCGCACCAGGCCGAAGCGGGCCAGCACGGCCAGCCACTCGGCGTCGAGCATGTCGGTCTTGCGGCCCGGCACATGCTTGATGAAGTGGGCATTGACAACCCAGGCGGTGATGCCGGCGTTCTCCTGGTGGGCGTAGACGCTCTTCCAGTAAATGCCGGTGCTCTCCATGACCACCAGCTCAACCTGCAGCTCGGCCAACCACTGGGCCAGGGCGCGGCAGTCGCGCTTGAAGCCGCCGAACTCCCGACTGTGCTTGACCACCCGGCCGTCGGGCTGCTCGATGAGTACCGTGACCACATGCAGCATGCGGTGCACATCGATACCGGCCACGCGCCGGTGCAAGGGGGAAAGACCTTCCATCGTGATGCTCCTGTTGGTAGAGTGCGAGGCGGCACGCAGGAGCGTCACCCGTGGCCGGTGACAAGCACCGGTGAGCTGAAAGACTCCTCGAACCGAAACCGGTTCGGGCCTCTTTACCGTACGTGCTGCCACCTGCCCCACGGCAAGGGGGCCGGCAGCGCAACAGTTGGGGGTACGAGTCAGCTCGGTGGAGGTCCGGTTAGGCACCGGGGTCGGGCCTTCATTCGTATTGCGACCTCTTCGCGCCTGCGTGCCACCTCATATGCTGCCGCACTCGCACTGGGCTTTCATGCTCGGGGGCGAGTGGGTCAACTCATGATTGGTTAGGCCGCGCACCAGCGCACAAGCGCCGTCACCGTGTCTGCTTCTTCCATCACATGTTGAAAAAATGAAAGCTGAAATGCTGAGAACCAAGAGCACATCTAGGCCTAGCGTGGTTGCGGGCATCATCGTTGCATGCATTGCAGCTTCGGGCTGCGAATCATCTGAGGAGAAGGAACTAAAGAGATTGCAGCTTGAGAAGGCAAGACTTGAGGTGCAATTGCAGACACAGAAGTTGAACCAGGACAAGGAGCGCAGCGAGCAGGAAGAACGCCAAAGGAAGGAGAAGGCAATTCAGGAGGAGCAGCAACGACGCGAAAGGACCGAACAAGAAGAGCGGGCCAAGATCGCCCTGATGAAGGCTGAGGCGGAAAGAATCGAAAGAGAAAAGGCTCAACAGATCGCCGCGCAACAAGAAGAGGAGAGGCGACATCGGGCCGACCAAGCAGACAAATTTGTCCGTGCTAGGGCTGAGTATCGCCTGCCACAAATTGTTCGCCCTCTCATGGGAACCGATCCCACTATTTCCGTCACAAGTCACAACTGCTCAGAAAGCGGCGGATCATTTACCGCCACTACAAAGATTGGCTACAAGGGTCAGTTTTCAGGTGACTCGTTTATGGTCTCCGGAAAACTAACACGAAGGCCGAACGGCGAAGAGTATTTTCAATTCGATCCAGTTTCAGCAGAAATCATTGGTCGCCTAGCCCTAATTGCACAGGGAGACCAAGAATTGCTGGAGAAACTCAGGCTGCTTGCCGCAGGGAAGGTCTATTTGGAATGGAAGTCAAATTGAAACTGGTCAATGCGCTCGCGTTCCAGCTCTTTCCAAAACCTCGAGGGGTCTAGATTTGCCGAAATCTCGGCGCCGCCTAACCCCTCGTATATGGACTCCCCCCCAAGGGCAAGAAACTGATTGATGTTTTGGCTGTTGGGGAATCGCCTGCAGTCGTATATCCGGCATCTGTTGTGGACTCTGTGGTGGTCCGTGCCAGCATGGAATCTGCGGGGCCGTCGCGCCAAACAATACAAGCGGCTGCGGCAGAGCCGGAAGAGTTATCGGCGTCAGACGGTCTGGGGTGTGCCCGGGTGGCCATGTGGGTCAATCAATCTCGTCGCAAGCGGCGTGGGTGAAGGGAAACGGCTTCTTTTCTGGTGACGGCTGTTCGGTTTGGATGCTACTCAGGCTGACATCACAAAGGTTTCTCGGGTGATCTTCTTGTGCAGGCGCTCGGTCTCACCGAAAGGCGTCTTGTCCCTGAGCGTGGCGTAGCAGATGCGCGCGAGCTTGTTGGCCAAGGCGCAGGCGGCCTTGTTGTGGTTCGATCGGCGCTGCACATCCAGCGCCCAGCGGCGCACGCCACACACCTCGCGCTCGGCCGCCTCAGCCACCTTGGCTGCTCGCAGCACGCTCCTGGCGCCGTGCGTGAGCAGCATGCGCAGATAGCGGTCGCCACGTTTGGAGATCTTGCCCAGGAAGCGCGAACTGCCCGAAGAGTGTTCGCGTGGCGTCAGGCCAAACCAACTGGCAAAGTGGCGTGCATCTTTGAAGTGCGTCACATTGCCCGAGGTGGCGGCCACCAGCGCGGTGGCTGTGAGCAAACCGATGCCGGGGATCGACAGCAACGTGGTGCAGGCCGGGCTCAGTCGGGCCAGGGCGGCGAGCTCGCGTTCGAGCTGCGCGATGCGCGCTTCGAGCAGACGAATCTCTTCGACCAGCAAGCGGGCGCTGCCGCGGATCAGTTCGGGCACGGCAGAAGCCGGATCGGCCAGCACCCGGCTGATCGCCTCCAGCCCGGTGCGCGCGCCGACAGGAACAGCGATACCGAACTCGCGCAGGAAGCCGCGCAAGGCGTTGATGCGCGAGGTGCGCGTGCCCATCCACAGCGAGCGGATGCGGTGCAGGCCCTGCAGGGCTTGCTGCTCGACCGACTTCACGCGAACGGGGCGAATGTCCGATGCGCGGGTCGCTTCGAGCAGGGCGGCGGCGTCGGTGGCATCGGTCTTGTTGCGCCGCACGTAGGCGCGCACGTACTGGGCGGGCAGCAGGCGGACCTCGATGCCAAGGCCATTGAGCCAGCGCGCCCAGTGGTGGGCGCAGCCGCAGGCTTCCATGATCACCAAGTCAACGGATCGATTGGCAAACCAGCGCTCGAACTGGGTGCGCGTGAGACGCTGGGTTTCAACGATGCGCCAGTGCTCGTCGGCGACGGCGATCTGGAAGACGGACTTTGCCAAATCAACGGCGACGGTTGTAGCATTCATCTCGGACTCCTTTCGTTTGGTTGAAGACCTGATCCCCACGCCAATGAAGACCAGAGCGCGTTTTTCGCGCAAACAAACGGGGGAGTCCATCCCATCAGTCAAGCGGACGCCAACAAAGCCCATGGCTTCGCCATTTTCACGGGCTTTGTTGGTGCCCTCCACTCGCTTCGCTCCTTCCGGCGCCGCTTACCTTGGGCGTTGAACGACTGCTCTCCCGATTGACCGATGCCCGCTCCTGGCCGTCAGCGCTCGTTCGCACCTTTGCCCGCCAGGATCTGCGGCCGCGCCTTCTCGATCCGGGCCACACGCGTCGCCGCCGTCTTGGCCGATGAGAGGTGGATCGCGTAACTGCGCTGCCGGCCGGGTGTGAGCCGATGAAAGGCCTCAGCCAGTTCGGGATCGGCGTCCATGGTGTCGATCATCTCCTTCGGCAGTTCCAGCGCGGGCGTCGTCTTCGGTGGGCGGATGCCTGCGTCCGCATAGGCCATCGCCTCCAGCAGATAGTCGCGAATGACCGCAGCCCGTTCATCGACCTGTTCGTTGGCCGTGAACGGGATCGAGTCGGGGTGCTGCGTGTTCGGGCCCTGCCGCTGCAGCAGCCCTGCCGGGTCCTTCATCAATGCCGCGTTGAAGAAGTTGAGCCTGAATTCACCCTGCAGCGCCCCGATCAGAACAATGTTGCGCCCGGCGTGCATGTAGCACGGGTGTCCCCATTTCGCTGTTTCGACGAGACCGGCCGCGCGGCAGATGTCACGCAGTGCGCTCAGGCCCTGCTGCCATCGGCGCGCGGAACAGGCCGCCGTTGCAAACCGGTCGCAGCGACCGCAGCCCTGGGCGAAGAACTCGTCGACGTCGGTGATCATGACGTGGATTGTGAAGAAAAAAGCCGCCAGCGCACAAGGCACTGGCGGCTGCAGCGCATGGCCTGTCAACGCAGGCGGCGCTCATGCCCTGATGCGGACGATGCCTCAGTTCTTCGTGTAGTCGGAAATGACCTTCCACTTGCCGTCAACGATCTGCGATAGGCGCGAGACGTTGCTGCCCAGGCGTTTCTGAGGACCGAAGCTGGCGGGGGCGCTGCCGAAGATGTCGGAAGGAATCGTCAGCGTGTCCATGACCTTGATGTAGCTGTCGGTGGTCAGGTTGGCGCCGGCCTTGCCGGCGGCCTTGGCGAAGGTGTCGATGATGTTGTAGCCATAGACCGAGAACACGGTCGGGTCTTCGTTGAACTTGGTCTTGTACTTGTTGGCCCAGAAGCGCACCGGCTGCGAGGCGTCATCGGTGTAGGGGTTCTGCACCGTCATGGTGGCGTAGAGGCCGTTCATGGCCGGGCCGCCGAGCTTGTGGATCAGGTCGGTGTAGAGCGCGCTGGAGCCCATGAAGGTTGGGTTGAAACCGAGCTTGCGCGCGGTCGCGATGGTGCCCACGGTCTCGCGGATGATGGTGCCGAGCACGACGAAGTCACACTGGGCGGCGGCGAGCTTCTGCATCTGCGAGCCGAACTCGGTGGCGCCGCGCTTGAAGCTGGCCTCTTCGGCCATTTCCATGCCGATGGATTTCAGACCCTCCTTGGCACCACGAACGACTTCCAGGCCGAACTCGTCGTCCTGGTAGACCGTGCACACCTTCTTGGCTCCCTTTTCCTTGACCACAGCCGGCAGGCCCAGGCGCATCTGGTCGAAGTAGGTCGCAGCGAAGGAGTATTTGAGCTTGTGGAAGGGCTCGTACATTTCCCGCGCCGCAGTCACGGGGAAGAAGTTGATCACGTTCTTCTGGAACTGCACCGGCATGGCGGCCATGTTCTGCGCCGTGCCAAGATGGCCGACCATCATGAAGATCTTGTCCTGGTTGACCAGCTTCTGGGCCGCCAGCACCGCGTTCTTCGGGTCGTACTTGCTGTCCTCGACGAGCAGCTTGAGCTTGCGGCCGTTGACGCCGCCTTGTTCGTTGATCTCGTCGACCCGCAGCATCATGCCCAGCCGGATCTGCTTGCCGAAGCCGGCGAGCGGTCCGGAGAGGTCCTGAATCGAACCCAGCAGGATTTCGTCCTTGCTCACGCCCTGTTGCTGGGCAAAGGCGCCGCCGGCGGCGAGCGCCAGTGCGGTGGCGACCAGAGTGAATCGTGCTGTCATGGGGCTGTCTCCTTGTGTGGATGGAAAGGGTTGTTTGGGCCTTTGCGCCGGTTCAGCGGTACATGGCTTCGATCTGCGCCGCGTATTTCTGTTGCACCAGCTTGCGCTTGAGTTTCATGGTGGGTGTGAGCTCTTCGTCCTCGGCGGTGAGCTGGGTGTCGAGCAGCCAGAACTTCTTGACCTGCTCGACGCGGGCGAACTTTTTGTTGGCCGCGTCGATGACCTCCTGGATCAACTGCTGCACTTCGGCGGACCGGGTGAGGCTGGCGTAGTTGGAGAACGGCACGTCGTTGTCCTGGGCGTATTTCTCGACGTTCTCCTGGTCGATCATGATGATCACGGTGAGGTAGGCACGTTTGTCGCCGATCACCACCGCGTCGGTGATGTAGGGCGAGAATTTCAGCTCGTTCTCGAATTCGCTCGGGGTGATGTTCTTGCCGCCTGCGGTGATGATGATGTCCTTCATCCGGTCGGTGATGCGGAAAAACCCTTCCTCGTCGACCACGCCCACGTCACCGGTGTGCAACCAGCCGTCGGGATCGATGGTCTCGGCGGTTTTCTCGGGCTGGTTGAGGTAGCCCATGAAGACATTGGGCCCGCGCACCAGGATCTCGCTGGTCTGCGGGTCCAGGCGCACCTCGTTGAAGCTGGCGGCGGGGCCGATGCTGCCGGGCTTGATGCGGTCGGCCGGCACGCCGGTCGAGGCGCCACAGGTTTCCGTCATGCCCCAGACCTCCAGCATCGGCACGCCGAGCGCCAGGTACCAGCGCACCAGTTCGGGCGAGATCGGCGCTGCGCCGGTCACGAGGAAGCGCGCGCGGTGGATGCCGATCAGCTTGCGCACGTTGTCCAGCACCAGCAGGCGCGCGGCGCGGAACTGCAGCTTCAGGCTGCCCGGAACGGGCTCGCCCCGGAGCACATGGTCGGCCACCCGCTGCCCCACACCGATGGCCCAGGCGTAGGCGGCCTGCTGGAGCCTGCTGGCTTCCTTGAGCGCGATCATCACGCCCGAATAGAACTTCTCCCACACGCGCGGCACGGCGGTGAACACAGTGGGCGCGATCTCGCGCACGTTCTCCGGCACGGTTTCCGGGTTCTCGACGAAGTTCAGTCGGGCGCCGGTGTAGAGCGAGAAATATTCGCCGCCCATGCGCTCGGCGATGTGGCACAGCGGCAGGAAGCACATGCACTCGTCGTGCTCGTCACGCGAGATCAGGGTGTTGAGGCCGTGGGCCTCGTAGACCAGGCCCTTGTGCGCGTGCATAGCGCCCTTGGGTTTGCCGGTCGTGCCCGAGGTGTAGACGAGGATCGCCAGGTCGTCGGGCCGGACGGCCGCGACCCGCGCGTCCAGCGCCTTCGGGTGCTGCGCCATGTGCTCGCGACCGAGCGCGCGCAGGGCGTCCAGGCTGATCACCATCGGGTCATCGAAGTCGCGCAGCCCTTCCATGTCGAACACCACGATCTTGCGCAGCGAGGGCAGCCGATCCCGCACTTCCAGCGCCTTGTCCAACTGCTCGTCGTCTTCGACGAACAGGACCGTCGTGCGCGAATCCTCGCAGAGGTAGTGGACCTGTTCGGCCGCGTCGGTCGGGTAGATCCCGTTGGCGACGCCGTTGGCGCTGAGCACGGCGAGGTCGCACAGCACCCACTCGATATTGGTGTTGGAGAGGATGGAGGCGGTCTCCCGCGGCTGGAAGTCCAGCGAGAGCAGGCCGTGGCCGACTTCGCGCACCGCCTGGCCGACCTGGGTCCAGGTCCAGCTTCGCCAGATGCCCAGCTCCTTCTGGCGCAGCCAGATGTCCGGCCCGCGACGCTCGACGGCGTTCCAGAAGATGGCGGGAATGGTCTCGCCGGGCATGACGATCTCGGTCGTCGAACGGATGTTGGAGCGGTCCCAGAGGTAGGTCATCGCGTCATCTCCAGGTCTTCTTCTTCTTCCAGCGCCGGTCGGCCCGAACCCCGGCCTCCTTCATGCCGAGGTAGAACTCCTTGATGTCGTCCTTCTCGCGCAGACGGGCGCAGGTGTCTTCCATCACGATGCGGCCGTTCTCCAGCACATAGCCGTAGTCCGAGGCGTTGAGCGCCATGTTGGCGTTCTGCTCGACCAGCAGGATGGTGGTGCCGCGCTCGCGGTTGATGCGCACGACGATCTCGAAGATCTCCTTGGTCAGCTTCGGCGAAAGGCCCAGGCTGGGTTCGTCGAGCAGGATCAGGTCGGGATTGGCCATCAGCGCCCGGCTGATTGCGAGCATCTGCTGCTGCCCGCCGGAGAGCAGACCCGCGTCCTGCGCGGCGCGGTCCCGGAGAATCGGGAAGTAGTTGAAGACCAGCTCCATGTCGCGCGCCACGCCGTCGCGGTCGCTGCGGGTGTAGGCGCCCATCAGCAGGTTGTCGCGCACCGAGAGCAGCGGGAACACCTCGCGTCCCTCGGGCACGTGCATCAGGCCACGCTGGACGATCAGTGCCGGGTCCTGCGCGGTGATGTCTTCCCCCTTGAACTCGATGCTGCCCTTGCGCGGATCGATGATGCCGCTGATGGTCTTGAGGATGGTGGTCTTGCCGGCGCCGTTGCTGCCCAGCACGGTCGCGATCTCGCCGCGCCGCACCTGCAGGCTGACGCCCCGGATGGCCTTGATCGGGCCATAGGCGCTTTCGACGTTGAGCAGCTTGAGGACCGCGTTGTCGGTGACGGGGGCTGTCATGCCGCAACCCTTCCCTGGTTTTCCCGGCGCAGGCTGGACACGTCGTCCACCGTGCCGAGGTAGGCCTCGATCACCCCCGGGTGCGACTGCACCTCGGCCGGCGTGCCGGTCGCCAGCTCGGCGCCCATGCTCATGGCCAGCACGCGGTCGGACACCTTCGACACCAGGCCCATGTCGTGTTCGACCATCAGCACGGTGACACCCAGCTCGTTCTTGATGTCGCTGATCCAGAACGCCATGTCTTCGGTCTCTTCGACGTTCAGCCCGGACGACGGCTCGTCGAGCAGCAGCAGGCGGGGTTCGGTGCAGAGCGCGCGCGCCAGCTCGACGACCTTGCGCACCCCGTAGGGCAGGCCGGCGACCAGCGACTCGCGGTGGTGCTGCAGGTCGAGGAAGTCGATCACCTGCTCGACCTTCTCGCGGGCGGCGATCTCGGCGGCGCGCGTCCGGCCCGTGAAGAGCATCTCGCTCCAGAGCCCGCTCTGGCGGTGGGTGTGGCGGCCGATCAGCAGGTTCTGCAGCACCGTGGCGTGCTCGAACAGCTCGATGTTCTGGAAGGTGCGGGCGATGCCCAGCCGGGCAATGCGGTGGGGCGGCTGGTCGCTCAGGCGGATCACCCCGTCGGGGCCGGCGTACTGGATCTCGCCGCTGGTCGGCGAGTAGATGCGGCTGATCAGGTTGAAGACCGTGGTCTTGCCGGCGCCATTGGGACCGATCAGCGTGAACACCTCGCCCTTGCGGACGTCGAAGCTCACGCGGTTGACCGCCAGCACGCCGCCGAAGCGCACGCTGAGATCGCGGGCCGAGAGAAGGATGTCGTCGTTCATGGTGTTCATTTCAGGCGGTCGGACTTCTGGAACGACTTCTGCCGCTTGAACATGCCCTTGCGGTAGAACGGGAACAGTTGGAACCAGGTGCGGACCTTGAGCCAGCGGCCGTACAGGCCCATGGGCTCGAACAGCACGAAGGCGATCAGCACCGCGCCATAGACCGTGCCCTGCAGGCCGGTGGACTGGCCGATGGCCTCGGGCAGGAAGTCTTTGCCCAGCGCGATCAGCTGCGGCATGACGATCAGGAAGATCGCGCCGAGGAAGGCGCCGTGCACCGAGCCCAGTCCACCGATGACCACCATCAGCAGCAGGTCGATCGACTGAACGATGGAGAACTGGTCGGGCGAAAGGAACTGGATCTTGTGGGCGTACAGCGCACCGCCGATGCCGGCCAGCGCGGCGGACAGCGCGAAGCTCAGGGTCTTGTAGCGCGCCAGGTGGATGCCCATGCTCTGCGCCGAGATCTCGGAGTCGCGGATGGCGACGAAGGCGCGACCGGTCGGCGCTCGCAGCAGGTTGACGATGGCCAGCGTGGCCCCCACGCAGAGCACCAGGCAGAGGAAGTAGAAGCCCTCGGTGCTCTCGATCCGCCAGTCGCCGATGGCCGGCGTGTTGACCGCGAGACCCGCGTTACCACCGGTCACGTGCTCCCAGCGGGCCAGACCTTCCTCGACGATGAAGCCGAAGGCCAGCGTCGCCATGCCCAGGTAGATGCCCTTGACGCGCAGCGCCGGCAGGCCGACCACCATGCCCACCGCCGCAGACAGCAGGCCCGCGCAGGCAATCGACAGCGGGAAGGGCCAGCCGTGGTTGGTCAGCACCGCCTCGGTGTAGGCGCCGACGCCCAGGAAGGCTGCATGGCCGAGCGAGAACAGGCCGGTGAAGCCCGCCAGCAGCATCAGGCCCAGCCCCACGATGGCGTAGATCAGCACGAAGGTCAGCTGCGCCAGCCAGTACTCGGGCAGGGCCCAGGGCGCGGCCAGCAGAAACAGGCACAGCAGGCTGTACCAGAACACATGGCCGCCGTGCTTGGCCAGGCGGATGTCCTGGTCGTAGTCGGTCTTGAAAATGAAACGCATCGGGCTGGCCTCAGACTTTCTTGCGCAGCTTCTCGCCGAACAGGCCGTTCGGCTTGAGCACCAGCATCAGCAGCACCACGATGTAGGGCGCGATGTCCTTGAATCCCTCGGGCAGGTAGAAGCCCGAGAGCGCCTCCACGATGCCGATCACCAGCCCGCCGACGATGGCGCCGGGCAGGCTGCCGAAGCCGCCCACCACCGCAGCAGGAAAGGCCTTCAGGCCGATGAAGCCCATGTTGGCGTGCACGAAGGTGATGGGCGCCAGCAGCAGACCCGCAATGGCGGCGACACCCGAGGCCAGGCCCCAGACCAGCCCGTTGAGCCGCTTGACCGGAATGCCCATGTAGTAGGCGGCGAGCTGGTTCTGCGACGATGCCTGCATCGCGATGCCGAGCTTGCTGTACCGGAACATGGCGAACAGCAGGCCGCAGAGCACGGCGGTCACGCCGATCACGACCAGTTGCTCGGCCGCCAGCACCAGCCCCCCGAGGTTGAACACCTCGCCGGCATAGGGCACGGCCAGCGAATGGGTGTCGGTGCCGATGTTGGGGATCATGGTGATCACGCCGCGCAGCACATAACCGACGCCGATCGTCAGCATCACGATGGAGAAAGCGGGCTGACCCAGGATGGGCCGGATCACCAGCCGCTCCACCACGATGCCGAAGGCCGCCATGCCCAGCACCGAGGCAAGCACGGCGAGCCAGAACGGAAACCCGAGCAGCGTCATGGTCAGCAGACCCCCGAACGCGCCGACCATCATCAGGTCACCCTGGGCAAAGCTCACGGTCTCGGTGGCCTTGTAGATCAGCACGAAGCCCAGGGCGATAAGTCCGTAGATGCATCCCTGGGCCACACCGCCGATCAGCAGTTGCAGCAGTTGCACGCACTGTCTCCTGTTTGTTGTGGACGGGTGCGCTGCGGTGCGCGGTGTCCAGCTTTGGTGCGGTTTTTATAGCGGGCTTGCACGAAACTGACGTCAGGGTAGACCCCAGCCTCAGTCGCGCAGGTGCCAGCCGTGGCAGGCATTCCCTATTTTTGCCGAGCAATTGCTTGGCAAAAATAGGGAATGCCCTTATGCTGGCCGCATGAAATCCGTTCGCATCGGTGCCGGTCTCGGCTTCTATGGCGATCACTGGGAGCCGGTGGTCGCGAGCATTGAACGTGGCGATGTCCAGTTCATCGCCAGTGACCATCTGGCCGAACTGACCCTGGCCATCCTGCAGAAGGACCGGCAGCGCGATCCGTCGCTGGGCTACGCGCGCGACGTGGTGCCGATGCTGTTGCGCCTGTGGCCGCTGATGCAGGCGCGGGGCGTGCGGTTTGTCTGCAACGCCGGCGGATTGAACCCGATGGGGGCCGCGCAGGCGGTGCAGGCGGCGCTGTCTGCCAAGGGACTGCGCGCGCGCATCGCGGTGGTGACGGGAGACGATGTGCTGCCCCAGATGATGCGTGCGGCGGAGGACACAGCGCTGGCCCACCTGTTCACCGGCGAGCCGGTGGCGGCGGTGCGCGAGCGGCTGGTGTTCGGCAACGCCTATCTGGGGGCGGCGCCGATCGTGCGGGCGCTGGATCTTGGCGCGGAGATCGTGATCACCGGACGCGTGGCCGATGCGGCGCTGTTTCTCGGGCCGATCGTGCACAGCCTGGGCTGGGACCTGAAAGTCAGCGATCCGGTGGGGCTGGACAAGCTGGCGCAGGGTCTGACGGTGGGCCATCTGCTCGAATGCTCGGGGCAGGGCAGTGGCGGCAACTTCGGCAGCCAGGACGCGTGGAAAGCCATTCCCGACCTGGCCCACATCGGCTTTCCCATTGCCGAGGTCCGGGAAGACGGCACGGCGCTGATCACCAAGGCGCCAGGCACCGGCGGCCGCGTCAACTTCGACACCGTGCGCCAGCAACTGCTGTACGAGGTCCACAACCCGCACGCCTACCATTCGCCCGACGTGGTGCTGGACATGGGCGGCATCCACCTGCACGACGAAGGCCACGACCGGGTTCGCCTGACCGGGGCGCGCGGCGCACCGCCGGGCGGGCAACTGAAGGTGGTCGCGGGTTTCCACGACGGGTACAAGGCCGAGGTGACCTGGGGCTTCTCCTGGCCCGACGCCTGGGACAAGGCCCAGGCCGCCATCGGCACCATCCGCACCCAGTTGGCCGAGCGGCGCGTGCCGCACGAGGAGCTGTACATCGAGTACCCGGGCCTGAACGCGGCGCACGGACCGCTGGCGCCCCTGCCGCCGCCCGAGCAGCTCAATCAGATGAACGAACTCTGGACGCGGCTGGTCCTGCGCACCCACGTGAAGGCCGCCGCCGACGGCTTCGGTCGCCTGTTCCCGTGGATCGGGCTGAGCGGCCCGGCCTACACCTGCGGCTTCACCGGCCTGCACAACACCAGCGAGCTGCTGGGCATCTGGCCGACGCTGATCCCGCGGGCGGAGGTGGAGGCGAATGTTCGGGTCGAGATGCTGGGAGGTGCCACATGACCGGAATCCGCATTCCCCTGGTCCGCCTCGCGCACGCGCGCAGCGGCGACAAGGCCGACTGGGTCGACTTCGGGCTGTTCGCGTGGAACGCCGCCGGCTACCGCATCCTCGAGCGCGAGGTGACCGCCGAGAAGGTGCGGGCGCACTTCGCGCCCTGGCTGCCGGGCGAGGTCGAGGCCTGGCCGCTGCCCAACATCCTGGCGCTCAAGTTCGTGCTCAAGGGCGCGCTGCAGGGCGGCGGCGCGCGCAACCTGCGGCTGGACAACCTGGGCAAGGCGATGGCGGGGGCGTTGTTGCGGATGGAGATCGAGGTGTCGGAAGACGAGCTTGCCGCTGCATTGAATGAGCACAGGGTCGGCTGGTGGGGAGAGCAGGCATGAGCGCCGTCACCACCGAAATCATCGGCGACATCCGTGTCGTCACGCTGCACCGGCCCGAGGCGCGCAATGCGGTCGATGGCGAGACCGCGCAAGCGCTGCACGCCGCCTTCCTCGCCTTCGAGGACGACCCCGGCGCGAAGGTCGCGGTGTTCCATGGCGCACACGGCCACTTCTGCGCCGGCTGGGACCTGCAGCACGGCGCCCGGCTGGCGGCTTCGGGCGATGCGTCCAGCCTGGACTCGCTGGACTTCGACAGCAGCGACGCTAGCGCCATCGGCCCGATGGGGCCGTCGCGCCTGCGGCTGTCCAAGCCGGTGATCGCGGCGGTCAGCGGTGCCGCAGTGGCCGGCGGCATGGAGCTGGCGCTGTGGTGCGACCTGCGGGTGATGGAAGAGGACGCCTACTTCGGTGTCTATTGCCGGCGCTTTGGCGTGCCGCTGATCGACGGCGGCACGGTGCGGCTGCCGCGCCTGATCGGCATGGGGCACGCGATGGACCTGATCCTGACGGGGCGCAAGGTCGAGGCGGCCGAAGCGCTGCAGATGGGGCTGGCCAACCGCGTGGTGCCGGCAGGGCAGGCGCGTGAGGCTGCGATCGCCCTGGCGCGGCAGCTCGCGGCGTTTCCGCAGGCCACGATGCGGGCCGACCGCGAGAGCGCGTACGCGCAATGGGACCTGCCACTGGGGGACGCACTGCAGCAGGAGTGGCAGCGCGGCAAGGCGCGCATCCCGGATGCGCTGGAAGGCGCCACGCGGTTCGCCCAGGGCGAGGGCCGGCACGGGCGGTTCTGAGTGGGCCGGCGGTCCCGGCACATGGACACCGAATGGACCCCGGCCCGTGGCCGCGTTTGGCGATCATCGCGCCCATGCCCCATTCCGACCTCGACCCCGACCACCCGGACGTGCTGGTGTTGCAGCACCTGCTCGAAGACGGCCCCGGCCACCTGGGCGCGTGGCTGGACGCCGAGGGCGTTCGCTGGCGCCTGTGTTGCACCGAAGCGGGTGATGCCTACCCGGCGTCGGTGCGCGGCTACAAGGGGCTCGCGGTGTTGGGCGGCGCCTGGAGCGCCAACGACGACCGGCCCTCGCTGCGCCAGGCCGAAGCGCTGATCCGCGAGGCCGATGCGCTGGGCATGCCGGTGATCGGTCACTGCCTGGGCGGACAGCTCATGGCACGCGCCTTCGGTGGCCGGGTGCGGACGCTGGACGTGCCGGAGATCGGCTGGCTGCCGATGCGCCACAGCGGCAGCGCGGCGGCGCGGGCGTGGCTGGGAGAAGCGACGGAAGCGGTGGTCTACCAGTGGCACTACGACAGCTTCGTCGAATTGCCGCCGGGCGCCGAGCTCATTGCCGGATCGGCGGCCTGCCCGCACCAGGCCTTCGTGCTGCGCCAGCACCTGGCGATGCAGTTCCACATCGAGATTACCGAGCGCAAGGTGGACGACTGGATCTCGGTGCCGGGAGACAGTTACGGACCCGCCTGCCGGATGCATCCGCAGACGGTGCAGACGCCTGAAGCGATGCGGGCCGGCACCCAGCAGCACCTGGCCGCCAGCACCGCACTGGCCGAGCACATCTACGGCCGCTGGCGCGAGCGCTGGCTGCGCTGAAGCGGCGAAAACGCTCAGGCCAGACCGGCCGGCAGTCCGTCTCGCGGGATCGGGCGCGACTTGCCTTCGTGGTCGATCGCCACGTAGGTCAGGCTGGCCTCGGTCACCTTGACGTACTGGCCCTGGGCCGAGAAGCGTTCGGCGAACACCTCGACCTGCACCGTGATCGAGGTGTTGCCGACGCGGGTGACATGCGAATAGAAGCTCAGGATGTCGCCCACCCGCACCGGCTGCTTGAAGATGAACTGGTTGACCGCCACGGTCGCCATGCGGCCTTTGACATAGCGCGCCGGCAGCACGGCGCCGGCCAGGTCGACCTGGGCCATGACCCAGCCGCCGAAGATGTCGCCGTTGCCGTTGGTGTCGGCCGGCATCGGAATGACCTTGAGCACAAGCTCGCGGCCTTCGGGGAGATCGGTGTGGGGGCGGGGGCTTGATTCGGTGGACATGGGCACAATCTGTGACAACTCTTCCCCGATTGTCACGCATGCGCTCCTCGTCCGTCTCCCGGGCCGCCTATCCCGTGCCCGCCCCCAGCGATCCTTCAGCCCAGCGTTCGGATTGGGCGACGCTGCGCCGCCTGTTCCCCTATCTCTGGCAATACAAGTGGCGGGTGATCGCGGCGCTGAGCTTCATGGTGGCCGCCAAGGCCGCCAACGTGGGCGTGCCGCTGCTGCTCAAGCAACTGGTCGATGCGATGAGCATCCCGCCGGGCAGCACGGCGGCGCTGCTGGTGGTGCCGCTGGGCCTGATCGTCGCCTATGGCCTGCTGCGCCTGTCGACCAGCGTGTTCACCGAGTTGCGCGAGCTGGTGTTCGCCAAGGCCACCGAAGGTGCGACGCGCTCGATCGCGCTGCAGGTCTTCGAGCATCTGCACGCGCTGTCGCTGCGCTTCCACCTGGAGCGCCAGACAGGTGGCATGACGCGCGACATCGAGCGTGGCACGCGCGGCGTGCAGTCGCTGATCTCCTACTCGCTCTACAGCATCTTTCCGACCCTGATCGAGGTGGCTTTCGTGCTCACGCTGCTGGGCACGAAATTCGACATGGGCTATGTCTGGATCACGCTGACGGCACTGGTGCTCTACATCTTCTTCACGGTCACGGTCACCGAGTGGCGGACCAAGTTCCGGCGCGAGATGAACGAGCTCGAGTCGACCAGCCAGAGCAAGGCCATCGACTCACTGCTCAACTACGAGACCGTCAAGTATTTCAACAACGAGGCCTTCGAGGCGCGTCGCTATGACGAGGCCCTGGAGCGGCTGCGCAAGGCCCGCATCCGCAGCCAGAGCACGCTGTCCCTGCTCAACACGGGACAGCAGCTCATCATCGCCGTGGCCCTGGTGCTGATGCTCTGGCGTGCGACCCAGGGGGTCGCCGACGGCCACATGACGCTGGGCGATCTGGTGATGGTCAACGCCTTCATGATCCAGCTCTACATCCCGCTGGGTTTCCTGGGTGTGCTCTACCGCGAGATCAAGCAGAGCCTGACCGATCTGGACAAGATGTTCGCGCTGCTGGAGAAGGAGCGCGAAATCGCCGACCAGCCCGGCGCCCGGCCGCTGCAACTCGACGGCCCGCCCTCGGTGAAGTTCGAGAACGTGCGCTTCTCGTACGAGCCGGCGCGCGAGATCCTGCACGGCATCAGCTTCGAGGTGCCGGCGGGCAAGACGGTGGCGGTGGTCGGTCCCTCGGGCTCGGGCAAGAGCACGCTCGCGCGCCTGCTCTACCGTTTCTACGACACCTCCGACGGATCGATCCTCATCAACGGCCAGGACATCCGCCAGGTCACGCAATCCAGCGTGCGCCAGGCCATCGGCATCGTGCCGCAGGACACGGTGCTGTTCAACGACAGCATCGAATACAACATCCTCTACGGCCGGCCGGACGCGGGGCACGACGCGGCGGTGGAGGCCGCGAAGGCGGCCCACATCCACACCTTCATCGAGAAGCTGCCCAAGGGCTACGCGACGACGGTGGGCGAGCGTGGACTCAAGCTGTCAGGCGGCGAGAAGCAGCGGGTGGCGATTGCGCGCACGCTGCTGAAGAACCCGCCGATCGTGATCTTCGACGAGGCCACCTCGGCGCTGGACTCGGCCAACGAGCGTGCGATCCAGACCGAGCTCAAGAGCGCGGCGCGCAACAAGACCTCGCTGGTGATCGCGCACCGGCTCTCGACGGTGGTCGACGCGCACGAGATCCTGGTGCTGGTCCACGGCGAGATCGTCGAGCGCGGCACGCACGCCCAACTGGTGGCCCTGGGCGGCACCTACGCCGGCATGTGGGCGCTGCAGCAGTCGGGCGCTGAGTAGGCCCACCCCCGCCGCGGTGTTTGCTGGTCAAACAGCCTTGGCTATCCTCATGTCTCCGGTGCTCTCGTACCGGCTGTGCCAGCTCAGCGCTTCTTCCAGCAGGTGCGGCGTGTGCATGCCGGCATGGCCGGCCTTCGCGTTGGCCTCGCTGCGCTCGACGTAATCCAGCAGCGCAGGCCGGAAGTCCGGGTGGGCGCAGCGTTCGATGATCAGGCGCGAGCGCTGGCGCGGCGACAGGCCGCGCAGGTCGGCCAGGCCCTGTTCGGTCACGACGATCTGCACGTCGTGTTCGGTGTGGTCCACGTGGCTGACCATGGGCACGATGCAACTGATGCTGCCGCCCTTGGCGGTGGAAGGCGTCATGAAGATCGAGATGTAGGCGTTGCGGGCAAAGTCGCCCGAGCCGCCGATGCCGTTCATGATGCGCGTGCCCATCACGTGGGTCGAGTTCACGTTGCCGTAGAGGTCGGCCTCGATCATGCCGTTCATGGCGATCAGGCCCAGGCGGCGGATCACCTCGGGGTGGTTGCTGATCTCCTGCGGGCGCAGCACGATGCGCTCGCGGTAGAAGTCCAGGTTCTCGTTGAACTCCTTCATCACCTCGCTGGAGAGCGAGATGGCGGTCGACGAAGCCATGCGCATCTTGCCGCTCTTGAGCAGGGCCAGCATGCCGTCCTGCAGCACCTCGGTGTAACCCTGCAGGCCGGTGAAGGGGCCGTCGTTCAGGCTTTCCAGCACCGCGTTGGCGATGTTGCCCACGCCGGACTGCAGCGGCAGCAGGTCTTCGGGCAGTCGGCCCTGTTTCACCTCGTTCCGGAAGAAGTCCATCAGGTGGCCGGCGATGCGGCGCGAGGCCTCATCGGGGGCCGAGAAGCGGGTGTCGCGGTCGGGCAGATCGGTCTCGACGACCGCGATCACCTTGGCGGGGTCGCAGTGCAGGTACGGCGTGCCGATGCGGTCGCCGGCATCGGTCATCGGGATCGGCTTGCGGTGCGGCGGGCGCTCGGTGCCGTAGTAGATGTCGTGCATGCCTTCCAGCGCCAGCGGGTGGCCGTGGTTCACCTCCAGGATCACCTTGTCGGCCTGGTCCAGCCAGGTCTTGTTGTTGCCCACCGAGGTGGCCGGAATCAGTCGCCCGTCTTCCAGGATGCCGGCGACCTCGATCACCGCCACGTTGAGCTTGCCCAGGAAGCCGAACCACACGTACTGCGCGACGTGCGAGAGGTGGATGTCGGTGTAGGCCATGTCGCCGGCGTTGATGCGGGCGCGGCAGGTCGGGTCGGACTGGTAGGGCAGGCGCATGTCCATGCCGCCGACCTTGGCCAGCGCGCCATCCAGCTCGGGCGCGGTCGAGGCGCCGGTCCACAGGCCGATGCTGAAGGGCTGGCCGGCGTCGTGTTGCGCCTGGATGCGCTGCGCCAGCGCCAGCGGCACCGCCTTGGGGTAGCCGGCGCCGGTGAAACCGCTCATGCCGACGTGGTCGCCATGGTGAATGAGGGCGGCGGCCGCGTCGGCCGACATGATTTTCTGGCGCAGGCCTTCGTGGGCGATGCGGGGCGGGTAGACGGAAGGCGGGTTCTGGGTCATGGAAGTCTGTCGGGGTGATGCTAGGGTTTACCCTAGGTTTTCTCTATCGTAACGGAAGCGTGGCGCTGCCAATCCCCGGAAAAGCAGGGGGGGGCGGGGCTCATGCACGGCGCGCATAATCCGCCGCCATGGAAACCAAGTGGCTGGAAGATTTCGTGAGCCTGGCCGAGACGCGCAGCTTCAGCCGCTCGGCCCAGTTGCGCCATGTCACGCAACCCGCGTTCTCGCGCCGCATCCAGTCGCTCGAAGCCTGGGCCGGCACCGATCTGGTGGACCGCTCGTCCTACCCCACGCGCCTGACCCCCGCAGGCCAGACCCTGTACGACCAGTCGATCGAGATCCTGCAGACCCTGCAGAGCACCCGCGGCATGCTGCGGGCCCACACCGCAGCCGCCCAGGACGTGATCGAGTTTGCGGTGCCGCACACGCTGGCCTTCACCTTCTTCCCCTCCTGGCTGTCGGGCCTTCGGGAGACCTGTGGTCCGATCAAGAGCCGGCTGATGGCGATGAACGTGCACGACGCGGTGATGCGTCTGGTCGAAGGCAGTTGCGACCTGCTGATCGCCTATCACCACGCCTCACAGCCGATCCAGTTGGACGCGGCGCGCTACGAGATGCTGCCGCTGGGCCGCGAACTGCTCTCGCCCTACGTCAAGCCCAACGACCAGGGCGAGCCGCTGTACCGCTTGCCGGGCACACCGTCGCATCCGCTGCCGTACCTGGCCTACGCGCCCGGTGCCTACATGGGCCGGGCGGTCGAGCAGGTGCTCAAGCAGAGCGCGGCGCCCGTGCATCTGGACCGCTTCTACGAAACCGACATGTCCGAAGGCCTGAAGGCCATGGCGCTCGAAGGCCACGGCATCGCCTTCCTGCCGGCCAGCGCCGTGCGGCGCGAACTGCGCAGCAAGCGGCTGGTCAGCGCCGGCGAGGGCTTTGACACCACGCTGGACATCCGCATCTACCGCGAGCGCCCGGGCACCCGCAAGGCCAAGGGTTCGGTGGACGCGTTCTGGAACGATCTGGAGCGCCACTTGGCGACCCACGCGAAGTAGGACGCCCCGGGGTGGGAAAATCGGCGCATGAACGCACCGACCACCCTCACGATCACCCGCCCCGACGACTGGCACCTGCACGTGCGCGACGGCGCCGCTCTGAACGCCGTCGTCCCCCACACCGCTGCGCAGTTCGGCCGCGCGATCATCATGCCCAACCTCAAGCCGCCGGTGACCACCGCGGCCCAGGCCACGGCTTACGCCGACCGCATCCGCGCCGCCGTGCCCGCGGGCGTGGCCTTCGAGCCGCTGATGACCCTGTACCTGACCGACAACCTCCCGGCCGACGAGATCGCCCGGGCGAAGGACGCCGGCGTGGTGGCCTGCAAGCTCTACCCGGCCGGTGCCACCACCAACAGCGACGCGGGCGTGACCGACATCCGCAAGACCTACAAGACGCTGGAAGCCATGCAGAAAGCGGGGCTGCTGCTGCTGGTACACGGCGAAGTGACCAGCCCCGACATCGACCTGTTCGACCGCGAGGCGGTGTTCATCGAGCAGCAGCTCGAACCGCTGCGCAAGGACTTCCCGGGCCTGAAGATCGTGATGGAGCACATCACGACCAAGGAAGCGGCGCAGTACGTGGACGAGGCGGACGACAAGCTCGGCGCGACCATCACCGCCCACCACCTGCTCTACAACCGCAACGCCATCTTCACCGGCGGCATCCGCCCGCATTACTACTGCCTGCCGGTGCTCAAGCGCGAGCTGCACCGCCGGGCCCTGGTGGCCGCAGCGATCAGCGGCAACCCGAAGTTCTTCCTCGGCACCGACAGCGCGCCGCACCCGGCGCACCTGAAGGAGCACGCCACCGGCTGCGCCGGTTGCTACACCGCCCACGCCGCGATCGAGATGTACGCTGAAGCCTTCGAGGCTGCGGGCGCCCTGGACAAGCTCGAAGCCTTCGCCAGCTTCAACGGCCCGGCCTTCTACGGCCTGCCGCGCAACAGCGGCACCATCACGCTGCGCAAGGAAAGCTGGACCCCGGCCGGGAGCTTCGCTTTCGGCGAGGCCGAGCTCAAGCCGCTGCGCTCGGGCGAGGCGCTGCCCTGGAAGCTGGTGGGCTGATCGGCGATGTGCGCCGTCGGCAAGGCCGTCGCCGGTTGGCCCGCGCCCGACTGGACGCAGCCATGGAATGCGCCGTTTGCGGCCGATGGCCAGGCCGTGCGCGCCGCCTGTGACGCCGGCATCTCCCTGCCGAGGGCATTGACGCAGCACCTCGGGGGCGCCGGTCCGTGCTTCGTCCCGCAGGCCGATCTGCCCGAGGGCATGGCCTATGAGCGCTTCATCTTCGAGCACGGCGCCGTGCCGACGCGCGAGGGCCTGCACGACTTCTTCAACGGACTGGTCTGGGCGCGCTTTCCGGCCACCAAGCGCCTGCTCAACCGCCTGCAGGCGGCGGAAATCGCGCAGGTGGGTGTGGGCCAGGTGCGCGGGCCGGTGCGCGACGCCATCACGCTGTTCGACGAGAACGCGATCCTGCTGCAGGCGCCGGATGCCTTGTGGGAGGCCCTCCTCGCGCGGGAGTGGACCCGCCTCTTCGTGGACCTGCGGCCCCTGTGGGCGCAGGCCCGGCTGGTACTGTTCGGCCACGCGTTGACGGAGAAGCTGGTCTCGCCCTACAAGTCCATCACCGGTCATGTCTACCGCGCGCCCGTGCCCACGGGGCTGGGGGACGACGTGGCGGCCTGGGACCGCTGGCTGGCGGCGCGCCTGAGCGTCGCCGAACTGGCCTCCAAACCGTTCACGCCCCTGCCGGTGCTGGGGGTGCCCGGCTGGTGGCCGGCAAACCAGGACCCTCTCTTCTACGAAGATGCCTCGGTGTTCCGTCCTGTGCGCCTATCCCTGGAAAGCTGACATGTCCTCAAACCCATCTCCCTCCTGGTCGCACCTGAACCTCGGCAACGCCGCCGACCGCGCCACGCTGGCCGCGCATTTCCGCGAGACCGGCGTGCGCGATGTCGAGTGCCTGTTTGCCGACGTGACCGGGTATCCGCGCGGCAAGCTCATGCCGGCGGCGAGCTTTGCCGGGGGCAACGAGCTGCGCATCTGCCAGGCGATCCCGATGCAGTGCGTGACGGGCGAGTACAGCTACGACCCGGTGTTCCCCGACAGCGATCCGGACGTGCGCCTGGTGCCCGACCTCGCGACGCTCAAGCGCTCGCCCTGGGCCAGCGTGCCGCGCTACCTGGCGGTGCACGATGCCTACGAAATGGACGGCAGCCTGTGCGAGTTCGCGCCGCGCTCGGTGCTGAAGAATGTGGTGGCGCGTTACGCCGCCAAAGGGCTGACCCCGGTGGTCGCGCCCGAGATCGAGTTCTACCTGACGGCGGCCATGACCGACCCGGCCCAGCCGCTGGCCTCGCCGACCGGCAAGGGTGGCCGGCCCGAGGTCGGCCAGTCGGCCTTCAGCCTGAATGCGCTGAATGAGCTGGCACCGTTCTGGGACGCTTTCCACGCCGCCATCGACGGCCTGGGCATCCGCGCCGACACCTGGCTGCACGAGGTGGGCGAGAACCAGTACGAGATCAACCTGCTGCACGGCGACCCGGTGGCGGTGGCCGACCAGGCCTTTCTGTTCAAGACGGCGGCGCGCGAGATCGCGCTGCAGCACGGGCTCAACGCCGTGTTCATGGCCAAGCCGATTCCCGGCCAGTCGGGCAGTTCGATGCACCTGCACCAGAGCGTGGTGAATGCGCAAGGGCGCAATGTGTTCAGCAACGCCGATGGCTCGGCCAGCGAAACGTTCCTGCACTTCATCGGCGGCCTGCAGGCCTACACGTCCGACCTGATGCTGATCTACGCGCCGACCGTCAACAGCTACCGCCGGTATGTGGTGGGCACGCAGGCGCCGACCAATGTGCAGTGGGGCTACGACAACCGCACCACCGGTCTGCGCGTGCCGGTCAGCGGTCCGGCCGCGCGCCGGGTCGAGAACCGGCTGGCGGGCGCCGACGCGAATCCTTATCTCGCGATGGCGGCCACGCTGGCGGCCGGGCTGGCCGGCATCGAGGAGCGGCTGGCGGCGGCCGAACCGGTGACCGGCAACGGCTACGACCAGGCGCGCAGCCTGCCGCGAACCTTTGACACCGCGCTGGATCAGATGGCGCAGAGCGGGGATGCGGCGCGTTTGCTGGGCGAGCGTTTTGTGCGGGGCTATCTGGCGGTCAAGTCGCTGGAGCATGACCATTTCCTGCGGGAAGTGACGGCCTGGGAGCGGCGGTTCCTGCTGCCCCAGGTGTGAAGTGAGGCCCCCACGCTCCGCCGCTGCGCGGGTCGCTGCCCCCCGAGGGGGCTGATCCGGCTTGGGGCGGCCCGGCGCCGGATCGTTCGCCCCAGTCCATGACCTCAGCTTGAAATCGGTCTTGCAGCCCTCACTATCATTGCCCGTTGACTTATCTCCGGAGACTCCATGAAACGCATCTTCCTGTTTGTGCTCACCAACTTCGCCGTGATGGCGGTGCTGATGGTCACCACGCGCCTGCTGGGCGTGGACCGTTACCTCACGGCCAACGGGTTGAACATGACGGCGCTGGCCGGTTTTTCGCTGGTCATGGGTTTCGGCGGCGCGACCATCTCGCTGCTGATGAGCAAGACCATGGCCAAGATGAGCACCGGCGCGCGCGTGATCAATCAGCCGCAGACGGCAGACGAGGCCTGGATCGTGCAGACGGTGCAGAACTTCGCGCAGAAAGCCGGCATCGGCATGCCCGAAGTTGCGATCTATGACGGCGCCCCCAACGCCTTCGCCACCGGTGCGTTCAAGAACAGTGCCCTGGTCGCGGTGTCGACCGGCCTGCTGCAGAACATGACACGCGAAGAGGTCGAGGCGGTGATCGGCCACGAGGTCGCGCACGTGGCCAACGGCGACATGGTCACCATGACCCTGATCCAGGGCGTGATGAACACCTTCGTCGTGTTCCTCAGCCGCGTCATCGGCTACGCGGTCGACAGCTTCCTGCGCCGCGGCGACGACCGCGACAGCGGCCCGGGCATCGGCTACATGATCACCACGATGGTGCTGGACCTGCTGCTTGGTTTTGTCGCCGCGATCATCGTGGCCTGGTTCTCGCGCCAGCGCGAGTTCCGTGCCGACGCCGGTGCCGCCGGTCTGATGGGCCGCAAGCAGCCGATGATCAACGCCCTGGCCCGCCTGGGTGGCCTGACGCCCGGTGAACTGCCCAAGAACATGCAGGCCATGGGCATCACCGGCGGTCTGGGCAAACTCTTCTCCACCCACCCGCCGATGGAGGAGCGGATCGCCGCCCTGCAGAAGCTTTGATCCCCCCGCGCCGCGGGATGACGAGCCCCCCGCGCCGCCTTCGGCGTCACCCCCTTGGGGGCGATGCTGGCGGCCCGGCGGAGCCGGTTCCGCGGCATCCTTGAACTGACTGCCGCTTTCTCCGGCCATGAAAAACGCGACCCTCGGGTCGCGTTTTTTTGTGGGTGGAATTGATGGTTCAGCGGTAGTTGCGGTCCCAGCGTCCATCGTCGCGGTCGTCATAGCGGTCGTGCCAGCGGCGGTTGTCCCAGCGGTCGTCGTGGCGGTAGCCGCCGATGCGCACCACGTCGGGTGCGGCGGCCTGCGGGCGGTAGTAGCCGGACGGGGCCGGGCTGGCGCCGACGGGCATCACGCTCACCGGCACCCAGCGGCCCGGGTCGTTGGGCATCTGCGTGCTGTACTGACGGCCAGCGTATTCGTAGACCACGTTGTAGGCGACGGTGCGGTTCTCCATCACGCTCTGCGTGCTGCATTCCTGCACCGTGCGTGCCGTGTCGCGGCCCTTGCCCTCGATGCGGTCGCCCAGGATGGCGCCACCGAAGATGCCCAGGGCGGTGGCGGCGGCGCGGCCATTGCCCTGGCCGACGGCGTTGCCCATGGCACCGCCCGCGATCGCGCCCATCAGGGCGCCTGCGCCGGAGCCGCGCGCCGGTTCACGCACCGTGACGTTCTGGCAGACCTGCTGCGGAACCGCGACCTGCTGGATCACGGGGGTGCTGCTGAGCACGCGGCCTCGTTCTTCCTGCGCCTGGGCGGCGGTGGCGCCGGCGAGGGCCAACACGCCGGTCAGGACGGGAATCAGGACGGAACGGGAGGGGGAGTTCATGGAGGTCTCCGGGGGGTTGAAGGAGACTCGACTGTGCGGGCGCCATGTCAAGCCGCTCCGCACCCGGTGTAAAGCTGGCCGGGAAGTTGTAACTGTCGGTATTCAGGCGCCGAGGATGTCCTTGGCGACCGCCTCGGCCATCTTGATGCCGTCCACGCCGGCCGACAGGATGCCGCCGGCGTAGCCCGCGCCCTCGCCGGCCGGGTACAGGCCCCGCGTGTTCAGGCTCTGCAGGTCGTCGCCGCGGGTGATGCGCAGCGGCGAGCTGGTGCGGGTTTCGACGCCGGTGAGCATGGCGTCCGGCATGTCGTAGCCCTTGATCTTGCGGCCGAACGCCGGCAGCGCCTCGCGCATCGCTTCGATCGCGAAGCCGGGCAGGGCTGCGGCCAGATCGCCGAGCTTCACACCCGGCTTGTAGGACGGCTGCACCTCGCCGAACACGGTCGATGGTTGCGCGGCGAGGAAGTCGCCGACCTTCTGACCGGGCGCTTCGTAGGTCCCGCCGCCGAGTTCGAAGGCGCGTGCTTCGAGCTGGCGTTGCAGCACGATGCCCGCCAGCGGGTGGGTCTTGCCCTCGGCCGCCATGGCCTCGGCCTGCCCGGCGTAACGCGCGCCCTCGGTCTCGCCGAAGGCAGCGGTCCACAGCGGCAGGTCCTGCGGAAAACGGGTCGGGTAGTCGGCCAGGTCGATGCCGACCACCATGCCGGCGTTGGCGTTGCGCTCGTTGCGGGAGTACTGGCTCATGCCGTTGGTGACCACGCGGCCCGGCTCGCTGGTCGCGGCGACCACGGTCCCGCCAGGGCACATGCAGAAGCTGTAGACCGCCCGGCCGTTCTTCGCGTGGTGGACCAGCTTGTAGTCCGCCGCGCCCAGCAGCGGGTGGCCTGCGTGCCGACCCCAGCGCGCGCGGTCGATCACGCTTTGCGGGTGTTCGATGCGAAAGCCCACGGAGAACGGTTTGGCTTCGAGGAACACGCCCGCGTCGTGCAGCATGGCAAAGGTGTCGCGCGAGCTGTGGCCAAGCGCCAGCACGACACGGCGGGCAGGCAGGTCGACGGTGTCGCCGGTGTCGAGCCGTTGCAGGCGCAGGGCGGTAAGCTGTTGCCCGCCGTCTGCGGCGGGTTCGAGGGCGAGGCCGGTGACCTGGTGCTGGAACCGGATCTCGCCGCCGAGCGCGACGATCTTCTCGCGCATGGCCTCGACCACCCTGACCAGCTTGAAGGTGCCGATGTGCGGGTGGGCCTGGTAGAGGATCTCGGGCGGCGCACCGGCATCGACGAATTCCTGCATGACCTTGCGGCCGAGGAAGCGCGGGTCCTTGATCTGGCTGTAGAGCTTGCCGTCGGAGAAGAGGCCGGCGCCACCTTCGCCGTACTGCACGTTGCTCTGCGGGTTGAGCTGTTTCTTGCGCCACAGGCCCCATGTGTCCTTGGTGCGTTCGCGCACCGGCTTGCCGCGTTCGAGCACGATGGGTTTGAGACCCATCTGTGCCAGTGTCAGCGCGGTGAACAGCCCGCAGGGTCCCAGGCCGACCACCACCGGACGCTCGCCCGGGTCGGCGGGCCAGTCCGCTGGCGCATGGCCGGGCGCGCGCCAGTCCATGTCGGGGGTGGCCTGGATGTGGGGGGTGGCGTCCAGGCGTGCCAGCGCAGCGGCTTCCTGTGCGGCATCGGCCAGCGCCACGTCGACGATGTAGACCGCCAGCAGATCGGCCTTGCGGGCATCGAAGCTGCGTTTGAACACCTGCAGCGAGGCGATGGCCTCGCGCGGCACGCCCAGGGCGCTGGCAGCCCGGCAGGTCAGTGCCTCGATGGGGTGCGGGGGCGGGGTCCGGTCTTCGTCGGTTTCGCTGGGCGCGTCGGCGGCGCGGCGGTGTTCGAAGGGAACCTCGGACAAAGGCAGTTTGAGTTCGGCGATGCGGATCATGGTCTCGTCGGGCTTGTGTCGATCAAGCAGAGAAGGCGCTATTGTCGCCGTTGCCCGGGGTCGACTGGCGACGGCGACAATCGACCGATGCGTGATCCGAAAGCCCAGATGTCCTCTCCCGTGAACAAGCCGTTGTGGCGCGTCTACCTGATGTTTCTCGCGCCCATGGTGTTGTCCAACATCCTGCAGGGCCTGTCGGGCACGCTCAACGGCATCTACATCGGCCAGATGCTGGGAACGCACGCGCTGGCCGCAGTCTCGGGCATGTTCCCCATCGTGTTCTTCTTCATCTCGCTGATCATCGGCCTGGGCTCCGGCGCTTCGGTGCTGATCGGCCAGGCCTGGGGTGCGCGTGAGCCGCACAAGGTCAAGAAAATCGCCGGCACCGCCATCGCGCTGGGCGCGCTCATCGGGCTGGTGGCCGCGGTGGCGGGCGGCGTGTTCGCTCGCGAGGCCATGGCCGCGCTGGGCACGCCAGCCGACGTGCTGGACGACGCGACCGATTACGCCCGCATGATGATGCTGTTCATGCCGCTGCTGCTGGTGTTCATCCTGCTGACCCAGCTCCTGCGCGGCGTGAGCGACACCGTCTCGCCGCTGCTGGCGCTGCTGGTCTCCACCACCGTGGGGCTGGCGCTCACCCCGCTGCTCATCAAGGGCTGGATCGGCCTGCCGCCGCTGGGCATCCGCAGCGCTGCGCTGGCCGGCTTCATTTCGCAGTTGGCGGCGCTGACGTTTCTGGCGGTGCGCCTGCGCCGGCGCGGGCATGTGCTGGCGCCCGACCGTGAGCTGCTGCGCGACCTGCGGCTGGACCGCAGGATCCTGGGGCCGGTGATGCGCATCGGCTTGCCCACCGGCCTGCAGATGGTGGTGATCTCGCTGTCGGAGCTGGTGATCCTGGCGCTGGTCAACCGGCACGGCTCGCAGGCCACGGCGGCCTACGGCGCGGTCACGCAGATCGTCAACTACGTGCAGTTCCCGGCCCTGTCGATCGCCATCACGGCGTCCATCCTGGCGGCACAGACCATCGGCGCGGGGCGCGTCGAGCGCCTGGGGCCGATCCTGAAGACCGGTCTGGGGCTCAACGCGGTGCTGACGGGCTCGCTGGTGCTGCTGGGTTACGCGGTGTCGGGCTGGGTGCTGGGGCTGTTCCTGACGCAGGACGCGGTGCAGGCGCAGGCGCAACACCTGCTGCACCTGATGCTCTGGAGCATCCTGGTGTTCGGCTTCCAGGCCGTCGTCGGCGGCGTCATGCGCGCCAGTGGCGACGTGCTGGTGCCGATGGCGATCTCGGTGTTCTGCATCCTGGGTGTGCAACTGCCCGCCGCCTACGCGCTGGACGCACGCCTGGGGCTGGAGGGCATCTGGATCGCCTTTCCGGTGGCCTATGTGACCATGCTGGTGCTGCAGAGCGCGTACTACCGGGGCGTGTGGCGCCACCGCAAGATCCGCCGGCTGATCTGAACAGGGATAATCGCGTCCGTGAAGCGCGCCAGACCGCCGCTGGTGCAACCCCGCAAGGGGACCCGAAAGGGAGCACTGGAGGAACGTCCGGACTGCACAGGACAGCGTAGGAGGTAACACCTCTCCACCGACAAGTCGCAAGACCCTAAGGTGAGGATCAGAGCAACAGAGACGAGCCGATTCAGTTCGGGTGAAACGGGCAATCTCTACGCGCAGCAATACCAAATAGGCCAGCGTTGACGTGGTTCCGCGGAGCTGGCGGGTAGGTAGCACCGAGCCGGGTGGGCGACCCCCGGCCCAGAGGAATGGCGGTCACATGCGGGGCGACCTGCATGCACAGAATCCGGCTTATCGGCGCGCTTCACACTTTATTTTCAGGCGCCTCCGGCGTGTCCGTGTCGGGATCGCCGCGGTCCATGCGCATGCGGGCCGCAGCGGCCAGCGCCAGATAGCGCGCCCGGAACGCATCAAGCTCCTCTTCTTCCAGTTCTTCCAGGTTCAGCAGCGCGTTGTGCGCGCCCTGGGTGGCGCGGATCAGTTCATCGAGCTTGACCTGGATAGCCTCGGTGTCGCGGTTCTGGGTGTTCTGGATCAGGAACACCATCAGGAAGGTGACGATGGTGGTGCCGGTGTTGATCACCAGTTGCCAGGTGTCGCTGAAGCCGAACAGCGGTCCGGTGACCAGCCAGACCACGATCACCGCCACCGCCAGGCTGAAGGTCCGCGGCCGGCCGGAATAACGCGCCGTGGTTTTGGCAAAGCGGGAATACCAGGCGTTGCGATCGTGGCGTGTGGTCATGGCGTGTGCGCTTCAGACGTTGAACCCGCCCAGGCTCTGAAGATGTTCGACGTGCGCCAGCAACGAGCGCTTGGCCACTGGCCAGAGCCGCTCGGGCACATCGTCGTAGGCGATCTTCACCCAGTCGTCCATGCTGCCGTCGGGCAGGGCTTTCATTGCCTTGACGACCTTGGCCTCGCGCGCCAGACGGTGTGCCCTGAGGTGCGCGATGGCCGCGCGAGCGCCACCGTGTTCGGGGCCGCCGGGGTTGTCGGCGCCGAGCGGATGGTCGCCCATCACGTAGCCGTGGGCCGGGAGGATGAAGTTCACCTCGTGCCGCGCACACAGGCGGTCGAGCATGTCCAGCGATTCGAAGTAGGCGCCCATGTTCCCGTCGGGCGGGTCGATCACGGTGGTGCTGCCGTTGAGGATGTGGTCGCCGGAAAACAGCAGGCCGTCCTCCTCCAGCAGCAGGCACAGGTGGTTGGCGGCGTGACCGGGCGTGTGCACCACGCGCAGGGAGTGGCTGCTCAGTCCGTCACTGTCCGCGCCGACCAGCACCAGGCGCTCGCCGTCGGCCAGCGCGCGGTCGGGCGTGAAACGGCTGTTCTCGCGCGAGGTCGGGGCGCTGGGCAGTCCCAGGATCGGCGGTGGTCCCTGGTCACTGCCCGCACACAGGCGCTGCAGACGCGGTGCGCCCGGCGAATGGTCGGGGTGCGAGTGGGTGCAGACAATGGCGCGGATGTCGTCGCCCGCCGCCCGCCACAGGCGCTCGATGTGTTCCGGGTCGTCCGGTCCTGGGTCGATCACGATGTGGCCCGTTGACGGGTCGCCGACCACGTAGCTGTTGGTGCCGGGCCCGGTCATGAACCCCGGGTTGGGCGCGGTCAGGCGCTGCACGTTCTTGAGCAGCGGCACCGGCCGCTCGGTCTGCCAGGCCAGCTCATGCACGATCTGGCCGTCCGGACAGACCAGCGCCAGCTCACCGAAGGGCGGTTCGTGCTCCATGTGGCGCGACTCGTGGCCGTTCATCAGTCCGGCGCGCGGACAGCTCGTGAACAGCGGCTTTTCGTTGATCGCGCAGCCGATGAGAATGTCGTCCACCTTGGCATACGCCTGCAGCCGCTCCAGTGTGCGGATGGTCGGGAAGATGATGAAAAACCGGCCGGCGGCGTGGCGCGCCAGCGCATCGGCCGGGCGCACCCACAGCGGTTCGAACTGCTCCGATTCGTCGGCCACCGGCTCCTGGCCCGCGGGCATGCGCGCCACGAGGAAGGGCACATCGAAGCGGCGCGGCAGGTCGCGGTCGGTGACCCAATGCGCGAGCACGTGGATCTCAGCGCCCGAGAGGGTCAGACCCAGGTTGGCGCACATCGCGGCAAACGGCGCCTTGCGATCCAGCGCGGCGATCTGCGCCGTGTCCAGGTGAGAGCCGTCGGCGCGCCGCGCCAGCAGCACGCCCAGTTCCTCGAAGCTTTCGCGGATCGCGGCGATGGCTTGCGTGAGACGCAGGTCGCTCTGCGAGGGACGCCGGGTGGATTGTGCGTGCGCCTGCGCGTCGGCGGCGTCGATGCCGCCGCCGGGGAACACGTAGGCGCCGGGTGCGAAGCTCGCCGTCATCGAGCGGCGTGTCATCAGCACTTCGATGCCTTGCGGGCCGTCGCGCAGCAGCAGGACGGTGGCGGCGGGGCGCACCGGGGCGGGTGCGCGCTGGGGGTGGAGCAGTTGGGTGGGTCGGACCATGGGCACATTGTGATGCGCCTTGGCCCGACAGGCTGTCGCCACCGGACGGCGGCCTAACCCGCAGGGCCGAGCCGCGTCATGTCGGCCGACAGGCCCTGCCAGGCGATGTCGAAGCCCGGTGTGGTGCGTTGGGGCGGCAGCGGCGGGCTGCGCAGCGCCCAGTGTGCGCCGGCCACGACGCTGTCGATCACGGGCACCGGCACATCCGCCTGGATCGCGGCGGCCATGCCCGCCAGACCGGCCCCGCCGAGGATGACCGCCTGCACGCCCAGTTGGTGGGCGGCGTCCCGGCAGGCCCGGGCCAGCAGCCGGTGGGCGGCGGCCGGGTCGGCGGCCAGTTGCGCCCCGGTCGGCACGACGGTGTGGATGCCGGCGAGCTGCTGGGCCTGCCCCAGCGCCTGCGCCAGCCGCTGGATCATCGGCGCCCAGCGTTCGCCGCCGGTCACCACGGCGTAGCGGCCGTGGCGCGCGGCCTCGATGAAGGCGGCCTCGGCCAGTCCGGTGACCGGCACCGGACTCGATTCGCGCAAGGCCATCAGGCCGGGGTCGCCGAAACAGCCGATGAGGACCGAGTCGGGTGGGGATTCATTGCGGGCAAGTGCGGCGGCCCAGGCGTCCAGCGCGGCGTGCGCGGCCACCGCGTAGCTGGCCTCGTCGGCGATGTAGGGCGCGCCGAAACGGGCGGTGACCGTCTGCACCACGACGTGCGAACCGGCCGCTGTCTGCACGTGTTGCTGCAGCAGCGCGCTGACGCGATCCGAGGTGTTGGGGTTGATGACCAGCAGGCGCTTCACGAGAGCCCCCACTCTCCGCCGCTGCGCGTGTCGCTGCCGCCCAAGGGGGCGGCGCTTGCAAGGGGCGGCCTCGCGCGGCGTTCATCGCCTGACCCGAACAGTTCCAGCAGGTCTGGCGCCGCCTCGGGTGTTGCAGAAAAACTCAGTTGCGCCTCCAGCCGTTCGAGGTGCTCGCGCATCAGGCGCGACGCCTCCTTGGCATCGCGCAGCCGGATGGCGGCGAGCAATGCTCGGTGTTCCAGGCAGCCGCAGGCGGTGGCGTCCTCGCGCGACTGCGCGTGCGGCGCGCTGTAGGCCATGAGGATGAGCGAGGTGCGCGAGACCAGTTCGCGCAGGATGCCGCCCAGGGTCTGGTGGCCGGCGTGTTCAGCGATCTGCAGGTGGAAGTCGCCCGAGAGACGGATCGCGCGGCGCATGTCGCCGGCCTTGCGCGCGGCCTCTTCGTCGCGGATGCAGGTCTTGAGCGCCTGGAGGTGGGCGGCGCTGGCGCGTGCGATGAAACGTTCGACCAGCAGCGGCTCGATCATGCGCCGCACCTCGAACACTTCGCGTGCTTCGGCCTCGCTGGGTTCGGCAATCGCCGCGCCGCGGTTGGGCGTGAGCGTGACCACCTTCTCGTTGGCCAGCCGCACCAGCACCGGCCGGATGCGCGTGCGCGAGACGCCGAAGGCCGCCGCCAGCCGGTCTTCCACCAGCTTGGTGCCGGGCGGCAGCTGGTGGTCGAGGATGGCCGACACCATGCGCTCGTAGATCGCCTGGTCGGTGGGCGCAGCCTTCATGCCGTGGGCTCCAAAGATGTTTCGTCCAGCACACACCGTGGAACGGGCTTGGCCCGGCCACTGGTGTGGTCCCCCCTCGTGAGGGGGGAAGACGCGAAGCGGCGCAGGGGGGTCATTTCTTGTTCTTCTTCAGCCACATCGCCAGGCCCACCGTGATCCCCATCACCGCGAACGACACCACCGTGGTCACCGTGCCCAGCGCGTAGATGGCTGGCGTGGTGACGGTGGCCGTCAGGCCCTGCAGTTCCAGCGGCAGGGTGTTGACGTCGCCGATGGCCTGCGAGGTGCGGGCGATCTCGTCCCAGCTGAGGGTGAAGCCGAACATGCCGACGCCGACCACGGAAGGGCCGATGAGGGGCAGCACCACGTGGCGGAAGGTCTGCCAGGGCGTGGCGCCCAGGTCGCGTGCGGCCTCTTCGTAGGCCGGGTTGAAGCGGTTGAAGACCGCGAACATGATCAGCAGGCCGAAGGGCAGGGTCCAGGTCAGGTGCGCGCCCAGGGCCGAGGTGAACAGGCCCAGCGCTGTGCCGTACTCCTCCAGCGTGGTGGTCGCGCCCACGGCTTCGAGCAACCACTTGAGACCGCCATCGAGCAGGCGGAACTGCAGGCCGATGCCCAGCGACACGATGATGGACGGCATGATCAGGCTGGCCACGGTCACGTAGAACAGCGCGTTGCCGCCCGAGAGCTTCTTGCGGAAGGCCAGGCCGGCCAGCACCGACAGCACGACGGTGAAGGCCATGACCACGGCACCGAGCATGAGCGAGCGGGTGAAGGCCGCGCCGATGTCCACCGTGCCCAGGCCTTCGGCCAGTTGGCGGAACCAGTGCAGCGAGGTGCCGCGCAGCGGGAACGTCAGGCCACCCTCTGGCCCCTGGAACGAGAGCACGAAGATCACGAACATCGGGCCGTACATGAACAGCACG
>JAEUOT010000033.1 GCA_016790705.1 Hydrogenophaga sp.
GCCGTAGGTCGTGCCCTCGGCGCGGTGCGCGGTGCCGAAGGCGTCGTGCACGAAGATGTCGCACAGCTTGCCCAGCTTGGCGGCCAGCTCGGGCTTGTTCTTCTTCTCGCCCACGTTCAGGCGGCAGTTCTCCAGCAGCACCACCTCGCCGGGCGCGACCTGGAAGTCGCCGTCGACCCAGTCGGCCACGAGCCGCACCTCGTGGCCCATCAGATCCGACAGGCGCCGCGCCACCGGCGAGAGCGAGTCTTCGGGCTTGAACGCACCTTCGGTCGGGCGACCCAGGTGGGACGTGACCATGACGGCGGCACCGGCGTCCAGCGCCATCTGGATCGCGGGAATGGACGCGCGGATGCGGGTGTCTTCGGTGATCTCTCCCTCATCGTTCTGCGGAACATTGAGGTCGGCACGGATGAAGACGCGCTTGCCGCGGGCGAAGCCGCTGCGGCACACGTCGCTGAATCGGAGGAATTTCATCTCAGCCCCCGAACTCAGTTGGCGCCCACGTGCTGCACGAAGCGCATCATGTTGCAGGTGTAGCCGTACTCGTTGTCGTACCAGCTCACGACCTTGACGAAGCTCTTGTCCAGCGCGATGCCAGCGTCGGCGTCGAAGATCGAGGGCATGGCGCAGCCACGGAAATCGGTCGAAACCACCTTGTCGCTGGTGTAGCCCAGCACACCTTTGAGCGGCCCTTCGGACGCGGCCTTCATCGCGGCGCAGATGTCGTCGTAACTCGCGTCGGTGTTCAGCTCGACCGTCAGGTCCACCACCGACACGTCGGAGGTCGGCACGCGAAACGCCATACCGGTGAGCTTGCGGTTCAGCTCGGGCAGCACCACGCCCACGGCCTTGGCGGCACCGGTGGACGAAGGAATGATGTTTTCCAGGATGCCGCGGCCACCGCGCCAGTCCTTGCTCGACGGGCCGTCCACCGTCTTCTGCGTGGCGGTCGCGGCGTGCACCGTGGTCATCAGGCCGCGCTTGATGCCGAAGCGGTCGTTGAGCACCTTGGCCACCGGGGCCAGGCAGTTGGTGGTGCACGAAGCGGCGGAGACGATGGCCTCGCCCGCGTACTTGGCGTGGTTCACGCCGAACACGAACATGGGCGTATCGTCTTTCGACGGTGCCGACTGCACGACCTTCTTCGCGCCCGCGTCCAGGTGCTTCTGGCAGGTGTCTTTGGTCAGGAAGAAGCCGGTCGATTCGATCACCACGTCGGCGCCGACCTCGTTCCACTTCAGGTTCGCCGGGTCCTTCTCCGCGGTCAGACGGATCTTCCTGCCGTTGACCACGAGGTGGTTGCCGTCCACGGCCACGGTCCCCTTGAAGCGGCCGTGCACCGAGTCGTACTGCAGCATGTAGGCCAGGTACTCGGGTTCGAGCAGGTCGTTGATGGCGACGACCTCGATGTCCCTGAACTCGGCTTCCTGCGCCACCGCGCGGAACACCATGCGGCCGATGCGGCCGAAACCATTGATGCCAATCTTGAGCGTCATGTCGGATCTCTGAATGTGTGAAGGAAGAAGAAAGGCGTTCAGGCGGCGGCCGCGTCGCTGCGCAGCGCCATCCCGGTGGTCAACGCCGAAAGGTCGGGGATCACGCGGTCGGGCCCGCAGGCCTCGATCGGTTGCCCCATGTTGTAGCCATAGGGCAGCGCCCAGACGGCGATGCCGGCGTTGCGCGCGGTGGCCACGTCGATGGACGAATCGCCCACGAACAGGGTCCGTTCGCGCGCCACGCCGAAGCGCTGCAGGCAGTCGTCCACCGCCGCCGGGTCCGGCTTCTTCACCGGCAGCGTGTCACCGCTGATGACGCGGTCGAACAGCGGCGTGAGGCCGTGCACATCGAGCACGGTCTGCGTGTAGCGCCCTTCCTTGTTGGTCACCACGGCCAGCTTCACGCCCGCCGCGCGCAGCGCCTCCAGGCTTTCGCGCACCTTGGGGTAGAGGTGGCTGCGGGTCCCGCAGCGCGCCTTGTAGTGCTGACCGAACTCGGCCTCGATGGCGGCAAAGGACGCGGAGGCGCGCACGGCGGCTGGCGATATGCCCAAGGCCTGCGCCAGCGCCTTGACCAGCAACTCGCGCGTGCCGTGGCCGATCCAGTCGTCGACCTGCTGCTGCGCCACCGGCGCATGGCCGAGCGCGGTCAGCGTGTCGTTGACCGCGTCGGCGATCTCGGGCGCGGTCTCCACCAGGGTGCCGTCGAGGTCGAACAGCACCGCATCGAACGGATGGGAATGGGCCACGATCAGTGCGTTCCGACAACGATGTGTTCGGGCAGCGCTTCCTCGCGGCGATGGGCCGCGCGGTGCACCAGGGTGCGCACCGCGTCGCTCACGCGTGCGGCGGTGATGCCGAAGTGCTGGTACAGGTCCTTGGCCGGCGCCGATTCGCCGAAGCTGGCAATGCCGACCACGACACCGGTGCGACCCACGTACTTGCGCCAGAAGTCCGGGTGCGCCGCCTCCACCGCCACCGTCGGCAAGGACAGCGGCAGCACGCTGTCCTGGTAGGCATCGCTCTGGCGGTCGAAAACATTGGTGCTGGGCATCGACACCACGCGGGCCCGCACGCCGTCCACCGCCAGCGCCGCCTGCGCCTGCAGGGCAATTTCAACCTCGGAGCCGGTGGCCACGATCACGGCCTGGGGTTCCTCCATGTCGCTGAGCACGTAACCGCCGCGGCGGATCAGCTCGGCCTGTTCGATGGTGCTCACGCGCGGCAGGTTCTGGCGCGAGAGACACAGGGCGCTTGGCCCGTCGCGGCGTTCGATGGCGCTGGCCCAGGCCACCGCGGTCTCCAGCCCGTCGGCCGGCCGCCACACGTCCAGCCCCGGGATGATGCGCAGGCTGGGCACGTGTTCGACCGACTGGTGCGTCGGGCCGTCTTCGCCCAGGCCGATGGAGTCGTGCGTGAAGACGTGGATCACGCGCTGCTTCATCAACGCGGCCATGCGGATGGCGTTGCGGCTGTAGTCGCTGAAGGTCAGGAAGGTGCCGCCGTAGGGGATGTAGCCGCCGTGCAGGGCGATGCCGTTCATGATCGCCGCCATGCCGAACTCGCGCACGCCGTAGCTCAGGTGGTTGCCCCAGGCAAATGCACCCTCGCTGTTCAGCCCTGCCTTCACGCAGCCCTTGAAGTTGGTGAGGTTGGAGCCGGTCAGGTCGGCGCTGCCGCCGAAGAACTCGGGCACCAGCGGGGCCAGCGCGTCGAGCGCGTTCTGGCTGGCCTTGCGGGTGGCGACGGCCTCGGGCTTGGAGGCGATAGCCGCCAGCAGGCCCGGCAAGCGGTCGTCGAAATCGGGCAACAGCTCCCCGGCCATGCGGCGCAGGAACTCGGCCGCCTCCTTCGGGAACGCCGCGCGGTAGGCGTCGAAGCGCTGCCGCCAGGCCCGCTCGGCGGCGGCACCGGCATCGAGCGCGTTCCAGGCCTCGGCGATCTCGGCCGGGATCTCGAACGGCGCCGCGGTCCAGCCCAGTGCGTCGCGCGTGGCCTGCACCTCGGCCGCACCCAGCGCGGCGCCATGCACGTCGTGTGTGCCGGCCTTGTTGGGCGAACCCATGCCGATCACGGTCTTGCAGCAGATCAGGGTCGGCTTGCCATCGGCCCGCGCGCCCTGCTGCTTCGCGTCCAGCAGCGCCGCTTCGATGGCGGCCGGGTCGTGGCCGTCGACGTTGGGGATCACATGCCAGCCGTAGGCCTCGAAGCGCTTGGGCGTGTCGTCGGTGAACCAGCCCTCGACATGGCCGTCGATGGAGATGCCGTTGTCGTCGTAGAAGGCCACCAGCTTGGACAGGCGCAGCGTGCCGGCGAGCGCACAGGCCTCGTGGCTGATGCCTTCCATCATGCAGCCGTCGCCCAGGAAGACGTAGGTGAAGTGGTCGACGATGGCGTGGCCCGGACGGTTGAACTCGGACGCCAGCAGCTTCTCGGCCAGCGCCATGCCGACGCCGTTGGTGATGCCCTGGCCCAGCGGGCCGGTCGTTGTTTCGACGCCGGGCGTGATGCCGACCTCGGGGTGACCGGCGGTCTTGCTGTGCAACTGGCGGAACTTCCTGAGCTCCTCCATCGGCAGGTCGTAACCCGTGAGGTGCAGCAGCGCGTAGATCAGCATCGAGCCGTGGCCGTTGGAGAGCACGAAGCGGTCGCGGTCGGGCCAGTGCGGGTTGGCCGGGTTGTGTTTCAGGTGCCGGTTCCACAGCACCTCGGCGATGTCGGCCATGCCCATGGGCGCGCCGGGGTGGCCGCTCTTGGCCTTTTCCACCGCGTCGACGGCGAGCATGCGGATGGCGTTGGCCATCTGGCGGGCGAGTTCGGGGGAAGGGTTCTTCATGTGTGTCTCCTGGTCCCGATCAGCCCTGCCCGAGGGCGCGCTTCTTGCGTTCCATCATCCGCCAGATGAACGGCGTGAAGATCAGCTGCATCGCGATCTCCATCTTCCCGCCAGGCACGACGATGGTGTTGGCGCGGCTCATCCACGAGCCGTTGATCATGTTGAGCAGGTACTGGAAGTCGATGCCCTTGGGCTTGGCGAAGCGGATCACCACCATGCTCTCGTCGGCGCTGGGGATATCGCGCGCGATGAAGGGGTTGGAGGTGTCCACCACTGGCACGCGCTGGAAGTTCACGTGCGTCAGGCCGAACTGCGGGACGATGTAGTTCACGTAGTCGGGCATGCGGCGCAGGATGGTGTCGACCACCGCTTCCTGGCTGTAGCCGCGCTGCGTCTTGTCGCGGATCAGCTTCTGGATCCACTCCAGGTTGATCGATGGCACGACGCCGATCAGCAGGTCGGGGTACTGCGCGATGTCCACGGTGTCGGTCTTCACCGCGCCGTGCAGGCCTTCGTAGAACAGCAGATCGGTGCCGGCGGGAATGTCCTCCCAGGGTGTGAAGGTGCCGGGGTCCTGCTTGTAGGGCGCGGCCTCCTCGGCGTTGTGCAGGTACTTGCGGCACTTGCCGGTGCCGTCGGTCGCGTACTGGCGAAACAGTCCCTCGATCTCGGGGAACAGGTTGCCCTCGGCGCCGAAGTGGCTGAAGTGGCGGTTGCCCTTGGCCTCCTCCTCGGCCATGCGCGCCTTCATGGCCTTGCGGTCCAGCCGGTGAAAGCTGTCGCCCTCGATCACGGCGGCGGTCAGGTTCTCGCGGCGAAAGATGTTCTGGAAGGTGCGGGTCACCGTGGAGGTGCCCGCGCCGGACGAGCCGGTGATGGCGATGATGGGATGGCGTTCGGACATGGTGCTTGTCTCCGGAGATGAAAAATTTGATGCGGCGGCGGTCAGTCGCGGAACAGCGAGCGCTCGGCGAACAGCGGGTTGTCGTCCTTGTAGGCGACCGGTTCGCGGTGGTAGCGCTCGATGCGCTCGACCTCGTTCCTGCTGCCGAAGACCAGGCCAATGCGCTGGTGCAGCGCCGTGGGCCTGACGGTGAGCATGGGTTCGCGGCCGGTGCTGGCGCGGCCGCCGGCCTGTTCGATGATCATGCCCACCGGGTTGGCTTCATAGAGCAGGCGCAGGCGACCGGGCTTGGCGGCGTCCTTGGTGTCACGCGGGTACATGAAGACGCCGCCGCGCATCAGGATGCGGTGCGCCTCGGCCACCATGGAGGCGATCCAGCGCATGTTGAAGTCCTTGCCGCGCGGGCCGGTCTTGCCAGCCAGGCACTCGTCGACATAGCGCTTCACCGGCGCTTCCCAGAAGCGGCTGTTGGAGGCGTTGATCGCGAACTCCTGCGTGTCTTGCGGAATCTGCAGGTTCGGGTGGGTCAGCATGAACTGGCCCAGGTTCGGGTCCAGCGTGAAGCCGGCCACGCCGTTGCCCACCGTGAGCACCAGCATGGTCGTCGGACCGTAGAGCGCGTAGCCAGCGGCCATCTGCTGCGTGCCGGGCTGCAGGAAGTCGGCCTCGACCACGTCGCGACCCGAGTCGATCACGTCCTGCGGCGCGCGCAGGATCGAGAAGATCGAGCCGACAGTCACGTTCACGTCGATGTTGCTGGAGCCGTCCAGCGGGTCGAACACCAGCAGGTACTTGCCGCGCTGCTGTGTCTCGGGGATCTGGTAGGGCTCGTCCATCTCCTCGGACGCCATGCCCGCCAGGTGGCCGCCCCACTCGGTCATCTCGGTGAAGTAGGCGTTGCTGATGACGTCGAGCTTCTTCTGGACTTCGCCCTGGACGTTGACCGCCGTCGCAACGTCGGCCGCCGGGTTGCCCAGCACGCCGCCGAGCTCGCCGAAGGCCACCGAGCGCGCGATGGCCTTGCAGGCCAGCGCCACGTCCAGCAGCAGGGCGTTGAAGTCACCGCTCGCACCGGGGTAGCGGCGGCGTTGTTCGATCAGGTATTGCGTGAGCGTGAAGCGGCGGCGCGTGGTCATCGGGGGCTTTCGGAGGTTTCAGGAATTCGAGGCTTGGGCGGCGTTCTGACGAAGCTGCTTCATGACGTTGCGGTAGCCGCCGTCGTTGTCGGGCGCGCCGAACACGGCGCTGCCGGCCACCAGCGTGTCGGCGCCGGCGGCGACGATCTCGGCGATGTTGTCGACCTTCACGCCGCCATCGACTTCGAGCCAGATCTCGCGACCGTTTTCGGCGGCGAAGTTGTCGATGCGCTGACGCGCCTCGCGCAGCTTGCCCAGCGTGGACGGGATGAACTTCTGGCCGCCGAAGCCGGGGTTCACGCTCATCAGCAGCACCAGGTCCAGCTTGTCCATCACGTGGTCCATGAAGGACAGCGGCGTGGCCGGGTTGAACACCAGGCCGGCCTTGCAGCCGTGGTCGCGGATGAGCTGCAGCGTGCGGTCGACGTGGCGGCTGGCCTCGGGGTGGAAGCTGATGAGGTTGGCGCCGGCCTTGGCAAACAGCGGGATCAGCGCGTCCACCGGCTCGACCATCAGGTGCACGTCGATGCCGATCTTCACGTGCGGGCGGATCGCCTCGCAGACCAACGGCCCGATGGTCAGGTTGGGCACGTAGTGGTTGTCCATCACGTCAAAGTGCACCAGGTCGGCACCGGCCGTCTCGATGGCGCGGACTTCCTCGCCCAGGCGGGCAAAGTCGGCCGAGAGGATGGAAGGGGCGATGCGGATAGAGGACATGGTCGGTGGCGGTCAGGGAAGAGAAAAAGCGTCAGCGGGCGTGCCATTCGCGCAGCCGGGACACACTGGCCTGGGTCAGGTCCGGCAGCACGCGCAGGGCGCCCTGGAAGTTGTGGTGGGCGGTGTAGCGGTTGGGCGTGATGACCGTCGGCAGGCCCGCCGCCAGCGCGGCCTTGAGGCCGTTGGCCGAGTCTTCGAACGCCATGCAGTCGGCCGCCCGGATGCGCAGGTCGGCCAGCACCTTCATGTAGACCTGCGGGTTCGGTTTCTTGATGGGTGCGTTGCTGGCGTCGCCGATGGTCAGGAAGTGGTCGCGCCAGTCCGGCCCGATCGCGCTGCGCATCAGCGCCGCCACGTTGACCGGCGAGGTCGTGGTGGCGATGGCCAGTTGCAGGCCCTGCCGGCGCGCCTCGCTCATCAGCGCCAGCACCCCGGGCCGCAGGCTCACCGCGCCCTGCAGCACCGCCTGCTCGTAATAGGCGGTCTTGGCCTCGTGCAGCCGGGCAATGAGGTCCTGGACCGCGCCGCCATCGACTTCCTTGTGGTCCGGATTCGCGATGCGCCAATGGTGCGCCAGGCGCTCGCGCCCGCCCGAAATCTCCAGCAGGCGCAGGTAGTCGTCCACGCTCCAGTGCCAGTCCAGCCCCTCCTGACGGAAGGCGTGGTTGAAGGCTTCGAGATGCAGGCCCTCGGTGTCGGCCAGCGTGCCATCGACATCAAAAATCAGGGCTTGGAGCATGGTGAATTGAACGGAAAGAGGTGGAGAAAGGGCGGTGTGAAAGGGACTATAGGTAGCGACTTACATAAGGTAAATTCACAAATTCTTCATCTTTGATTCACACATAACTTAATCAAAATCCGATCAGCGTGTCAGCGCCAGGAACAGCCCCGGCAAGCGCTCCGGCAGCCGCTCGACCCGGTCGATCACGGTGTGGCGCTGGCCGAAGATGTCGCCCACATAGGCGTCGGCGTTCGGGTCCAGGCTGATGCAGTGGGTGTAGATGCCCTGCCGGTCCAGCTCGCGCACCGCGCGCCGGGTGTCCTCGATCAGTTGCCGCTCGTCCGGGCTGTCCACGTCGGACGGCTGGCCGTCGGTCAGCACCAGCAGCAGCTTCTTGTCGGCCGGGCGCGCAGCCAGGGTGTGGGCGGCGTGGCGCAGGGCCGCGCCCATGCGGGTGGACCAGCCGGCCTGCATCGCGGCCATGCGGGCCTTGACGTCCTCGCCGAAGGCCTCGCCGTAGCCCTTGATGTGCAGGTAGCGCACATCGTGCCGGGTGTTGGAGTGGAAACCGGCGATGGCAAACGGGTCGCCCAGTTGCTCGACCGCCCAGGCCAGCAGGGCCACCGCCTCCTGGCTCAGCTCCAGCACGGTCTGCTGCCCGCCGGGCACCGGCTGGTTGAGCGACTCGGACAGGTCCAGCAGCAGCGAGACCGCGATGTGCCGCCCGTCGGTGCGGTGGCTCATGTTGATGCGCGGGTCGGGCATGGCGCCGCCGCGCCAGTCGATCAGCGAGCGGATCGCGACGTCCAGGTCCAGCTCGCTGCCCTCCTCCTGGTAGCGGATGCGGACCTTGTCCTGCGGCTTGAGCAGGTCCAGCACCCGCTTGAGGCGCTTGGCCAGCGCCGCGTGCTTGGTCAGCAGCGCATCGATGTCCGCCGGGTTGCCGCGCGGGTGCAGGTGTTCGTAGAGGCTGACCCAGTCGGGCCGGTAGGTCTGGCTGTGGTGGTCCCACTCGGGGTAGTGGCGCGGCGGCAGGGCCTGCAGTTCGTTCTGCTGGGCGCGGGCCTTCTCCGGGTCGTCGAAGAAGTCCTCGTCGTCGCTGTCCTCGATGAAGCGCCAGAGGTGGCGGTTGTCGTCGCGGTAGGGCACCACGGTGTCGTCGAACCAGACCTTGGCGAACTGGTCGCTGGGTCGCCGGCTGCGGGCCACGTACGCCAGCGCTTGCTCCGCCACGGCGGCTGTGCTGCCTTCGCCGTCGGCCAGCAATTCGTTCAGCCGTTCCACGGTCTGCAGCAGCAGCGGCTCGGTGTAGCCGTGGGCCGGGTCGAGCATGGCGCGCGAGACCATGGCCAGCCGGTGGCGCAGGCAGGAGGTGGTCTGGTCGTCGCAGGCGCCCTGCACCGGTCTCGGGTGCAGCGCCAGCAGCACGCGGCGCAGGCCGGGGTATTCGCGGGTGATGAGCCGGTCGATGCGCGCGTCCTCGAAGCACTCCACCGCCATGCGCTGGAACGGGCTCCAGTTGTCCGCGATCAGCGGGCGGCTCCAGCGCCGGTGGCCGGCCATGTGGGCCAGCACGGCGCGGTAGCGGTCCATGCCGCTGACGCCCGGCGTCGCATCGAACACGTCGGGCACGCGCAGACCCAGCGCGTCGTAGTACGGCACCGGCTGGCGCAGCTCATGGAACGCGGTCGAGTACGGCACCAGGGTGGCGCTCTCGGTCCACATCGCGCGCAGGTACAGGTCCAGCTTGCGCTCGACGTCGGCGAACAGCACACCACGGCGCTCGCGCTGCAGCACCGCGCGAGCATCGGCCGACTGCAGCGAGAAGTAGTCGGTCTGCCGCTCGGGGTGGTGATGGTGGTTGCGGACGCCGTAGTCGACCCAGTGCTTCAGCCCCTGCAGCGACAGCAGGCCCAGCAGGTGCGGCGCCTGTTCAAAAAAGGGCGGCAGCCCCGGGCTGGGGAAGGTGGTGTGGTGGCCGTGGATGGAGCCGGTGGTGCGCTCCATCAGGTCGGTCGCGATGGCCAGGTAGTGCTGCAACTGCCCTGCCGTCTGCAGCCGGCGCGCCACCGGCGCCAGCGTTTGCAGAAAGGGCGCGATGGCCTTGCCGTTGGGCGACTTCTGCAGCCGCATGACGAAGGCCATCACGTCGTGCAGCGCGTCCGGCCCGCCCAGGGCCTGCGCGGCCGAGGGCCATTCCTCCAGAAACACCAGCATCGGCTCGACGCCGCGCCCGAGCTTGCCCAGCACGCGCGCGGCCTCCAGGTACGCCGGCAAGTCGGCTTCGGGCAACAGCGCGCAGGCCTCGGCCATCAGCGCGTCAAACACCGCGTCCACCTGGGGAAAGCGCGTGTCCACGCGCCGCCAGGCGTCGGCCAGCCAGCCATCGCGCGACCCTCTCGGCGGTGGAGCGTGGGGGCTCATGACCGGCTCAAGCGAACACGGCCTCGATGGCGTGGTCCAGCGTCTCGCGGATGTCGGCGTCGTCGGTGATCGGCCGCACCAGCGCCATCCGGCAGGCATCGACCGGCGCCACCCCGTCCTTGATCAGCGTGGCCGCGTACACCAGCAGGCGGGTCGAGATGCCCTCATCCAGTCCGTGGCCCTTGAGGGCGCGCGCGGTCTGGCCGATCTTGACCAGTCGGCCGGCGCTGGCCTCGTCCAGCCCGGTCTCGCGCGCGAGGATGGCGGTTTCCAGCTCGGGCGGCGGGTAGTCGAAGTCGAAGGCGGTGAAGCGCTGCTTGGTGGACTGCTTGAGGTCCTTCATCAGCGACTGGTAGCCGGGGTTGTAGGAAATGACGAGCTGGAAGTCGGGGTGGGCCTCGATGAGTTCGCCCTTCTTGTCCAGCGGCAGGGTGCGGCGGTGATCGGTCAGCGGGTGGATGACCACGGTGGTGTCCTGTCGCGCCTCGACGATTTCGTCGAGGTAGCAGATGGCGCCGATACGCGCGGCGGTGGTCAGCGGGCCGTCGAGCCATCGCGTGCCGTTGGCTTCGAGCAGGTAGCGGCCCACCAGGTCGGAGGCGGTCATGTCCTCGTTGCAGGCCACGGTGATCAGCGGCTTGCCCAGGCGCCAGGCCATGTACTCGACGAAGCGCGATTTGCCGCAACCGGTCGGGCCCTTGAGCATGACCGGCAGGCGGTTGCGGTAGGCGGCTTCGTACAGCGCCACCTCGTTGTGCTGGGGCTGGTAGAAGGGCTCTCGCTGGATTCGGTAGTCGGTGGTCATTGCGGTCTCCTGCTGCGTTCACTTCATTCGTGGCGTTCGAAGACATTTCGCTCGCGCGGCGAGAGTGGCGGTGCCCGGCTCCGCTCATGTCCCCCGGCCCGGGCTGCGCCCGGACCTCCTCCTTGACTTCGCTGCGCCGGGTACCGCCACTCACCGCAGGGACCTGAGCGCACGACCGGTAGCGTGCCCAAGCGGCTTTGGCGGCGGGGCGCACCGGGCGTACTGCAAAGCGAGGTAAAGGAGGAGCCGGCCGCAGGCCGGCGGGGGACACGAGCGGCGCAGTGCGCCCGGTGCGCCCCGCCGCCGAAGCCGCCCCCGCGAAAAGAAGACAGGTCTTACCGGTGGACCCCGAGCTTCTCGCGCCAGCCCGGATAGATCTTGTCCGCGTCCTTCGGGAACGACTCGAACGCCCGGGCGAACTCCTTGTGCTCCTTGGCCCACTCGATCGGGTCGGCCCCCGCCTTCCAGCACTCATACGACTGACGCAGCGAAATCGCGCCAGCGGCCGGACTGTCGATGTGCCCGTAGCTGCCGCCACCGGCCGTGTTGATCACATTGCCGTGACCCAGGTTCTCGAAGAACCCCGGCAGACGCAGCGCATTCATGCCCCCCGAAATGATCGGCGTCGTCGGACGCATGCCGTACCACTTCTGGAAATAGACCGGACCCTGGCACTCGTCGCGCTCGATCATGTAGGCGATCAGCTTGTCGTCGTTCTCGCCCTCCATCTTGCCGAAGCCCATCGTCCCCACGTGAATGCCCGACGCCCCCTGCAGACGGCTCATCTTGGCCAGCACGAAAGCGGTGTAGCCCCGCTTCGCGCTGGGCGACGTGACAGCGCCATGGCCAGCGCGGTGGTAGTGCAGGTATTGCGACGGGTACTGGCGACGGGCCGTGGTGATCATGCCGGGCCCACCCACGTAACCGTCCACCAGGAACGCCACCTTGTCCGCGTCCGGCCCGAAGGTCGAGAGGATGAAGTCCGCACGGGCGCACATCTCGTAGTGATCGTCGGCGGTGATGTTGGCCGAGAACAGCTTGGCCTGGCCGGTCTCGTCCATCGCGCGCTTCATCGCGTCGTACACCAGCGGAATCGTCTTCTTCATCGGCGAGAACACCTGGTTGCCCTGGGGCTCGTCGTTCTTGATGAAGTCGCCACCCAGCCAGAACTCGTAGGCGGCCTGGGCGAACGGCTCGGGGCGCAGGCCCAGCTTGGGCTTGATGATGGTGCCGGCGATGTAGCCGCCGTCGTGGATCGGGCGGCCCAGGATGCGCCACAGGTCGGAGATGTCCTTGCTCGGGCCGTCGAAGAGCTGGATCGCGCGCGGCGGCACGTAGAAGTCGATCATCTTCGCGTGCTCGATGTCGCCCATGCCCTGGTTGTTGCCGATGGCCAGCGTCAGGAACGAGACCAGCATCATGCGGCCGTCGGTGATGTTGCGGTCGAACAGGTCCAGCGGATAGGCGATCCGCATGTCCTCGGTCGCCTCGTCGATGTGATAGACCAGCGCGTCGACGCCCTTGGTGAAGTCGTCGGTGGTGGACACCTCGACGTTGGTGCCGGTCGAGGACTCGGCGGCAAAGTGGGCGGCGCCTTCGAGATAGCCGGTGCCGGCCTTGGGTTTCATCTTGTAGGCGACAAGGATGTGCTTGCCGCCGGCGATCAGGTCGTCTTCCTTGAGGCTGAGGTCGGCATAACGTGCGCTCTGGTCCATGGTGGTCTCCGCGTGGTGCTTGGCTGGGATGGACGGACTGTAAAAACGGCCTCGATTTAAGTAAATTAAAATCTTCTACTGTTTGAATTCAGGTATCACTTAATGAAGAACGCCACCTTCCGCCAGTTGCGCGTGTTCAGCGAGGTCGCCAAACACCTGAGCTTTGCGCGCGCCGCCGAGGCGCTGCACCTGACGCCGCCGGCCGTGACCATGCAGGTCAAGGAGCTGGAGGGCCACGTCGGGATGGCGCTGTTTGAGCGGCGCGGCAAACAGGTGAACCTGACCACCGCGGGCGAGTACATGCTGGTGCACGCGCGCAAGATCCTCGCGACGCTCAAGGACGCCGAGGACATGACGGCCCGGCTGCAGCGGCTGGAGGTCGGCCAGCTCACCATCGGCATGGTCAGCACCGCCAAGTACTTCCTGCCGCCGCTGCTGGCGCAGTTCCAGCGCGAGCACGAAGGCATCGAAATCCGGCTGACCGTCGGCAACCGCGAACAGCTCGTGAAGATGCTGCACGGCAACGAGGTGGACATCGCCGTCATGGGCCGCCCGCCCAAGGAGCTGGCCACCCGCGCCGAGCCGTTCTCGGCCCATCCGCACGTCTTCGTCGCGCCGGTCGACCACCCGCTGCTCAAGATCGGCCACCCGACGGTCGAACACCTGCGGCCCTACGGCTTCATCCTGCGCGAACGCGGCTCCGGCACCCGGGCCGCGATGGAGAACTTCCTGGAGAAGGCGCGCATGGAGCCGCGCGTGGTGATGGAGATGAGCAGCAACGAGACCATCAAGCAGGCCGTGATGGCCGGCATGGGCATCAGCTTCCTCTCGCTGCACACCATCGGCCTCGAACTCGAACACGGCCTGATCGCCATCCTCGATGTCGAGGGCACGCCCATCGTGCGCGCCTGGAACGTGGTGCACACGCTCTCCAAGATGCTCTCCCCCTCGGCCGAGGCCTTCCGCTACTTCATGCTCGAACACGCCGAGCAATACCTCGCGGACCGCTACGGGCGCTTTCTCCGGCTGGAGCCGGCAGGCTAGGCGGGCGCCGCAGCGGTCCTGCGGCGCAACAGCTCAGAGGGCTTCGATCCGCGAGAGATCGGGGCGCTCCAGCCACTGCGCGAATTCGTCGGCCAGTTGCCGCGCGCTCGACACCGCGGCGTTCCAGACCTTCATGCGTGCGGCAAGGTCCTGGCCGTAGCGGGTGAAGTCGTTGCGGTCGGGCAGCTTGCCGTTGGGCAGCGTGCGCACCCATTGCGGGTCGGGCGCCACCACCAGCATGCGGTCCAGCGCGTGGCTGGCCACATGGCGCCGCTTCCACGCCTTGTCGAGCCAGCCCGGCACGACGGCTTTCTGGAAATGCGGATAGAGCACCAGCGGCGAGGCCTCGGGCGTGCGGTAGTGCAGGTGCAGGTGGTAGTCGGTGATGCCGCCGTCCCAGTAGGCACCGGCCGGTGCGCCGGGGATCTGGTGCACCGCGCGCAGCACGAACGGGATCGAGCAGCTCGCCTGCAGCGCCGCCATGAAGTTCTGACCGGTCAGGGCGATCTGGCGGGTGCGGAAATCGTGGGTCGCAAACGGCAGCGGCGCCACGACCCCGCCGGTGGACGAAGAGAACACCACCCGCTCCAGCCAGGCGCCCAGCGCCTTGCGGCCGACGGCGTTGCTGAGGTAGGCGCCCAGGTAGCCCAGCGGCGTGCGCAGCCGGCCTTCGCGGCCCAGCAGGTGGCGCCCGCGCGAGGTCACCAGATGCAGGCGGTAGCGCGGATGGCTGAGCACCTCGGGGATGCGACCGCCGTAGAACAGGGAAAGGTTGTGGCTGAACTGTTCGCTCACCTGGTCGGCCGTCGGCGACTTCTGGCCCGGCGGCAGCTCGTAGTGCTGCGAGATGTAGTCGCGCTCCAGACGCTCGAAGGCGGCGCTGCAGTCCTGCAGGCAGGCGGTGGCCATGCGCCAGGCGCCGATGGACGCGCCGACCAGGTCGACCGGCTGTTCACTGCGCGGCAACCATTGACCGAAGATGAAGCGGTCCAGCGGACCGAGGATCAGCCCCTTGGGGCCACCGGCGGCGGCCGGTATCGCGCCGACGTGCTGCGGCTGCAGCCCCTGTTCGCGCAGGTGGCGCAGCGCGGAAGGTCCGGCGTAGAGTCTGAGCGCTTGCATGGGCTGCGATTGTGTCGCAGCCCGGTTCGCCGCGTGGCCTCAGGCGTTTTCTTCGACCGCGTGCCGCGTCAGCGAAGGAATCTCCTCGCTGATCACGACGTCAGGGTCGATGCCCAGCACCAGGCCGATCGGATCGGGGTAGGTGTTGATCAGCGCCTCGCTGCCCAGCGACAGCTCCTCGGCGCGGGCACGCCAGGACGCGATATGGATGACGCCGGCAATCGGCTCGTAGACGTCGTTGTCGAAGGGGGCGACCTGGTGTTCGATCGCGTTGATCATCTTCTTGGGGAACTTCCATTCCCGCGCCAGTGCCGCGCCGACGTCGGCGTAGCTGTAGCCGAACAGGCCACGCTCGGCGCGCGCCCGCTTGAGGTCCAGCATCGGGATGCTGCGGTCCAGGTCGATCATCGCCTCGGGCATGCCGGCGTGCATCACCAGCTCGCCGATGCAGTGCACCAGGCCGGCGGTGAACGCGGTCGACTCGTCGATGCGGATCGGCAGCGCGATGTAGCGCGAGAGGTTGGCCGTGTTCAGGCTGTAGCGCCAGAACTGGTTGAGGTTCATGCCGCCGACGCAGTGGAAGCCATCGCCCAGCGCGGCGCCGATCACCAGCGCGCGCACCTTGATCAGGCCCATCACATTGATCGCCTCGCGCGCCGTGGTCACCGAGCGAGTCAGCCCGAAGAACGCGGAGTTCGCCATCTTCAGCAGCTTGGCGGTCAGCACCGGATCGTCCTCGATCAGGGCAGCGGCCTGCAGCAGGTCCACGTCCTCCTTGTCGAAGGTTTCCATCAGCTTTCGCACCACCTTGGGGGCGGACGGAAGGGCATTGGGCTGCTTGAGAAGTTTTTCGAGCTGCATGGCGTGATCCCTAGACGAAAGACGGCGGTGGTCAGATGGTTTTCGACTGTCGCTGGCGAGACTTGAGCCTTATGTGTGACTCAACCGACAAAAGCACTGAGCGCCTGCGAAAAAGACCATTCGGACGGGTCCTTGCCGAGCACGCTGTCCAGATCCAGTCCCAGCGTCAGCCCCACCATGTCGGGGAAGGTTGCTGCCAGACCGTTGTCGTCCAGATGCAGCTCCTCGGCGCGGGCGCGCCACGACGCCAGATGCAGGACCCCGGCCAGCGGGTCGTAGGATTCGCCTTCGAACGGCGAGAGCTGGTTGGCCAGGGCCGAGACCATTTCCTCGGGGAACTGCCAGCGCTCGACCATGCCGGCGCCGACTTCCGCGTAGGTGTAGCCCAGCGCGGCCCTTTCCGCGGCCGCGCGGTTCAGGTCCAGCGGCGGCGTGCTGACATTGATCGGCGCCATCCGGTCGGGCATCGCGATGTGCATCACCAGGATGCCGATGCCGTGGATCAGGCCGGCGGTGAAAGCGTTGCCCTGGTTGTGGTGCAGGACACCGGCCAGCGAGCGGGCGATGTCGGCGGCGCGCAGGCTGTAGCGCCAGAACTGCTTGAGGTCGATGCCGGGCACATTCTTGAAACTGGCGCCCAGCGCGGCCGCCATCACCAGCGAACGCACATGGGTCATGCCCAGCAGCGCGACCGCCTCGTCGGCGCTGCCGATCTTGCGGCTGACCCGGAAAAACGCCGAGTTGGACAAGCGCAGCACCCGGGTCGTCAGCGCCGGGTCCCGGCCGATCAGGTCACCGACCCGCTTGGGGCTCGGGTCCTCGCGGTTCATCTCGACCAGCAGGTCCGAGACGGTGCGCGGCATTGCCGGCAGTGCGCGGGGGTAATTGAGCAGGGCTTCCAGTTCCATGGCGAGAAGTCCACAGGTCGGGTGAAGGGATGGTTCCTCCCTGTATCGACCACCCGGACCCCGACTTGAGCCCCGGAAACCCGCGCCGACGGGGTACCCTGGGTCAGCGCTTGAGGCCCTGCAGCTTGGCAAAGGCCGAGGCCATGGCGCCGGCCGCCTCGGGCTGGCGCTGCCCGGCCCCGCCCGCGCCACGCCCGTGGCCATGGCCCGGGCCGCCGCGCGCCGGTTCGTAGCGGTTGTCACGCGGCCCGTCCTTGCGGGCCGGCGCGGCGTCCAGCTTCATGGTCAGGCTGATGCGCTTGCGCGCCACGTCCACTTCCAGCACCTTGACCTTGACGATGTCGCCGGTCTTGACCACCTCGCGCGCGTCGTTGACGAACTTGTGGCTCAGCTGGCTCACGTGGATCAGCCCGTCCTGGTGCACGCCCAGGTCCACAAAGGCGCCGAACTGGGCCACGTTGCTCACCGTTCCCTCCAGGATCATGCCTTCCTTGAGGTCGGCGATGTCGTCCACGCCTTCGTTGAAGCGCGCCACCTGGAAGTCCGGGCGCGGATCGCGGCCCGGCTTTTCCAGCTCGCCCAGAATGTCCTTGACCGTGATGACGCCGAACTTCTCGTTGGCGAACAGCTCGGGCCGCAGGGTCTTGAGCATGTCGGCCCGACCCATCAGGTTGGCCACCGGCTGGCCGGTCTTTTCGATGATCTGCTCGACCACCGGGTAGGTTTCCGGGTGCACGCCGGTCATGTCCAGCGGGTTGTCGCCGTCGCGGATGCGCAGGAAGCCGGCCGCCAGCTCAAAGGTCTTGGCGCCCAGGCCGCTCACCTCCAGCAACTGCTGGCGGTTCCTGAACGCGCCGTGCGACTCGCGCCAGCGCACCACCGCCTTGGCCACCGAGCCCGACAGGCCCGACACCCGGGTGAGCAGAGGCACGCTGGCCGTGTTCAGGTCCACACCCACGCCGTTCACGCAGTCTTCCACCACCGCGTCCAGCGTGCGCGCCAGCTCGCTCTGGTTCACGTCGTGCTGGTACTGGCCCACGCCAATGCTCTTGGGGTCGATCTTCACCAGCTCGGCCAGCGGGTCCTGCAGGCGGCGGGCAATCGAGGCCGCGCCGCGCAGGCTCACGTCCACGTCCGGCATCTCCAGCGCCGCGAACTCGCTGGCGGAATAGACCGAGGCGCCCGCCTCGCTCACCACCACCTTCTGCACGCCCTCGATGCCCGCCTTGGCCAGCATCTTGATCAGCTCGCCGGCCAGCTTGTCGGTCTCGCGGCTGGCGGTGCCGTTGCCAATCGCGATCAGCTGCACGCCGTGCTGGCGGCACAGCAGCGCCAGCGTGTGCAGCGCGCCGTCCCAGTCGCGGCGCGGCTCGTGCGGGTACACCGTGTTGGTGGCCACCAGCTTGCCGGTCGCGTCCACCACCGCCACCTTCACCCCGGTGCGGATGCCCGGGTCCAGGCCCATCACGGCCTTCTGGCCGGCGGGCGCAGCCAGCAGCAGGTCGCGCAGGTTGTCGGCAAACACCTTGATCGCCACCGCCTCGGCGCTCTCGCGCAGGCGGGTGAACAGGTCGCGCTCGGTGGACAGACTCAGCTTCACGCGCCAGGTCCAGGCCACGCACTTGCGGATCAGGTCGTCCGCCTTGCGCGCCTGGTGGCTCCAGCCCAGGTGCACCGCAATACGGCCTTCGGCCAGCGACGGCTTGCCCGGCTCCGGCTCCAACGGCTGCACCAGCTTCACATCCAGAATCTCCAGCGCCCGGCCGCGGAACACCGCCAGCGCCCGGTGCGAAGGCACGCGGCCGATCGGCTCGTCGTACTCAAAATAGTCGCGGAACTTGGCGACGTCGGGGTTGTTCTCGTCCTTGGTCGCCACGCGCGTGCTCTTGAGCAGACCCTCGGTCCACAGCCACTCGCGCAGACCCTGCACCAGCGCCGGGTCTTCCGCCCAGCGCTCGCTCAGGATGTCGCGCACCCCGTCCAGCACCGCCTGCGGCGTCGAGAAGTCCGCGCCCGGCTTGCCGTCGTCCAGCACCTCGGGCGGCTTGGTGAAGGCCGCGGCTTCGGCCAGCGGGTCCAACGTCGGGTCAGCAAACAGTTTGTCGGCCAGCGGCTCGATGCCGAACTCGCGCGCGATCTGCCCCTTGGTGCGGCGCTTGAGCTTGAACGGCAGGTAGAGGTCTTCCAGCTCCTGCTTGGTCGGCGCCTGCGCAATCGCCAGGCGCAGCGCGTCGGTCAGCTTGCCCTGCTCGTCAATGGCCTTGAGCACCGCCGCGCGGCGGTCTTCCAGCTCGCGCAGGTAACCCAGGCGGTACTCCAGCTCGCGCAACTGGGTGTCGTCCAGCCCGCCGGTGACTTCCTTGCGGTAGCGGGCGATGAAGGGCACCGTCGCCCCCCCGTCCAGCAACTCCACCGCGGCCAGCACCTGCCGCTGCTCAACCCGGATCTCTTGCGCGATCTGCGCGATGATTTTCTGCATGTCCCAAGGGGCTCCAGCGGCCCGGTTTCAAACGAAGCGGGCGAGTTTGCCACAGGGGTGGGAGGCCCCTCACACAGCCGGAACCAGCGTCAACCGCTGAACAAACGGTAAGCCAGTTCCTTGGCCCGGACCAGGCCTTCGGGCGTCAGTTGGATCGACTCCGCTCGGCCCCGCGGGTCGGAAATCATTCCTTGATTCTCCAGCGCCTGCATGATGCGGAAATCGAACCGTTTCCATGCCCGACCGTTGTCAAACTCGAATGCAGCTAGTAGTGCAAGCACAGCCTTCTAGATTATTTTTAGGTCGTGCATGACAATTTTACGATCAATTAACTGACACCTGAATTAAGTCGCATTGCGAAGCAGCCTCGACTTGAAACAGGAGTTAGGTGCTTCGCGGCTGACTCTTAAGCCAATCTGCGAGGTCCCTCATAGCTACGATCTGAATGTTGTCAGAGCCTGAAATACCTTCGTAACGAGGTATACGTGCTCGCGTTACCAAGACGGCATCATCGACGGCACCTTCACGGAGAATTTCCTGCAAATAGCGCGCTGCACGCGCGACAAGAGAAAGAGGTGGCGCACTTCGCCATGATTTCGTCTCAATCGCTATGCGCTTGTCGCCGAGTTTGATAACAAAGTCAGGACGCAAAAGGCCGATCTTTGGTTCGATCTCAAACGGTATCCGCAGCTTTGCAAGTAGAGCAGCCACTTCATGCTCCAGAAGTGCACCTTCTGCCGCTGCCGTTACCCGACTAGGAAGTTCTTCCGGCGCCTCGCGCAAGCGCTTTACAAATGAGATCGCAACGACTGAAACTAGGCTCGCCGCGAAAACAGCAATCATCGGCACCAATGACCTAAAGGCTGTTATGTCCTGTGTGGACGGAAAATCCTTACCCACAATCAGTACGAGCGAGAAGAGTGCGCCCATTAAGGAGGCGAGCAATCCGAGCATACCGACGAGCAACGTTTTCCGTTTCTCTAGGTCTGGCGAAGACAGGCGCGACTCGTCGAGCTTTTGCTTCCCCTTATTCAGCTGATCGAATGCCGAGCCGACTCGCACCTCAATTTCAGATCGCTTTTCCGGTGCAATGAAATCGTTATCGAAAATTTCAGCAAAGACCTGGTTCAGGACTTGTTCGTCAGGGTGCAGGTCACCGGGTGAAACTTGGAACTCGTGGGCCTTCCCTTCGATGAGACGGTTGATGTCGTCGAGCTTTGGCGCATAGTCTTCAAGGACTAGACGGCGGAGCAAGGCTTTGTATACGGCTCGATTAGCGGATCCGACACGCTCCTTACGCGCGCCGATGGTTTGCCGGTATCCGATCAAGAAGAAGATTACTGAAACGGCGACGCCGATTGCTGTTTGTATGTATCCGTCCACCATTTACTCCCTTAAAGCATCTAACTTTAGTTTATCCGACAACTCAAAAGACTTTTTTGACATTTTGGTCAGGTCTTGCCTTTTGCGTGGCACAGAATAACGACATGTCAGGAAGAATTTCGGGGTCAAGTCTTGCCTTTTGCCTGACCGCGCCGCACGAGTAGGTGAATAGGTTCTTGCTAACCACGAGCTATCCAACCTCGCTGGCACGATGGTTCGGCCCGGCCTCGCGGTGACGTTGGATGGTGGTGATTCATGGCCTCCCTTTTGGCCTGGAACGTTGTGGGTTGTTATCCGTTCAGGCGAGCATTCTGCAACGCCTTGTCACAACTTTCCAAGTCCTCCCTGCCAATTCCGGCAATCGGTACCCGACTCGTTGACACTACGGCCTCATGCAGGACGATCTGTTTGGTGCCCCATCCGCGCCGCCACACACCCGACCGGGACCGCTCGCCGAGGTGCCTGATTCAGCGGACGACAACGATGCGCCCACACCACCCCGCCGCCGCTCCACCGAAGTCCTCCCCCTGCCCCCCGACGACACCACCCGCGCCCTCGCCGCCCGCCTGAACCCGCGCATCCGCCTGGGTGCCTCGACCTGGAGCTACCCGGGCTGGGCCGGCATCGTGTGGGACGAGCGGCCGTACAGCGAGGCGGTGCTGGCCAAGAACGGCCTGACCGCCTACGCGCAGCACCCGCTGCTGCGCTGCGTGGGCATCGACCGGTCGTTCTACCGCCCGCTGACCGAGGGGCAGTACGCGCGCTACGCGGGCCAGGTGCCCGACGACTTCCGCTTCGTGGTGAAGGCGCCGGCGCTGGTGACGGACGCGCTGGTACGCGGCGAACAGGGCCAGGGCCGCCAGCCCAACCCGGCGTTTCTGGACCCGGTGCTGGCGACGCAGGAGTTCATCGCCCCCGCGCTGGCGGGGCTGGGCGACAAGGTGGGCGCGCTGGTGTTCCAGCTCAGCCCGCTGCCGCTGTATTCGCCACAGTTTCGGCAGTTGCAGCGCCTGCCGCTGTTGCTGGAGCGGCTGCGCGCCCTGCTGCGGGCGCTGGCGGAGGGGTTGGTGGCCGGTTGAGCAGCTGGATGGCACCCGGCCCATATCGTTTTTACAGAAAATCGCGGCTTTTCTAGCAAAATGGTGGGCCCCATAACGAAAGTACCGTGATGGCCGACACCCTCCTCGGTTTCCAGCGCCTGGCGCAAGTCCACGGCATCCGCCTTGTGCAGCCGCTGTTCAGCCGCAGCCGCCTGGGGTCCGTGCGCCAGCGCGAGGTGGTCGATGGCCACGAGGTGCTGACCTGGCCGGCGCAGTACCAGCCGGCCGACAGCTTTCGGGGGCACTTCGAGTTCGGGCTGAAGTACGAGCGGCTGCACTTCGAGTTCTTCTCGCGCCTGTTTGCCGTGCTGGACCCGGCCGAGGTGGCGGCCTGGGTGCGGGACGAACCCACAGGTCGCTACGCGCGCCGCACCGCATTTTTGTATGAGTGGTTCACGGGGCGGCGGCTGGATGTGCCCGACACGGCGGCCAACATGGGCTATGTGGACGCCATCGACGCCGGGCTGTACCTGACCGCGCCGCGGCCGGAGCGGGTGCGGCGCTGGCGCGTCAACGACAACCTGCCCGGTTCGCCCGAGTTCTGCCCGCAGGTGGTGCTGGGGCCGGAGGCCGAGCGCGGCTGGCTGTACGACGTCGCGGCCGGCGTGCAGCGGCTGGACGACGCCTACGGCCCGGAGCTGCTGTTGCGCAGCGCGGCCTGGCTGACGTTCAAGGAGTCGCGCGCGAGCTTTGCCGTGGAGCACGAGGCCGACCAGGACGACAAGGTTCGCCGGTTTGCCGCGGCCATCGGCGAGTTCAGCGGCCGGCTGGACGACCCCATGTCGCCCGAGCACCTGCTGGCGTTGCAGAAGGCGGTGCTGGGGCCGCTGGCGCTGCGGCTGGGCATCCGCCAGTCGCCGGTGTTTGTGGGGCAGAGCAGTTTTCGCGCGCAGCTGGTGCACTACATCGCGCCGGGTGAAGACCGGGTGCAGGGCATGCTGGACGCGCTGCGGCTGACCGAGCGGCGCACGCGGGGTGCGAACAGCGTGGCGCGCGCGGCGGCCGTGTCGTTCGCCTTTGTCTACCTGCATCCGCTGGCCGACGGCAACGGGCGGGTTCACCGCTTTCTGGTGAACCACCTGCTGGCGACGGACCAGGTGGTGCCGCCGAACATCGTGGTGCCGGTGTCGGCCACGATTGCCGGCTCGGCCAAGGGCCGCGCGCAGTACGACCAGGTGCTGGAGCTGGTGTCGCGCCCGTTCATGCAGGCCTATGCCGACGGCTACCGCTTCGGGCAGCACCGGGTGTGCCCCGATGGGGTGGAGACCAACTTCGAGTTCCTGCAGGCCGACGACGCGCAGCACGTCTGGCGCTACCTGGACCTGACGGCGCACACGCGCTACCTGAGCGAGCTGCTGCGCCAGACGGTGGAACACGAGATGGCGGAAGAAGCCCTGCTGCTGCGCCAGCACGACGCGGCGCGCGCCGCCATCAAGCGCTGGGTGGAGATGCCGGACGCGGACGCGGACCGCATCATCCGCTCGCTCCACCAGAGCCAGTGGGTGGTCAGCGGCAAGCTGCGGCAGGACCTGCCAGCGATCTTTGAAGAAGGCGGCGCTTTCTACGGAGTGCACGAACGGCTGGTGGCGGCTGTGCGTGCGGCGTTTGAGGATGGCGCGTCTGCTCGATGAGCGGCGAGTCTGGTCAACACATGCAGGACGACCTGTTCGGTGCGCCGCCAGCACCACCTCCAGCAAAGCCGAAGACGCCTGCGGCCGCGCCTGTGGAGACTGAAGACGACCCTGCGCCTTCTGCTCCCCGCCGCCGCTCCACTGAAATCCTCCCACTCCCCCCAGACGACACCACCCGAGCCCTCGCCGCCCGCCTGAACCCGCGCATCCGCCTGGGCGCTTCGACCTGGAGCTACCCGGGCTGGGCCGGGATCGTGTGGGACGAGGGGCCGTACAGCGAGGCGCTGCTGGCCAAGAACGGCCTGACGGCCTACGCGCAGCACCCGCTGCTGCGTTGCGTGGGCATCGACCGGTCGTTCTACCGCCCGCTGACCGAGGGGCAGTACGCGCGCTACGCGGGCCAGGTGCCCGACGACTTCCGCTTCGTGGTGAAGGCGCCGGCGCTGGTGACGGACGCGCTGGTGCGCGGCGAACAGGGCCAGGGCCGCCAGCCCAACACGGCGTTTCTGGACCCGGTGCTGGCCACCCAGGAATTCATCACCCCCGCGCTGGCGGGGCTGGGTGACAAGGTGGGCGCGCTGGTGTTCCAGCTCAGCCCGCTGCCGTTTTCACAGTTGCAGCGCCTGCCGCTGTTGCTGGAGCGGCTGCACGCCCTGCTGCGGGCGCTGCCCGATGTGCGCGGCGCCACGCCCGACGGCGTGGTGGCGGTGGAGGTGCGCGACCCGGAGTGGCTGTCGCCCGCCATCGCGCCGCAGTTGGCGGCTGTGCTCAAGGAGTCCGGCGCCACCTACTGCCTGGGCCTGCACGCCAAGATGCCGCGTCTGGCCGAGCAGTTGCCCCTGCTGCGCGCGCTCTGGCCTGGGCCGATGGTCTGCCGCTGGAACCTGAACCCGCTGCACGGCGCCTACGGCTACGAAGACGCGCAGCGCTCCTACGAACCCTACGACCGCATCCACGACGTGGATGCCGAGACGCGCGCGCTGATCGTGCGCACGGTGCGCGGCGTGACCGGCGCAGGGCAGAACGCCCACGTGACGATCAGCAACAAGGCCGAGGGCTGCGCGCCGCTGTCGGCGCGGGCGCTGGCGGAGGGCTTGGTTTCGGAGCCTGCTGCTCAGTCGAACAAGGACGGCTGACCGCCGGGCCGGTAGCCCTCGATCTCCAGCAATCGCCATTTCGTGATCGCTCCGCCGCTCGCCGAAAACCCACCCGGCTGGCCGCCCGCCGCGAGCACGCGGTGGCAGGGCACGACCGGCGCGAACGGGTTGGCGCCCATGGCCTGGCCGATGGCGCGGGCTAGGTTCTTGTCGCCCATCTCGGCGGCGAGTTCGCCGTAGGTCAGGACCTCGCCGGGCGGGATGGCGCGGGCGCGCTCGTAGACCCGTTGCAGGAAGGGCGTGAGGCGCGACATGTCCAGCGGCAGATGCCGCAGGTCGGCCGGGCGCTCGCCGCGCAGGGCGGCCTTGAGTTCGGTGATGGCGGACTGGACGGCGTGCGGCGGCTCGGCTTCGGGCACGGGCGCCGGCAAGTTGCGCAGCAAGCGCTGGCGCGTGCCCTCTTCCGTGGGCTCAGGCAACTGCACCGCGGTGATGCCCGCTGGCCCCCAGGCCATGCCGCACACGCCAATGGCGGTGGGGAACAGCGTGAGGCCGGAAGTGCCCAATTCAGCCCTTGTTGCCGTAGCCGGCCTCGGGCTCCTGCACCAGCCGGTGAGGTTGCGCCGGCTGCGGCCGAATGCGCTCCATCACGCCGCCACGGCTGACGATCAGTTCAGTGCCTGTTTGTGCCGCCAATTCGCGGGCCCGCTGCGCAGCCCGCTGAATGGCTTGCCAAGATCCGCGCAGATCGGCGTTGTTCGCCTGGTCAATGGTCTTGTTGTTCATCGTTCGCTCCAGTCCAGAAGCGCCGGCGTTTCACCCGCGTTGTTGTATAGCACCCAGGCATCCACCGCTGGCGCATACAGGCCATGAAAATTCTCAAGACCCGCGGCAAACCGGCGGCGGATCACATCGGCGGGTATGTCGTGACCGCCTTGCTTCACACGCTGCTGCACGCGGGCCACCGCCTCATCAGCATGGTTGAGCTGCAGAAAGATCAGTTCGACCCGGTAGCCGGCCTGCTGCCATCGTCGGATGTGGCGCAAATAGGCGCGGCCGGACAACGTGGTTTCAAAAGCAAAGCTGTTCCTGGCCTCAAAGTGCCGATCCAGCTCCTCCAGCATCAATCGACCAGCCTGTACGGCGGCTGTTTCCGGCGCAAACGGTGCAAGCCCGGCGGCGATCAAGTCGGCATTCACAAACACCGGACAGGCCGCCTCGCGGGGCAGAAACTCGCGAGCAAAGGTCGTCTTTCCCGCGCCGTTAGGCCCGGCAATGATGATGACCTTGCGTTCGGGGTTCACAGTGACAGCTCCTGGCTGATTTCAGCCGCAACAGTGTACCGGCGCATGCTGGTCCGGCGAACCCAGCCGAATCAGCCCGCGCGCAGCGCCTGCCGCAGGCCTTCGCCGATCTCGGGCCGCTCGGCGAACGGGTCGGGCGGGTTGGTGCCTGCGACGATGGCGTCGAAGCGGCTTTGCGCGTTGCCCAGCGCCTTGGGGTGGCTGTAGATGTAGAACTGGTCGTGGCCGATGGCGTGGAACACCATCTCGGCGACCTGCGCCGCGGTGATCTTGCCGGAGCCGACGGCCTTGTCGCTCATGGCCTGACCGATCAGCTGGCTCTTGGTGGGCTTCTCGTCGGCCATCTCAGCGGGTCGGTTGCGGTCGCTCTTGTTGATGCCGGTGGGCACGAAGTACGGGCAGAGCACGCTGGCGCTGACCTGGTCGGTGACCAGCTTCAGGTCCTGGTAGAGCGTCTCGGTCAGGCTGACGACAGCGTGTTTGCTGACGTTGTAGACGCCCATGTTGGGGGGCGTCAGCAGGCCGGCCATGCTGGCGGTGTTGACGATGTGGCCACGGTAGGCGGGGTCGGCCTGCGCGGCGGCCAGCATCATCGGGGTGAACAGGCGCACGCCGTGGATCACGCCCCAGACGTTGACGCCCAGCACCCATTCCCAGTCCTTGACCGAGTTCTCCCAGATCAGTCCGCCGGAGCCGACGCCCGCGTTGTTGAACACGAAGTGCGGCGCGCCGAAGCGTTGCTGCACGGCCTGGGCCAGGGCGTCCATCTGCTCGGCGCTGGACACGTCCACCTTGCGGGCCAGTACTTGCGCGCCCGCGGCTTCGAGTTCGGCCTGGGCTTTGTCGAGCGCGTCCTGCTGCACGTCGACCAGCACCAGGTTCATGCCCAGCTTCGCGCCGATACGGGCACATTCGAGGCCGAAGCCGGAGCCGGCGCCGGTGAGCACGGCGGTCTTGCCTTGGAAGTCGGAAATCACGTGTTTATCTCCTGTGGTTTTGTTTAGCGACGGATCATTTCCAGGTGCGGAATGCCGTCTTCGATGTAGGGCTTGTTGTCCGACACGAAGCCGTGGCGGTTGTAGAAGCGTTCGAGATGGGCCTGCGCGCCGATGCGGATCGGCTGCGGGCCCCAGAGCTGTTCGAGCAGGCGCACGGACTCGGCCATCAGCAGGTGCCCGAGTCCGCCACTGCGGTCGGCCGGCGCGGTCACGACGCGGCCGATGCTGGCCTCGGCGAACGACACGCCGTGCGGCACCAGCCGCGTGCTCGCCACCAGGCGCACCGAGCCGTCCGGCGCCACCGCTTCGCCCAGCACATGCAGGCATTGCGGGTCCAGCCCGTCCATGTCGAGGAAGACGCAGTTCTGTTCGACCACGAAGACCTCGCTGCGCAGCCGCAGCAGGCGGTACAGCGTGGCGGCCGACAGCGCATCAAATGGCAGGCAGCGCCACCGCAACCCGGCGGTCTGCGGCCAGACGGTGAGCCCGCTCAAGCGCGCACTTCCCTGAGCACGTAACCGATGCGCGGGAAGTGCACGTGCAGGCGTCCGGCGCGCCCGTCCTCGCGTTCGAGCGTGTAGTGCGTGCGGGTGGCGGCGCGCAGGATGCCTTCGGTGGTCTCGGTGCCGAAGCTCTCGGCGGCCACCGTGACACGGCTGCCCAGGGCGACGCCGTGGTCGTCCTGGAAATGCTCGTCGCCCAGGGGTGCCGGCTGCGCCGCTGCGGCCACGGCAATGGCCTCGGTGGAGCTGAATCGCTGCGCCTTCCCATGGCCCAGCGCCTCCATCCGGTCCATCCATCGCAGGACAGCGGGCGTGGCGTCCAGGATGCCCGCCATCGCCGGCACCAGACGGCGCGAGAACCACAGCGGGTGGTAGGCGGAGAAGTCGGCGATGCAGGGCGCGGGCCCGAGCAGGAAATCCTGCTCATGCAGCATGTGCGCCAGCCGCCGCAGATAGCCGCGGTAGGCGCTGGCCGCGTCGCCGGGACGCACCCGTGTCATGCCCGCGCTCATCGCGCCACGGTCGGCCGCAAAGGCCTGCGCCGCCTCGGGCGGCTGGTTGGCGAACAGGGCCGCCGCCCCCCGGGGCCCCAGGTTGTGGCCCATCGAAGCCCAGAACAGCGCGCTGTCGGCCCACTGCGCCACGATCCGGGCGACGCCCTTGATCGGGTCGGGGAAGAGCGGTGGCTCGGGCTGACGGTGTTCGAGCACGGTGGCGATCAGCGCGGTGTCGCACCAGATGTCGGCGCCGATCTGCAGGATGGGCGTGCGGCGGTAGCCCCCGGTCAGGGCCACCACGTCGGGCTTGGGCATCACGCTGGGGATGTGGACGCTGCGCCAGGCCAGGCCCTTGAAACCCAGCATCAGTCTCGCCTTTTCGGCGAAAGGCGACATCGGGTAGTGATGCAGGATCAGGTCGGGACCGGCGGGCGTGGGGCTGGCGGGCGTCATGGCGTCAATTCCCGTAAGGATCGGGTGATCGGAAGCCGGCCAGTGTGCACCAATCCCCGGAATCGGGCGTCGCACCCACGACAATAGCGCGATGGCCATCCTTCGCCCTTTCATGGACCTGCTGGACGACCCGCTGTCGCTCGACCGGGGCGTGCTGTCCAAACCGCGCTGGCGGGTCAGCCTGATCATCTGGATCGCCGGCTTCGCGTTGATGCAGTGGATGCTGACCTCGCTGCAACTGGGGCTGGCGGCCATCACCGTGACCCTGATCCTGACGTCGGCGCTGGCCTCGCTGTTTGTCACGCCGCTGATGGCCGTCGTGTTCAGCCTGGCCGCCGCGCTGGTGTTCAACTTCCTGTTCGCGCCGCCGGTGGGCAGCTTCCAGCTCAAGCTGGGCGTCCACCAGGTGATCCTGCTGGTGGCCCTGGGGGTGAGCCTGATGGTGGGCGCGCTGACCTCCCGGCTGCGGATTCTTGGCCTGGCCTTGCAGCAGCGCATGGGTCAGCTCAAGACCCTCAACGACGTCAGCCACACGCTCAACCGCAACGAGGACCCGGCCCAGGTGTCGCCCTATGTGGCCACCGCCCTGGTCAGCATGGTCGACGCGACGGTCTGTCTGGTCATCGCACCGGACGACCCGGACGAAGAGCCCGCCCAGCCCCCTCAGCGCCCGCAGGAGCCGCAGGTGTTCGGTACCGTGACGGACATACAGATGGCGGCGCTCAAGCGCTGCATCGCCGAGCAGGAGGCGGTCAACGTGAACGCCCTGGGGGTGTGCCTGCCGCTGCGGGGTCAGCAGAAGACCCTGGGTGCCGCCCTGCTGACCTGGTCGCGCGAGGGTGCACGCGCCCGGGCGGACCTCGATGCCGCGCAGACGCTGTGCAACCTCTTTGGCATGGCGCTGGAGCGCGCCCAGCGCACCCGCAAGGCGACCGCCGCCAGCAAACTGGCGTTTCGCCGCAAGCAGAGCGATCTGGTGCTGTCGGCGATCTCGCACGAGTACCGAACCCCGCTGACGACCATCCTCTCGCACGCGTCGCAGATGCGCTCGCAGGGGCTGAACGTGCCCAGCGCGGTGCAACTGCACATGCTGGACAACATCATCGACGAGGTCGAACACCTCAAGCGCGTGACGAACAACATGCTGCAACTGGCACGCCTGGATTCGCAGGCGTTCTCGCTGCAACTGGAGTGGGAGTCGGTGGAGGACCTGATCGGCAGCGTGCTGCACCGGCTGCGCAACCGGTTTGCCGACTGGCGCCCGACCACCGATCTGGCCGACGGGCTGCCGCTGATCCGCTGCGACGCTGTCCTGCTGGCACAGGTGTTCGGCAATCTGCTGGACAACGCCCGGTACTACGCCGGCCCGACGCCACCGCACGTGGCGGCCTGGTCAACGGCGTCGGCCCTGCACGTGGCCGTGATGGACCGCGGTCCGGGCATCGACCCTTCGCTTCGCGACCGGCTGTTCCAGGTCTTCGAGCGCGGCCGGGCGCTGAAGGAAGTGAGTCGACTGCCCGAACAGGATTCGCGCCAGCGCATGGGCACGGGCGTCGGCCTGGCCTTGTGCCGCGCCATTCTCCGGGCCCACGGCGGCGACATCACCTGGCACCCCAGGGAGGGGGGAGGATCGGTGTTCGAATGCTGGCTGCCCCTGTCGCGCGAGACGGCGATGCCCCTGCCCCCGTCACTCATGGAAGAAGAAGCCCCATCACCATGAAACCGACCATCCTGCTGATCGAAGACGACTCCCGGCTGCGCAGCGCATTGCTGCAGCCGCTGCAACTGGAGGGCCACGACGTCGTGGTGGCGACCCGGATCAAGGAAGCCCAGGCCCAGATCCGCAACGGCAAAGACCGGTTCCAGGTCGTGCTGCTGGACCTGAATCTGCCCGATGGCAACGGCGAACAGTTGCTGGACGAGCTGCTGCGGGCCAATGTGTCGGTGGTGGTGATCTCGGCCGAACACAACGAAGACACGCGCATCCGGCTGCTGGACCGCGGCGCCGAGGACTACCTGGTCAAACCCTTCTCGGTCCCGGAACTGATGGCGCGCATCCGGGTGGCAGCGCGCCGGCGCCAACCGGTCTCGCGCGGCCCGCTGGTCCTGGAGGCGGGTGAACTGGTGATCGACACCGGCACCCACACCGTCACCCGCAAGGGAGAACGGGTCCGGCTGACGCCGACCGAATTCAAGCTGCTGGAGGTGCTGGCGCGCTCGGCCGACAAGGTGGTGCCCCGGCGGCAACTGCTGTCCGCTGTCTGGGGGCCCGGCAACAGCGAACAGACGCACTACCTGCGCCTGTACATCGCCCAACTGCGCGCGAAGCTGGAGGACAGGCCCGCCGATCCTGTCTACCTGATCAACGAACCCGGGGTGGGCTACAAGTTCTGCACCGGCACTGCCCCCGCCGACGGGGCCTGAGCCCGCGCCGCTGCCTCACCCGCCGGTGTGCAGGTGGGGCGCGAGGAAGTCCGCCATCTTGGCGTAGTAGCTGGGACGCGGGTGGTCGTCGAGCCAGAAGTAGTCGTGCCGGTTCGTCGCGGTGGTCACGTCCAGCACCTCGATGTCCAGGTCGGGAAAACGGGCCTTCATCACCTTGTCGAACGAGTGCATGAAGCGCGTGTTGTTGCGGCCGTAGCTGGACGACTCGAAAACGATCAGGTGCTTGCCCTTGAGGTAGTCCTTATGCCGCAACAGGATGTTTGCAAACGCCTGGGCTTCGCCCTCGTAGTCGCGCGTGCGGTCCTGCTGCTTCATCTCCCAGCGGGTCGAGTACTCACGCCCGCGGATCACCTGGGCAATGCCTTGCACCGTGTCGGACAGCGGGCTGCCGTTCTCCTTGCGGGCGTGGTAGACCTCCTTGGCCGCGGTGATGTTCTGCAGCACCCCCTTGCGGTTCTCAGGCTCCTGCTCCGCGGGCAGCGTCAGGTACTCGGCGTTCTCACCGAAGTCGTTCTCGCAGTACTGCATCACCAGGATCTCGGCCTTGGGCGCGTGGTCCTCGGCCGCCGCCAGCTCACGGTAGGTGGCGTAGATCGGAATCCCCAAGTTCAGCGCATCGATGTTGTGGCGGGCCTTGAGCTGCGCGTTGAGCGTGTCCGCGTCGTTGACCGAAAAGCCGTACATGTGCGAATCGCCGAGCAGCACCACCTTGGCGTCGTACGAAATCTTCGGGTTGGCGTTGCGAAAGCCGTTGGCGTCGATGGTCTGGACGGTCTGGTACTCCGCGTTGTCGAAATGGCATTCGCCCGGCTTCATCCGGTACACATACCGGTGCTCCGCCACCACGTCAAAGCAGTCGAAATTGATGTTGCGGATGTACTGCCGGTACGCCTGCGGGAAGGTGTTGGTCAGGAAGGTGAAATAGACCAGCACACCCGTGACCACCAGCAGCGGCGACAGCGCGATGCCATAAAAGACCAGCTTCTTCAGACGCGAGGGTTGCGACATGGTCAATCCAGTTCGTAAAGGTCCTGGTAGTTCTCGCGCAGGCTCTCGGGCTGATCCTCCTTGCGCAGGATGGCATTGCCCACCACCAGCACGTCCAGCTCGGTCCCCATGAAGCAGCGCAGCGCGTCCTGTGCCGTGCAGACGATGGGTTCGCCGCGCACGTTGAACGAGGTGTTGACCAGCACCGGGCATCCCGTGAGCTCCTGGAAGCGCTTGATCAACGCGTGGTAGCGGGGATTGGTCGCAGCAGTCACTGTCTGGATGCGGGCCGAATAGTCCACGTGCGTCACCGACGGGATGCTCGAGCGCGGGACGTTGAGCTTGTCGATGCCGAACAGGGCCTTTTCCTCATCGGTCATGGCGCGGCGGTGCGCTTCCCTGACGTCGGCCACCAGCAGCATGTACGGGCTGTCGCCGTCGAGCTCGAACCAGTTGGCGACCTCTTCGCGCAGCACGCTCGGGGCAAAGGGCCGGAACGACTCCCGGTACTTCACCTTGAGGTTCAACTGCTTCTGCATGTGGGGCGAACGGGGGTCGGCCAGGATGGAGCGCCCGCCGAGCGAGCGGGGACCGAACTCCATGCGTCCCTGCATCCAGCCGATGGCCTTGCCCGAGGCCAGGGCCTGGGCGGTGGCTTCGATGATCTCGTCGTCACTGAGCACGGTGTAGACCGAGCCCTTGAGTCCCGCCTCGATGTCCGGCATCCCGAACGCCGGCCCCAGGTAGGAGCCCGCCATGTTGTCGACACCGGGCACCACCACCCGCGAGGCCTTGTTGTGCAGATGGGCGACCGCCAGCGCCGCGCCCAGCGCGCCGCCCGCATCGCCCGCAGCGGGCTGGATCCAGATGTCGTCGAAGCAGCCGTCGCGCAGCAGCTTGCCGTTGGCCACGCAGTTGAGCGCCACGCCGCCGGCCAGGCACAGCTTGCGTTCACCCGTCTCCTTCGCCAGGCTGCGCGCCATCTTGATGACCACGTCCTCGACGACGGCCTGGATCGAGGCCGCGAGGTCCATCTCGCGCTGCGTCAGTTCCGACTCGGGTTGCCGCGGAGGACCACCGAACAGGTCGTGGAACTTGTCGCTGGTCATCGTCAGACCGGTGCAATAGTTGAAGTAGGACATGTCCAGCGAGAAGCTGCCGTCCTCCTTCACATCGATCAGGTGATCACGAATGAGCTTGGCAAAACGCGGCTCGCCGTAAGGCGCCAGCCCCATCACCTTGTATTCGCCCGAGTTGACCTTGAAGCCGGTGTAATAGGTCAGCGCCGAATACAGCAACCCCAGGGAATGGGGAAACTGGATTTCCCGCGCGATCGTCAGGTCGTTGCCATTGCCCAGCGCGAGCGAGGTCGTGGTCCACTCGCCCACGCCGTCCATCGTGAGCACGGCGGCGCGCTCGAAGGGCGAAGGAAAGAAGGCGCTGGCCGCGTGACTCAGGTGGTGCTCGGAGAACAGCAGCTTGTCACCCCAGGACGGCTTGTCGCCCAGGGCCTCGGCCAGGTCCTGTTCGATCACGCGCCGCTGGAACAGCTTTTCTTTGACCCACACCGGGAGCGATGTGACGAAGCTGGACCAGCCACGCGGGGCGAAGGCCAGATAGGTCTCCAGCAGCCGCTCGAACTTCAGGAAAGGCTTGTCGTAGAACACCACCTGATCGACCTGGGCCGGCGTGATGCCGGCCTCGGACAGGCAGTAGGCGATCGCCTTCGCGGGGAAGCCGCTGTCGTGTTTCTTTCGTGTGAACCGCTCTTCCTGCGCGGCGGCCACGATGCGGTTGCCCTTGACCAGGCAGGCGGCCGAGTCGTGGTAGTACGCCGATAGGCCCAGGATATACATCGGTCAGAAGATCGTGTAGATGAACGGGGCGAGCACGGAGCCCTGCGCGAGGATGAGCAGGCCGCCAATGAGCACCATCAGCAGCACCAGCGGCAGCAGCCACAGCTTCTTGCGGCGCTTGAGGAAGGACAGCAGTTCAGACAGGAATGACATGGGATGTGGGCGCGACGCTCAATAAGGGTGCTTGAAGGACTCCGGATCGATGGCCGGGGTCTCGCGGACGATCCAGTGACTGGCCTTGTCGGAGCGCTTCATGTGCAGGGGATCGCGACCGAAAAGGCGGCCGACAAACGCCACCGGCGTGATCAGCACGAAATAGATGAAGCCCAGGACGATGGGCTGCATCACCCGACCCATCAGATCGCCCACCTTCATCCATATGCGCTCCAGCGGAATGAGCACGGCCGGACGCACCAGCGCCAGCCCGCCAAGCAGCAGCATCAGCACCAGGCTGATGTCGCGCGCCGGCGGGTGCGCGCGCAGGTGGGACAGGACAGCAAAAGCCGCCAGCGCCAAAGCCATCACCACGCCGAATTTCCTTGCGGACGCGGTGGTGCTACTCGATTGGGAGTTCTTCATGGACCAGACAAACGCAGCCAGTGTTTCCGGGTGAACAGGACGCCGGCGCAGGCGTCCCGTCCAGGTTCAGCGCTTGGCCTGTCCCTTGAACTGGGCCTTGGCGCGCCAGTCGCGAATGCCGCGCCAGATGACCGGCGGCACCCAGTCCTGGATCTTGTGCAACTGCAGGCCGCTGAGCTGCTCGCCGGGACGGGCCTTGAAGATGGTGGTATGGGCTTCCGCTTCGGGGGTCTTCTGGCGACCGTTGGTGTAGAAGTACAGCGCCAGGGACTTGCGGCTGTTGCCGGGCGGGCAGGTCAGCGGATCGGGGTGACCGTGGAAGGATTCGCTGGTGGTCGAGAACATGCCCAGGCGGTTGAACACCGGCGCGATCTTGGCGCCCATGCGCTTGCAGTCCTTGTCCCACAGTTCCAGGTGGCCGCCCCACTCGTCCTTCCAGTCCTTGTTCATGTAGATCAGGATGTTGACGCGGCGGTCGAGCTTGAGCTCGTTGTGCAGGTTGAAGTCGGCGTGCAGCTTGAGCAGGCCGCCCGGCAGGGTCTGGTGCAGACCACCGCCGGACATCGAGGGATCGGGAATCAGGTTCTTGATGCCAGTCAGCTTCTCCAGGAAGGCCAGGAAGCCGTTGGAGTGAAACTGGTACATCAGTTGGCGGGTCACCGGGCCGAACTCGCGTTCGTCGGCGCACAGCATCTTGGTCTCGTCCTTCCGACGCAGATCGTTCCAGTCGGCCTGGTCGGGCTTCGGAAACTCCTGCCACACGGCTTCGGCCACATCTTCCGGCAGGAAGTTGTCGAAATAGATGCTGGGAAACGGATCGCCCTTCTGATAGCGCTCGGCGTTTTCTTCCGCCAGTTTCAGGTATTTGGGATCGTCAAAAATAAAACGGTCCGCGAGAGGATTGTTGCTGCTCATATTGAATGCCTTTGTATGAATTCGCGCTCACGCCCAGCCGGCGTGACAAAGCATTTCAATTTATGCAGCTTTTCGTATGGAATACGTTAGTATTTTTCGGCTGGCTTTTGACCAATATCAAATCCCGCCAGGGCCACTCCGATTAGTCCCTCAAACAGGGGTTGCGACAGGGCGAATTGCATGCCATGCAATCTCGCCCGTCGGACATCAGACCAGCTTCACCAGTTGCTTGCCGAAGTTGCGGCCCTTGAGCAGCCCCATGAAGGCCTCGGGCGCCGACTCGATGCCCTGTGCAATCGTCTCGCGCGGGCGCAGCTTGCCCTGCGCCACCAGCGTGCCCAGTTCGGTCAGCGCTTCGGGCCAGACCTCCATGTGCTCGCTGACGATGAAACCTTCGACCTTCAGGCGGCTCACCAGAATCAGCGCCGGGTTGGCCAGCGGCAGCGGCTGGCCGTCGTAGCCGGCGATCATGCCGCAGACGGCGATGCGGCCGAAGGCGTTCATGCGCAGCAGCACCGCGTCCAGCACCATGCCGCCCACGTTCTCGAAGTAGCCGTCGATGCCGTTGGGGCACTCCTGCTTGAGCGCCTTGGCCAGGCTGTACATGTCCTTGTGCGGCTTGTAGTCGATGCAGGCGTCGAAGCCCAGCTCCTTGACCGCGTACTCACATTTCTCGGGGCCGCCCGCGATGCCGACCACGCGGCAGCCGCGCGCCTTGGCCAGCGCGCCGAAGGCGCTGCCCACCGCGCCGGTGGCGGCGCTGATCACCACGGTCTCGCCCGCCTTGGGATTGATGATCTTCACCAGGCCGTACCAGGCGGTCACCCCCGGCATGCCGACCGCGCCCAGGTAGTAGGACAGCGGCACGTGGGTGGTGTCGACCTTGCGCAGCGCGCCGGGCTGCAGCGCGTCGACCACGCTGTACTCCTGCCAGCCGCCCATGCCCACCACGCGGTCGCCCGCCATGTACTTCGGGTGGCGGGACTCGACGACCTCGCCGACCGTGCCGCCGATCATCACCTCGCCCAGGGGCTGCGACGCGGCGTAGCTCTTGCTGTCGTTCATCCGACCGCGCATGTACGGGTCCAGGCTCAGGTAGTGGTGACGCACCAGCACCTGCCCGTCCGTGAGGGGTGGCGTCTCGCTGGTCACGAGCCGGAAGTTGTTGACGGTGGCTTCGCCCTGCGGACGGTTGTCGAGCAGGATCTGGCGGTTGCTGGGCATGTTGTGTCTCCTGGCGTTGTCGCGCGCGACGCTCAATCGGTGCGCACGGTGTTGAGGGCTTGGGTGGACTTTCCGACCGGCAGTCGGGGCACGAACTTGAAGGTGCCGGTGGCGTGGGCGCAGAGCTTGCCCTCCGCGTCGACGATGCGGCCTTCGGTGAAGGCCATGGTGGCCGAACGCTCCAGCAGCTTGCCGTGCGCGACCAGCGGGCCCTTCGCCGCCCGCATGAAGCTGGTCTTCATCTCGATGGTCACGCAGCCCATGGACAGCTCCACCGAGCGGGCCGCATGCGCCATCACCACATCCAGCAGCGCCATGCTGGCGCCGCCGTGCACCACGCTGAACGAGTTGTGGTGTTCGGGCCTGGGGTCGAAGCGGATCGTGGCCTCGCCGCCCTCGAACCTCTGCAGTTCGAAGCCGAGCAGCTCGACGAAGGGGATGTGGACCGAGAACTGCACTCAGCCTCCCGTGATCACGGACACGCCGCCGTCGACCGCCAGCCACTGGCCGGTGATGTGCTTGCCGGCGTCGGAGGCGTAGAGCAGGGTCAGGCCCTTGAGGTCCTCGTCATCGCCCAGGCGGCCCAGCGGCGCGTGCGCGGCCAACTGCTCCTCGCCCATGGTCTTGAGGGTGCCGGCGGTCATCTTGCTGGGGAAAAAGCCCGGGCAGATCGCGTTGACGCGGATGCCATGCGGTCCCCATTCGGCGGCCAGCGCGCGGGTGAAGTTGATCACTGCGCCCTTGGAGGTGTTGTAGGCGATGGTGTTCATGCCACGCGGGTTGCCGCCCAGGCCGGCGATGGACGCGGTGTTGATGATGCTGCCCTGCTTGCGCGGGATCATGCTGCCCTTGGCGATGAGCTGGCTCAGCAGGAAGTAGCTGCGCACGTTGAGGTTCATCACCTTGTCCCAGGCTTCGAGCGGGTGGTCTTCGGCGGGCGCGCCCCAGGCCGCGCCGGCGTTGTTGACCAGGATGTCCACCTCGCCCACGCGCTGCAGCGTTTCGCTGGTCAGGCGGCGGATGTCTTCCTCGTGCTGGCAGTCGGCGGCGATCCAGCGCGCGTCGATGCCGGCGGCCTGCAGTTCGGCCGTCGCCTCTTCGAGGTCGGAGGCCTTGCGCGAGCTGATCACCACGCGCGCGCCGGCCTCGCCCAGGGCGTGGGCCATCTGCAGGCCCAGGCCGCGCGAGCCGCCGGTGATGAGCGCGGTCTTGCCCTTGAGGTCGAACAGTTGCTGGATGTTGCGGGTCATGCGGTGTCTCCTTGGAATGTGAAAGGTCAGAAAGCGTCTTCGGCCAGGTCGGCGCAGGTCAGGTCGCGCTCGCGCACAACCTGCAGCCAGGCGCCGATCTTGGGCAGTTCGTAGTGGAAGAAGAAGCGCGCCGCCGCCAGCCGGCCTGTGCGGGCGCTGCTGCCGTCGGCGGCGTGGGCGGCCAGTGCGACGTCGAGCCAGATCCAGGCCAGCACCGTGTGGCCGAAGGCCTGCAGGTAGGGCACGGCGTTGGCCAGCGCCTCGGTCGGGTTGGCGGTGGCCCAGGCGGCCTTGGTGGTGGCACCGACGTCCTGCAGCGCCTTGCCCAGGGCGTTGGCGTGCGCAGCCAGTTCGGGCACCTGGATCGCGCGCTCGATGGTGGCGTTGATGCGGCCGGCCAGCAGTTGCAGGCCCTTGCCGTTTTCCATCAGCACCTTGCGGCCCAGCAGGTCCATGGCCTGGATGCCGTGCGTGCCCTCGTGGATCATGTTCAGGCGGTTGTCGCGCCAGTACTGCTCCACCGGGAAGTCGCGCGTGTAGCCGTAGCCGCCGTGCACCTGGATGGCCAGCGAATTGGCTTCCAGGCACCACTCACTGGGCCAGCTCTTGGCAATCGGCGTCAGCACCTCCAGCAGCAGGCGCGCGTCGTCGGCGGCTTCGGGCGCGCCGGTGTGCTGTTCGTCCACCAGCCGCGCGCAATAGAGTTCGAGCGCCAGCGCGCCTTCGGCGTAGCTCTTCTGCGCCAGCAGCATGCGCTTGATGTCGGCGTGCTCGATGAGGCGC
>JAEUOT010000036.1 GCA_016790705.1 Hydrogenophaga sp.
CCGTAGCGGCCGTCCTTGGGGCGGCGGCTGGGCTGCACGTAGGCCGCCTTCCAGGGCTCGGGGCCGATGGCGCGCAGGAAGGTCGCTGTGTGGCTGGTGCCGGCGCCGACTTCCATGTCGTAGGGCTGGAGCAGGGCGCAACCCTGCTTGTCCCAGTAGGACTGCAGGGTCAGGATGATTTGCTGGAAGGTCAACATGGTTGGACGCCTGCCCCGGATGGGCGGGCTGCAGGGGAAGCGGTCGTATGGCGTGTCCGGCACCCTCGGGCGCGTCGCACGGAACCCGTGATTTTACGGGGCGCCCCGGGGGTTGCTGCCCCCGCCCTGCGCCAGGCGCTGCCCGCCCGACCGTCGGACAGCCCACGCCAGTACCACCAGCGCCAGGCACAGCCCCCACACCGGCCAGAGCCCCCAGCGGGACGCCCAGGCGGCGTAGGGCGTCAGGCCGGCGCGGCCCTGCACCGTGACATCGAGGTGTCCCCGCGTCAGACGCGGCAGTTCCCCGGTCAGTTGCCCACGGTGGTCAATCGCGACGGTGGCACCCGTGTTGGTGGCGCGCAGCATCGGCCGGCCCAGCTCCATGGCGCGCAGGCGCGAGATGTTCATGTGCTGGTCGATCGCGACTGTGTCGCCGAACCAGCCGATATTGCTCAGGTTGACCAGCACCGTCGGTGCCGCATCGGGGTCGCGGAACGAGGCCGCCAGCTCTTCGCCGAACAGGTCCTCGTAGCAGATGTTGGGCGCCAGCCGCTGGCCGGCCCAGCGCCAGCCGGGCTGCGGCAGGGTCCCTCGGGAGAAGTCGCCCAGCGGGATGTGCATCAGGTCGGTGAACCAGCGGAACAGCGGCGGAATGAACTCGCCGAAGGGCACCAGATGCTGCTTGCTGTAGCGGTAGAAGCGCTCGCCCGGGAACCCGGCGTCACGCCCCTTGAGCATGTCCGGGGACATCGCCCAGACCGAATTGGTGTAGCCGCTCTGGAAGGAACCGAGCGGAATCCCGACCATCACCCCCATGCCTTGCGGCGACGCCGGGGACACCGACGCATCCAGCAGCGCAAACAGCGGCTCCCAGAACTCGGGACCCAATTGCTGTGGCAGCACCGGAACCGCTGTCTCTGGGGCCACCACTAGGTCCGGCCCTGTCCCCGAGTGGCGCGCGCGAACCGCCTCGGCAATCTGCGCCGGGTACCAGGACAGCGCCGTCGCCACGCCGGTCCCCGTTTCGAATTTTTCGTTCTGAGGGATGTTGCCCTGCAGCAGCCAGACGTGCAGCGGGCCGGTATCGGTCGTGGCGCGCAGGCCCGCATCCCGCCAGCGCGCCCCTGCCACCACGCTCGCCAACAGCGCCAATGCCGCCACCGCCACCAGGACATCGGTCAGCCGCGCCGCCACCGCACGCCTCATACGCTGCGGCTGTCCGACACGGCGGTGCGCCCTGGGGAACGCCAGCCGCCCCAGCACGCCGACGGTCGCCGGCAGCGCCAGCGCCAGCGCGTACGCCAGCACGGCAGCGATCAGACCCATGCCGTACACGCCCACCCAGGGCGCCCAGGCCACCATCAGGTCAACCTGCGCGTAGCCGCCCGCACCCCACGGGAAACCGGTCAGCCATCGTCCTCTGGCCAACTCGGCCAGCGTCCACAGTCCCGCAAACATCAGCGCCTGCAGCCAGCGCGTACGCGGAGCCCAGGCACACAGCGCCCAGCCTGCGGCCCCGTAGAAAAGCGCCAGCGCTGCCGCCAGCGCCGCCACCGCCAGCACGGCCAGCCACGCCGGCAAGCCGCCATAGGTGTGCATGGACACAAAGAGCCACCAGAAGCAGCCAGCCATCCAGACCGTCGCGAACAACCACGCGCGCCACAGCGCCTGCCCCAGACGGTGCGCATGACGCAGCGCAAAGACCAGCACCGCGAGCGAGGCCATCTGCAGCCAGCCGCTGGGCTCGCCCGCTGCCAGCCCCGGCGGACTCCAGCCACGCCAGGGCCACGCGATCGACATTGCCTGCAAGGCGCCGGCCAACAGGCAGATCAGGGACCAGAAGGCGTCGCCGCCCCACGCACTGCGCCCGGGCGGTTCACCGTTCAGCGGCGACAGGCTCGAAGGGGAGTGCAGGTTGTCGAACAGGCTGCGCATCGGTGGGCGCGCCCGCTCAGGCACTTTCGGGCTGTGGCATCACCTTGAACCACTTGACCGCACCGCCCTTGGTGTGCAGCACCACGAACCGCAGCACCTCAAGGTCATGGAACTCGCCGCGCTTGGGCACATGGCCCATGGTGTGGGCGATCAGGCCCCCGATGGTGTCGAAGTCGTTCTCGGACAGCTTGAGGCCGAACTGCTCGTTGAGGCGCTCGATCGCGGTGTCACCGCTGACACGCCAGGTGCCGTCGGCCAGCGCGAAGATGTCGCCATCGTCCTCGACCTCGTCGAACTCGTCCTCGATCTCGCCGACGATTTCCTCCAGCACGTCCTCGATCGTGATCAGGCCGGCGACGCGCCCGAACTCGTCGATGACGATGGCCAGGTGGTTGCGGTTGCCGCGGAACTCCCGCAGCAGGTCGTTGAGACCCTTGCTTTCCGGAACAAACGTCGCCGGACGCAACAAGGCACGGATGTTCAGCTCCGGCGCCCGCTGCAACTTGAGCAGGTCCTTGGCGAGCAGGATGCCGATGATGTTTTCCCGGTCACCCTCATGGACGGGGAAGCGCGAGTGACCGGTGTCGATCACCAGGTGCAGCAGCTCGTCGAACGGCGCATCGATATCGAGCACATCCATGCGCGGGGCGGCCACCATCACATCGCCAGCTGTCATGTCGGCGATCCGGATCACGCCTTCGAGCATGACGCGCGACTCGGCGTTGATGATGTCGTTGTCCTCGGCCTCGGCGAGCGTCTCGATCAGCTCGTCCTTGGAGTCCGGCCCGGGGTGGATGAATTCCGCGAGCTTCTGCAGGAATCCACGTTTGTCTTCATGCCGCAGGCTGCGCTGCGGCCCCGTACTGGGGGGGTGGTCGGCCACTGGGGAACAGGGTTGGTTGTAACAGCGTCAAAGGATACCCCATGCGTCTGACACATGGCCACCCTCTGCGGCGCCGACCGTCAGCCGCGAACCTGCTCGCGGGACTTGCGCACGCCCTGCCGGATTTCCTGCAACAGATCCAGCGCGCTCCAGAACTGCCGCACCTGCGCCTTGAGGTGGTAGTCGGTCAGCGCGACCTGCTCGTTCAGGATCTCGGTCACACGCGAATCGAAATCCGCCGGCGGCAACCGAAGGTGCGCCTCGCTCTCGGGTCCGTCGCGTTCGATCAGCGCGCCGGCCTTACGGGCGATGCGCAGCATGGCGGTGTTCTCGGACAAAGCGTGGATGAACAGCAGGTTCACGCCTTCGTTGCGGGCGTGCATGACAGCGCGCTCGAACAGCCGGCTGCCATAACCGCGCCCGCGCGCGCTGCGGGACACCGACACGCCGAACTCCGCGCAACTGGTGCAGTCGGGATCGACAGAAAACGCCAGGTGCGCCATGGCGATCAATTCCAGCCGGCGATTGAAGATGCCGAACAGTTCGTCACGCTCGAAATTGAGCTGATCCACGTACCGACCGATCTGTTCGTCGTTGGCGGAATAGCCGAAGCGCAGGTATCGGTCGTGCGGGTCCAGCGCCAGCAGGTGGGCACGGATGCGGGGCAGGTGGGCCCGCCCCATCGAGCGGATCGGCACCAGGGCGCGGCTGGCCGACACCCGGTTCGGGTCGTCGGCGCGCGGGAGGCGCACGGGGGTGGTGGAATCGTTCGACATGGGATGAATTTAAGGGTTTTCCCTATATCGACAAGGACCCGCTCCCCTAAACCGGGAAAAACCCGATGAACGGGTGACTAAAGACCGGTTCATCCCCGCGAAGTGTTGCTGCAATGCAGCAAAAATGAGAGCAACACCCTCAGACGGGCAGGGCCGTCGTGCTCTTCACCCGGTCCATCACGAAGCTGGTCTTGCAGTCCTGCACGCTGGGGTGGCGCAGCAGCACGTCCATCATGAAACGCGAATAGGCGGCCATGTCCGCCACCACCAGCCGCAGCAGAAAGTCCATCTCGCCGGTCAGCGCGGCGCACTCGACCACCTCCGGCCAGCCCAGCACGCTGGCGCGGAACTCGTCCATTGGGTTGCGCTTGGCCGCGCCACTGTGTTTTTCCAGCCGCACATTGACGTAGGCGGTCAGTCCCAGGCCCACTTCCGCGGGCCGCAGCAGCGCCACATAGCGCTCGATGACACCGCTGTCTTCCAGGCGCCTCACCCGGCGCAGCACGGCGCTCGGCGAAAGCCCTACCGCGTCGGCGATCTGGTCGTAGGTGGCGCGTCCATCGGCCTGCAGGCTGCGCAGGATGTGGCGATCGAGCTTGTCCAGTGCTTGCATCGTCGGCATTTTGCATGAATCCTGCGTATTGGATAAACGGCACGCCCACAAATGCAGCATTCGTGACACGCTGCGCTTCTACAGTGGCGTCTCACGTTCCGACAACACAGGAGACCACCATGAACGCTGCCTTGCCGACCAACGCCGCCGAGACTGTTGCCACCTGGGAGAACCCCATGGGCACCGACGGCTTCGAGTTCATCGAATACGCCGCGCCGGACCCGGCGGCCATGGGCGCGCTGTTCGAGCGCATGGGCTTCAAGGCCATCGCCCGCCACCGCCACAAGAACGTGACCCTGTACCGCCAGGGCGGTATCAACTTCATCATCAACGCCGAGCCCGACAGCTTCGCCCAGCGTTTTGCACGCCTGCACGGCCCCAGCGTCTGTGCCATCGCTTTCCGCGTGCAGGACGCCAAGGCCGCCTACGAGCGCGCCATTTCGCTGGGCGCCTGGGGTTACGCCAACGCCGCCGGCCCGGGCGAGCTGAACATCCCGGCCATCAAGGGCATCGGCGATTCGATCATCTATTTCATCGACCGCTGGCGCGGCAAGAACGGCGCCCGGGAAGGCGACATCGGCAACATCGGCTTCTACGACGTCGACTTCTACCCGCTGCCGGGCGCGGAGCTGAACCCGGTGGGCCACGGCCTGACCGTGATCGATCACCTCACGCACAACGTGCACCGCGGCCGCATGGCCGAGTGGGCTGGCTTCTACGAGCGCATCTTCAATTTCCGCGAAGTGCGCTACTTCGACCTCGAAGGCCAGCAGACCGGCATCAAGAGCAAGGCCATGACCAGCCCCTGCGGCAAGATCCGCATCCCGATCAACGAAGAGGGCAATGACAAGGCCGGCCAGATCCAGGAATACCTCGACCGCTACCACGGCGAAGGCATCCAGCACATCGCGCTGGCATCGACCAATCTCTACGACACGGTCGACGCGCTGCAGATGGAGGGCATGAGACTGCTCAACACCAGCGAGACCTACTACGAACTGCTGCCCAAGCGCATCCCGAACCACGGCGAAGACCTGGAAGCGCTGAAGGCCCGCAACATCTTGGTCGACGGCGCACCGGGCGAACTGCTGCTGCAGATCTTCAGCGAGAACCAGCTCGGCCCGATCTTCTTCGAGTTCATCCAGCGCAAGGGCAACCTCGGGTTCGGCGAAGGCAACTTCAAGGCGCTGTTCGAGACCATGGAACTGGACCAGATGCGCCGTGGCGTGATCTGAAGGAAGCCGGTGCGCCGTCTCAAGACGGCAAACGCCCGGTGTCGAGCTCAGGGCTGGCGTGCTGCCAGCGCCAGCGTGCCTTCGACCACCTCCTCCGCGAAGGCCAATGCCACATGGGGATGGCCAGGAACGAAGCGGTTGTCGGCGCCTGGCAAGATCGCGGTCGAGGCCGGGAACACGATGTTGTCCGCGTTGGAATACCAGCAGGTGAAGCGCGCATAAGCCTGCTGGGACCACCGCTGCCGTTCGCGTTCACGCAGCGCCTGCAGCCAGCGGCTGTCCTGACGCATCTGCCGCCCATTGGCGACATGACTGAAGCGCCCCAGCCATGTGCCGTGGTGCGGACTGCCAATGGTCACGATGTGGCGAACCCGCTCGTCGGCATCTGGTGTCGCTACCCTCCAGGCACGGGCAGCCAGACCACCCATGCTGTGGCACACCAGCACAGGAGGACATCCGGTCAGCGTCTGGGCACGCCGCACCGCGTCGTCGATCTGCGCTATGTACCGATCGATCGACCCGAAGACCGGCTCAAGGTTGACGGATGTGTAGGGAATGCCCCGTGCGCGCAACACGCGCATCCACGGCACCCAGAGACCCCGGTTGCACACAAACCCATGCACCAGAACCACAGCAGTGCGCCCTGGCGCCGCAGGCACGTCTTCGTCAGGCCACCTGCGCCAAAGAAATGGCTGGCGCCAGGAGAACACCTGCGGCGCGGTCCCCACCTCCACCCACCAGGCCCTGAGCATCACCGCCCATCCGGCCCGCGGTGAGGGATCGCGGCGATTCACCCTCGCCACAAAGACGAACTCCAGCGCGAGCACCAGGGCATAGCCGAAGGCGATGAGCACCGCCCCCGCCGCCGTGAGCGCCCAGCTTTTGTCCCAGCGCAGCACCAGCCACAGCAGCAAGGCCAGTACAGTTCCCAGTACGACGCTCTGCTGCAGGCGCGCCAACTGTGATCCGGCGTGAGGGGGCGGGGTTGTGGGCATGCGCCACTATCTCATGCCGCGCAGACCCGTCGAAGACTGCGCCTAGGGGCCGGTCTCTAGGCTTGTGGGCGCGGTGCCCGATAGACTGACCGCATGAACGCCAGCTCTCCTGCCGCTGACCGGATCCGCGCCCAACTTGCCCTGGTTCAGGCCTTGCGGGATGAAGCCCGCTCCGAGGGACTGGCCGAGGCCGTCCGGGCGGTCAAGCGGCTCCAGGCCAGACGCTTCCGGGCCACCTATGCCGACGCTCTGGCCGACCCGGTGCAGGGACCGGCCGCCCGGTTCTTCCTGGAAGAGTTGTACGGTGACCATGATTTCGTCGAACGTGATGCCCAGTTTGGTCGCATCGCCGGCGCCATCGAGCGCGTCTTTCCGGATGCGGTGGCCGAGCTTTCCGTCGATCTGGCGGAGATGCACGCACTGACGGAGACGCTGGACCACACGCTTGCCTCGCATTGGCTCGCCCTGGGCGATCACGAGCCGGAGGCGCGCCGTTATGCCCGCGCCTGGCGCCTGACCGGTCGCCGAGATGCCCGCGAGCGCCAGCTCGGCGTGGTGCAGCACATGGGGACCGAACTGCAGCGGCTCACACGCAGCAAAGCCTTGCTGCTGGCCCTGCGCATGATGCGTCGACCGGCCCGGGCAGCAGGTCTCGACGCCTTGCAGCAGTTCCTCGAATCGGGTTTCGAGGCGTTTGCCGGCCTCGGCGATGCACGAGGATTCCTTGCGACCATCACGGAGCGCGAACGCCGCTGGATCGGGCTGCTGTTCGACGCGGGTCTGGAGAGCTGCGTCAACGATCTCCGCGCTGAGCTTTGCGCGACAGAGTCCTAGGGGAGCCCCTGAGCGGATCGCACGACCGCCGGGTCAGAATCGCCTGATGGACTTCGCTTCCTCCTATACCTTCGAACGCCCCTGGCTCAAGCACTACCCTGACGGCGTGCCACATGAGGTCGACACATCGCAGTACCGCTCGCTGGCCGACCTGCTGGAGGAGTCGCTGAAGAAGAACGCCTCGCGCCCCGTCAGCGTCTGCATGGAGCGCTGGATGAGCTATGGCGAACTGGATGAGCACAGCGCTGCGCTGGGCGCCTGGCTGCAGGCGCGCGGGCTGGCAGCCGACGCAAGGGTGGCGGTGATGCTGCCCAACATCCCGCAGTTCCTGGTCACCATGACCGCAATCGTTCGCGCCGGGTACACCGTCGTCAACGTCAACCCGCTCTACACCGCCCGGGAACTCGAACACCAGCTCAAGGACTCAGGGGCGGAAGCCATTGTCATCCTCGAGAATTTCGCTGCCACCCTCGAAGAGGTAATCGACCACACACAGATCCGACATGTTGTCGTCGCCAGCATGGGTGATCTGCTGGGCGCGTGGTACGGACGATGGATCAGCTTCGCGGTGCGACATCTGGCCAAGATGGTCCCGCCCTACCGGCTGGCCATGGAGGGTGCCTTGGGTCCACGCACGATCATGAGCTTTCGATCGGCGCTGGCGGAGGGCACATCGCGCACCCTGCGCCCAAGCACCGCGCAGCATGACAGCATTGCGTTCCTTCAATACACGGGTGGCACCACTGGCCTGTCCAAAGGTGCGGTGCTGACCCACGAAAACGTGATTGCGGCCACCCTTCAGGCCGAGGCGTGGTTCAGGCCGGCGCTCGGACGCATCGGCGACGTGCGCAAGGTCAACAGCATTGCGGCCCTACCGCTGTATCACATCTTTGCGCTGACCCTGTCGCTGCTCTCGATCCGGTGGGGAGCGCACATGACGCTCATCCCCAACCCGCGTGATGTTCCTGGTTTCGTGGAGACACTCAAGCGGCGACCATTTCATCTTCTGCCGGCGGTCAACACCCTTTTCAACGCGCTCCTGCAGAACCCCCAGTTCCGGCAACTGGACTTTTCCTCGCTGCTCATGTCACAGGCCGGGGGGATGGCAGCTTCCGAGGGCACTGCCCGACAGTGGCTGTCTGTCACGGGTTGCCCCATGACCGAGGGGTGGGGCATGAGCGAGACTTGTGCCATCGGTACCAACAACCCGGCCACCGGGCGTGAGTTCAGCGGCACGATTGGTCTGCCGCTGCCGGGCATCGACATCGCCATCAAGGACGAAGAGGGACTCAGCCAGCCCGTTGGTACGCCGGGCGAGATCTGCATCCGGGGCCCCAATGTGATGCAAGGCTATTACCGACAGCCTGCTGAAACTGAGCGTGCGTTTACCAACGACGGCTTCATGCGCACGGGCGATATCGGCATCATGGATGAACGCGGCTACACGCGCATCGTCGACCGAAAGAAGGACATGATCCTGGTGTCCGGCTTCAACGTCTTTCCCTCCGAACTGGAGAACGTGATTTCACTGTGTCCGGGCGTACTCGAATGTGCCGCTGTCGGCGTCGAGGATGCAAGACAGGGTGAAGCCGTCAAGCTGTTCGTGGTCCGCTCGGACCCCTCGCTCAGAGAAGAAGACGTCGCGCGCTACTGCCACGACAACCTCACTGGCTACAAGCGGCCAAAATACATCGAGTTCCGCGACGAGCTCCCCAAGAGCAACGTCGGCAAGATCCTTCGTCGGGCTCTGCGCTCTTGACGCCCAAGCAAACACCGAATGCTGCAACCTTCTTCGACCGCACGTCTACAGCGCTGCGGCATCACCATCTTCGAGCGCGGCTGGCTGTCTTCGAACAACATCCTCATCACGGGAATTGAGGGCCCCGCAGCGCTGGTCGATGCAGGGTACTGTATCCACGCCGAGCAGACGCTGGCCCTGGTGAGCACAGCGCTTACGGAGCGCCCACTGGATTTGCTGCTCAACACCCATCTCCACAGTGACCACTGCGGAGGAAACGCTGCGCTCCAAGCCCGCTACCCAGGAGTCCAGACGCGCATTCCTCCTGGACTGGCGCAGGCCGTCATGGACTGGGACACGGTGGCGCTGACCTATGCCCCTACCGGGCAGGAGTGCCCGCGCTTCGTGTTTGATGATCTCCTGAGACCCGGCGATCGGCTGATACTGGGCGACTGGAAATGGGAGGTTCATGGCGCCAAGGGACATGATCCGCACGCCATCATCCTCTATCAACCCGACAATGGCGTTCTTTTGTCTGCGGATGCGCTATGGCAAAACGGCTTTGGGGTCGTCTTTCCCGAACTGGAAGGGGCCTCGGCATTCGACGAGGTTGGCGAAACCTTGGACTTGATCGCGGAGCTGCGCCCCGCTGTAGTGGTTCCAGGTCATGGACCCGCGTTCGATGACGTGACTGAGGCGCTGCAAAGGGCCCGATCACGGCTGCAGCGCTTTGTCGCATCCCCCGATCAGCATCTGCGCCACGCTCAGAAGGTCCTGATCAAGTTCCGACTACTGGCCTGGCAACGCATTGAGCGGTCGGAGCTTCTGCAATGGGCGATGTCCACCCCTTATCTCAGACAAGCAATGCCCCAGGGATCTGAGGCCTCATGTTCGAAATGGCTGGAGAATCTGCTCCAAGACCTTGAGCGCAGCAAAGCATTGCGCCTCGACGGCGACCTCGTGATAAACATGTGAACGCTAGGCCAAAAGCAAAAACCCCCAACACATTCGACATGTATTGGGGGTTTTTCGGCGGCATAGAAGCCTGACGATGACCTACTTTCACACGGGCATCCGCACTATCATCGGCGCAAAGGCGTTTCACTGTCCTGTTCGGGATGGGAAGGAGTGGTACCACCTTGCTATGGTCGTCAGGCATAACGGGTTGCTGACCTG
>JAEUOT010000047.1 GCA_016790705.1 Hydrogenophaga sp.
GATGGTCGCAAGGGGTCGAAAGGCGCCGGATTATAGGGAGCCCCCCTCGGCCCACCCTGCCGACGCTGCCGCAGTCGCGAGCGGCGACGACGCGTTCGACGAGGTCCCCGATGCCGGGGCGGACCCGGCGGCTGGAGAGTCTCTCGTCCAGCGAGGCGATGGACCCCGCCGAACCACCGATGCAGCGCATGACGGCATGCCGCCGGCGGCGGACGCGACCTCCGACCTCGTCATCGATCGCCGCGAGGCGAGGGTGTTGCCGGGCCAGCATGGTCAGCGCCTCGACAAGGTCCTGGCGGCGCTCGCGCCGGAGTTCTCGCGCAGCCATGTGCAGCATCTCATCGAGGGCGGCCGCGCCTGCGTGCAGGGGCAACCCGTGCAGGCGCCCGCGCGGCGCGTGCGCGCGGGCGAGGCGATCGCGCTCGACCTGGTGCCCACCGAAGAGAGCCGCGCCTTCCGGCCCGAGCCAAGCTTGCTCGCGGCGCTGGCCATCGTGCACGAGGACGAGCACCTGCTCGTCGTCGACAAGCCGGCCGGGCTCGTCGTGCACCCGGCGGCCGGGCACTGGTCGGGCACGCTGCTCAATGCGCTCCTCGCCCACCATGCCGGCGCCGCGGCGCTGCCTCGGGCGGGCATCGTGCACCGGCTGGACAAGGACACCTCGGGCCTGATGCTGGTGGGCAAGAGCCGTCGGGCGGTGGATGCGCTGGTGCGCAGCATCGCCGCGCGCGAGGTTCGGCGCGAATATCTTGCGCTGGCCCATGGGCATTGGTTGCGCGAGAGTCCCTGCGAGGTGGAGCGCGCGGTCGGACGCGACCCGGCGAACCGCCTGCGCATGGCGGTGTTGCGGGACGACCAGGCTGGCGCCAAGTCCGCGCGCACCACAGTCAGCTTGCAGGACACCAATCCGCAGGCCAGCCTGGTGTCCTGCAAGCTGCACACCGGGCGCACCCACCAGATCCGTGTGCACATGGCCTGGCTGGGGCATCCGCTGGTCGGGGATGGCCTGTATGGCGGGCGTCCGCTCTGGGGCATGCAGCGCCAAGCCCTGCATGCCGCCCACCTGCGCCTGAAACACCCGGTCAGTGGCGCGCCGCTGGCGTTCGATTGCCCGCCACCAACAGACTTCCAGTCCGCCACAGCCCAGGCCGGGCTCCATTACAATTTGGACTGCCGGGACGATTGATTCCGGCGTGCCCAGGGCCTTGCTGCCCTGCCTGTTCAGCTCTTCATTCGCCTCCGTCCGGAGAGCCCCTGGCGGCTACAAGTCGTTGCATGTGCTCAGTCAAACCTCCCCAGGAGCGTTGACTGACCCGGATGTTCAGGGCTTCCTGCTGGTTTTTGCCTTCACCGTCGATGAATACCTCGGATGCATTGCGCGTCCTGGAGACCGCACTGATTTGCGCGCCGCAGCCCTTGACCGTCAGGGAGCTGGGGGGGCTGTTCGACGGCGAAGTCTCTGCGGACACCCTCAAGACCCTGTTGAACGATCTGCAGATGGCCTGGTCGGGGCGCGGCGTCGAGCTGGTGCAGGTGGCCAGCGGATGGCGTTTCCAGAGCCGGCCGGAGCTGCGTCCGTTTCTTGACCGGCTGCATCCCGAGAAGCCCCCGAAATACACCCGTGCCACGCTCGAGACGCTGGCGATCATTGCCTATCGGCAACCGGTGACGCGCGGCGACATGGAGGACATCCGGGGTGTGACGATCAACTCGCTGATCCTCAAACAACTGGAAGATCGCGGCTGGATCGAGGTCATCGGCCACCGCGAAACCGTCGGTCGTCCGGCGCTGTTCGCGACCACCCGTCAGTTCCTGGACGATCTTGGCCTGTCGTCGCTTGACCAGTTACCCCCGCTGGACAGCGCCGACGTCCAGGAGTCGGCCCTCGGGCGCCTGGACTTCGAAGCGCTGTCACCCTTGGCCGTGGATGCCGCCGTCGATGACGGCGGGCTGTTTGCCCAGGAAGCCGAGAACACCTCGGCGCCCGGCCCTTCTATCCCCGAATCCTCTTTCCCAGCCATTTCACAGGACACGCATGACATCGGTGAACCCCCCCAGCACGACTGATGCCGATAGCGAGCCGGTCGGCGGTCCCAAGGCCCCCGCTGACACTGCCAGCGCGAACGAGGGACTGCGTTTTGACGAGGTCGTCAGCGGCGCCTTCGACGCCGAGCAGGAGACTGAGCTGGCGCCGCCCGCCAAACGGGTGCTTCGACCCGAGGCGGACACACCCAAGTTGCACAAGGTGCTGGCCCAGGCGGGGCTGGGGTCGCGTCTGGAGATGGAGCAACTGATCCTGGAGGGCCGGATCTCCGTCAACGGCGAGCCGGCCCACATCGGCCAGCGCATCCAGTACGGCGATTCGATCAAGATCAACGGCAAGCCGGTGCGGGTGCGCATCGCGCCGCCGCCGCCGCGCGTGCTCGCCTACCACAAGCCTGCGGGTGAGGTCGTGTCGCACGATGATCCGCAGAACCGTCCCACGGTGTTCCGGCGCCTGCCCCGGTTGCAAAGCGGCAAGTGGCAGTCGGTCGGCCGGCTGGACCTCAACACCGAGGGTTTGTTGTTGTTCACCAGCTCGGGCGAGTTGGCCAACCGGCTCATGCACCCCCGATTCGGCCTGCAGCGCGAATACGCGGTGCGGGTGCTCGGCGCCCTGTCCAACGAGGAAAAGCAGCGCCTGCTGGCCGGTGTGCAACTGGACGACGGGATGGCGCAGTTTGCGTCCATCGAAGACGGTGGCGGCGAAGGTGCCAACTGCTGGTACCGCGTGACCATCGGAGAGGGCCGCAACCGCGAGGTGCGGCGCATGTTCGAGGCGGTCGGGCACGCGGTGAGCCGCCTGATCCGGATCCGTTACGGTGCCATGGTGTTGCCGCGGGGCCTGCGGCGTGGCGCCTGGCTGGAACTGGATCAACGCGATATCGACCGTCTGACCTCGGCTGCCGGCATGGTGACGCGCCAGGCGGAGCCTCAGGCGCGGCCTTCGACCGGTGGGCGTGGACGCAATATTCCCAAGCGCGGGGGCCCCAGGCCGGATGGGGGCTTTCCGGGAAGCCGCTCGGAGCCTCGGCCTGCGGGAGGCGCCAAAAAGGGCGGCGGGTTCGGCGGGCGTTCCGCTGCGGGTGGCGGCACCGGGCGGTCAGGTCCTGGCGGTGGTCAGCCGGACCCGATGAAAACCAGTTACGGTTACATCGGCCAGGACGCTCTGCAGCGCCAGCGGGATCGCGGACCGGGGCGCTCGGGACCTCCCGGTGGTGGCGGCATGCGTCGCAAGCCGGGCGGCGGCGGTCGCTCTCGTGGCTGAATTCGCCATCGGCGGCTCTGTGGTTGTCCCCGGACCCGTCACCTGTGCAATGTAGAATCAAGGGCTTTGCCGCACAGGGCAAGAAACATTCTTTCTCCATAAATTCAAGGACCAACATGGCCATCGAACGTACCCTCTCCATCATCAAGCCCGACGCTGTTGCCAAGAACGTGATCGGCCAGATCTATGCCCGCTTCGAAGCCGCTGGCCTGAAGGTCGTGGCTGCCAAGATGGTGCACCTGTCCCGCGGCGAAGCCGAGCAGTTCTACGCCGTTCACAAGGCCCGTCCCTTCTTCAAGGACCTGGTGGACTTCATGATCTCCGGCCCTGTGATGATCCAGGCTCTGGAGGGCGAGGGCGCCATCCTCAAGAACCGTGACCTGATGGGTGCGACCGATCCGAAGAAGGCCGCTCCTGGCACCATCCGCGCCGACTTCGCCGACAGCATCGATGCCAACGCCGTACACGGCTCGGACGCTCCTGAAACCGCAGCCGTGGAAGTGGCGTTCTTCTTCCCCGGCATGAACGTGTACTCGCGCTGATCGCGGGTCTGCTCGTGGCATGACGGCCAATCTGCTCGATTTCGATCTCGAGGGCTTGGCCGCCTTTTGCGAACAGCTGGGCGAAAAGCGCTTTCGCGCTGTCCAGCTGTTCCGCTGGATTCATCAAAAGGGGGCCTCGCGGTTCGACGAGATGAGTGATCTCGCCAAGAGCCTGCGCGAGAAGCTCCCGTCGGTCTGCACCATCACCGGACTGCCGGTACTGACCCGGCAGGACTCCGCCGACGGCACGATCAAGTGGCTGTTCGATGTGGGGGGCGGCAACGCCGTCGAGACCGTGTTCATTCCCGAGGACGACCGGGGCACGCTTTGTGTGTCCTCACAGGCCGGCTGCGCGGTGGGGTGTCGCTTCTGCTCGACCGGCCACCAGGGGTTTTCGCGCAATCTGACCACCGGGGAAATCCTGGCGCAGCTCTGGCACGCCGAGCATTTCCTGCGCGCCCATCTCAAGACCTCGGAGCGTGTCATCACCAATGTGGTGATGATGGGCATGGGTGAGCCATTGCAGAACTACGGGGCGCTGGTGCCGGCGCTGCGTGTGATGCTCGACGACCACGGCTATGGGCTCTCGCGTCGGCGGGTGACGGTGTCGACCTCCGGTGTGGTGCCGATGATCGACCGGCTGGCCCAGGACTGTCCGGTGGCGCTGGCGGTTTCGTTGCACGCGCCCAATGATGCGCTGCGCGACAACCTTGTGCCCATCAACCGCAAGTATCCGATTGCCGAACTGCTGGACGCTTGCCTGCGGTATCTGCCGGCAGCGCCGCGTGACTTCATCACCTTCGAGTACTGCATGCTCGACGGTGTGAACGACCAACCCGAGCATGCCCGGCAGTTGCTCGATCTGGTCAAGCGGCACGCGGGTCGCGGTGTGCCCTGCAAATTCAACCTGATACCCTTCAACCCGTTCCCGGACTCCGGACTGCGCTGTTCTTCGCGCGCCACCGTGTTGGCTTTCGGCAAGATCCTCAGCGATGCCGGTGTGGTCACCACCGTGCGTAAGACCCGCGGGGACGACATCGATGCGGCCTGTGGGCAGCTCGCCGGAGACGTTGTCGACAGGACCCAGGCGGCCCGCCGAATGGCCCAGGCGCGCACCGTCCGCTTTGTGCCACCCGTCAAGGAAAACCAGGCATGACCGATTCACGCGCGCATTCTTCCTCGCGTTCCAGCGGCTCGCTTCGCGGGGCATTGCGGGTGCCTTCGCTCCTCTGGCAGACGGTGATGCTGCTGCGCGTCATCGTGCTGACCGGCAGCCTGTGGAGTGCCGCCGCGCTGACCGGATGCGCATCGGGGGCTCCGGGTGTGGGAGAGCGCGGGGGCGAACCGATCACCGAGTCCGATGAGCCGGAAGGCCGAAAGCGCGCGCGCATCCGGATCGAGCTGGCATCCGGCTACTTCGAACAGGGCCAGACGACGGTGGCCTTGGACGAAATCAAACAGGCGTTGCTGGCCGATCCGAATTTCGGACCGGCCTACTCGCTGCGGGGACTGGTGTACATGCGGCTGAACGACAGCGCGCTGGCAGAAGACAGCTTCCGAAAGGCCCTGCAGATCAATCCGCGCGATGCCGACACCATGCACAACTATGGCTGGTTTGTCTGCCAGCAGGGGCGTCACGGCGAAGCCGTGCAGCTGTTCGGCCGGGCGCTGGCGGTGCCGCTGTACGGCGGTCAGGCCAAGACGCTGATGATGATGGGTACCTGTCAGTTGCGCATGGGGCAGCGGACCGAAGCTGAAGGCAGCTTTTCGCGCGCCTACGAACTCGACCCCGCCAACGCCTATGTGGGCTACAACCTTGCGAACCTGGAATTCCAGCGCGGCGAGTACACCAAGTCCCAGTTCATCATTCGCCGGCTGAACAATTCCGAGCAGGCCAACGCCGAAACCCTCTGGCTGGGCATCAAGATCGAACGCGCACTGGGCAACGGCGCCGTGGTGGACCAGCTGGGACAGCAACTGCAGCGGCGTTTCCCGCGCTCGAAGGAGTGGGCGTCTTACCAGCGAGGTGCTTTCAATGACTGAGATGACCGCCTCGGACCAGGCTTTCTCTCGCCCGGTGTTGCTGCGGCAGGCGCGCGAAAACGCCGGGCTGCACATCGCGGTGCTGGCGGCCGCGCTCAAGGTACCCGTGAAGAAGCTGGAGGCACTGGAGGACGGGCGGTACGACGATCTGCCTGACCTGACATTTGCCCGCGCACTGGCGTCGAGTGCCTGCCGGCACCTGAAGATTGATCCGGTGGCCGTGCTTCAACAGATCCCCCAGGGACCGCAGCCCACTCTGGGGGTGGTTCCCAACGCCATCAACGCACCTTTCAAGCCGGCGCAGGATGGCGGGCAGTCGTTGTCGTCGGCCGAGTGGTTGCGCAAGCCGGCGGTGCTGGTATCGCTCGTTCTGGTGCTGGGCGCACTGGGCCTGATGTTCATGCCGGACTGGCTGCCTGGTGATTCGTCGCCGAAGGCGGAGCCGGTCGTTTCCAGCGAGGCGGCGCCATCCTCGCCCGCCACCGAGCCCAAGCCTGCGGAGCCGGTTGCAGAACGCGCGGCTGAGCCGGCTGCACAGCCCGTCCCGACGCCCGAGACGCCTGCTGCAGGTGCGGCTCCTGCCGCTCCTGCATCTGCTCCGGAGGCGGTTTCCGCCGCTGCGGCCGGTGCAGCCTCTTTGCTCAGCATCAAGGCCACCGGTGATTCCTGGGTGGAGGTTGTCGACGGCGCAGGCAAGTCGCAGGTTCAACGCATGCTGCGGACCGGCGATGTTCTTGATTTTTCAGCGACCCCCCCATACGCCGTCGTGATCGGTCGTGCCGATGCGGTGGCGGTGACGGTACGGGGGCAGGCTTTCGATGTCATGCCGTATGCCCGCAACAGCGTGGCCCGGTTCCAGGTGAAATGACCATGCTCACTGCCACTTTGCCCGAACAGGCGGGCGCCGCATTCGCCCAAGAGCCGATCGCGCTGAGCGTGCCGACACTGCGCGCGAGCCGTCCCGGTGTGGTGCGCTGGGGCACCCACCACGTCACGGTGGGCGGCGGGGCGCCGGTGCGTGTGCAGTCGATGACCAACACCGATACCGCCGACGCCATCGGCACGGCGATCCAGGTCAAGGAGCTGGCCCTGGCTGGCTCTGAGCTGGTCCGCATCACGGTCAACAACGACGAAGCCGCGCTGGCCGTGCCGCACATCCGCGAGCAGCTGGACCGCATGGGCATCCATGTGCCGCTGATCGGAGACTTCCACTACAACGGCCACCGCCTGCTGACCGATCATCCGGCCTGTGCCGAGGCGCTGTCCAAGTACCGCATCAACCCGGGCAACGTCGGTCGCGGCGACAAGGGCGACCGGCAGTT
>JAEUOT010000071.1 GCA_016790705.1 Hydrogenophaga sp.
GACGGTCTGAGCTTCGGCGTGCCCGAGTGGCTCTCGCCCGGCTTCGAGCTGCGCGAAGAAGCGCTGGCGATCCCCTGGGGCGAGGTGGCGCTCAACGGCAAGCTGATCACCTACTACCTGCTGTTCGTGTGCGTCTGCGCCATCTTCCTGACGCTGCTGCGCATCGTGAACTCGCCCTTCGGTCGCGTGCTGCAGGCGATCCGCGAGAACGACTTCCGCGCCGAGGCGCTGGGCTACCGCACCGTCGTCTACCGCACGCTGTCCAACGTGCTGTCGGCCTTGTTCGCCACGCTGGCCGGCTGCCTGCTCGCGCTCTGGCTGCGCTACAACGGGCCGGACACCTCGCTGTCCTTCGAGATCATGCTGGACATCCTGCTGATCGTCGTGATCGGCGGCATGGGCACGCTCTACGGCGCGCTGATCGGCAGCGTGCTGTTCGTGCTGGCGCAGAGCTACCTGCAGGACCTGCTGCGTCTGGCTGGCGAGGCCGCGTCCGGCATCCCCGTGCTGCCCGCGCTGCTCACGCCCGACCGCTGGCTGCTCTGGCTGGGCCTGCTGTTCGTGCTCTCGGTCTATTACTTTCCCACCGGCATCGTCGGCAAGCTGCGCGAACGCGCCGTGCTCGCCAAACTCAAGGGGTTGTCATGAGCGCTTCGTCCGTCACGCCCCAGTCCCGCTACCTGCGCTGCGAGGGCCGCGAGATCCACTTCATGGACTGGGCCGCCGCGCCCGGCACGACCGACCACGGCACCGTGATCGCCTGGCACGGCCTGGCGCGCACCGGCCGCGACATGGACGCGCTGGCGATCCACCTCACCGGCCTGGGCTACCGCGTGATCTGCCCCGACACCATCGGGCGCGGCTTTTCCGAGTGGAGCCCTGAACCCAAGCGCGAATACTGCCTCGCGTTCTACGCGCAACTCGCGCGTTCGCTGGCCGACCAGCTCGGGCTGGCCCATTTCCACTGGGTCGGCACCTCGATGGGCGGCGCCATCGGCATGGTCGCCGCCGACGGCCCGCTGCGCGGGCGCATCCAGCGCCTGGTGCTCAACGACGTCGGCCCGCAACTGGCCGCGCCCGCCATCGAGCGCATCCGAAGCTACGCCGGTAGCCCGGCGAGCTTCGCGACCGTGAGCGAGCTGGAGCAGTACTTCCGCACCATCTACAAGCCCTACGGTTTTCTGAGCGACGCGCAGTGGACGCTGCTGACCGAAAGCTCGGTGCGCCGCCTGCCCGACGGCCGCGTCACGCCGCACTACGACCCGGCCATGGTGATGCAGTTCATCGAACACCCGGCCGACTACGACCGCTGGCCCGAATACGACCGCATCGACATCCCGGTGCTGTGCCTGCGCGGCGCGGACTCCGACCTGCTGCTGGCCGATACCGCAGAACAGATGCGCGACCGCGGGCCGCGTGCGCTGGTGGTGACGATTGCCGGCTGCGGGCATGCGCCGGCGTTGAATGTGCCGGAGCAGTTGCTGCTGGTCAGTCGGTTCTTGGCGGGGCAGTGAATCGCCCCGGGAATCGTGCAGGCCGATTGGTTTATGTCAGGCCGGTGTTGCGGCCTGATTGGCGAGTTGCCGGTAGTCGTTTGCCTCAGCCTCGGCGGGCGGGATGGAGCCGATAGGTTCGAGCAGCCGTTGGTGCTTGAACCATGACACCCATTCGAGGGTGGCCAGTTCCACCGACTCCTTTGTCTTCCAAGGCGCTTGCCGGTTCTCCTGCCTTTCGCGGTGATCATCGGCAAGCCCGATGACGAGCGCACTTGCCACATCGGTATGGGGTTGGCAAAATTTGCCAAAACTGCATTGAAACCCCAGAGGCTGAACATGAGCACCATGAACATTTCCCTGCCCGACGCCATGAAGTCCTTCGTGGACGAGCAGGTGACCAATCGGGGTTATGGCACCAGCAGCGAGTACCTGCGTGATCTGATCCGGCGTGACCAGGATCGGCAGCACCTGCGGGGCCTGTTGCTGGCGGGAGCAGCGGCGCCGGTGGTTCAGGAGGCCACTCCGGAGTACTTCAACGCTCTGCGGCAACAGGTGCGCGCCAAGGCCGATGCGCCAGCCAAGCCCGTCCGCGGCGCCAGAAAATCCGCATGAAGTTGCCCAAGCCGGTCCGGCTGCGGGCGCTCGCGCTGGCGGATGTGGATGAGGCCATCGCGCACTACCTACAGGAGGCCGGCGTAGACGTTGCCCTGGGGTTCATCGACGAACTGGAGCGGGCCTACCGCCATCTCGGCCGCCAACCCGCGACGGGCTCTCCGCACTACGCGCATGAACTGAATCTGCCCGGTCTGCGCAGTTGGCCGCTCACCCGGTATCCGCATCTGGTGTTCTACGTCGAGCAGGCTGACCATGTGGAAGTCTGGCGGGTGTTGCACGGCGCCCGCGACATCCCGTCCTGGCTGACAGGCGCCGACTGAAGCGTCTTTCAGTCCTTTGCCCCCAACCCCAACGCCCGCTCCCGGCTCGCCGCCAACTGCATCGGATCATCCGCCTGCTTCGTCGCCCAGCCCTGCAGATGCCGCTCGGACAGATCGGCCAGCGCCCGGATCCAGTCCGGGCTGTCGTTCAGACACTCGATGTATTCAAACCGCTGGCCGCCCGCGTGTTTGAAGGCTTCCTGCGCCTCCATGCGGATTTCTTCCAGCGTTTCCAGGCAGTCGCTGGTGAAGCCGGGGCAGACCACGTCGACGCTCTTGATGCCTTTCTGCGCCAGCGCGACCAGGGTCGGCTCGGTGTAGGGCTCCAGCCACTTGGCCTTGCCGAAGCGCGACTGGAAGGTGACGGTGTAGCGGTCTTTGGCCAGGCCCAGCTTTTCAGCCAGCATGCGCGCGGTCTTCAGGCACTCGCAGTGGTAGGGGTCGCCCAGGTGCAGGGTGCGTTCGGGCACGCCGTGGAAGCTCATCACGAGATGCTCGCCTTCGCCATGGTGCATCCAGTGCGCGCGGATCTTGCGGTGCAGCGCGTCGATGTAGCCGAGGTCGTCGTGGTAGCGGTTGACGAAGCGGAACTCGGGGATGTGGCGGATCTTCTGGCTCCAGGCCGACACAGCGTCGATCACGCTGGCGGTGGTGGTGCCGCTGTACTGCGGGTAGGCCGGCAGCACGAGGATGCGGTTCACGCCCTGTGCCTTGAGTTCGTCGAGCACGGCGGGGATGGACGGGTTGCCGTAGCGCATGGCGTAGCGCACGATGACCTGGTGGCCGCGTTCGCCGAGGTAGCCCTGCAGCAGCTTGGACTGCTTGTCGGTCCAGACCTTCAGCGGCGAGCCTTCGGGCGTCCAGATGCTGGCGTACTTGGCGGCCGACTTGGCCGGGCGGGTGCGCAGGATGATGCCGTGCAGGATCAGCATCCACACCGCGCGCGGGATCTCGACCACGCGCGGGTCACCGAGGAACTCGGCGAGGTAGCGGCGCAGCGCGGGCGCCGTGGGTTCGTCGGGGGTGCCGAGGTTGGCGAGCACGATGGCCGTGCGCGGCGCCTGGCCATGCTTGAAAACGGGTTCGGTCTGGAAGGGCATGCGCTATTCTCCCGCAGCCATGAAGACCCCCGAGCCCTCGCGCCCTGCGAACCCGACGCCCGACCTCGGGCTGGATCTCTCCCGCATCCGCGCCGTCACGCTGGACCTGGACGACACGCTCTGGCCGGTCTGGCCGACGATCACGCGCGCCGAGCAGGTGCTGGCCGAGTGGCTGGCGCAGCACGCGCCGGCCACGGCCGCGCTGGGGGCGGACCGGCTTGTGTTGCGCGAGGTGCGTGAGCAGATGGGGCGCGACCGGCCCGACCTGGCCCATGACCTGAGCGCGTTGCGCCGCGAGTCGATCCGCCGGCTGCTGCAGCGTGCAGGCGACGACCCCGGGCTGGCCGAGCCGGCTTTCGAGGTGTTCTTTGCCGAGCGCCAGCGGGTGGACCTCTTTGACGACGCGCTGCCGATGCTGGCGTTCCTGAGCGCGCGCTTTCCGGTGGTGGCGCTGTCCAACGGCAACGCCGATGTGCACCGCATCGGCATCGGCGCGCATTTCCGCGCCTCGGTGAGCGCCAAAGAATTCGGCGTCGGCAAGCCCGACCCGCGCATCTTCCACGCGGGCGCCGAGGCCGCGGGCGTGGCGCCGCACGAGGTCTTGCACATCGGCGACGACGCGCACCTGGACGGCGTGGGCGCGCTGAACGCCGGCATGCAACTGGCCTGGGTGAACCGCGGGGGCCACGCCTGGGACCACGCGCCGCTGGCGCCGCACCTGACCGTGGGCGATCTGCACGCGCTGTGCCGCGCGCTGGGGGGCTGAACATGGCGCTGACCATCCACGGCATCGCGGCCTCGCGCGCACTGCGCCCGCTCTGGGCCGCGACCGAGCTGGGCCTGGACTTTTGCCATGTGCCCACGCCGTACCAGGGCGGCGCCACGCGCACGCCCGAATTCCTCGCGCTCAACCCGAACGGCCACATTCCGGTGGTGGTGGACGAGCGCCCGGAGGGCGAGGTCGTGGTCTGGGAGAGCATGGCCTGCGCGCTCTACATCGCGCGCCACCACGGCGTGGCCGACGGCGCCTCGATCACGCCCGTCACGCCGCGCGAAGATGCCGAGGTGCTGCGCTGGAGTTTCTGGGTGATGGCCGAGTGCGAGGCCGATGCCCTGAGCTGGCTGATGCACCGGGTGGTGATGCCAGAGGCGCGGCGCAAGCCGGAACTGGCGGATGCGGCCGAGCGGCGGCTGGCGGTGCCGCTGCGGGTGCTGGAGCAGCATCTGGCGCAGCAGCAGGCACGGGGTGAAGCGCACCTGGCGGCGGCGCGGTTTACGGTTGCGGATCTCTGCGTGGCCAGCGTGCTGCAGTGGCTGCGACCGGCGCGGGAGCTGATGGCGGCGCATCCGCTGACGCGCGACTGGGTGAAGGACTGCGTGCGCCGGCCCGCGTTTCAGGCCGCGCAGGCCAGTCGCGCGGCGGCCTGACCGCTGCGCACCGCGCCTTCGAGCGTGGCCGGGTAGGGACCGTCGATGTAGTCGCCGGCCGCCCACAGCCCCGGCGCGACGGCGGCCGGCGGGCGCAGCAGGCCGGGCGTGCAGGCAAAGGTCGCGCGCTTCTCGACCACGGTCTGAATCGCCCGCAGTCCGTGCAGTCCCAGTTGGGCCGCTGCCTGCGCCAGCACCTGCGCCTGCAGGGTTTCGCGTTCGCCCTCGCTGGCGCTGATCACGAAGGCCAGCACGCCCTGCGCCGCCTCGTCGTCAGGGCGCAGTTGTCCCCGGTCGAACACGAATTGCGCGGGCGCCTGCGGGTTGCAGTGCAGCGCCAGCATCGGGGCGTTCAGGCGCACGCCCGGGCCCCAGGCGTAGACCGTGGTGATGGCGGTGAAGTCCAGTTGCCGGGCCATCGCGGCCCAGTGGCGGCGCTCGGCGCCGTTGGCGCTGACCTCGTCGGTCGCGCCGATGGCGGCGGCGGCCGGACTCGCGGCGGTGGCCCAGATGACGCGGTCGAATTCTTCCGTCCAAGCGTCGCCCGACAGCGTCCAGCCGGAGGCTTCCTGGCGCAGATCGGTGACCCGGGTGCCCAGACGCACCCGCGCGCCCAGATGGCGGCAGGCCGCCTCGGGCAGCAGCGCGCCCAGGTCGTCCCGTGGCAGCAGCAGGGCCGAGGCCGACCAGGCGCCGAAGCCCTGACCGAACAGGGCGTCGCGCATGACGGTGAGGAAGACCTGTGCGCTGGCCTGGGCGGCGGGCAGGTTGAGCGCCGAGACGCACAGCGGCTCGATCAGCTCGTCCATCACCCGCTCGGGCAGCGAGCCGCAGAGTTCGGTCACGGTGAGCGCGGGCGCGCAGACAAAGCCCGCGCGTTGCCAGCCCAGCGAGGCCCGTACCAGCGCCAGCCGCTCGCGCCAGCGCCAGCCGCGCGCGGTCAGGATCGCGGCCACCGCGTCCAGCGGCGCGGGCCAGCGGGCCGCCCAGGCCGGGGTCTGCAGGCCGCTGCCGTCGGGGTAGGGCAGGGACAGGGGGGAGCCGAGCAGGGCGCTCTGCGGCGGAACGCCCAGGCGCTGCATCAGGGCGAGCGTCTCGCGGTAGGCACCGATCAGGATGTGCTGCCCGTTGTCCAGCAGCAGCGGCACGCCGTCGGGCCGCACCGCAGGCAGGGCGCGGGCGCGGCCGCCGGGGGTGCGGGTGGCTTCGAACAGCGTGACGTCGGCGCCGAGCGCCATCGCCTCCACCGCCGCCGCCAGCCCGGCCCAGCCGGCACCCACGACAGCGAGCTTCATCGCATGGCAGCCAGGTTTCGCCGCCGGGCCGCCCCAAGGCGAAACAGCCCCCTTGGGGGGCAGCGACCCGCGCAGCGGTCGGGCGTGGGGGCCATGCTCACAAGCGTCCCAGGGCTTGGACTTTCCACGCCAGCCAAAGCTTGCGCAGCGGCGTCAGGCTCACGCGCTGCGTCAGCACCAGCACCGGGTCGGCGGCGATCTCCTGCAGCAGCGTGCGGTAGATGCTGGCCATCATCAGGCCCGGCTTCTGCGCGCGGCGGTCGGCCTCGGGCAGCAGGGCCAGCGCCTCGTCGTAGGTCTTGAGCGCGCGGTCGCACTGGAACCGCATCAGCGCGAGGAAACGCTGGTGGAAGTCGGCGGTGTCCATGCCGAGTGCGGCGCCGCGCTTGATCAGTTCGTGGGCCTTGACGTCAAAGCGCTGAAGGTCGTTGACCGGCAGGTAGATGCGGCCACGGGCGGCGTCTTCGCCGACGTCGCGGATGATGTTGGTGAGCTGGAACGCGAGCCCGAGCTTGTGGGCATAGTCGGTCGTGCGCGGGTCGGTCTGGCCGAAGATGCCTGCCGCCACCTCGCCGACCACGCCGGCCACCAGATGGCAGTACTGCTGCAGGTTGGCGTAGTCGAGGTAGCGGTTCTGGTCCAGGTCCATCTGGCAGCCGTCGATCACGGCCAGCAGGTGGCGCGCTTCGATGCAGAACGCGGCCGTGTGCGGCATCAGCGCCTGCAGGGCCGGGTGGTCGGCGCGGCCTCCGAAGGCCTGCACGACCTGTTGGCGCCACCAGGCCAGCTTGGCCTGGGCCACGCCGAGGTCGCTGACCTCGTCGACCACGTCGTCGACCTCGCGACAGAAGGCATAGAACGCCGTGATCGCCGCGCGGCGGTCGGGCGGCAGGAACAGGAAGGCGTAATAGAAGCTGCTGCCGGAGGCGGCGGCTTTCTGCTGGACGTAGTCTTGGGGTGTGGTCATGACTCGGGCGAAGGAGCCCGAGTGTAAACAGGCTGGCAGGCCGGAAGACGCCTCAGTCGGTGTCCTTGAACAGCTCCATGTGGGTGCCGCTGAGTTCGCCGTGCCAGCGGTCGTGCCGCAGCAGGTGGCCGGCGTCCTGCAGTTGCCGCAGCGTGCGCGCCACCGATTCCCGCGTGGTCGCGAGCAGGGCCGCCATCGCGATCTGGCTGGGCAGGTGCACGGTCCGGGTGCCCTGTTCCTGCGCGAGCAGCATCAGCGCGGCCACGATCTGGCGGTGCAGGCCGCGCAGGCGCATGACCTGTCCCCAGTCGGCCAGCCGGGCGAAGGCGCGGTGCATCTGGCGCTGCATCAGTCCGTTCAGCGCAGGGTCCTTGCCCAGGGTGTTGGCCAGCGCTGCGGCGGGGAGTTCGCACAGCCGGCCCGCCGAGAGGGCTTCGGCGCCGACCTGGGTCTTCATGCCGATCATTCCCCAGAGGCCCAGCAGATGGCCTCGCCCGGCCAGGCCCACCGGTCGCGACTGGCCGTCCGGGCCTGCCCGGCGCAGCATCACGGTGCCGAGCTTGATGGTGCGGACCGTCGACGGCTCGATGCCTTCGACCTGAAGCTGTTCGCCCTTGCTGAAATCCAGTTCCCTGATCAGGGGGTCCAGCCGCTCCTGATGGCTGCGGGGCAGTTGGCCGACGACGCAGTTCATGCGCGCCGCGCAGAGCTGACAGCGTTGGTTGGCGTCGATGAGCAGAGGTGGGTTCGTAGTCATGGCGGGCGGCTCCCGATGACCGTCTGTGGCGGGCAATGCACCGCCTCCGGCATTCGGTCGTCCCGTTTTCATCGGCATGCCCACCGGCATCTGTAGGGGCGCTTCCTGGACAGGGGGGCGACCGCGCGGGGTATTTGCCTTGCTCATACTGTGATGTTTGCCACACTCTGGTGCATGCAAGGGGGCGCGACTGCGATCGTGGTCACATTCGGTACGCAAATGCAGCAGGGGAAACACGGAATGTTGTCTGTCGACAAACGTTCGCATACTGCAAGGCCTTAGTGTTGTGCTAGGCATCGAGGGTTGGGCTCGGTGCATACCTTCTGGTTCTTTCTCTGCCAGCGCCATGTCACACCTCCAAGAAGTTCGGGATTTCCCGAGGCAGTGTTCGGACCCCGCCTCAGCGGCGGCGGTGTCGGGTGTCGCCGACCCGTTGCATCCGTGCGCCTCCCTGTCGGTGCGGCTGGAGTCGGCTGAACGGACCCTCAGGGACATCTCGCACGCTTTCGCGCACGACCTGCGGACCTCGCTGCGCCATGTCGCCAGCTACGCGCAACTGCTGGGGGATCCGGCCTACGTGGGGGAGCCCGAGCAGGTCGGGCGGCTGTCGCTGAAGGTGCTCGAATCCAGCCGGCAACTGCGTGACCTGATGGACTCCGTCTCGGACTTCGCGCGCCTGCAGGTTGAGGAGCTTCAATGGCAGACGGTCGACACCCAGGCCCTCGCGCGCTCGGTGATCGAGGCGCTGGCCGAGCAGAATGGACGTTCGGTGGTGGTGGAGGTGGCGCCCGATCTGCCGGCGGTGCAAGGTGACCCCGAGCTGTTGCGCCGGGTCTGGCAGGAGTTGCTGGCCAATGCCTGGCGCCACGCGGCCAGCCATGCCCATCCTTGCATCCGGATCACCCACGAGCCGGTGCCGGGTGGCCACGCCTACTGGGTGCACGACAACGGGGAAGGCTTCGACCCGAACGCGGTGGGCTGGATGTTCGGTCTGTTCCAGCGCGAGCGCGGCGTGAACCGGTCCGGAGCCGGTGTCGGTCTGGCGATGGTGCGCCGCATCATCGAATGCCACGGCGGTCGTGTCTCGGCCACGGCCTGTCCCGGCGACGGCGCGACCTTCGGGTTCAGCCTGCCGGCGGTCGCGGGTTGAACCCGTCACGGGACCCGTAGCCCCAGACCGAGCGCCACAGCAACAGCGGCAGGTCGGCCTTGCCGAGCGTCGGGCGAATCAGCCAGCTTCGGTGGCCCTCGGCGGCGATCTTGTCGAGGATGCGCAAGCCGCCCTGGACCACCAGGCGCAGTTCCCAGCCGGCCCGGCCCGGGATGCGCCGCGCCAGCGGTGCGCCCTCAAGCATCATTGCCCTGGCCTGGTCACACAGTTCACGCACCAGTGACTGGCAGGCCGGCGTTGTCGCCGCCTCGGCCGCCTGGGCGAAGTCCTCCAGGCGCAGGCCATGGCGCGCCAGCGCGTCGGCCGGCAGGTAGTGGCGGCCGCGGGCGTGGTCGACCGAGATGTCCTGCCAGAAGTTGATCAGTTGCAAGGCGCTGCAGACGGCATCGCTCTGGGTCAGCGCCGTCGGCTCGTGCACGCCGTAGAGGTGCAGCAGCAGGCGGCCGACCGGGTTGGCCGACAGCCGGCAATAGGCCAGCAGTTCGGCGGTGCTGGCGTAGCGGTGGCCGCTCGCGGTGTGGCGCACGTCCTGTTCGAAGGCGCTGATCAGGTCCTGCAGCAGGGACGGGGGCAGGCGGTGGCGCTGCGCCTGTGCCGCCAGTGGCCCGAAGATGTGTGGCCAGGCGTCGGGCGCAGGCGGGCGGTCGGGCGAACGCAGGCTGGCGGAGAGCGCCTCCCGGTAGCGCGCCAGCGCGTCCAGCCGCTCTCCGGCGCAGGCTTCGCCTTCGTCGGCCAGGTCGTCGGCGGTGCGCGCGAAATGGTAGATCGCCATCACGGCCGGCCGGATCGCGGGCGGGCAGAGCCAGGACGCCACCGGGAAGTTCTCGTAGTGGCCCACCGTGCGGGTCAGTGGTGTGGCGGGCTGCGGCATGGACGGGGCTTGCAGGATTTGACGGGGTGTCGGATGGCGGGTGTCGGAACGCCCGTCACAGTCGCTGGGGCACATCGACGGGCTTCCCCCGATTGCACTACAATTTTGTTACTAACCGGTCAGTCATTAATTTTCTGCCGCTTTTTCCCGCTTTCAGCCCCGCCATGAAAAAGTCACCCCTGCTGCTCGTTGCGTTGTCCAGTGTCTTGTTGCTTGCCGCCTGTTCGAAGCAGGAGGCGGCCCCGGAACCGATCCGAGCGGTCAAGCTGATGACCGTCGGCGCCGGGGCGGTTCAGGCCCGCATGGGCTATGCCGGTGATGTGCGGGCCCGGACCGAGTCGCGCCTGGGCTTCCGCGTTGGCGGCAAGCTGGTCCAGCGCAGTGTGGATGTGGGGCAGCGGGTCGCGGCGGGCGCGTTGCTGGCGCAACTGGATGCCCAGGACCTAGCGCTGGCGGCCCAGGCGGCGCAGGCCCAGGTCGCCGCTGCCCAGACGCAGCGGGATCTCGCAGCCGCCGATTTCAAGCGCTACTCCGATCTCAAGGCCCAGGGCTTCGTCAGCGGTGCCGAGATCGAGCGCCGTCAGGCCACGCTCGATGCGGCGGAAGCCGCGCTGCGCCAGGCCAAGGCACAGGGCGCGGTCCAGGGCAACCAGGCGGGTTACACGCGTTTGCTGGCCGACGGGCCCGGCGTGGTGGTCGCGGTCGAGGCGGAGCCGGGGCAGGTGGTCGCGGCGGGCGCGCCGGTGGTGCGCATCGCCCGCGACGGCGTGCGGGATGCGGTCATCGCGGTGCCCGAGGACCGGGTCGGGGCAATGCGTATCGGCCAGGTGGCGCAGGTGCAGCCCTGGACGGCTGGCGCGGTGCCGGCGACGCCGCTGAAGGCGCAGGTGCGTGAAGTGGCGGCGAGTGCGGACCCGGTGACCCGGACGTTCCAGGTCAAGCTGGCGCTGCCCCCGGATGCGAACCTGCCGCTGGGTGCCACGGTGTCGGTGAATTTCGAGGCCGACGTGGCCGCCTTGTCTGCCGCCGGCCCGATCCGGCTGCCCACCAGTGCCTTGGTCCGGGCTTCCGGCAGCCAGGCGAAGGACACCGCGGTCTGGGTGTTCGATCCGGGCAGCAGCACGGTGTCGCTGCGCAACGTGACGCTCGCGGGGGCAGACGGCAATGACATGCTGGTGGCCTCGGGTCTGAAGGCGGGGGAATTGGTGGTTGCGGCGGGCGTGCATGTGCTCTCGCCGGGGCAGAAGGTCGTGCGGTTCAACGACGGCTCCAGCCGCTGAGGTCGACCATGAGCCAGAGCCATCCCCACGCCGGCGAGGCCGGCAGTTCCTGGGTCTCGCGCCTGAACCTGTCCCAGTGGGCGCTGGATCACCAGGCCTTCACGCGCTATCTGATGATCGTGCTGATGGTGCTGGGCATCGCGTCCTATTTCCAGCTCGGACAGGACGAAGACCCGCCCTTCACGTTTCGTGCCATGGTGGTGCGGGCCTATTGGCCGGGGGCGACCGCGCAGGAGGTGGCCGAGCAGGTGTCCGACCGGATCGAGAAGACCCTGCAGGAGGTGCCTTATGCCGACAAGATCCGCAGCTATTCGAAGCCCGGGGAGGCGCTGATCCTGTTTCAAGTGCGCGACAACTCGCCCGCTTCGGAGATCCAGCAGACCTGGTACACCGTTCGCAAGAAGGTGGGCGACATGCGCTCCACCTTGCCGCAGGGCGTGGTCGGGCCGTTTTTCAACGACGAGTTCGGTGACGTGTTCGGCGTCATCTACGCGCTGCAGGGTGAGGGGTTCACGCCGGCCGAGCGCAAGCGGGTGGCCGACGAGGTGCGGCAGAAGCTGTTGCGCGTCAAGGATGTGAACAAGGTCGAGCTGTTCGGCGCGCAGGACGAAAAGCTGTATGTCGAGGTGTCCCAGCAGCGGCTGGCGACGCTCGGTCTGGACATGCAGCAGGTGCTGGCCGCGCTCGGGCAGCAGAACGCGCTGGAGGCGGCCGGTGCGGTGCAGGCGCCGCGCGACGTGGTGCAGGTGCGGGTCGACGGGGCCTTCGATACGGTCGAGCAGTTGCGTGCCATGCCGGTGCGTGCCCCCAACGGCACTCAGTTGCGGTTGGGCGACATCGCGCAGATCCGCCTGGGCTACGCCGATCCGCCGCAGGTGACGGTGCGCCACAACGGTCGCGAGAGCATCGCGCTGGGCATCTCCATGACCAAGGGCGGTGACATCATCGCGCTGGGCAAGGCCCTGCAGACCACGGTGGCCGAGGTCCGTCAGCAGTTGCCCGCCGGCATGGAGCTGGTGCAGGTGCAGGACCAGCCCGAGGCGGTGTCGTCCTCGGTCAACGAGTTCGTGCGGGTGCTGGTCGAGGCGGTGCTGATCGTGCTGGGCGTGAGCTTTGTCAGTCTGGGGCTGCATCGGCGCGAAGGGGGGACCGGATTGCGGCGCTATGTGCTGGACACGCGGCCTGGCCTTGTGGTGCTCATCACGATTCCGCTGGTGCTGGCGATCACCTTCCTGGCGATGCGCTACTGGCACATCGGCCTGCACAAGATCTCGCTGGGCTCGCTGATCATCGCGCTGGGCCTGCTGGTCGACGACGCGATCATCGCGGTCGAGATGATGGTGCGCAAGCTGGAGGAGGGCCACACCATGATGAAGGCCGCGACCTTCACATGGGATGCCACCGCGATGCCGATGCTGACCGGCACGCTGATCACGGCGACCGGCTTCCTGCCCATCGGCCTGGCCAACTCCACGGTGGGGGAATACACCTTCGCGATCTTTGCCGTCACGGTGATCGCGCTGGTGATCTCCTGGGTGGTCGCGGTGATGTTCGTGCCGTATCTCGGCGTTCGGCTGCTGAAGGTCAAGCCGCACGTGGGTCCGGCGCACGAGGTGTTCGACGGACCGTTCTACGTCAAGTTCCGGGCGCTGGTGAACTGGTGCGTGCAGCACCGCTGGATCACCATCGGCCTGACCATCGCGACCTTCGTGCTGGGCATGGTGGGCATGACCAAGGTGCAGCAGCAGTTCTTTCCCGACTCGGCTCGGCCTGAGGTGCTGGTGGACATCTGGCTGCCGGAAGGGGCGAGCATGGCGGCGAGCGACGAGGTCGCGCGCCGGGTCGAGACCCGGCTGGCCAAGGAGCAGGGCGTGCGCAGCGTCACCACCTGGGTGGGCTCGGGCGTGCCGCGCTTCTACCTGCCGCTCGATCAGATCTTCCCCCAGAGCAACGTGTCCCAGCTCATCGTGCTGCCCGAGAGCCTGGCGGCCCGCGAGCGCATCCGCAAGGCGCTGCCAGCGCTGCTGGCGACCGAGTTTCCTGAGGTGCGGGGTCGCGTCAAGCTGCTGCCCAACGGTCCGCCGGTGCCGTATCCCGTGCAGTTCCGTGTGGTCGGTTCCGATCCGGTGGTGTTGCGGGAGCTGGGCGACGAGGTCAAGGGGATCCTGCGCGCAAACGCCCACATGCGCGGCGTCAACGATAACTGGAACGAGTCGGTCAAATCGCTGCGTCTGGAGATCGACCAGACCAAGGCGCGCGCGCTGGGTGTGTCCAGCCAGTCGATTGCGCAGGCGACGCGGACCGCGCTGGCCGGCAGCACGGTGGGGCAGTACCGCGACGGCGACAAGCTGATCGACATCGTGCTGCGCCAGCCGCTGGCCGAGCGCGATGCGATCACCAGTCTGGGCAACGCCTACCTGCCGACCGCCAGCGGCAAGAGCATTCCGCTGTCGCAGATCGCCCACCCCGTGTTCGCGTGGGAGCCCGGCGTGCTCTGGCGTGAAAACCGCGATTTCGCGATCACGGTGCAGGGCGATGTGGTCGAAGGCATGCAAGGGGCGACGGTGACGGCCGAGCTGCTGCCGGCCCTGCGCCAGGTCGAGGCCGGCTGGGCGGCAAAGGGGCTGACCGGTTACCGGGTGCAGGTCGCTGGTGCGGTGGAGGAGAGCAGCAAGGGCTCCTCGTCGATCGCCGCCGGCATGCCGATCATGCTGTTCATCACCTTCACCTTGCTGATGCTGCAGCTGCAAAGCTTCAGCCGCTCGCTGCTGGTGTTCCTGACCGGCCCGCTGGGAATGGCCGGTGTCGCGGGGGCGCTGCTGCTGCTGGGGCGCCCCTTCGGTTTCGTGGCCTTGCTGGGCGTGATCGCGCTGATGGGCATGATTCAGCGCAACTCGGTGATCCTGATCGACCAGATCGAGCAGGACCGGGCGCGAGGCGTGCCGGCCTGGGACGCGATCGTCGAGGCGGCGGTGCGCCGGATGCGACCGATCGTGCTGACCGCGGCGGCGGCGGTGCTGGCCATGATCCCGCTCTCGCGCAGCGTGTTCTGGGGGCCGATGGCGGTGGCCATCATGGGTGGGCTGGTGGTGGCCACCGTGCTGACCCTGCTGGCGCTGCCGGCGATGTACGCGGCCTGGTTCCGGGTCCGGAAGGACGGCTGAGCCCGGCTAGAATAGAGGGTTGCCGTCAGCGGCGTCCACACCAAGGTTGCCGCCTGCGGCGCCCGTGGGGCCCGCGTGTCAGGCGCGCGGGTGGCGAAATTGGTAGACGCACCAGGTTTAGGTCCTGACGCCAGCAATGGTGTGGGGGTTCGAGTCCCCCCCCGCGCACCACAACACCGACAGACAGATCCACACCGGTCGGCCCTGCAGACCGACCGTTTTCCTGATTGGAGATAACCATGACCGTGACCGTAGAGACCCTGGAGAAGCTGGAGCGCAAGATCACGCTGACGCTGCCTGCCGATGTGATCAACCATGAGGTCGAGACCCGCCTCAAGCGCCTGGCTCGCCAGGTGAAGATGGACGGTTTCCGTCCTGGCAAGGTGCCGATGAACGTTGTGGCACAGCGTTACGGCTATTCGGTGCACTACGAGGTCATGAACGACAAGGTCGGCGAGGCGTTTGCCACCGCCGCCGGCGAAGCCAAGCTGCGCGTGGCTGGGCAACCCCAGATCACCGAGAAGGAAGGCGCTCCCGAAGGCCAACTGACTTTCGACGCCGTGTTCGAGGTGTACCCGGAAGTCAAGATTGGCGATCTGGCCAGCGCGGAAGTCGAGAAGGTCAGCACCGAAGTGAGCGACGCTGCCATCGAGCGCACGCTGGAGATCCTGCGCAAGCAGCGCCGTACCTTTGCCCAGCGTGCTGCCGATCAGGCGGCTGCCGACGGTGACCGCGTCACCATCGATTTCGCCGGCAAGATCGACGGCGAAGCCTTTGAAGGCGGCAAGGCCGAGGGCTTCCAGTTCATCGTGGGCGATGGCCAGATGCTCAAGGAATTCGAAGACGCCGTGCGCGGCATGAAGTCGGGCGAGTCCAAGACCTTCCCGTTGCCGTTCCCCGCCGACTATCACGGCAAGGACGTGGCCGGCAAGACTGCCGACTTCCTGGTGACCGTCAACAAGATCGAAGCCGCGAACCTGCCGGCCATCGACGAAGCCTTTGCCAAGTCGCTGGGTATTGCCGAGGGCACGGTCGAAGGGCTGCGCGCCGACATCAAGAAGAACCTGGAGCGTGAAGTCAAGTTCCGTGTCCAGGCCCGCAACAAGCAGGCAGTGATGGACGCCCTGGTGGCCAAGGCCGAGCTGGATCTGCCCAAGTCCGTGGTTCAGGCCGAAGTCGACCGCCTGGTCGAAGGCGCCCGTGCCGACCTCAAGCAGCGTGGCATCAAGGACGCCGACAAGGCTCCGATCCCCGCCGAGCTGTTCAAGGAACAGGCCGAGCGCCGGGTTCGCCTCGGTCTCGTGGTCGCCGAGCTGGTCCGGGCCAACGAGCTGCACGCCAAACCCGAACAGATCAAGGCCCACATCGACGAACTGGCCTCCTCTTACGAGAAGCCGGTCGACGTGATCCGCTGGTACACCAGCGACAACCGCCGCATGGCGGAGATCGAAGCGGTCGTGATCGAAAACAACGTCACCGAATTTGTCCTGTCCAAGGCCAAGGTGACGGACAAGTCGGTGGGCTTCGACGAGCTGATGGGCCAGGCCTGATTGGCGCCCGGCCCGACCGGGCTCCAGCCACCGAGCGAAGGGCGGAGTTCTCCGCCCTTCTTCTTTTGGCCGGGACGCTTGTGTTTTGTGCCAGGCACGCCATATGCAAGGCTCGCCCAAAACCGCCATCGGGCCGCGGCTTTGGCGGGTTGGTTACAGTAGTGACATTCACGCACTCACACATTGGAGAAACGCATGAGCGCAATGGAGATTCAGGGTCTGGGCATGGTGCCCATGGTGATCGAGCAGTCGGGCCGCGGCGAGCGTGCCTATGACATCTATTCGCGCCTGCTCAAGGAGCGCGTGGTGTTCCTGGTCGGTCCGGTCAATGACCAGTCGGCCAATCTGGTGGTGGCGCAACTGCTGTTTCTCGAAAGCGAGAACCCGGACAAGGACATCTCGTTCTACATCAATTCACCCGGCGGCTCGGTCAGCGCCGGCATGGCGATCTTTGACACCATGAACTTCATCAAGCCCGATGTCTCCACGCTGTGCATCGGAATGGCCGCATCCATGGGGGCCTTCCTGCTGGCCGCCGGTGCCAAGGGCAAGCGCTTCTCCTTGCCCAACTCCAAGGTCATGATCCACCAGCCGCTGGGCGGCACCCAGGGCCAGGCGACCGAAATCGAGATCCATGCCCGCGAAATCCTCAAGACCCGCGAGCAACTCAACAAGATCTTGGCCGAGCGCACCGGACAGCCGCTCGAAAAGATCGAGCGAGACACCGAGCGCGACTACTACCTGACAGCTGCCGAATCGGCCGAATATGGCCTGATCGACAAGGTGATCGAGCAGCGCCCGACGGCCGGCTGATCCCTCTACAGGCCGCAGCATCATGAAAAATTGCCCATACGGTGGTGGATTCCCCTCCGAATGGGCCGCTTTTCAGCGGTTTCAGGCCCCCCGCGCTTGAACTATCATTGTTTCCCACCTTACCCAACCGGTAGATCCGACCCTCAGACCCATGGCCGACAAGAAAGCCGCATCCGGCGAAAAGGCACTTTACTGCTCGTTCTGTGGCAAGAGCCAGCATGAGGTGAAGAAACTGATCGCCGGTCCGTCGGTGTTCATCTGCGACGAGTGCATTGACCTGTGCAACGACATCATCCGTGACGAGTTGCCGGGCCTGGAGTCCGTCAAGACGGCGGCGGACGATCTGCCCACGCCAGCCGAGCTCAAGAACAATCTCGACAGCTATGTGATCGGCCAGGAAGCTGCCAAGCGCGCGTTGGCCGTTGCGGTCTACAACCACTACAAGCGCTTGCGCCACCGTCAGGCGGCCCGCAAGGACGAAGTTGAGCTGTCCAAGAGCAACATTCTGCTGATCGGGCCGACCGGCTCCGGCAAGACGCTGCTGGCCCAGACCATGGCGCGCATGCTCAACGTGCCCTTCGTGATGGCTGACGCGACAACACTGACCGAAGCGGGCTATGTGGGCGAGGATGTGGAGAACATCGTTGCCAAGCTCCTGCAGAGTTGCAACTACGATGTCGAGCGCGCCCAGCAGGGCATCGTCTACATCGACGAAATCGACAAGATCACGCGCAAGTCCGACAACCCCTCGATCACCCGCGACGTTTCCGGCGAGGGTGTGCAGCAGGCCTTGCTCAAGCTCATCGAAGGCACCATGGCGAGCGTGCCTCCGCAGGGCGGGCGCAAGCATCCGAACCAGGATTTCCTTCAGGTTGACACGACCAACATCCTGTTCATCTGCGGAGGCGCCTTCGCCGGCCTCGAAAAGATCATCGAGAACCGCACGGAAGCCTCCGGCATGGGTTTTGGCGCCGTGGTCAAGAGCAAGCAGCAGCGCAGCCTCACCGAGGCCTTCAAGGACATCGAGCCGGAAGACCTGATCAAGTTCGGGTTGATCCCCGAGTTGGTGGGCCGCCTGCCGGTGATCGCCAGCCTTGCGGAACTGAGCGAAGAGGCCCTGGTCGAAATCCTCACCGAGCCCAAAAATGCGGTCGTGAAACAGTATGCCCGCCTGCTCGCCATGGAAGGCGCCGACCTCGAAGTGCGACCTGCTGCCCTGCGAGCCATCGCACGCAAGGCACTGGCCCGCAAGACCGGTGCCCGCGGGTTGCGGTCGATACTGGAAAACGCGTTGATCGACACCATGTTCGAGCTGCCGGGGATGAGCAACGTCGAGAAGGTCGTGGTAGACGAAACCACCATCGAAGAAAACAAACCCCCCCTGCTGGTCTACCGCGAGGCAGCCAAGCAGGCCTGAGAGCGTGCACCGTCAAGCCTCTGCGCTGGCCCCTGGGGCCGCGCACAAATGGCTGCATTCATTAGAGGTCTGAAATGTCCGGACAAGTCCCCCTCCCAAGCACGCCGGTCGATCTTCCACTGCTGCCTTTGCGCGACGTGGTGGTGTTTCCCCATATGGTGATCCCGCTGTTTGTCGGCCGCCCCAAGAGCATCAAGGCCCTGGAAGCCGCGATGGAGGCCGAGCGCCGCATCATGCTGGTGGCCCAGAAGGCTGCGGCGAAAGACGAGCCGTCCACGGACGACATGTTCGAGATGGGCTGCGTCGCCACGATCCTGCAGATGCTCAAGCTGCCCGATGGCACCGTCAAGGTGCTGGTCGAAGGTGTGCAGCGCGCCAAAGTGCTGTCGATCAAGGATGGCGAAAGCCATTTCGAGGCCAACGTGGCCCCCATCGACCCGGCGCATGAGCGTTCGCTGACGCAGGCCAACGAGCTGGAAGCGCTTCGTCGGGCGGTAATGCAGCAGTTCGACCAGTACGTCAAGCTCAACAAGAAAATCCCGTCCGAGATCCTGACCTCGATCTCCAGCATCGACGATCCGGGCCGTCTGGCCGATACGATCGCCGCACATCTTCCGCTCAAGCTCGAGTCCAAGCAGGTCGTGCTCGATCTGGATCCGGTCAACAAGCGGCTGGAGAATCTGTTCGAGCAACTGGAGCGCGAGGTCGACATCCTCAACGTCGACAAGAAGATCCGTGGCCGCGTCAAGCGGCAGATGGAAAAGAACCAGCGCGACTTCTACCTCAACGAGCAGGTCAAGGCGATCCAGAAGGAGCTTGGTGAAGGCGAAGAAGGCGCCGACATCGAAGAGATCGAAAAGAAGATCAAGCTCGCGAAGATGCCTGCCGAGGCGCGCAAGAAAGCCGAGGCCGAGTTCAAGAAGCTCAAGCTGATGTCGCCCATGTCGGCCGAAGCCACCGTGGTGCGCAACTACATTGATGCCCTGGTCGCGCTGCCATGGAGCAAGAAGACCAAGATCAAGCACGATCTGGCCCATGCCGAGGCCGTGCTCAATGAAGACCACTACGGTCTGGACAAGGTCAAGGATCGCATCCTCGAATACCTCGCTGTGCAACAGCGGGTCGACAAGGTGAAGGCTCCCATCCTGTGTCTGGTGGGACCGCCCGGCGTGGGCAAGACGTCGTTGGGACAGTCGGTGGCCAAGGCGACCGGGCGCAAATATGTCCGTATGGCGCTGGGCGGTATGCGCGACGAGGCCGAAATCCGCGGCCATCGACGCACCTACATCGGCGCCATGCCGGGCAAGGTGCTGCAAAGCCTGTCCAAGGTGGGCACGCGCAATCCGCTGTTCCTGCTTGACGAAATCGACAAGCTCGGCACCGACTTCCGTGGCGACCCGTCATCGGCGTTGCTTGAAGTGCTCGATCCCGAGCAGAACCACACCTTCGGCGACCATTACGTCGAGGTCGACTTCGACCTCTCCGATGTGATGTTCGTGGCGACCTCGAACTCGATGAACATCCCGCCCGCGCTGCTGGACCGGATGGAGGTGATCCGTCTCTCGGGATATACCGAGGATGAAAAAACCAACATCGCGATGCGCTACCTGCTGCCCAAGCAGCTCAAGAACAACGGCATCCGCGACGGTGAGCTCGAGGTCAAGGAGTCGGCGGTGCGCGACATCGTGCGCTACTACACCCGTGAAGCCGGTGTGCGCTCGCTGGAGCGGGAGCTGTCCAAGATCTGCCGGAAGGTCGTCAAGGGCCTGCTGCTCAAGAAGTACGCGCCGACCCTGGTGGTCGATGCCGACAATCTGAGCGAATTCCTGGGTGTTCGCAAGTACACCTATGGTCGGGCCGAGCAGCAAAATCAGGTGGGTCAGGTTGTGGGCCTGGCGTGGACCGAGGTGGGTGGAGACCTGTTGACCATCGAAGTGGCGATCATGCCGGGCAAGGGTGGCACCATCCGCACCGGTTCGCTGGGGGATGTGATGAAAGAGTCGGTGGAGGCTGCACGCACGGTGGTGCGCAGCCGCGCTCGGTCTCTCGGCATCAAGGACGAGCAATTCGACAAGCGGGACATCCATATTCACGTGCCCGATGGCGCGACCCCCAAGGACGGTCCGAGTGCCGGCGCTGCCATGACGACCGCGCTGGTGTCGGCACTGACCGGCATTCCGGTTCGCGCCGACGTGGCGATGACAGGTGAGATCACCTTGCGTGGCGAGGTGACGGCGATTGGTGGTCTCAAGGAAAAGATGCTGGCCGCGCTGCGGGGTGGTATCAAGACCGTCATCATTCCCGAGGAGAACGTCAAGGATCTGGCGGACATCCCCGACAACGTGAAGCAGGGGCTGGAGATCGTTCCGGTGAAGTGGATCGACAAGGTGCTGGCGGTGGCGCTGGAGCGCCAGCCCGTGCCTCTGACCGATGAGGAGGTTGCCGCGCAGCTCGCTGCCGCTGCGGGTGCTCCCGCCGCACCGGTTCCGGACGCGGTGAAGCATTGAGCAAAAAAAACGGGGTGCTTGAAAATGCCCCGTTTTTTGCGCTAGAATTCCAGCTTCTGACGAACTTCACCAAACGTCAGAAACATGCGGGAATAGCTCAGTTGGTAGAGCGCAACCTTGCCAAGGTTGAGGTCGCGAGTTCGAACCTCGTTTCCCGCTCCAGTTTCAAAAAGGGAAGCCCGGCTTCCCTTTTTTGTCGATGACAACGACGACAGAGGCGGGTACTGCCGGCCTTTCGAATCGGGCGCGATAGCAAAGCGGTTATGCAACGGATTGCAAATCCGTCTAGTCCGGTTCGACTCCGGATCGCGCCTCCAGTCACACTGGATCTTCTGCGGGAATAGCTCAGTTGGTAGAGCGCAACCTTGCCAAGGTTGAGGTCGCGAGTTCGAACCTCGTTTCCCGCTCCATCCTTCACAAACGGGAAGCAATGCTTCCCGTTTGTTTTTTTGCGTCTTTGCCCTTCGACTGCGCGCAGGATGAACCTGCGACAATGGCCCCCCGACCGCCTCGATGGTGAAATTGGTAGACACAGCGGACTTAAAATCCGCCGCTTACCCGCGAGGGGGCGTACCGGTTCGACCCCGGTTCGAGGCACCAGAATGGCGTGCAATCTTGACGGCGGCACATTCGTCGCTACAGTGAGTTTCCATGACCCGATACAACGCACCGTTTGAAATCCATGTGCATGGAGACGTGCCGTTGCGCGACGACGTAGGCTATGCCCAGATTCAGGACGCCCTCAAGCCGCTGTGGCAGTACGCAGGCGGCAAATCGCTGGCCGGGGCCGCGGAGAGCTCTTACGAAGATGAGCCTGGGATCCGGTTTGATGCGCAGGAGCATTTGCTGCAGATGTGCTGGACGGTGCCCGGCGATGAGGACTTCCGCCAGGTGATCGAGGAGGCCTGCATGGGGCTCAACGAGATTGCGTCGGCAGGGGCCCCCATCGAGGTGTCGTTCTACGACACGGAATTTGATGAAGAAGAGGCGCCGGAAGACGAAGAGGCCAGGGACGATTTCATGATGTGCTTCGTCGGTCCGACGCCGGCCGCGATCATGCAGGTGCAGCGTGATCTCCTGGTGCAGGATGTGGTGCATGTGATGGAGCGTCACTTTGACGCTTCCGAGCTCACGGACGTGGTGGCGTCCATCGACCGGCTCTTCAACCAGCGCTTCGATGCGCTGGTGAACTCCATGCAGTTGGGGCGCCCGCCGCGTGGACACGGCGGCGGTGGCGCGTCGGGGCACGGAGGCGGGCGCAAGCCGCGGCACCTGCACTGAGCGCGATGGCCCGGCAAGCTGCCGACGTGCTCAACCCTGGCGTCCGAAGGCGCGAGGTGTTTGCCTGGGCCATGTATGACTTCGCCAACTCTGGCTACACCACCGTGGTGCTGACGGCGGTGTTTTCCGCCTATTTCGTCGGGGTGGTGGCTGACGGGGCGCCATGGGCCACGTTCGCCTGGACGGCCAGTCTGAGTCTTTCCTACGCCATCGTCATGCTCAGCATGCCGTTTCTCGGGGCCTGGGCAGACCGGCGCGCCGCCAAGAAACGCCTGCTGGCGCTCAGCACCATTGGCTGCGTGCTGACCACTGCCGCCTTGTCCCAGGTCGGTCCCGGCGCGGTCGTGCTGGGCATCGTGCTGATCGTCCTGTCCAATGTTTTCTACTCCTGGGGCGAGTCGCTGGTGGCCGCCTTCCTGCCTGAGCTGGCGCAGCCGCAGGCGCTTGGCCGCGTCAGTGGCTGGGGATGGAGTTTCGGCTATCTCGGTGGCATGCTCGCGCTCGGCCTGAGCCTCATGGTGGTGTTGCGAGACAAGGCTGCGGGGCTGTCTGCAGCCCAGTTTGTGCCCAAAACCATGTGGATCACGGCAGTGGTGTTTGGCGTATCCGCACTGGTGACCTTTGTCTGGCTCAAGGAGCGCGCCAGGCCGCTGACCGAAGAGGGGGCTGGCGGTTTTGGCAAGGCGTGGAGGCAACTGCATGCGACCTTCAGGGAGGCCCGCCGCTACCGGGACTTCATGTGGTTGATGGCTTGTGCTGTGGCTTACCAGGCGGGTGTGGCGGTCACCATTGCGCTGGCGGCTATCTACGCCGAACAGGTGATCGGCTTCGCCCAGCAGGAGACCATGGTCCTGATCTTCGTGCTCAACATCGCTGCGGCACTGGGTGCATTTGTGTTTGGCCATTGGCAGGACCGCATCGGGCACCGGCGGGCGCTGGGTTTGACACTAGTGGGATGGGTGTTGACCTGCGTCATGGCTGCGGTCACCACCACCAAGGGAGGTTTCTGGTACGCCGCGGCGATCGCGGGTGTCTGCATGGGCTCCAGCCAGTCGGCGGGGCGCGCGCTGGCCGGGCTGTTTGCGCCGCCGGCCCAACTGGCTGAGTTCTATGGCTTGTGGACCTTTGCCATCCGGTTGGCGAGCATCGTCGGGCCGCTGACCTACGGCCTGATCACCTGGGGAACCGGCGGCAACCAGCGGCTGGCCATTCTGGCCACCGCTGGCATGTTCGTTGCCGGCTGGGTGCTGCTGCAGAAGGTCGACGTCGAGCGGGGTCGGCAGGCGGCAATCACCGCTTCATGAAGCCAGATCGGGGCTCAGCAGGGGAAGTGGCGCCCGGGAACATCCAGACCCAGCCAGCGGGTGGCCGCTTTGGCAAGCGGGGCCGGATCTCCGGTTGACAGCAGGCTCACCTGGGGAGATCCGAGCACGGCCCCCCCGGACGCTGCATCCAGACCAAGCACTGCCCGCGTGCGCCGGGCCACGGGGGCACCCGTCTCCACCAGGGTCACGGCCGGACCGGCGAGTGTCTGCAACACGTCCGCCGCAAACAGGTAGTGGGTGCAGCCGAGCACCAGGGTGTCGATGGGGACGTCACCCGGAGTCTGTGCCACCAGCGCGTCCCAGTAGCGGCGACTCAGTTCATTGATCGCCCCACGGTCATCGCGCTCTATGGCGTCCGCCAGACCGTCGCAGGCCTGGAGGCTGAAATGCAGTGGCTTGTCGGTGCCCGCCTCCAGCCGTTGCCGCAGCCGGGCGAGGCGCTCGCTTTCTATCGTGCCGCGGGTGGCCATGACACCGACATGTCCCGTGCGGGTGAGCGCGGCGGCGGGCTTGAGCGCCGGCTCCACGCCGACGATGGGCCATTCGGGATGCTCGACGCGCAGCCCCTCGATGGCCAGCGCCGTGGCGGTGTTGCATGCCACAACGAGGGCATCGATGCCGAAGCTGCTGCGCAACCCCTGCGTGATCCGGTGCGCGCGCTCGGCGATGTGTTGGGGATTCCGTTCGCCGTACGGTGCATGCGCTCCATCTGCCAGATAGACGTAGCGCGCCTGCGGCATTTCGAGCAGCAGGGCCTTGAGCACGCTCAGGCCGCCGACCCCGCTGTCAAAAACGCCAATGGTCTTCAAGCGCTGGTGACCGCGATGCCCTTGAACTCGCCGGAGGCGATGCGCTTTTCCCACTCGGCCGGGCCGGTGATGTGGGCGCTGGTGCCGCCGGCGTCGACCGCCACGGTGACGGGCATGTCGACCACGTCGAACTCGTAGATGGCCTCCATTCCGAGGTCGGCAAAACCGACGACCTTGGCGCCCTTGATGGCCTTGGACACGAGGTAGGCCGCACCACCGACAGCCATCAGGTAGGCCGACTTGTGGTTCTTGATCGACTCGATCGCCACCGGGCCACGCTCGGCCTTGCCGACCATCGCGATCAGGCCGGTCTTGGACAGCATCATGTCGGTGAACTTGTCCATGCGGGTGGCGGTGGTCGGGCCGGCAGGACCGACGACTTCATCGCGCACCGGATCGACCGGGCCGACGTAGTAGATGACGCGGTTGGTGAAGTCCACGGGCAGCGGTTCGCCCTTGGCCAGCATGTCCTGGATGCGCTTGTGGGCGGCATCGCGGCCGGTCAGCATCTTGCCGTTGAGCAGCAGGGTCTGGCCGGGCTTCCAGGCGGCGACCTGCTCCTTGGACAGCGTGTTGAGGTCGACACGCTGGCTCTTCTGGGTGTCGGGCTGCCAGTCGACCTTGGGCCACAGGTCCAGGCTCGGTGCTTCGAGGTAGACCGGGCCCGAGCCATCGAGCACGAAGTGCGCGTGGCGCGTGGCGGCGCAGTTGGGGATCATCGCGACCGGCTTGGATGCGGCGTGCGTCGGGTACATCTTGATCTTGACGTCCAGCACGGTGGTCAGGCCACCCAGGCCCTGCGCGCCGATGCCCAGGGCATTGACCTTCTCGAACAGTTCCAGGCGCAGCTCCTCGACCTGCGTGAGCTTCTCGCCCTTGGCAGCCTTGGCCTGCAGCTCGTACATGTCCAGGTCGTCCATCAGGGACTCCTTGGCCAGCAGCACCGCTTTCTCGGCGGTACCGCCGATGCCGATGCCCAGCATGCCCGGCGGGCACCAGCCAGCGCCCATGGTCGGCACGGTCTTGAGCACCCAGTCGACCAGGTTGTCGCTGGGGTTCATCATGATCATCTTGGACTTGTTCTCCGAGCCACCGCCCTTGGCGGCCACCGTGATGTCCACTTTGTCGCCGGCGACGATCTCGGTGAAGATGACCGCAGGCGTGTTGTCCTTGGTGTTCTTGCGGGCGAACAGCGGGTCCGCGACCACGCTGGCGCGCAGCATGTTGTCGGGGTGGTTGTAGCCGCGGCGCACGCCTTCGTTGATCGCATCTTCCAGGCTGCCGGTGAAGCCTTCCCAGCGCACGTCCATGCCGACCTTGAGGAAGACGTTGACGATGCCGGTGTCCTGGCAGATCGGGCGGTGACCGAAGGCGCTCATCTTCGAGTTGGTCAGGATCTGCGCGATGGCGTCCTTGGCGGCCGGGCTCTGCTCGCGCTCGTAGGCGCGGGCGAGGTGGGCGATGTAGTCGGCCGGGTGGTAGTAGCTGATGTACTGCAGCGCGGCAGCGACGGACTCGATGAGGTCGTTCTGGCGGATGGTCGTGGTCATGGTCTTTTCCGTGGGGGCAAGGCGTTGAAATCAGTGGTCGGGCGTGTCGGCAACCGGATGCATGATGCGGTCGGTCGCGGCAATCGCCATGGCGCTGAGCAGGAAGACCACGTGGATGATGGTCTGCCACATCAGCACCTTCTCGTCGTAATTGGCGGCGTTGATGAAGGTCTTGAGCAGATGGATCGAGCTGATGCCGATGATGGCAGTGGCCAGCTTGACCTTGAGCACCGACGCGTTCACGTGGCTGAGCCATTCGGGCTGGTCGGGGTGATCTTCGAGGTGCATGCGGCTCACGAAAGTCTCGTAGCCGCCAACGATCACCATGATCAGCAGGTTGCTGATCATGACCACGTCGATCAGCGCCAGCACCACCAGCATGATGATGGTTTCGTTGAGTGCTGTGACCTCGAAGTTTTCCTTGTAGCCGATGCTCTTGACCAGGGCGGCCAGCGCGTCCTTGTTGCCGAACGCGGCTTCGATCAGGTGCACCAGCTCGACCCAGAAGTGGACGACATAGATGGCCTGCGCGGCGATCAGGCCGATGTAGAGCGGCAGTTGCAGCCAGCGGCTGGCGAAGATCAGGTTGGGCAGGGCACTGCGGTTACCGGGGGTTTTGTCGGGGTGGCTCATCGAATTGGTGTGGGTAGACTGACGTTGCCAGTCGGTGCTGGCGCAGCCCGGAATTGTAGGAGTCCTGCGAGGGGTTTGCCTGCAGGCGCTTGCGCTCCGCAGTGTCTTGTGTAAGTGGCTCGTAAGAGCCTTTGCGCACAGTCGTTGGGTTCCCTGTTTCATACCCCCCAGAGGAGACCTATCCATGTCCACGCCTTCGTCGTCGATTGAATCCACACTGGTCGAGAACCGCGTCTTCGAACCTTCCGAAGCGACTCGCAAGGCCGCCCGCATCTCCGGCATGGACGCCTACAACGCGTTGTGCGCGGAGGCCGAATCGGACTTCGAAGGTTTCTGGGCCAAGCGTGCCCGCGAATTCCTGACCTGGAGCAAGCCTTTCACGAAGGTGCTCGATGAGTCCAACAAGCCGTTCTTCAAGTGGTTCGAGGACGGTGAACTGAACGCCTCGTACAACTGCCTGGACCGCCACATGGGCACGCCGGTCGAGAACAAGACCGCGATCATTTTTGAAGCCGACGGCGGCGAGGTCACCAAGGTCACCTACAAGGAACTGCTGGCCAAGGTGTCGCAATTTGCGAATGCTTTGAAGGCCCGCGGTGTGAAGAAGGGTGATCGCGTGGTCATCTACATGCCGATGACCATCGAAGGTGTGGTGGCCATGCAGGCCTGCGCCCGCATCGGCGCGACCCACAGCGTGGTGTTCGGCGGCTTCTCGGCCAAGGCGCTGCAAGAGCGCATCCAGGATGCCGGCGCCGTGGCCGTGATCACTGCCAACTACCAGCTGCGTGGCGGCAAGGAACTGCCGCTCAAGTCCATCGTGGACGAAGGCATCGCCATGGGCGGCTGCGAGACGATCAAGGACGTGATCGTGTTCCAGCGCACCCAGACCGCGGTGAACATGGTCGCCGGTCGCGACAGCTTCATGCACGACGTGATGGCCGGCCAGTCGACCGACTGCCCTGCCGAAATGGTGAGCGCCGAGCACCCGCTGTTTGTGCTCTACACCTCCGGCTCCACCGGCAAGCCAAAGGGCGTGCAGCACAGCACCGGTGGCTACCTGCTGTGGGCCAACATGACCATGAACTGGACCTTCGACCTGAAGGACAACGACGTGTTCTGGTGCACGGCCGACATCGGCTGGATCACCGGCCACAGCTACGTGGCCTACGGCCCGCTGGCAGCCGGCGCCACCCAGATCGTCTTCGAAGGCGTGCCGACCTACCCGAACGCCGGCCGTTTCTGGCAGATGATCGAGAAGCACAAGTGCACGATCTTCTACACCGCCCCGACCGCGATCCGCTCGCTGATCAAGGCCTCGGACACCGACGAGAAGGTGCACCCGAAGAACTGGGACCTGTCTTCGCTGCGCATCATGGGCTCGGTGGGTGAGCCGATCAACCCCGAAGCCTGGATGTGGTACTACAAGCACGTCGGTGGCGAGCGCTGCCCGATCGTGGACACCTTCTGGCAGACCGAGACCGGTGGTCACATGATCACGCCGCTGCCGGGCGCGACGCCGCTGGTGCCGGGCTCCTGCACGCTGCCGCTGCCGGGCATCACGACCGCCATCGTCGACGAGACGGGCAACGACGTGCCGAACGGCGCGGGCGGCATCCTGGTGGTGAAGAAGCCCTGGCCGTCGATGATCCGCACCATCTGGGGCGATCCGGAGCGCTTCAAGAAGAGCTACTTCCCCGAAGAGCTCAAGGGCTACTACCTCGCTGGCGACGGTGCGGTGCGCAGCGCTGACCGCGGCTACTTCCGCATCACCGGCCGCATCGACGACGTGCTGAACGTGTCGGGCCACCGCATGGGCACGATGGAAATCGAGTCGGCCCTGGTGGGCAAGACCGATCTGGTGGCCGAAGCCGCCGTGGTGGGCCGTCCGGACGATCTGACCGGCGAAGCCATCGTGGCCTTCGTGGTGCTCAAGCGTTCGCGCCCCACCGGCGACGAGGCCAAGGCGATTGCCAAGGAACTGCGTGACTGGGTGGGCAAGGAAATCGGCCCGATCGCCAAGCCCAAGGACATCCGCTTCGGTGACAACCTGCCCAAGACCCGCTCGGGCAAGATCATGCGCCGCCTGCTGCGCTCGATTGCCAAGGGTGAGGCCATTACCCAGGACACCTCGACGCTGGAAAACCCGGCCATTCTCGACCAGCTGTCAGAGAACAACTGACAGTG
>JAEUOT010000001.1 GCA_016790705.1 Hydrogenophaga sp.
AGGCCTGGTGCATGAAGTGCGCGCAGACCGTGACCATCGCCCAGCGCGGCGACGCCTGCCCGGCCTGCGGCGGCTATCAGCTGCAGCCGACCGGCGGGCTGGAACTGCGCGTGGTCGACATGCGCGTGAGTGATGATTGAAACAACGTTGAAGGAGACAGGACCTGTGTGTCGTTTGTGGATGCAGTGACAGCAGCCCGGCCCACGCCCGGCATGTGAAGACCCAGGGCGGCGAGGCCGGCGTGGTGCAGGTGAATCCGGCCAACGGCGACCTGCATTTCGGCGCCGGGTCGGCCCGGGTCTCGGTGCCCGGCATGAGCCAGGAGCGCGCGATCAAGCTGGAGACCGACATCCTGGGCGCCAACAACCGGGTGGCGCAGCAGAACCGCGCGCACTTCGAGTCGCACGGCGTGACCGCGCTGAACTTCGTCTCCAGCCCAGGCTCGGGCAAGACCACGCTGCTGTGCGCCACCATCGAGGCGCTCAAGGCGCGCGACCCGGGCCTGCATGTGGCGGTGATCGAGGGCGACCAGCAGACCAGCTTCGACGCCGACCGCATCCGCGCCACCGGCGCGCCCGCGGTCCAGGTCAACACCGGCAAGGGCTGCCACCTCGACGCGCCCATGGTGGCCGAGGCCTTCGCGCAGTTGCACAGCCACGACCATGGACACGGCCACGCGCACGACCATTCACACGATCACAGCCACCACCACGATCATGACCATCACCACCACGGCTCGCGCGACCTGCTGTTCATCGAGAACGTCGGCAACCTGGTCTGCCCGGCGGTGTGGGACCTGGGCGAAGCCGCCAAGGTCGCGATCCTGTCGGTGACCGAGGGCGAGGACAAACCGCTGAAGTACCCCGACATGTTCGCCGCCTCGCAACTCATGATCCTCAACAAGGTCGACCTGCTGCCGCACGTGAAGTTCGACGTCGCACGCTGCATCGAGCTGGCGCGCCGCGTGAACCCGACCATCGAGATCCTGCAGCTCTCGGCCACCACCGGCGAGGGCATGGACGCCTGGCTGCACTGGCTGGACCACGCCATGGGCGCCCACCACCACCATCACGACGCCGCGCCGACCTCCGAAGAAGCGGCCTTGCGCGAGCGCGTGCAGCAGCTCGAAGCGGAGCTGGCCCGCGCGAAGGCCGCGCTGTCCGCCGGCACCCCGACCTGACGGACTCGACACCATGAGCGCGACCGTGCTCGCCGTCGGCGCCTGGCTCAAGAACGCGGCCTGTCTGGTGCTGCACGGGCAGGCCCACTGGTCGGCGGTGCACGGCGACCTGAGCGACCCGGTCGCCTGCGAGGCGCTGGAGCGCTCGGTGCAGGCCCTGCTGCAGCAGGCGCAGGACGCCGGCACCCCGGTGCAGGCCATCGCGCACGACCTGCACCCCGACTTCTTCAGCACCCAGCTCGCGATTGCCACCGCCGGGGCGCTCGGCGTGCCCGCCATCGGCGTGCAGCACCACCATGCCCACCTCGCGGCGGTGCTCGCCGAACACGGCACCACCGAACCGGTCGTGGGGCTCGCGCTCGATGGCGTCGGTCTGGGATCTGACGGCACGCCCTGGGGCGGCGAACTGCTCTGGCTCGACGGCGCGCAGTGGTCGCGCCTGGGGCATCTGCAGCCGCTGGCCCTGCCCGGCGGCGACCGCGCCGCGCGTGAGCCCTGGCGCATGGCCGCGAGCGCGCTGCACGCGCTGGGCCGGGGTGACGAGGTCGCTCCGCGCTTCGGGCTCTCGGTCGGCGAGGCGACCGCCGCCGGTGTGCGCCAGATGCTCGACAAGGGTCTGAACTGCCCGGTCACCAGCAGCGCCGGCCGCTGGTTCGACGCCGCCGCCGGGGCGCTGGGCCTGTGCCACCAGCAGCGCGACGAGGCGCAGGCCGCCATCGCGCTGGAGCAGGCGGCCGCGCGAGCGCTGACCGCGCAGCCCGCCCTCGCGCCCCTGCCCGGCGCGGTGATCGATGCCGACGGCGTGGTCGACCTGCGGCCGGTGCTGGCCCAGCTCTTCGAGGCGCCCGACGCCGACGCCGCCGCGGCCGGCTTTCACCTGGCCCTGGCCGACGCGCTGGCCGACGCGCTGATCACCGCCGCCCACGCGCGCGGCATCCGCACCGCCGCGCTCGGCGGCGGCTGCTTCTTCAACCGCATCCTGCGCGAACGCATCGAACAGCGACTCGCGTCCGCGCGGCTGACGGTGCTGCAGACCGGCGCCAAGGGCTGCGGCGACGCCGGGCTGGCCATCGGCCAGGCCTGGGTCGCGGCGCAGACGCTTACCGCATCACAACAACCACCCGTTGAGGAGACTCTTTCATGTGCCTAGCCATTCCGGCGCTTCTGGTCGAGAAGCGCGAACACGACCAGGCGGTCGTCGATCTGGGCGGCATCCGCAAGCCCGTGTCGATTGCGCTGGTGCCCGAGGCCCAGGTCGGCGACTACGTGATCGTGCACGTGGGCCACGCCATCGGCATCGTCGATCCCGAGGAAGCGCAGAAGACGCTGGCCATGTTTGCCGAAATGCAGGCCGGTCTGGCGGCGGAGGCCCAGCCATGAAATACATCGACGAGTTTCGGGATGGCGATCTCGCGCGACACATCGCCGAACGCATCGCCGCCGAAGTGAAGCCCGACCACCAGTACCGCTTCATGGAGTTCTGCGGCGGCCACACCCACGCGATCAGCCGCTACGGCGTGCTGGAGCTGCTGCCGCCCAACGTGCGCATGATCCACGGCCCGGGCTGCCCGGTCTGCGTGCTGCCGATCGGCCGCGTCGACCTCGCGATCGAACTCGCGCTGCAGCACGACGTGATCCTCTGCACCTACGGCGACACCATGCGCGTGCCGGCCTCGGGCGGCCTCTCGTTGACCAAGGCCAAGGCGCGCGGTGGCGACATCCGCATGGTCTATTCGGCCGGTGACGCGCTGCAACTGGCGCGCGACAACCCGGAGAAGCAGGTGGTGTTCTTCGCCATCGGTTTCGAGACCACCACCCCGCCCACCGCGCTGGTGATCCGCGACGCGGCGGCCTCGGGCCTGAAGAACTTCAGCGTCATGTGCAGCCACGTGCTGACCCCGCCCGCGATCCGCGCGATCCTCGACGGCGCCGAAGCGCACGAGACGGCGGAGATCGAAGGCTTCGTCGGCCCGGCCCACGTGTCGGTCGTGATCGGCTCCGACCCGTACGCCAAGTTCGCGCAGGAATACCGGAAGCCCGTGGTGATCGCCGGCTTCGAACCGCTGGACGTGCTGCAGGCGATCCTGATGCTGGTGCGCCAGGTCAACGATGGCCGCACCGAGGTCGAGAACGAGTTCACCCGCGCGGTGACGCCCAAGGGCAACCTCAACGCGCAGGCCGTGATGGACGACGTGTTCGAGCTGCGCGAGGCCTTCGAGTGGCGCGGCCTGGGCACCATGCCGCACTCGGCGCTGCAGATCCGCGAGAAGTACCGCGAGTACGACGCCGAGGCGCGCTTCAAGCTCGGCTACCGCAGCGTGCCCGACAACAAGGCCTGCGAATGCGGCGCGATCCTGCGCGGCGTGAAAGAGCCGCGCGACTGCAAGATTTTCGGCACCGTCTGCACGCCCGAAAACCCCATCGGCTCCTGCATGGTCTCCAGCGAAGGCGCCTGTGCCGCGCACTACACCTACGGCCGTTTCCGCGACATCCCGGTGGTGGCCGCTGCGTCGGAAGAAGAGGGGGTGCAGGCATGAGAGTCGATCACGACAACCCACCCACGAATCCGCCCGCGATGAACAGCACCGTGAAGAAGACCTACACCCGTCCGCTGGACATCAAGCACGGCCGCATCGACATCGGCCACGGCGCCGGCGGCAAGGCCGCCGCGCAGTTGATCGAAGAACTGTTCCTGCCCGCGCTGGACAACCCCTTCCTGCGCCAGGGCGACGACGGTGCCGCGCTGCCGCTGCCGGTGTTCGAGGCCGGCGCCGGTCAACTCGTGATGGCGACCGACGGCCACGTGGTCTCGCCGATCTTCTTCCCCGGCGGCGACCTCGGCTGTCTGGCGGTGCACGGCACGGTCAACGACGTGGCGATGATGGGTGCCAAGCCGCTGTACCTGAGCGCGAGCTTCATCATCGAAGAAGGCTACCCGCTGGCCGACCTGCAGCGCATCGTGCAGTCGATGGGCGATGCGGCGCGCGAGGCCGGCGTGCCGGTCGTGACCGGCGACACCAAGGTGGTGGAGCAGGGCAAGGGCGACGGCGTCTTCATCAGCACCACCGGCGTCGGCCTGCTGCCGCCGGGCGTCTCGGTCAGCGGCAGGAACGCGCGGGTCGGCGACGTGATCCTGGTCTCCGGCACCATCGGCGACCACGGCGTGGCCGTGCTCTCCAAGCGCGAGTCGCTGGCCTTCGAGACCACCATCGAAAGCGACACCGCCGCGCTTCACACGCTGGTGGCCGACCTGATGGCGGCGGCCCCCGGCGCGGTGCGCGTGCTGCGCGATCCCACGCGCGGCGGCCTGGCCACCACGCTCAACGAAATCGCCCGCCAGTCGGGCGTGGGCATGCGCCTGCAGGAGGCCGCGATCCCGGTCAAGCCGCAGGTGGACGCGGCCTGTGAACTGCTGGGCCTGGACCCGCTGTACGTGGCCAACGAGGGCAAGCTGATCGCCGTCGTCGCGCCCGAGGCGGCGGAGGCGGCGCTGGCCGCGCTGCGCGCCCACCCGCTGGGCAAGGACGCCGCGCGCATCGGCGAGGTCACCACCGACCCGCACCACTTCGTGCAGATGGACACCCGCTTCGGCGGTCGCCGGGTCGTCGACTGGCTCAGCGGCGAACAACTGCCCCGGATCTGTTGAGAGAGGAGGGAACATGGCTGCCACGGTGTATCGAAAGACCGAGGCCGGCCGCGACGAGGTTGCCACGCGCCGGGCCGGCCTCTCACCGCAGTTGCGGCGCGTGCTGATCATGGTCAACGGCGCCGAGGGCGCCGCGGCGATGGCGGCGCTGGGCCTGCCGGATCTGGCGCAGCAGCTCGCGGCGCTGGCCGAGGCCGGGCTGATCGAGCCGCTGCCGGCCAGTTCCCGCTCCGCGTCGTCGCAGCCGGCGGCAGCGGTCGCCGCAGCGCCTGCGCCGCCGGTTCCGGCTCCGGTGGTCGAGGAGGACCCGCGCCTGCAGGGCCTTCAGCGCAGGGCCTTCCTGCTGCTGCGCCAGCATTTCGGCCCCGACACCCCCATCGTCGGCGAGGCGGTGTTTGCGGCCCGCACCATTGACGACTTTCACCGCGCCCTCGACGGGCTGGAGGCCAAGCTGGCGATCTACATGGGGCGAAAACAGGCATTGAAGGAGCTTGAAAACCTGCGTTTACGGGGCTGACGCGCTCCTACAATGTCCAGCACCCGTTCCTTCCCGCCCCCGCCGAGCACCGCATGAGCGCAGACCTTCTTTCGCCGACCCTGCCCACCGTGCTCGTGGTTGACGACGAGGTGCGCTCGCAGGACGCGATGCGCCGCACGCTGGACGAGGACTTCACGGTGTTCACCGCCAGCAGCGCCGACGAGGCGCGCGGCCTGCTGGAGCGTCAGCCGGTGGCCGTGATCCTGTGCGACCAGCGCATGCCGGGCATGACCGGCGTGAGCTTTCTCAAGGAGGTGCGCGAGCGCTGGCCCGAGATCGTGCGCATCGTGATTTCCGGCTACACCGACGGCGAGGACATCATTGCCGGCATCAACGAGGCCGGCATCTACCAGTACATCCTCAAGCCCTGGTCGCCCGATCATTTGCTGGAGTCGGTGCGCAATGCGGTCGAGGCCCAGGCGCTGCAGCGCCAGACCAGCCGGCTCGACCTCGAATTGCGCACCAGCACGCGGGTGCTGCGTCAGCGCACCGCCTCGCAGATGGCCCAGGCGCGCAGCCATTTCGGTTTCGACCGCATCGTGCGTTCGCCGGGCAGTCCGCTGGACCTGGTGTGCGAGATGGCCGAGCGGGCGGCGCGCTACGACATACCGGTGCTGGTGCTCGGGGAGTCGGGCACCGGCAAGGAACTGCTGGCGCGCGCCATCCACTACGCGAGCCGCCGCCTGACGGGGCCGTTCGTGGTCGAGAACTGTGCTGCCATCCCCGATTCGCTGCTGGAATCCGAGCTGTTCGGCCACAAGCGTGGTGCCTTCACCGGCGCGTTCGAAGACCACCCCGGCCTGTTCCAGCGCGCCAGCGGCGGCACGGTGTTCCTCGATGAAATCGGCGAGACCTCGCCGGCCTTTCAGGTCAAGCTGCTGCGCGTGCTGCAGGAGGGCGAGGTGCGACCGGTGGGTGCGCCGCGTCCGGTGCCGGTGGATGTGCGCATCATCGCGGCGACCCACCGCAATCTGGAGCAGCGGGTGCGGGAAGGCCTGTTCCGCGAAGACCTGTTTTACCGTCTGGCGAGCGTGACGCTCACGGTGCCGCCGCTGCGCGACCGGCTCGGCGACATCCCGCCGATCGCGCGGCAGATCGTGCTGGACGTGGCGGCCGAACTCGGCCGACCCAGCGCCACGCTGCCCGACGAGTCGCTGGCCTGTCTGCTGGCCTATCCCTGGCCCGGCAACATCCGCGAGCTGCGCAACGAGATCGCGCGCGCGCTGGCCTTGCACGACGACACCGAGCTGCCGCCCGGGGCCTTCTCGGCGCGCGTGCTCCAGGGGCGTGCGGGCGGCGGGGGGGACGACCTGAGCGCGGCGGTGCCGGCGTCGGGCACGCTGACCGAGCGCCTGGATGTGGTCGAGGCGATGGTGCTGCGCGAAACCTTGCTGCGCCACCGCTGGAACAAGACACGGGCGGCGACCGAGCTGGGCCTGTCCCGCGTCGGGCTGCGCGCCAAGCTGCAGCGTTTCGGTCTGGACAAGCCATGAAGCAAGACACTCACGCGCCGCCGTTGGGCGGTCCGGCGCCGGATCGCGCGTTGTCCTCGCACCGGGTCGCGGCGGACGCGGTGCTGGCCCGCTGGCGGCACGACCCGCACGCGCTGGTGCAGGTGCTGCGCGAGACGCAGGCGCAGACGCACTGGCTGCCGCGCGATCTGCTGGCCCACATCGGTCGCGCATTGGGCCTCACCACCGCGCAGGTCGAAGGCGTGGCCAGCTTCTACCGCTTCTTCCATCTGCGGCCCGTGGGCCGGGTGCGCGTGCTGTTCTCCGACAACATCACCGACCGGATGGCCGGCAGCGACGCGCTGATGCAGCGGCTGTGCGAGCGCCTGGGCCTGGCCCCTGGCGAGGTCGATGCGCAGGGCCGCTTCAGCGTGGACCGCTGCTCCTGCACCGGCCTGTGCGACCAGGGCCCGGCGCTGCTGGTCAACCACCACCAGGTGGTCACGCGGCTGGACGCGGCGCGCATCGACCGGCTGGCCGAACTGCTGCTGGCCGGCGTGCCGCCCGAGGACTGGCCGACCGACTGGTTCGCCGTGGACGACAACATCCGCCGCGCCGATGTGCTGCTGAACGGCCTGGCCGCCGATGCCCCGCCATTGCCCACCGCGTTGGCGCGTGCACCCGGCGACCTGCTGGCCGAGGTCGAGCGCGCGGGCCTGCGCGGCCGCGGCGGCGCCGGTTTCCCGACCGCGCGCAAATGGCGCGCCTGCGCCGAGGCCGACGCGTCCGACGGCCAGCGCTGCGTGGTCTGCAACGCCGACGAGGGCGAACCCGGCACCTTCAAGGACCGCGTGCTGCTCCACCGTCATGCCGACGAGCTGTTCGACGGCATGACGCTGGCCGCGCGTGCCATCGGCGCGCAGACCGGCCTCGTCTACCTGCGCGGCGAATACCGCTTCCTGCTGCCGCAGCTTGAAGCCGTGCTGCAACGGCGACGCGCGAACGGCCTGCTGGGGCGCGACGCGGGCGGTGTGGCCGGTTTCGATTTCGACATCGCCATCCACCTCGGCGCGGGCGCCTACGTCTGCGGCGAAGAGTCGGCGCTGATCGAATCGCTAGAAGGCAAGCGTGGCACGCCGCGCATCCGCCCGCCCTTCCCGGTCCAGCGCGGCTACCTCGGCCGGCCGACCGTGGTCAACAACGTCGAGACCCTGGTGGCGGTCGCCCACATCGCGCGCCGCGGCGGCGCCTGGTGGGCCGGCCTCGGCACGCCCGAATCCACCGGCACCAAGATCCATTCGGTCTCGGGCGACTGCGAGCGCCCCGGCCTCTACGAATACCCGCTGGGCACACCGCTGGCGCAGATCCTGGCCGACTGCGGTGCGCGGAATGCGCAGGCGGTGCAGGTGGGCGGTCCCTCGGGCCGCTGTGTGCCGGCCAGCGGCTTCGGCCACGCCATCGCCTTCGAAGACCTGCCCAGCGCGGGCGCCCTGATGGTGTTCGACCAGACGCGCGACCTGTTCGAGGTCGCGCGCCACTTCGCGCGCTTCTTCGCCCACGAAAGCTGCGGCCTGTGCACGCCGTGCCGCGTCGGCACCGAGCTGGTGGTGCGCCGGCTCGACAAGCTGGCCAACGAACGCGGTGCAGGGCGCGGCTCGGCCTTCGACATCGCGCGCCTGCACGAACTGGACACGCTGCTGCACAGCGGCACGCACTGCGGCCTCGGCGTCTCGGCCTGCAACCCGCTGCGCGACACGCTCGCCCACTTCGGCCAGGCCTACGCGCAGCGCAGCACGGCGGCGCAGTTCCAGCCCGAGATCGACCTCGATGCCGAACTCTCGTCGGCGCGCCGCGCGACCGGACGCACCGACGCCGGGGCGCACCTCTCGACCGAACACCGGGGAGCATGAACACGATGGCTTCCGACCATTTCGACTTCGACGGCCAGCCGGTCCCGCTGCAAGCGGGCGACACCATCCTGCAGGCCGCGCAGCGCGCCGGCCACGAGGTGCCGCACCTGTGCTGGCACGACGGCGTCTCGGCCAGCGCCTCCTGCCGGCTGTGTACCGTGGTGGCCGACGGCCGGCCGGTGGCCGCCTGCGTCACGCCTGCGGTCGCGGGCCAGCGCGTGGAGTGCCACACCGACGCGCTGAAGACGCGGCGCCTGCACCTGCTGCAGATGCTGTTCGTCGAAGGCAACCACTATTGCCCCGGCTGCGAGAAGAGCGGGAACTGCCAGTTGCAGCACCAGGCCGAACGCGCCGGCATGACCGACCTGCACTACGAGCCGCTGCACCCCGAGCGCCCGGTCGACGCGAGCCACCCCGACGTCTGGTTCGAACCGAACCGCTGCATCCTCTGCCAGCTCTGCGTGCGCGCCAGCGACGAACTCGACGGCAAGCGCGTGTTCGCCATCGGTGGCCACGGCGTTGGCGCGAAGCTGCTGATCGACAGCGAAAGCGGCCGGCTCGGCGACAGCGCGTTGTCGGTCGATGACCGCGCGGCCCACATCTGCCCGGTCGGCGCGCTGCTGCCCAAGCGCGTGGGCTTTGCCCAGGCCTACGGCGAGCGGACCTTCGACGACGCGGAGACGCGCGGATGAACACCGACATCACGCCCCGCAAATGGCGCGTCGCCACGGTCTCGCTGGCCGGCTGCTTCGGTTGCCACATGTCCTTCCTCGACATCGACGAGCGCCTGTTCGGCCTGATCGAACACGTCGAGTTCGACCGCTCGCCGCTGACCGACATCAAGACCGTGGGGCCGTGCGACATCGGCCTGATCGAGGGCGGCCTGTGCAACGCCGAGAACGTGGAGGTGCTGCGCGGCTTCCGCGATCAGTGCCGGGTCCTGGTGGCCGTGGGCGCCTGCGCCATCACCGGCGGCCTGCCCGCGCTGCGCAACCACCTGGACGTGGGCGAGATGATGAAGGCCGTCTACGGCGAGGTGCCCAACGATCCCGAGCTGCCACTGCCGCTCAACCGCGTGCGGCCGATCCACGAAGTCGTGCAGATCGACCACGCGCTGCCCGGCTGCCCGCCGCCGGCCGATGCGTTCTGGCAACTGCTGCAGGACCTGATGGCCGGGCGCGAGCCCCAACTCAACAAGGGCCTGATTCGCTATGACTGAGACCGCCCGCCCGCTCGAAACCGCGGCCGACCCGCAGGGCCTGCGCCGCATCGTGATCGATCCGGTCTCGCGCGTCGAAGGCCACGGCAAGGTCACGCTGTTGCTGGACGACCAGCAGCGCCTGCAGCAGGTGCGGCTGCACATCGTCGAGTTCCGCGGCTTCGAGCAGTTCATCGTCGGCCGGCCCTACTGGGAGGTGCCGGTGATGGTGCAGCGACTGTGCGGCATCTGCCCGGTCTCGCACCACCTGGCCGCGTCCAAGGCGCTGGACCGCGTGGTCGGCGGCTGGCCGGTGCCCGACGCGGCCGACAAGATCCGCCGCCTGATGCACTACGGGCAGATCGTGCAGAGCCACGCGCTGCACTTCTTCCACCTGTCCTCGCCCGACCTGCTGTTCGGCTTCGACGCCGATGTCGCGCAGCGCAACATCGTCGGCGTCGCGGTGGCCCACCCCGAGGCGGCGCGCCAGGGCGTGATGCTGCGAAAGTTCGGGCAGGAGGTGATTCGCATCACCTCGGGCAAACGGGTGCACGGCACCGGCTCGGTGCCCGGCGGCATGAACCGCGCCGTGACCCGCGAGGACCGCGACACGTTGCGTGCGCTACTGCCCGAGGTGCTGGCCTGGGCCGAGGTGGCGGTGGACCTGGCGCAGCACCTGCACACCGGCCTACCGCCCGCCTACGAGCACTTCGGCGAAACGCCTGCGGCCATGATGTCGCTCATCGGCCCCGACGGCGCGATGGAGCTGTACGACGGCGCGCTGCGCCTGCGTGAGGCCGACGGCCGCATCGCCGTCGACGGCTTCGAGGACCAGCGCTACCGCGAGCTGATCGACGAGGCGGTCAAGCCCTGGACCTACATGAAGTTTCCCTACCGCCGCGCGCTCGGGCCCGATGCCGGCTGGTACCGCGTCGGCCCGCTGGCGCGGCTGCAGAACTGCGACCACATCCCGTCCCCGCGCGCCGAAGCGCGGCGCCAGGCCTTCGTCGCCGCGCACGGCGGCCGGCCGGTGCACGCGGTGCTGGCCACGCACTGGGCGCGCATGATCGAGTTGCTGCACGGCGTTGAGGTGATCGCGCAACTGCTGGACGACCCGGTCATCCTCGGCGGCCCGCTGCAGGCCACCGGCGAGCGCCAGCGCAGCGGCGTCGGCATCATCGAGGCGCCGCGCGGCACGCTGATCCACGAATACGAAGTGGGTGACGACGACCTGATCAAGAGCTGCAACCTGATCGTCTCGACCACCCACAACAACCAGGCCATGAACGAGGCGGTGCGCTCGGTCGCGCTGCAGTACCTCGACGGCCAGACCATCACCGAGCCGCTGCTCAACCATCTGGAAGTCGCCATCCGCGCCTACGACCCCTGTCTGTCGTGCGCGACGCACGCGCTGGGCCAGATGCCGCTGTCGGTGACGCTGCGCGATGCCCGCGGCGAGGTGCTGGACCACGTGCTGCGTTCGTCCACCGGCGAGACGCAGCGCGGCGCCACGCCGCACCCGATGGAGCGCGCGCAGTGAAGAACGACGTGCCGCCGCTGCTGGTGCTCGCCTGGGGCAACCCCAGCCGGGGTGACGACGCGCTCGGGCCGCTGCTGGCTGAGCGGCTGCTGGCCCACGCCGGGTCGGCATCTTGGGCCAGTCGCGTCGAGGTACTGACCGATTTCCAACTGCAGGTCGAACACGCGCTGGACCTGGTGGGTCGCGAGCGTGTGCTGTTCGTCGATGCGGCGCTGGACCAGGCCGAGCCGTTCATCGTGCGTCCGCTGCAACCCGCGCGCGGCGGCGGCATCGGCAGCCACGCGCTGGCGCCCGAGGCGGTGCTGCAGGTCTATCAGGACCTGCACCGCCAGTCGCCGCCGCCCGCGATGCTGCTGGCCGTCCGTGCGTCGGCGTTTGAACTGGGGGCCGCACCGAGTGCCGGGGCGCTGGCCGACCTGGAAAAGGCTGTCGCCTGGGTGCGGCGTTGGTTGCAGGACCAATCTGTCTCCGAGGAGATCGCCGCATGAACGTCCTCTGGCTGCAATCGGGCGGCTGCGGTGGTTGCAGCATGTCGTTGCTGTGTGCCGACACGACGGACTTCCAGGGCCATCTGCGCGACGCGGGCATCGACATGCTCTGGCACCCCTCGCTCTCGCTGGCCAGCGGTGAGGACGTGCTGGCACTGCTGCAATCGGTGATCGATGGCGGTACCCGCCTCGACGCGCTGTGCATCGAAGGTTCGCTGCTGCGCGGGCCCAACGGCACCGGCCGTTTCCACTTGCTGGCCGGCACCGGCCTGCCCATGATCCACTGGGTGCGCGAACTGGCCGCGAAGGCGAAACACGTGCTCGCCATCGGCAGTTGCGCGGCCTGGGGCGGCATCACGGCCGGCGGCGACAACCCGACCGACGCCTGTGGCCTGCAGTACGAGGACGACCGCCCCGGTGGTCTGCTGGGCGCGGATTTCCGCTCCGGCAGCGGCCTGCCGGTGATCAACATCGCCGGTTGTCCGACGCACCCGAGCTGGGTGATCGACACGCTGATGGCGCTGGCCGCCGACGCCTTCACCGAAGACGATCTGGACCCGCTGGCCCGCCCGCGCTTCTATGCCGACCAGCTCGTGCACCACGGCTGCACACGCAACGAGTACTACGAGTTCAAGGCCAGCGCCGAGAAGCCGTCCGACCTGGGCTGCATGATGGAACACATGGGCTGCAAGGGCACGCAGGTGCACGCCGACTGCAACATCCGGCCCTGGAACGGCGAGGGCAGTTGCACCCGTGGCGGTTACGCCTGCATCGCCTGCACCGAGCCGGGGTTCCAGGAGCCCGGCCATCCCTTCCACCAGACCCCAAAGATCGCCGGCATCCCGGTCGGCCTGCCCACCGACATGCCCAAGGCCTGGTTCGTCGCGCTGGCCTCGCTGTCCAAGAGCGCGACGCCCAAGCGGGTGAAACACAACGCGGTGGCGGACCACCTCGTGGTCAAACCCGCGGTGAGAAAGACACGTCTCAAATGAGTTCCCGTCTGCTGGTCGGACCGTTCAACCGCGTCGAGGGCGACCTCGAAGTCGCCCTGGAGACCGAGGGCGACCGCGTGACCTCGGCCCAGGTCAACGCCACCATGTACCGCGGCTTCGAGCAGATCCTTCAGGGCAAGGCGCCGCACGACGCGCTGGTCTATGTGCCGCGCATCTGCGGCATCTGTTCGGTCTCGCAGTCGGTCGCAGCGGCGCGGGCGCTGGCCGACCTGGGCGGCATCACCATGCCGCCCAACGGGCAGCACGCGACCAACCTGATCCTGGCGACCGAGAACCTGGCCGACCACCTGACGCACTTCTACCTGTTCTTCATGCCCGACTTCGTGCGCCCGGTCTACGCTGACCGGCCCTGGCACGCCGAGGCCGTGCGCCGCTTTGTGCCCGACAGCGGCGAGCAGGTGCGGGCGGCCACCGCCACGCGCCAGCGCTGGCTCACGCTGCTGGGCACGCTGGGCGGCAAGTGGCCGCACACGCAGTCGGTGGAGCCGGGCGGCTCGACGCGGCCCATCGATGCCGCCGAGCGCGTGCGCCTGCTGGCCAAGCTGCGCGAGTTCCGTGCGTTCCTTGAGCGGCAGCTCATCGGCGATGCGCTCGAAGCCTTTGCTGCGCTGGACAGCGAGGACGAGCTCTGGGCCTGGCATGCGCGCGACCCGCTGGGCAGCGATCTGCGGTTTTTCCTCACGCTGGTGCAGGACCTGGCGCTGCAGACCCTGGGCCCCGGGCCGGGGCGTTACCTGAGTTATGGCGCCTACGCCCTGCCTGGCGGCGACCACGCGCTGGCGCAGGGGCTGTGGCGCAGCGACGGGCAGCGGCTGGATGCGGTGGATACGCACGCCATCCACGAGGACGCGACCCATGCCTGGCTGGCGCAGGCGCGCGAGCCGCTGCACCCGCTGCACGGCGTCACCCGGCCCGAGCCCGACAAGCCGGGCGCCTACACCTGGAACAAGGCGCCGCGCCTGGCGGGCGAGGTGGTCGAGACCGGTGCGATCGCGCGCCAGCTCGCCAGCGGCCACCCGTTGCTGCGCGATGCGGTGGCGCGCCACGGCGGCACCGTGTTCACCCGCGTGCTGGGCCGTGTGCTCGAACTGGCGCGCGTGCTGCCGATGATGGAGGAGTGGCTGATGGCGATCCACCCGACCGAGGCCTTCTGTGTGCCGACCGCGTTGCCCGACGAGGGCCACGGCGTGGGCCTGTCGGAGGCGGCGCGCGGTGCGCTGGGCCACTGGCTGGTGGCGCGCGGCGGCCGCATCGCCAACTACCAGATCGTCGCGCCCACGAGCTGGAACTTCTCGCCGCGCGACGCGCAGGGCATGCCCGGCGCGCTGGAGCAGGCGCTGGTGGATGCGCCGGTGCGCGAGGGCGAGAAGACGCCGGTGGCGGTCCAGCACATCGTGCGTTCCTTCGACCCCTGCATGGTCTGCACGGTGCATTGAGATGACGAAAGACCGCGCCCCCAGCCCGCTGCCCACCGTGCCCATGGAGGGCGTGGACGAGTCGACCTGGCTGGACGTGATCCAGAAGATGGACGAGGTCTACACCCGGCTGATCGACGACGAGGTGGAGCTGGAGAAGAAGAACAGCGAGCTGGAGCAGTCGCAGCAGTTCATCTTCAGCGTGCTCAGCGCGATGTCGGACGTGCTGATCGTCTGCGACGAGCGCGGCCTGATCGAGCAGACCAACGCGGCCTTGTGCGAGCTGGTGGGCCGGCGCGAGGAGCAGTTGCGTGGCACCAGCCTGGCCGACCTGCTGGCCGACGATGCCAGTGTCGCGGCGGCGCGTGCGGCAATGGACCGCAGCGAGGCGCCGCGCGGCGGCCAGGGCATCGAGCTGAACCTGCTGGACCGCCAGGGGCAGCCGCTGCCGGTGGACGCCAACTGCACGCCGCGCGTCGGTGCCAACGGCAAACGCCTGGGCACGGTGTGGGTCGGGCGGCCGACGGCCGAACTCAAGCGGGCCTATCACGAGATGCGCGCCGCCCACGAGGCCCTCAAGCGCACACAGCAGCAGTTGCTGCATTCGGAAAAGATGGCGTCGCTGGGCCAGTTGGTGGCCGGCGTGGCGCACGAGCTGAACAACCCGATCAGCTTCGTGCTGGGCAATGTGCACGCGCTGCGCAAGTACTGCGACCGCCTGCAGACCTACATGGGCGCGCTGCATGCGCACGCCGGCGAGGCCGAGCTGGCCGGCCTGCGGCAGAAGCTGCGCATCGAACACCTGATGGGCGATCTGCCCTCGCTGATCGAGGGCACGCTCGAAGGCGCGCAGCGCACGGCCGACATCGTGCACGGCCTCAAGCGGTTCTCCGCGATGGACCCGGAGGAGCGCAAGCCGGTGAATCTTGTGGAGGTGATCGAGCGCGCCATCCACTGGGTGCAGAAGGGGCGCGCGACCTCGGTGCAGGTGCGCTGGGTGCCGGGGCAGGCCTGCGTGGTCATGGGCAGCGCCGGCCAGTTGCAGCAGGTCATGATGAACCTGCTGCAGAACGCGTTCGACGCACTGTCCAGCGTGCCCGAACCCATGGTCTGGGTCGAGATGGGTTGCACCGGTGACACCCCCCATCCGACGGTTCGGGTGACCGTCAGGGACAACGGCCCCGGCATCCCGCCCGAACACCTGCTGCGCATCTTCGATCCCTTCTTCACCACCAAGCCGGTGGGCAAGGGCACGGGCCTGGGCCTGTCGATCAGCTACGGCATCGTCGAGCAGCACGGCGGCCATCTGGGCGCGCGCAACGCCGACGGCGGCGGCGCCGAGTTCGTTCTCGAACTGCCCCGGGCCTGAGCAGCGCGGCGGCGACAATCGCCGCATGGAATTGTTGCTTGTCTCGCTGGCCTCGCTGTTTGCCGGCTTCGTCGATTCGATCGTGGGCGGCGGCGGCCTGATCCTCACGCCCACGCTGTTCGCGGTGTTTCCGTCCACCCATCCGGCCACCCTGTTCGGCGTCAACAAGAGCGCGTCGATCTGGGGGACGGCGGCGGCGGCCACGCAGTACGCGCAGAAGGTGACCATGCCCTGGCACGCGCTGCTGCCGGCGCTGGCCGTGTGCTTCGGGGGCTCGATGGCGGGCGCCTGGACGGTGACGGTGATCTCGCCCGAGTTCCTGCGCAAGGCGCTGCCGCTGATCCTTCTGGTGGTGCTGGGATACACCCTGATGCGCAAGGACCTTGGCCGGCACCACCGGCCGCGTTTTGCCGAACGCGGCGAGATGCTGGCGGCGTGCGCCCTGGGTCTGGGCATCGGTTTCTACGACGGGTTCTTCGGCCCGGGCACTGGCAGCTTCCTGGTCTTCCTGTTCGTGCGCTGGCTCGGCTACGACTTCCTGCACGCCAGCGCCAGCGCCAAGCTGCTCAACACCGCGTCCAACGCGGCGGCCCTGATCCTGTTCATCAGCAAGGGCCACATCTGGTGGCACTTCGTGTTGCCGCTGGCGCTGGCCAACGTGGCCGGCAGTCTGCTGGGAACGCGCCTGGCGCTCAAGCACGGCAGTGGCTTTGTGCGGGCGGCCTTCATCGTGGTGGTCAGCGCGCTGATCCTCAAGACCAGCTACGACGCCTGGCTGAAGTGAGGCGCTGACCCAGGGGCCGTGGCCGTGTCAGCGTGGGCGTGGTGATGTCGTCGCCGGCGGGGGCGCTGCGGTCCCGCCTTCCGACGCGGGGGGCGGTCCCGACGGCGTAGGGCTGTTTGCATCGGCAGTCGGCCAGGCGATGTCGCTGGCCTTGAGCGGGGTGCCCATGGGCCGACCGGCCTGTCCTTTCTGGACCGCCGCCAGATCCTCGGGATTGGGGTACTGGTCCAGCAGCAGGTAGTCGAATACGCGGCGGGCGATCGGTGCCGCGCTGGCGGCGCCGAAGCCGGCGTTCTCCACGACAACGGCCAGGGCGACGGTCGGGTTCTCCAGCGGCGCGAAGGCCACGTACAGCGAGTGGTCGCGCTGGTGCTCTTCCATCTTGCGGGCGTCGTAGCGTTCGTGCTTGCCCAGCGACACCGCCTGCGCCGTGCCCGTCTTGCCGCCGCTCAGATAGCCTGCGCCCGCAAACACCCGCGTCGCCGTGCCGCCGGTGGTCACGCCGTGCATGGCCTGGCGGATGAGCTCGACGTTCTCGGGCTTGAAGCCCAGCGACACCGGCGGGGTGGCGGGAATCGGGTGGCGCAGCCGGGTGACCTGGTCCACCGTGGCCATCGCCAGGTGGGGGGCATAGGACACGCCGCCGTTGACCAGCGTGGCCATCGCGTGCGCGAGCTGAAGCATGGTGAAGCTGTTGTAGCCCTGACCGATGCCCAGCGACACGGTCTCGCCGGCATACCAGCGCTGCTGCTCGGGGCGTTTGTAGGTGGCGCGCTTCCAGTCCTGGCTTGGCAAGACCCCGCGCAGCTCGCCGCGCAGATCGATGCCGGTGATCTGCCCGAAGCCCAGAGGCGCCATGAAGTCGTGGATCGTGTCGACCCCCATCTCGTTGGCCAGCGTGTAGAAATAGACGTTGCTCGACTCGACGATGGCGCGGCGCATGTCCATCGGTCCGCCACGCTCGTTCTCGGGGCTGCCGAACCGGTGGCCACCGAACATGAAATAGCCCGGGTCGTTGATGATGGTCTGCGGCGAACGCTTGCCCAGTTCAAGGGCGCCCAGGGCCATGAACGGCTTGTAGGTTGAGCCGGGGGGGTAGGTGCCGCGCAGCGCCCGGTTGAGCAGCGGCTTGTCCATCGACTCGTTGAGCGCTTTCCAGTTGTCGACGTCGATGCCTTCGACGAACAGGTTGGGGTCGAAGGTCGGCTTGGAGACGAAGGCCAGCAACTCGCCGTTGCGCGGGTCGATGGCAACCAGTGCGCCACGGCGCTGGCCGAACATGTCCTCGATCAGCTTCTGCAGCTTCAGGTCGATGGCGAGCACCACGGTGTTGCCTGGCGTGGCGGGCGTGTTGGCCAGCGAGCGCACCGCGCGACCGCCGGCCGAGGTCTCGACGCGGTCGAAACCGGTGATCCCGTGCAGTTCCTTCTCGTAGTGCTGCTCGATGCCCAGCTTGCCGATGTAGTCGGTGCCTCGGTAGTTGGCCTGCTCCTCGTCGGGCCACTCTTCGATGTCTTCCTTCTCGCGCTGGTTGATGCGGCCGATGTAGCCGACCACATGGCTGGCGGTCTCTCCGTTGGGGTAGTGCCGGATCAGGCGAGCCCGCACGTCGACGCCCGGGAAACGGAAGCGCTGCGCCGTGAAGCGCGCCACTTCCTCGTCGGTCAGTCGGGTGCGGATGGGCAACGAGTCGAAGCTGCGCGACTCTTCCAGCAGCTTGCGAAAGCGCCGCTTGTCGCGCGGCTCGATGGTCACCAGCTTGCCCAGGGCGTCGATGGTCCCGTCGAGATCCTCGACCTTCGACGGGGTGATCTCCAGCGTGTAGGCCGAGAAGTTGGTGGCCAGGATGCGGCCGTGGCGGTCCAGGATCTGGCCGCGGTTGGGCACCACGGGCAGCACGGCGGTCCGGTTGCTTTCGGCCTGCGCGTCGAAGTCATCGTGGCGGATCACCTGCAGGTAGATCAGCCGGATCGCGAGCAGAAGAAAGGCGACCAGCACCGCCAGCCCGGCGACCACCACCCGGGTGCGGAACTGCGCCAGGTCGGCTTCGACATTGCGCAGTTCTGTCATGCGACCCCCACGCTCCACCGCTGCGCGGGTCGCTGCCCCCCGAGGGGGCTGATCCGGCTGGGGGCGGCCCGGCGCCGGATCGTGCGACCCCCCAAGCTCTGCCAGCGCGAAGTGTCCGGGCGCCCGGATGCAGTGGAACCGGCTTTGCCGGGCCACACGCATCGCCCCCTTGAGGGGGTGACGCCGAAGGCGGCGCGGGGCGGAGTCATAACGGGCGGTTGTCGTCGGGGTCGGGCGCGCGGCGCTGCGGCGCCAGGAGGATGACGGTCGCGACCGGCCACAGGACGGCTTCGATCACCGGCGCCAGTCCGTAGCTCCAGCCCGGGAAACCGCCACCGGCGATCAGTCGAACCACCAGCTCCAGCAGGTGGGCGGCCACGAACAGCGGGAACACCTGGACCGCCTGGGTCGGCACATCGAACCACAACAGGCGCCGATGGACGAACACGGCGAAGTAGCCCAGCACGGTGTAGGCCAGCGCGTGCTGACCCAGCAACGAGCCCTGCTGCACGTCCATCAGCAGGCCGAAGAAGAAGCCGGTGCCGACGCCGATGCGCAGCGGCTGGTGCACGCTCCAGAAGACCAGCACCACGACCAGCAGATCGGGCACCCAGGCCGCACGACCCCAGAGCCCGAGGTTCATCAGCATGTTCAGCAGCAGCGCCACCAGCAGGCTGCTCCAGATGAAGACCGGGTTGGCTGGCAGCAGCAACTGCTGGCCGGGACGCATGATCATGGCGTCCTCCGGCGTTTGCGGGGCACCGTCGCCTCGGCGTCCGGGTCTTTGTCGGCCTCTGCCGCAGGCGCGGCGGCGGGCGGCGGGGGCAGTGCCTGCCCGACAGGCGTGAGCACCAGCACGTGCAATGCGCCCTGCATGCGGGCGACCGGTTCGCAGTGGATGCGGGTGAAGGACGACTCGGCGCGCCGTTCGACCTTGGTGATGCGACCGACCGGCAGGCCCGGCGGGTAGACGCCGTCCACACCGCTGGTGGTCAGCAGGTCGCCTTCATTGAGGTCGGCGTTGGCCAGCGTGTAGCGCAGCTCAAGTCCGTCCCCGCCCGGCCCGGGCTGGCCGTAGACTACGCTGCGCACACCGGTGCGGGTGTTGAGCACAGGGATCGCCTGGTCGCGGTCGATCAGCATGGTCACCTCCGACACCAGCGGGTAGACACGCGTGACCTGCCCGATCACGCCGCTTTCGTCGATCACCGGCGAGCCCGCGACGATGCCGTGCGTCTGCCCGCGATCGATCACCACCTTGCGCGAATAGGGATCGGCCGCGTCATAGAGCACCTGGGCGCCGGTGGATGGGGTGCCGATGCGTTCGCGCATGGCCAGCAGGTCGCGCAGCCGCCGGTTCTCCAGCGCCAGTTGCTCGACCTGCAGCGCACGGTCGGCCTGCGCGGCCAGTCGCACGCGTGCGTCGGCCTCGTTTTTCTGTGCCGTCCGAAGGCTGGTGAAGTATTCGCCCGCATGGGCAAAGGCGTCGACCGGCTGCATCACCAGCCACTGCACCGGGTAGAGCGCGGTGGCCAGCGCGGCGCGCACCGGCGTGGTGATGCGAAACCGGGTGTCGGCGACCATCAGGAACAGCGCCACCGCGCTGAAGACCATCAGTTTGGACAGCGCCGACGGCCCCTGCTTGAAAAACGGGGGCGGGGTGCGGTCCAGGGTGCCCAGTGGCATGTGAGGTCGGGCAGTGGGGCGGACGCCGCAGCGTCGGCCGGTATTACTCGCTGGTGAAGATGGTGCCCAGGCGCTCCATGCGCTCCAGGGCCATGCCGCAACCGCGCACGACGCAGGTCAGCGGCTCTTCGGCCACCAGCACCGGCAGGCCGGTTTCTTCGGCCAGCAGGCGGTCCAGGTCGCGCAGCAGCGCGCCACCGCCGGTCAGCATCATGCCGCGCTCGGCGATGTCGGCGCCCAGTTCGGGCGGGGTCTGTTCCAGCGCGCTCTTGACGGCCGAGACGATGCTGTTGAGCGGGTCGGTCAGGGCTTCGAGGATTTCGTTGGAGCTGATGGTGAAGCTGCGCGGCACGCCTTCGGACAGGTTGCGGCCCTTGACTTCCATCTCGCGCACTTCGCTGCCGGGGAAGGCGGAGCCGATCTGTTTCTTGATCGCTTCGGCGGTGGGCTCGCCGATCAGCATGCCGTAGTTGCGGCGGATGTAGGCAATGATGGCGTCGTCGAAGCGGTCACCGCCGACGCGCACGCTGCCCTTGTAGACCATGCCGCCCAGCGAGATCACGCCGACTTCGGTGGTGCCGCCGCCGATGTCGACCACCATGGAGCCCGACGCGTCCGACACCGGCAGGCCGGCGCCGATGGCCGCGGCCATGGGTTCCTCGATCAGGTAGACCTCGGAAGCGCCGGCGCCCAGGGCCGATTCGCGAATCGCGCGGCGCTCGACCTGGGTCGAACCGCAGGGCACGCAGATGATGATGCGCGGGCTCGGCTTGAACATCGAGCGCGGGTGCACCATCTTGATGAACTGCTTGAGCATCTGCTCGGTGACGGTGAAGTCGGCGATCACGCCGTCCTTCATCGGGCGGATGGCTTCGATGTTGCCGGGGACCTTGCCCAGCATGGCCTTGGCTTCGTGGCCGACGGCCTGGATGGTCTTCTTGCCCTGCGGACCGCCTTCGTGGCGGATCGAGACGACCGACGGCTCGTCGAGCACGATGCCCTTGCCGCGGACGTAGATCAGGGTGTTGGCGGTGCCAAGGTCAATGGCCAGGTCGGTCGAGAAACTCCGACGGAACGCTTCAAACATGGTGCGAAAGATCCTGTGGGGCACGGTCGCCGCTTCGGGCAGCCGTCGCCGTGTGCTGTTCGGTGTTGAATCCGGATAAGTCTTTGATTCAGCGACAGAATCGGCCCGGGGGGCGTCGGGGTCGCCAAACCTTGGATAATACCGTATCCCCTGTGCATAACTGCACCCAACGGGGCCGAAATCATCTCTTTACAGGCGGTTTCCGCCGTGCGGGCCTCCCCGCAAGCCTGTTCCTTTCGACTTACACGGATCCACACCCCGTCATGTCCCTGACCCTGACCGACATCGGCCGCATCGCCAACCTGGCCCGGCTGGAAATGCCGCCGGCCCAGGCCGAGCGCATGCTCACCCAGCTCAACGGCTTCTTCGACATCGTCGAGCAGATGAACGCGGTGGACACCACCGGCGTCGAGCCGCTGGCCCACCCGACCGCCGTGATCGACCACGTCAGCCTTCGCCTGCGCCCGGACGTGGCCAGCGAACCGAACAACCGCGAGGCCAACCAGCAAAGTGCGCCCGCCGTCGAACGCGGCTTGTTCCTCGTGCCCAAGGTGATCGAATGAGTCAGAAGCAGATCCATGAAACGGGCGTGGCCGAACTGGCCGCGTCCATCGCCGACAAGAAGACCTCCTCCGTCGAAGCCGCGCAGGCCCTGCTGGCGCGCGCGAAACAGCACGACAAGCTGGGCGCCTACCTGGCCTTCAACGAAGACCTCACCCTGGCGCAGGCCAAGGCCGCCGACGCCCGCATCGCCGCTGGCGAGCGCGGCCCGCTGCTGGGCGTGCCGCTGGCGCACAAGGACATCTTCGTGACCAAGGGCTTCCCCAGCACCGCGGGCAGCAAGATGCTCGAGGGCTATCAGAGCCCGTTCGACGCCACCGTGGTGGCGAACCTCGCCAAGGCCGGCGCCGTGACCCTGGGCAAGCTCAACTGCGACGAATTCGCGATGGGCGGCAGCAACGAGAACTCCGCCTACTTTGTCGCTCGCAACCCCTGGGACGCGGAGCGTGTGCCCGGCGGTTCCTCGGGCGGCTCGGCCGTGGCCGTGGCCGCGCGCCTGGCGCCCGCCACCACCGGCACCGACACCGGCGGCTCGATCCGCCAGCCGGCCAGCTTCTGCAACGTCACCGGCATCAAGCCCACCTACGGCCGCTGCTCGCGCTACGGCATGATCGCCTTCGCCTCCAGCCTGGACCAGGCCGGCCCGATGGCGCGCAGCGCCGCCGACTGCGCCACG
>JAEUOT010000011.1 GCA_016790705.1 Hydrogenophaga sp.
CCCAAGGTGAAGGTGGAAGTGGTCGTCAAGACCGAGGACCTGGATCGCTGCGTGGATGCCATCGTCAACGTGGCGCGCACCGGCAAGATCGGTGACGGCAAGATCTTCATCACCCCTGTCGAGCGCGTGGTACGCATCCGCACCGGCGATCTGGACGAATCGGCGATCTGACCGGTTTCAGATCACCGCGCGCAGCGCAGGCCCGGTGCCTGCGCCCGAGGTGGCACGCACCAAACGCTCCAGCAGGGGAGTGGGCTGGGTATCGGCGTCCACCAGGTCCATCTGCCAGGGCCCCATGAAGCCATGGGCCACGCTGGACTGCAAAAAGGCCAGCAGTCCGTCGTAATAGCCGTCCACATTGAGCAGGCCGATGGGCTTGTCGTGGTAGCCCAGCTGGCGCCAGGTCCAGACCTCGAACAACTCTTCGAAGGTGCCAATGCCCCCCGGCAGGGCCAGAAAGGCACCGCTGCGCTCGGCCATCAGTGCCTTGCGTTCGTGCATGGTTTGCACAATGTGCAGCTCGTCGCAGGCATGGTTGGCAAATTCACGGTCCACCAGCGACTGCGGTATCACACCCACCACGCGGCCACCGGCCGCTGCGGTGGCCTGGGCCACCAGGCCCATCAGGCCGCTACTACCGCCGCCATACACAAGTTGCCCACCCTGGTGGCCAATCCATGCACCCACAGCGCGGGCCGCATCGGCGTACGAATCCAGGTTGCCAGGGCGTGAGCCGCAGTACACGCACAGCGAAAAAGCCGGTTCAGCCATGGGCGGTGTCCTGCTTGCCAAGGGCTTTGGGCTTGGAGTCTATGAGCCGGGTTCCGGCCAGTACGTCATGCCAGAACTGGCCCTGGGGATGGAGTCGGCTCGACAGGGACCAGACCAGGATCCAGCCGATCACCAGCACCGCAATTTCACCCACCGGCAGCCCAAACGGTGCCACCGCCAGCAGGGGTGGCAGAAACCACAGCCAACTCAGCACGTAACGCAGCAGGGCGCGTGGCTGGCTCACCGGGGCGCCGAAGCGATCCACCATGCGGATGTGCCAGGTCTTCATGGCCAGTGTTTGCCCCTTGGACCAAAACCACACGAAGTAGATGCCAAAGACCACGAACAGGAAGGCCTGCAAGGCGTTGCGGTTGTCCAGCGCGTGGCGCGTTTGGCTCAAGGTGCCAAACAGGTAGCCAGCGATGAAGACCACGCCAAACATCAGCATGCCTTCGTACAGCCAGCAGGCCATGCGGCGACCCAGGCCAGGCGTTGGCGAGAGTGCGCTGCCGTCGGGCGGCTGCGGCAAGGTCGGAGGGGTGGGGGAGGTGCCAGATTGCATGGGCAAGGCGATTGCAGGCAGCGCCATGCCGCCAGCGTCGGATCAGTTGATGTAGATGTTGCTGGAGGGGCCTTCTGCCGGTGCGCCAGTCTGTGCGGGGGCGGAGGCGTCCGGCGCCATGGCAGGCGCCATGCTGTCGGCGGCGCTGGATGCCGTCGCGGCAGGTGCCTGGGCCGGGGCGGGCGCCACCGGCGGCTCGGAAGTGCGCTTCTCGCCTCCGCCAGGCGCGGCAATGCGCGGAGGGGAGTTCTTCGATGAAGGCACTTTCGGGGGATTGGCCACGTTGTCCGGAGCCTCTTTGGCGGCTGGAACACGGGTGAACTTCTTGGGCGGTACGGGTTGGATGGACGTGGCTGCGCCCCGAGGTTTGGTGGCGGCACTGGCCGCAAGGCGTCGTTTTTCCTCTTCGCTCAAGGCTTGGTAGGCGTCCCACTGCGAGCGCTTGTCATCCAGTCGCAGGCGCTGGGTGGCAGCAAAGTTGATCCGCGCCTGGTTGCGCTGCTGAATGCTCAGGCTGGCCCAGGCCGTCATGCGCTCGTGCAGGCGGGCCTGTTCGGATTCAGGCAGGGTGTGGAAGGTTTGCGCCAATGCCAGCCAGCGTCGTTTTTGCACTTCGCTCATCAGTGCCCAGCGTTCGGCCAAGGGGTACAGCGCCAGCTTTTGGGGGGTGTCCAGCGTTTCCCAGCCTGGACCTTCCGAGGCTTGCGGGGTGGCAGAACTGCCTGTAGGCCCTGCGACCGCGCTGGGATGGCGGATGTTTTCCGGCGTGGTGTAGATGGTGCCGGGCAGTTCGCTCAGTTGTCCTGCGGCTTTCCATGCGCCCACCACCAAGGCACCCAGCAATGCCAACGCCAGCACGATGGCTGGCGTCGGGCTTTGAGAGGGAGTGGTCAATGGCGTGCGCTTGTGTCGGTGCATGCAAACAAAGGGAACCGGAAGGGCCGGGCTGCTCAGTGGGCCTGATGGCTGTCGGTGGTTTTCAGAAACTGGACAAACCCCGGGTCAGAGTATGCCGCTGGCGGCAGATCATCGGCAAGCAGGGCCGCATCGACCTCCGCCACCTCAAGGATACCCGTTTCGTCCAGATCCATCTGAATGACTACCAGTCCCGCCAGCAGCGCAAGAACGGGCACCGCAGACAGCAGGGATTGCCACCAGCCCATCCCCTGGGGGCCGGTTCCCAGCACGGCGCTGTGACCGGCCCTGTGCACCGACCCTGCGGCATGCATGATGGCAACGGGTTTCTTGCGCCGGGCCAGTGCCTGCATGCGCGAGGCGCGCAGGCGTTCGCTGATGTCGTAGGGCAGCTGCTGCGTGCCTTCCGACAGGCGCAAGGCCACGCTGCGAGCGAAATGCTCGGCATTGCGTTCGTTCGATGGCGGGTAGCTGTGGTCGTTCATAGCTTGATTCCTCTGGCCTTCAATGCCTTGCTCAGGGCCTGGATGGCACGGAAACAGTGGGTTTTGACGCTGCCTTCCGAGCAGCCCATGGCGGCTGCTGTTTCAGCCACGTCCATTTCTTCCCAGTAACGCATGAGAAAGGCCTCCCGTTGACGTGGGGGCAGCTCCTGGATTTCCAATTCGATGTCGCGCAGCACCTGGCCCCGTTCTGCCTGGTCCTGGGCGCTTTGGGCCTGCTCCCCACCTTCAGGGCCATTCCAGGCTTCCAGCAGGTCGAAGTCTCCCCCGTCGTCGGCATTGCCCTCGAAGTCTGCCATGGACGAGAACAATGCATTGTGTGTCTTCTGGCGCCGGAACCAGTCCAGCGTGCAGTTGGACAGGATGCGCTGGAACAGCATGGGCAGTTCCGCAGGCGGCTTGTCGCCATAGTGCTCCGACAGGCGCATCATGCTGTCCTGCACGATGTCCAGGGCCGATTCCTCGTTGCGAACGTGGTACAGCGCGCGCTTGAAGGCGCGTTTTTCCACGCTCTTGAGGAAATCCGAGAGTTCTTTTTCGGTGGCCAAGGGGATGGATCGGGAAGGAAAGATGCGCGTCAGGTTGCGCCAGACAGCTGCATGCCGCTGTAACAGCGCTGGATTATCGCATTGCAAGGCTTTTTTACGACAGAGCACCCATTTGCTTTGTTGCGGTGCGATAATGAACCCCTGCAACTAAAGGCAAACGGGTCACGGTCCGGCGCGGAGATCATCGCGCTCATGTCCTTGGCCTCAAGTTCCGAGCGGGCTTCACGAGAGCAGGCGCAAGGGGCACCCAAGGTTTTTCGTCAGAGAAATTCGCAAAGGTTCATCATGGAAATCACCAAGGCCGAAATCGCTTCGGCGGCTGCTGCGCAGCAACACACGCATTCCCCGCAAGAGCTCATGGGCTCTGAAATCCTCGTCAAGGCCCTGCAGGCCGAAGGCGTGAAGTACATCTGGGGCTATCCCGGCGGCGCGGTGCTCTACATCTACGACGCGCTCTACAAGCAAGACACCATGCAGCACGTGCTGGTGCGCCATGAACAGGCCGCCGTGCATGCCGCCGACGGTTATGCGCGCGCTACGGGCGATGTGGGTGTGGCGCTGGTGACCTCGGGGCCGGGCGTGACCAATGCCGTGACCGGCATCGCTACGGCGTACATGGACAGCATTCCCATGGTGATCATCACCGGCCAGGTGCCGACGGCGGCCATCGGCCTCGATGCCTTTCAGGAGTGCGACACCGTGGGCATCACGCGCCCCATCGTCAAGCACAACTTCCTGGTCAAGGACGCCCGTGACCTGGCGGTCACGCTGAAAAAGGCCTTCCACATTGCCCGCACCGGCCGTCCTGGCCCGGTGGTGGTCGATATTCCCAAGGACGTGTCCTTCAAGAAGGTGCCTTTCGAGGGCTATCCGCAGTCCGTCGAAATGCGCTCCTACAACCCGGTGCGCAAGGGCCATGGTGGCCAGATCCGCAAGGCGCTGCAGTTGCTGATGTCGGCCAAGCGGCCTTACATCTATACCGGCGGTGGTGTGCTGCTGGGCAATGCGGTGCAGGAGTTGCGCACGCTGGTGGACATGCTGGGCTACCCGGTCACCAACACGCTGATGGGCCTGGGCGCCTATCCGGCATCCGATCGCAAGTTCCTGGGCATGCTGGGCATGCATGGCACGGTGGAAGCCAACAACGCCATGCAGAACTGTGACGTGCTGCTGGCCGTGGGTGCACGTTTTGACGACCGGGTGATCGGCAATCCCAAGCATTTTGCGCAGAACGAGCGCAAGATCATTCACATCGACATCGACCCTTCCAGCATCTCCAAGCGTGTGAAGGTCGATATTCCCATCGTCGGCGACGTCAAAGATGTGCTGACCGAGCTGATTTCCATGGTCCGCGAATCGGGCAGCCGGCCCGACGAGGCAGCACTGGCCGCCTGGTGGACCACCATCGAGAGCTGGCGTGAGCGCGACTGCCTCAAGTACGACCGTGGCAACAAAGAGGTCATCAAGCCGCAGTATGTGGTGGAGACCCTTTGGAACATGACCAAGGACAGCGAGACCTACATCACCTCCGACGTGGGCCAGCACCAGATGTGGGCTGCGCAGTTCTACCGGTTCGACGAGCCACGCCGCTGGATCAATTCGGGTGGCCTGGGCACCATGGGTGTGGGCATTCCCTACGCCATGGGCATCAAGCTGGCCAAGCCCGACGCCGAGGTGTTCTGCATCACCGGCGAAGGCTCGGTGCAGATGAACATCCAGGAACTTTCCACCTGCCTGCAGTACAACACGCCGATCAAGGTCGTGGCGCTGAACAACCGGTATCTGGGCATGGTGCGCCAGTGGCAGGAGATCGAATACTCCGGCCGCTACAGCCACAGCTACATGGACGCGCTGCCCAATTTCGTGAAGCTGGCCGAGGCCTATGGCCACGTGGGCCTGCTCATCGAGCACCCGCGTGACGTCGAGCCCGCGCTGCGCGAAGCACGCAAGCTCAAGGACCGGACCGTGTTCCTGGACTTCCGCACCGACCCCACCGAGAACGTGTTCCCGATGGTGCAGGCCGGTAAGGGCTTGACGGAAATGCTGCTGGGGTCTGAAGACCTCTAAGCAAAATTGGCCTCCAGCGCTTGCACATCAAGCGCTATTCGCTATCAATTTGATAGCATTTATTGACGAATCTATTGTCTGCCAAGCCCGCGCATTACCGTGCGCGGGGGAGGGTAGCGAAAAGAGGAATCTGATCTCATGAAACACATCATTGCTGTCTTGCTGGAAAACGAGCCTGGAGCTCTTTCCCGCGTCGTGGGCCTGTTCTCGGCCCGTGGCTACAACATCGAGTCGCTCACCGTGGCGCCCACCGAGGATGCATCGCTCTCGCGCATGACCATCCAGACCACGGGCTCCGACGACGTGATCGAGCAAATCACCAAGCACCTGAACCGCCTCATCGAGGTGGTCAAGGTGGTCGATCTCACCGAGGGTGCCTACACCGAGCGTGAGCTCATGATGGTGAAGGTGCGCGCCGTGGGCAAGGAGCGCGAGGAGATGAAGCGGATGGCCGACATCTTCCGTGGCCGCATCATCGACGTCACCGAGAAGAGCTACACCATCGAGCTGACCGGTGACCAGTCCAAGAACGAAGCCTTCCTGCAGGCCATCGACCGCACAGCCATCCTGGAGACCGTGCGCACGGGTGCCAGCGGTATTGGCCGTGGCGAACGCATCCTGCGCGTGTGACGGATGGGCCTTCGACCGGCTAGCGTCGTTGCGGAGCCTTGCCGTGCCACAGCACTGTCTGCGGCTCCCCGCCTAGCCATCCGGCCGAATCCCCATCCTATGTAAGACAATCCCCGTTTTCCAGTTTCAACCCCATACGAATTTCAACCGGAGCGATCATGAAAGTTTTCTACGACAAAGACTGTGACCTGAGCCTGATCAAGGGCAAGACCGTGGCCATCATCGGCTACGGCTCGCAAGGCCACGCCCATGCACAAAACCTGAACGACAGCGGCGTGAAGGTCGTGGTCGGCCTGCGCAAGGGCGGTGCCTCGTGGGACAAGGTCGGCAAGGCCGGCCTGACGGTCATGGAAGTCAACGACGCCGTCAAGGCCGCTGACGTGGTCATGATCCTGTTGCCCGATGAGCAAATCGCCGAGGTGTACAAGAACAACGTGGAGCCGAACATCAAGCAGGGCGCTTCGCTGGCTTTCGCCCACGGCTTCAACGTGCACTACAACCAGGTCGTGCCCCGCGCCGACCTGGACGTGTGGATGGTCGCTCCCAAGGCTCCCGGTCACACCGTGCGCAACACCTACACCCAAGGCGGCGGCGTGCCCCACCTGGTGGCCGTGCACCAGGACAAGTCCGGCAAGGCCCGTGACCTGGCCCTGAGCTACGCCATGGCCAACGGTGGCGGCAAGGCCGGCATCATCGAGACCAACTTCAAGGAAGAAACCGAAACCGACCTGTTCGGCGAACAAGCCGTGCTGTGCGGTGGCGCGGTCGAACTGGTGAAGATGGGCTTTGAGACCCTGGTCGAAGCTGGCTATGCCCCCGAGATGGCCTACTTCGAATGCCTGCATGAGCTCAAGCTGATCGTCGACCTGATCTACGAAGGCGGCATCGCCAACATGAACTACTCGATCTCCAACAACGCGGAGTTCGGTGAGTACGTGACTGGTCCGGAAGTGATCAACGAGCAGTCGCGCGCCGCCATGCGCAACGCCCTCAAGCGCATCCAGAACGGTGACTACGCCAAGATGTTCATCCAGGAAGGTCGCCTGAACTACCCGAGCATGACGGCCCGCCGCCGCAACACCGCCGATCACCAGATCGAAGTGGTGGGCGGTCAACTGCGCGCCATGATGCCTTGGATTGCCAAGAACAAGCTGGTCGACCAGACCCGCAACTGATCCGGTTGGCCTTCTCGGCCGCGGATGCATGCAAAGGCCACCTCGGTGGCCTTTGTCCGTTTGTCGCGGTATCGGTCACCCCTTACACTGCCTTCTCGCGCCTCGACTCCGGGGCGGCCTCAGATCAACATGCACGACGGCTCCGATCCCCTCATCGAACTTCCCACCGAACCTCCTCGGCGTCCCAAAGGCATTTACATGCTGCCGAACATGATCACGCTGGCGGCGCTGTTCGGTGGCTTCTATGCCATCGTGATGGCGATGAATGGACGCTTTGACTTGGCCACGGTCGGTATCTTCGCGGCCATGGTGCTTGACAGCCTGGACGGACGCGTGGCCCGGATGACCAACACGCAGAGCGCATTCGGCGAGCAGATGGATTCACTCTCCGACATGGTGTCCTTCGGGGCCGCGCCAGCCCTGGTGGCCTACGTCTGGGTGCTCAAGGATGTGGGTCGCTGGGGCTGGATTGCGGCATTCGTGTATTGCGCCTGTGCAGCTCTGCGTCTGGCCCGTTTCAACGTGAATACCGGAGTCGTCGACAAGCGCTATTTCCAGGGCTTGCCATCGCCAGCGGCGGCGGCGCTGGTGTCGGGCTTCATCTGGCTGGCCAATGAACTGGAGTTGCCCAAGGGCGATCTGGTCTGGCCCATGTTCGCCATCACGCTTTACGCCGGTTTGACGATGGTGACCAACGTACCGTTCTACAGCTTCAAAGACCTGAGCTTGAAGAAAAGTGTTCCCTTTGCTGCCATCGTTCTGGTGGCGCTGGGCATTGCGGTCATCAACATCCATCCGCCTACCGTGCTGTTCGGACTTTTCGTGTTGTACGGCCTGTCGGGCTATGCCATGTACATCTGGCGCAAGGCGAAGGGACGCCCCACGAGCGTGATCAGCACGTCGACCGACGAGCCGGACGAGCGCGGACTGCACGAGTGAAGTCCGTTGCAAACGTTGTCATGGATTTCCTTGATCGGGAATTCATAAGCTTTGTGCTACATTGCCCCCCATGATTCGCATTTCGCTCGCGCTACTACTGGGTGTCCTTCACGGGCAGGTGGAATAGCACGCGCGTTTTCCAGCATAACGGCCCGTTTGCACCCGCAGCGGGCCGTTTGTTTTGGAACTGCGGGTTTTTTCAAGAGTGGTCCACGAGGCCACACACCGGAGAACTGAGATGAGCGACAAGTTGATCATTTTCGACACCACCTTGCGCGATGGCGAGCAGTCGCCTGGCGCTTCCATGACCAAGGACGAGAAGCTGCGCATTGCTCGCCAGCTGGAGCGTCTGAAAGTCGATGTGATCGAAGCTGGCTTTGCGGCCAGCTCTAACGGCGACTTCGATTGCGTGCAGGCCATCGCCAACACGATCAAGGACTCTACGGTGTGTTCGTTGGCCCGTGCCAACGACCGCGATATCTCCCGTGCTGCGGAGGCCCTTCGTGGCGCCAACCGTGCGCGCATTCATACCTTCATCGCGACCAGCCCGCTGCACATGGAGAAGAAGCTGCGCATGACGCCCGATCAGGTGTTCGAGCAGGCCAAGCAGTCGGTGCGCTTTGCGCGCAACCTGGTCGACGACATCGAGTTCAGCCCGGAAGACGGCTACCGCAGCGACATCGATTTCCTTTGCCGGGTCCTTGAAGCGGTGATCAATGAAGGGGCGACCACCCTCAACATCCCCGACACCGTTGGTTACGCCGTGCCCGAGCTCTACGGCAACTTCATCCGCACCCTGCGCGAGCGCATTCCGAACTCCGACAAGGCCATCTGGTCGGTGCATTGCCACAACGATCTTGGTATGGCAGTGGCGAATTCGCTGGCGGGTGTGAAGATCGGTGGCGCACGCCAGGTTGAGTGCACGATCAACGGTTTGGGTGAACGTGCAGGCAACTGCTCGCTGGAAGAAATCGTGATGGCCGTGAAGACGCGTCGCGACTATTTCAATCTCGATCTTGGCGTGGATACATCGCAGATTGTTCCGGCCAGCCGCATGGTCAGCCAGACCACCGGTTTTGTGGTGCAGCCCAACAAGGCGGTGGTAGGGGCCAATGCTTTCGCTCACGCCAGCGGCATCCACCAGGACGGTGTGCTCAAGGCGCGCGACACCTACGAGATCATGCGGGCTGAAGACGTGGGCTGGAGCGCCAACAAGATCGTGCTGGGCAAGCTTTCGGGGCGCAACGCGTTCAAACAGCGCCTGCAAGAGCTCGGCATTGAGATGGAGTCCGAGAGCGAGATCAACACGGCGTTTGCAGCCTTCAAGGAGCTGGCTGATCGCAAGAGCGAGATCTTCGACGAGGACATCCTGGCGCTGTGCAGCGACGAGAAGGTCACGACCGAAAAGGAGCGCTATGGCTTGGTATCACTGGCCCAACACAGCGAAACCGGCGAACGCCCTCATGCGGAGGTGGTCTTCACGATCGAGGGGCGCGAGGTGCATGGCACCGCAGATGGCAATGGGCCGGTCGATGCCTCTCTCAAGGCCATCGAGAGCCATGTCAACAGTGGCGCGGAGCTGGTGCTGTATTCGGTCAATGCCATCACCAGCGGGTCTACCGAAAGCCAGGGAGAGGTGACGGTGCGACTGCAGCACAGTGGGCGGGTGGTCAACGGTGTCGGTGCCGACCCGGACATCGTGGTGGCCTCGGCCAAAGCCTATCTGAGCGCGCTCAACAGATTGCAAAGCCAGGCAGAGCGCGTCTCCGCTCAAGGATAGGCCTTTTGAAATCAACGACTTGAGACTGCTATCTCGGGTGAATGCTGGAACAAGCCGGGTTTTGCCCCTTTGTTCCGGCGTTCACTGAGAAGTGGTTTGCAAGTTTTTGATATTGCTAGTTTTTTTGCGGCCTCATATACTCTCGCCAGTCAAATGCCTTCGTCAGGAGTGGAATCAATGAGTCGCAGCCGGGAACGCTTGTTCACACTTTTGCAAGGATTTGCGACAGTGGCAGTGGCTGTTGCGCTGGTGCTTCCCATGTCAGCGAGTGCTGCCACAAAAAAGGCCGCCAAAGCCCGCAAGGTGCCCTCCGTGTTGGTCAAGAAGGGCGAAGTCAAGCTGACGTCCAGCAAGAAGGGGCGCTCCGGTTCCGTCGCGCTTGCTTCGCGTCGAACGAATGCGAAGGCTTCTCGCTTGGCCAAGGCTGAGGATGGACGCTCATCCAGACGAGGTGTCCTGAGCAAGCGACAGGAAGCACGTGCCGCCTCGCGACTCGCAGCGACAAAAAACAACCGTGCGGAACGGGCTCCGTTGCAGTTGGTTTCGCACCAACCTTCTGTTGCCAGTGGTTCTAGCGAGTTGCGCTCGTCGTTCGGTGAGCGTCAGGGTTTGCGGTCCTCGGGTGACCCTCTGGAGCTCAATTCGAGCGTGGCCCTTGTGGTGGATCAGCAAACAAACGAGGTGTTGTTCAGCAAAAACGAGGCTGCTGTGTTGCCGATCGCGTCGCTGACCAAGTTGATGACGGGCCTGGTGGTGACCGACGCTAACCTGCCAATGGATGAGTTGATCACCATCACCACCGACGACATCGACACGGTCAAGGGCAGTCGTTCGCGTCTTGCTGTCGGGACGACGCTGACTCGTCGCGAGATGATGCACTTGGCCTTGATGTCGAGTGAAAACAGGGCGGCTCATGCCTTGGGTCGCACCTATCCCGGCGGGCTGGATCAGTTTGTCCGTTTGATGAACGCCAAAGCGCGCGAAATCGGCATGCGGGATACGCGGTATGTCGAGCCGACGGGCCTGTCCAGTTCCAATCAGTCCAGTGCCCGCGACTTGGCGACTCTGGTGTCCGTGGCCTATCAGCGGCCGATCCTCAGAAGTCTGACGACTTCTCCGAGCCACCAGCTGGATCTTGGCAATCGCACACTGGAGTTCCGCAATTCAAATGGCCTGATCCGCAACCCTGAGTGGGAGATTGGGCTGCAGAAGACCGGCTATATCACCGAAGCCGGCCGCTGTCTGGTGATGCAAGCGCGCGTCGCCGGTCGTCAGTTGATCATGGTTTTCCTCGATGCTGCGGGGAAACTGGGCCGTGCTCAAGATGCCGAGCGAGTGCGGCGGTGGGTGGAAACCCAGGCTGTCCACGCAGGGGTGTCGGGGCGCCCACAGGGCTGATCGAAAACTCCATGCAAAAAAAAAAACGGCCACAGGTGGCCGTTTTTTGTTGGGCAGACAGACTTCAGCGCGTAACGGGTTGCGCTGCAAAACCTCTCGGGCAGCCAAGGGCGACGGAGATCTCAGCCGCAGTCGTGCGCAGTTTGGGAACCCAGTTCTCATCGATTCTGTCGGCGGGCGCCGAGATCGACAGTCCAGCCACCAGCTTGCACTGGTCGTCATAGATGCCGGCGGCCATGCAGCGCACCCCGAGCTCAAGCTCTTCGTTGTCGCGTGCCAGGCCAGCCTGCCGGCATTGCTGCAGTTCACGCTCCAGGGTGGCAAGCTGCGTCAGGCTGTTGCGGGTGTTGCCCGCAAGCCCCGTGCGCGTGGCGTAGGCTCGTACCCGCTGTGGTTCGTCGGCCGCGAGGAAAAGCTTGCCGACGGATGTCAGATGCAGAGGGGCCCTGCCGCCGATGGCGCGCACGACCTGCATGCCGGAGCGCTCGCTGTAGGCACGCTCCACGTAGACGATCTCGTCACCTTGGCGCACGCTGAGGTTGACGGGCTGCTGGATCTGTTTGTGCAATTCCCGCATTGGAACCAGCGCGGCATCGCGCACGCTCAGCCGCGCCTTGACCAGGTTGCCCAGTTCCAGCAGCCGCATGCCGAGTCGGTAGCTGCCGGCTTCGGGTCTGTCGACAAACCGCCCGATGGTCAGGTCGTTGAGGATGCGATGGGCGGTGGAGGGGTGAAGCCCGGTCTTCTCGCTGATTTCCTTGAGGGACACGGGGTCCTCGCGCGAGGCCAGGACCTCCAGAAGGTTGAACATCCGTTCGATGACTTGAACGGTGGGGGTGGAGGGCAAGGAGTCGGAGCGTTTTGACATGGCCGCTGAAAGTTTGCGGCTATTTTATCTGATGAAATCAGTTGCCCGGCTTCCACTGGCCGTCGCGCAACACCTCATGGGGGCGGAATGCCGCCTTGTAGTTCATTTTCGGACTCTGCGCGATCCAGTAGCCGAGATAGAGGTGGGTCAGGCCGAGCTGCCGGGCCTGCTCGATTTGCCAGAGGATGCAGAACGTACCGTAGCTGGCCTGAGGATCATCGGGCTCGTAGAAGGTGTAGACCGCTGACAGTCCGTCGCTGAGCACATCGACGATGGACACCATCACCAGCCGCCCGGCCTGGCCCTCGACGGAGGGTTCCCTGAATTCGACCAGTCGCGAGTTGACACGGCTTTGCAGCAGGAACTGGCTGTACTGATCAACGCTGTCCTGGTCCATGCCGCCGCCGGCATGGCGGCTGTTCTGGTAACGAAGATACAGCTGGTAGTGCTCGGGCAGGAAACACAGACCCAGGACACGCGTTTCAAGCCTCGAATGGCGCTTGCGTGAACGCTGTTGACTGCGGCTGGGCACGAAATCCAAGACCGGAATGCGCAGCGGCACACAGGCCTGACATCCGTCGCAGTGCGGTCGGTAGGTGAACATGCCACTGCGGCGGAACCCTAGCCCGACAAGGTCGGAGTAGGCGTCGTTGTGGATGAGATGACTGGGCGTGGCGACCTGCGAGCGCGCCTGACGTCCTGCCAGGTAGCTGCAGGGGTAGGGCGCTGTTGCGTAAAACTGGAGCGCCTGTAACGGAAGTTCGTTGAGCTGCGTCACGCGGTCGCACGATCGGCGGGTTGGAGTTGAATCCAGTATACGGGGTCGAACTGCCAGACGGGCGGACGGTGGTTGACGGTATGGGTGAGATGCTCCGCAAAGCGGCTGCGCGGCATGAGTGAGGCACCCATCGAGGCGAGATGGGGCGTGTCCTGCTGGCAGTCGATGAGCGGAATACCCTGTGCACGACAGAACGCGATGAGGGCGGCGAGGGCAATTTTGGAGGCGTCGCTGCGCAGGCTGAACATCGACTCGCCAAACACCATGGCACCGAGGTTGACGCAATACAGACCGCCGGCCAGTTCGCCGTCGATCCATGTCTCCACACTGTGTGCCAAGCCTGCCTGGTGCAGACGGATGTAGGACTGCACCATCGCCGGAAGAATCCAGGTTCCGCTCTGGCCTTTTCGCGGTGTGGTCGCACAGGCTCTGATGACGCGGCCGAAATCACTGTCAAACCGGACGTCCAGCCTGGCGTCAGCCAGCAGTCGGTCGATGGTCTTGCGCAGGGACCGGTGAAATCGAAAGTCGGCGGTCCGCAGCACCATGCGTGGATCAGTGCTCCACCACAAGATGGGTTGCCCGGCACCGTACCAAGGGAATATGCCTTGCCGGTAGGCTTCCCCCAGCGATCCCACCGACAGATCGCCGCCAGCGGCAAGAAGGCCTGGCGCCGGGCTCTCCGGGCCCCATGCCTGTTCAACCGGCGGAAAAGGGGTGCCCGGGTCCAGCCAAGGCAGATGCGGGTCGAATGAGGGGGACGTCGACATGCACGCTATTGTGCGTCGATGCGTACAGGGCGGGTTCGCGAGACGATGACAGCGGCGAGAGCAAGGCCCAGACCGATTCCCGTGCTGTCGGCCAGCCAGTCGAGGACATCACCGGTGCGCCACCCGGTTGCCGCCTGTGCGACCTCGATCAATGCACCGTAGAAAAGGAGTCCGACAACGATTCGCCAAGTCGGGGTGCGGGGATAGCCCAGACGGGCAAAACCTGCGAGTCCGGCAAAACCGGTCGCGTGTTGCGCCTTGTCCCAGATGTCGAAGATCTGCTCGGGCAAGCGATCCACCGGCATCAGTGAGAGAACCCCGACCGCTGCGACCAGGCACCAGAAGACAACCTTGAAAGCATGGGAGAGTCGAGCGAAAGACCGCATGGACCGAATCATTGTGGCCAACAAAAAAGCACTTGGGCCTAGACCCAAGTGCTTCAATTTTTTGGCTCCCGGAAAACGCGTCACTACGAACACAGGTCATCGAAATTCTGCGTCCGATTATGCGGGCGTCACGTGGACAGATGGCGCCGAGAGGGGTTGCATCCGCTGCCTGAAGTGGCACTATTCACCCCGTCTCCTCGGACGGAATCCTTGAATCAAGGGCAACTGACGAAGGGCCGGCTCGCAAGGGTCGGCCCTTTTTCTTTTGTGCTCAGCGCTTGGTGGCCGTTCCGTTGTACGTCACGGAACACGAAGCACCGTTTGAAGCCGTTGCCTTCCCCGTAAACGTCACGCTGTAGGTGTTCCCACCTGATGGCGAATAAGTCAGGGTCAGAAGTGAGTTGGCGGACCCATAGTTTCCTGATGCTGTTGCGGTGAATCCGCCCGACCCGTTGACCGATCCGAACAGGTACTGACCATTGAAGGACACTGTCACGCCACCAGTTCCGACCACCACCTGGTGATCCGCTCCGTTGTAGGATGGGTAGACGCCACAGTTGTCGGATGACTTTGACAGGGAGACAGCATAGGTTCCAGTCATTTCCTCTGGTGATGGTGCGTCGCTTCCACCGCCACATGCTGTAAGCAAGGCGAGCGAGGTCAAAATGGAGCTGACAAAGGCAAGTCTCTTCATGGGTATCCTCCGGTTGCAGTGGGAGTTGACACTATAGGGTCCTGCGAAGGGGGGCAGATTGCCCCCCTTTTTTTGCGCCGTTCGGCCGCTGATCATGGGCCATGCCCAAGGACTGGTCGGCTGAGCTTTCGCACGTCTCCTTTCGGTGCGGTTCGTGCCGCGCCACGTGGACCGGTGCGCCCGATCTGGTGGAGCCAGCGCCCGACCAGGAACACCACCCGTTTGCCTACTTCGCCCACTGCGTGAAGTGCGGCGAGGAGAACCAGCCGCAGGCGTCGTGGGAGCGCGCACTGCTGAAGGCGCACCAGCATTCGACTGGTCCACGCACCGACGCCGGCAAGGCTGCTACGGCGCGCAACCTGGAAGGCCACCCGACCGCTGAGGAGGCGCTGCGCACGCGTTTCAACGCGATGAAGCACGGCATGGCTGCACGGACTGCCACCTACTTCCCGGCCAAGCCGGACCGGTATGCGTTCTGCGCGCGCTGCGAGGTGGATCGGGTGTGGTGCAGTCAGCAGGCAGCGTGCGTGAAGCAGACGGAAATCTTCCTGCTGCACCACGCGGCGTTCGACAAGCGGGACCCGAAGGTGCTGGCCAGCCTGCATGCGGACCTGCAGGCCACGCTGACGGCGATGCTGCAGATGGCCATTCAGGAGGTGCTGGGCGAGGGCATCACGATCACCCAGCCTCGGGTCGAGCTCAACCGAGAAGGCGATCCGGTCACGCTGACCTACCTGGACCAACAGGGCAAGCGGCAGTACATCATGAACCGCCAGGCGAACCCGGCCATCAAGGCGGTGACGGAGCTGGTGACGCGCCTGGGCCTGTCGATGAGCGACCTGGGCATGACGGTGCGCGCGGCCGATGCGGAGGAAGCTGGGTTTCAGGGCCGGCTCAAGGACGATGAGGACACGCGCGAGAGCCTGGCCGAATTCGGGCGGCGCATGGCTCTGGCCACCGAGCAGGCGCGGGATCAGATCGCGGCGGCGCAGAAGCGCAAGGCGGCAGACCCGGTGCTGGTGGAGTTTCAAGCGCGGGGGCAGTCGTGAGGACCAGCGCAGCTGAACGCCAGAACAGCTCGATCCGGGCTGAGCGGGCCATCATGAAATACGCGCTGCCGGACCCGGAGACGGGCATTCGACCGCATGCGCTCTGGCACAAGTACGTGCACAACGTGGAGCTGGACCCGATCCAGCTGCTGAAGATGCAGGAGATGGATCGGCACCCGAACACGGTGGACTTTTCCAGCCGGCGCACGGGCAAAACGGCGGTGAAGGAGATGTACCACCTGGAGATGCTGGCCACGAAGCCTTACCAGGAGCTGGGCATCGTGGCACCACGGATGCAGCAGAGCCAGAACAACCTGAACTACCTGATTGACGGCGTGCGGCGCAGCGAGATGCTGAGCGCGTTCATCGCCTACCGCCAGGGCCGGCCGCAGCTGAAGGACACGGGCATGGCGTTCGCCAACGGGTCGAAGGCGAGCGCCTACGGGATCATGAGCCAGATCGACGGCGACTCGATCACGATGGCCAGCCTGGAGGAGACCGACGACATGCCGCAGGACCGGCTGATGAGCCGCTTTCTGCCGATGCTGGGCGCCGCGCGCCGCCTGGGCGTGGACCGAAAGACCACGGAGTTCAAGCCATCGATCCGCATCAGCGGGGTCTACAAGGGCGCGGACGTGCTGCAGCGCCTGATCGACACAGGGGAATACCACACGCTGCCGGCGGTGGACGTGCACCTGGGTGTGGAGCTGGGCATGGTGGACGCGGCGTGGGCCGAGAGCATGCGCATCCAGCTGCCGCCGGAGGAGTACATCCGGCAGTTCCTGTGCCAGAACATCAAGGCGCGCAACTGGATCTGGGAGGAGTACATCCGGCGCGCGTCGGCGCTGGGCCTGGAGGCAGGGCTGGAGCGGGCAGGGCCGGTACCTGGCCAGCGGTACAAGAAGCGCGGCCTGCTGTCTTTCGGCTACGACCACACCGGCCACGGCGAGAACCCTGCGGCCTCGAAAAGCGCCCTGGTGGTGTGCGAGCAGATGGGCAATTGGGCGACGTTCCCGTTCGTGAAGCTGTGGCAGCCGGGCGTGGATGACCGGGTGCTGGCGCGCGACCTGGTGGCGCTGTGGGACTACTTCCGACCGGACTACGCCATCGGCGACGCCTACGGCGTGGGCATGCTGACCGCAGTCAACGACGAACTGTTTGCAAAGGGCTTGACGCACATCAACCGGGAGACCGTGCTGGACGGGCAGAGCACCGGCAGCGCTTGGGCTGGCTGGGCGTTCGCACCGATGCGGTTCGAGGGCATGGTGAAGCACGTGATGGCCAGCGCGTTGCGCGAGGTGTTCCACCACAACCGCGCGGCCTACCCATACGTGGACACGGCCAGCGACGACGAACCCGAGGAGTGGCTGGCGTTCGGGAGGCAGCTGGCCAACATGAAGGCGGTGCCGACCCAGGCGAGCTACAGCAGCTTCCAGATGGTCGACCAGAAGCGGGGCGACGACTTGTTTGACGCGGCGTGCGCGGCGATCTACGCGCAGCTGACCCGAGGCCTGGCCGATGCGCCGGCCGTGATTGAACACCGGCGTATGAGCCGGGAAAACATGCTGGGTATGCCCAGCGTCTTGGGGCTACCCGCATGAACATGACGAACCGAATCGACACCGCAAAGCAGGGGCTGGCCATGCTGTGGCGCAGCCTGACACCGTTTGCCTCCAGCCTGCCGGGCGAGAAGGGTGCGCGGCTGGCCAGCGACGACGCGATGGAGCGGGCCTACCGGACGATGTGGATCGACTACGACCGGCGGGCGCTGGTGCGGTTGATGCGCGAGATGGACCAGAAGGACGGGCGGGTGAAGAGCGTGCACGGCCGGGTGGCGCGCGACGTGATCCGGGGCGGGTTGGTGCTGGAGGTGAACGAGAAGGGCAGCAGCGAGACGCTCAAGCGCGAGTGGGCCGCGTTCGTCCACCGCCTGCAGCTGGGCCGCAGCGAGAAGCTCAAGAGCGATGCCCGCGGCCTGGTGATGGAGGGCAACCTGGCGCACCAGCTGGTGCTGGACGATGGCCAGTCTGGCGGGCAGCGGCAGGTGATGGCGGCGCTGCGGATGCCGAGTGACACCATCGTGCCGCTGGTGGACGATGCCGGGCGGTTCAAGAACCCGGCAGCAGCCTACGAACAGCGCGACGTCATGAGCGGTCAAGCGCTGGCGACGTTCGCGGCCTGGCAGCTGATGATGAGCCGGCTGGACCCGCAGAACTTCGATGACCTGGGCAGCATGGGCCGTCCGTGGCTTGACGCGGTGGCCAGCACCTGGCGCAAGCTGGTGATGACCGAGGAGGACCTGGTGTTGCGTCGGCGGATGCGCGCGCCGCTGCGCCTGGTGCACGTGCTGGAAGGGGCAGATGACGCTGCGCTGGCGAAGTACCGCCGCGAAGTGGAGGGGGAAAAGGCGGAGATTGCGACCGACTTCTACATGAACCGCAAGGGCGGCGTGAGTGCGATCCAGGGGGACGAAACGCTGGGCGACATTGGCGATGTGGCGCACCTGCTGGACACGTTCTTTGCCGGCAGCCCCGCACCGAAGGGGCTGTTTGGCTACACGGGTGGCCTCGCTCGGGACATCCTGGAAGACCTGAAGCGTGGGTACTACGACGAGGTGGACGGGCTGCAGGACCTGCTGGCGGGGGCGTATGTGGTGGCGTTCCGCATCCACCTGCTGTTCCGGGGCATGGACCCTGGGCCTGATGAGTTCCTGGTGCGGTTTGCCGAGCGGCGCACGGAGACGCCGAACCAAGTGGCGGACCTGGCGCTGAAGTACATGGCGCTGCAGATTCCGCAGGACGAGCTGGACCTCCTGCTGGGCTATGACCCGGACACGCTGGCTGAGAAGCGCAAGGAGGCCGCGAAGAACCGCGACCCGTACCCGGTGCCCGGTTCGGTTGGAGGGAAGCCGGTGGCGCCGCCCCGGGTCAGCGTGACACCGGGGAACGCGCCGAAGGGTGAGAGCGCTACGGCGGTGAGCCAGCCGGGGAGCAACCAAGGAAAGGGCAGGGGATGAAGATCGAAATCGACGTGGGCAAGACGTCGCACAGCCAGTCGGTGGTGCTGGTGGCCACGCAGCAGAGCAATGGCACCTGGCTCTATGAGCTGGTGAAGCACGCGGCCGCCCAGCGCGACGACACGGTGCACATGCCGAACCTGACCGACGAAACGATGGCTGCGATTTGCGCGGCGTACCTGAAGACGAAGGCGCTGGCCAAAGCATGAAGACTTCCGCCGCGATCCGCCGGGCCAGCCAGCAGGCGCGCAATGCGATGCGCGAGCTGGACGCGGCCGGCGTGGCTGAGCTGCTGCAGACCTACGGGGATGCGGCCGACCAGGTGCGCGCGGCCATTGCGGGCCGGCTGGACGGGTCCAACATGGTGCCGCGCGAGCAGCTGCAGGCGCTGTTGCGGCAGATCGAGGACATCGTGGCTGCGCTGGGCCAGCAGTACCTGGAGCTACTGACGAACTACCTCGGCCAGGCGGCGACTCTGGGGGTGCGTCCTTACACCGCCCAGGGGGTTGCCGCTGTGGGTGGCTCTGGATCCGCGCAGGCGGTGCTGGACAGCGCGGCGGCGATGCGGGTGAGCGAGGGCGCGGTACGGTACGTTCAGTCGTTCACCGCGGCCGATGGCCTGCAGCTGAGCGACCGGCTGTGGCGGCTGGACCAGGGCGCCAAGGAGGTGCTGCAGCGCGCGATCGGGAACGCGGTGGTGCAGGGCTGGAGCGCGAGCCGGGCGGCGGCTGAGCTGGCCTACGCTGGCCAGCCGATGCCGCCGGGGGTGGCGATGCAGCTGACCAAGGCCCGGGGGCCGGCGCTGGCCAAGCTGGGGGACTTGCTGAACTCGGGGGACGGGGCGGAGGTCTGGAAGGCGGATCGGGTGTTCCGAACGGAAATCAACCGGGCGCACGGCGAGGCATACATGGCCAGCGCGGAGCAGACGCCGGGCTTTGCCGGCTTCAAGTTCCTGCTGAGCCCGGCGCACCCGGAGCCGGATATCTGCGATCTGCTGGCCAGCCAGAACCTGCACGGGCTCGGGCCAGGGGTGTACCCGACGCGCGAGGCCACGCCCTGGCCAGCGCACCCGAACACGCTCAGCTTCGTGCAGATCGTGTTCCAGGACGAAATCACGGACGCAGACCGTGCGGGCAAGGAGACGGAGCTGCAGGCGCTGCAGCGGCTGTCGCCGGAGATTCGGGCCGGTGTGCTGGGGGTGGCCAAGGCGGAGTACTTCGATGCTGGTTTGCTGCGCTCGAAGGGGATGATCCGGGCGCCGCTGAAGGCGGTGACGGAGCGGCTGACGCGGCAGGGGGTGATCTGATGGACTTCATGGAGCTGCTGCAGCAGTACAAGGACAACCCCAGGCGCGAGAGCGCGGCGATGCTGCTGGACTACCCGGCGCTGTTGACCTACTGCGTGATCTGGAAACAGGTGGAGGTGCGCCGGCTCACGGAATACCCGACTGAGTTGAGCTGGGCGGGCCTGTGGGAGTGCGTGTTTGTGGACGTGGAGAAGATCGCCTTGCTGGCCGATGACGAGGAGGTCAAGGCCCGCAAGATGGTGGAGCGGCTGAAGGGGCTGCGCCTGGTGTACCCGGATGGGACGGTGATGCGCCTGGCAGAACAGGTGATCGCCAAGAAGCTGACCGATGCGCTGGCCTGATTCGCATCAATATTTGCAACCGTTAACCCGCGTCCGTTGACGCAGAAAGGAGGTGAGAAATATGGCAACACGTCTTCGCCGTGGTCGCGCAAGCGGCCGCCCGACCCGTGCTCAGTACAACCGGGCTTCCCCGGCTGTGAAGAGCATGTACAAGGACTTCACGCGCGCTGCCGGTGTGTCCGGCGGTCGTTCGTCCGGTTCGTGATCCCCTGTCGGGAGGGGTGAAAAGGGCCAGAAATGGCCCTTTTTTGCCGCCTCGTAAGCATCAAATAATGATGCTATAATGTGGCATCCAAGGGGGAAAACCCCTTGTTTCCCCGCTCCTCGGGGGCTTGCTGAGGACTTTTGGAGAACTGCGATGACGCAATGGAGCGCGCCCCGCGTGGCGGTGGCATTTGCTGAGCTGGCCGGCCTGGTGGCCGTGGTGCTGGATTCGATGGTGTGGAGGGTCTGAGCCATGAGCGAAGACCTGATGCATGCGGACGAGCTGGAGGTGGTGAACGATGAGCCGTTCTTTGCCCCGGCCAGCGCGGACATGGTGGACGGCCTGCTGGGTGAGTACCGGGCGATGCGTGCCAAGGTGGAGCGAGTGGCTGCGGTGATGAACGGCCCGGACCTGGCCGGGGCGCTGCACTACTTCGCGGAATACGCAGGGCGCAATGACCGGCACCTGTCGTCGCACACTGTGGAAAAGCTGTTTGACCTCGATGGCGCGATCGCGCACCTGAACGCGGCGTTTTGGTCGAAGGCGATGCACCTGACGGATGTGCTTGACGTCATGCCGCAGGCACGGCGCGATGCCTGGCACAAACAGATCCAGAACCCGCTGGGCGAGAAGAAGGACCGTTACAGCGCGGAGTGGATCGTGGAGCCGATCCCGGAGTTCAACGAGGACAACGTGCGTTCGACGCTGACGGCGCTGCTGACGCAGCGGGAGACGTTCTTTGCTGAGCGGGTGGACGGCATTTTTCGCAGCCTGTCGAAGACGCACGTGACGAACGCGCCGGAGGGGTTTAACCGCCGGATGATCATTGCGAACTGCGTGGACCAGTGGGGCTATGTGGGGCACAGCCGAGTGGGCGTGATCAACGATCTGCGCTGCGTGATTGCTCGGTTCATGGGGCGAGAGGAACCGAAGTACGACGCGACTGGCGGGGTGGTTCGGTATGCCAGGGAGCGCCGCGGCGAGTGGATCAGCGTGGACGGTGGGGCGATCCGCATCCGTTGCTACCTGGTGGGCACGGCGCACCTGGAGGTGCACCCGGACATGGCGTGGCGTCTGAACTGCGTGTTGGCCCAGCTGTACCCGCTGGCGATCCCGTCACAGTTCCGCGAGCGGCCGAAGAAGCGGCTGAAGGCGTTTCAGATGATCGGGCGACCACTGCCGTTTGCGGTGCTGGCGCGGCTGGGAGCGCTGGAGCAGGCTTGGGACTTGAAGCCGAACGCGGGGTTTCGCGAGAACAACCGCGTGACTGTGCCGGGGTGCTACGACTTTCGGTATGGCGAACGTGAGGCCAGCGAGCAGGTAAGGGCCGAGACGGGGCGGGTGCTGGCTGCCCTGGGCGGCACGCCGGTGAGTGAAAGACGGTGGGCGTTCGACTACAACCCGCTGGAGGTGATCAAAGAGATTGTGGCGAGCGGGTGTGTGCCGGACCAGAAAGCGCACCAGTTCTACCCGACGCCCGAGAAGCTGGCGCGGATTGCGGTGGACCTGGCGGAAGTGAAGGATGGCCACGCGGTGCTGGAGCCGAGCGCCGGCATTGGCGGGCTTGCTGACCTGCTGCCGGCCGACCGCACAACGTGCGTCGAGATAAGCCCGCTGCACTGCAAGGTGCTGGAGGCGAAGGGCTACATGGTGAGGAACTTCGATTTCCTGGCATGGACAGACGCCACTGTGGCGCGGTTTGACCGCATCGTGATGAACCCGCCTTTCAGTGATGGCCGGTGGCAGGCACACACGGAGCACGCGGCCGGGATGCTCACGCCCGGCGGGCGGCTGGTGGCGATCTTGCCGGCGAGCGCGAAAAACCGGATGAGCCTGACGGGCCTGGATTGCCAGTGGCATGGCCCCTATGACAACGAGTTTGCCGGCACGAGCGTTTCGGTGGTCATCCTGGTGGCTGTTGGTGCCAAGGTGGCCCCGAAGCCGGCCCAGGCTTCCCCCAGGGATGAGCCGGCCCCGGCCCCGGTGAAGGCATCCGGCAGCACCAGGAAGGCCCCCAGGGCTGCCCAGGTGGCCCCGGATGGCCCCCAGGATGAGCCCGAAGCCCTGCAGGACCTGGAGCCGGCCGGGGAGGGGCAAAACTGCCTTTTCTGAGGCATCACAGAATCAAATAATGATGCTATAATGTGGCATCCGGCCCGGTGTGGCCGGTCCCCGCTCCTCGGGGGTTTGCAGAGGACTTTTTGGAGAACTTGACATGATCGACCTGAAAACCATTCTGAAGCTTGCCGCCAAGCCGAGCAGCGTGGAAGCGACGCGCTGCGTGGTGTTCACGGGCAAGAGCGCGATGACGATGAATGGGATGGACTGGATTGCGGGCGTGCCGTGCGAGCAGCCGGCGCTGACGAAGCCGGTGGTGGTGCCGATTGCCGCGATCCAGAAACACCTGTCCAAGAGTCGCCACCTGTTGGTGACGCCGGACGGGCTGACGAACGGGAGCAACATCACGACGGCGTTTGAGTTCGGCAAGCACGACTATGCGGGCATGCTGGACCACATGCCGAAGATGCCCGAGACGAAGCCGGTGCAGTTCGAGCTGGACCTGGACGCGCTGGACCGGGTGCAGGTGGTGGCGGGGCGGCAGGATATCCGCTACTACCTGAACGGGGTTCTGTTCGACCTGACGCATGGGGCGCTGGTGGCCACCGATGGCCACCGGATGCATCTGTACCTGAACCGGGTTCCCCAGGCGTTTGACCGAGGCATCAAGGATGGGAAGCCGACGAAGCCCGAGGTGTCGGTGATCTGCCCGAACGCGCCGCTGGATTTCATCGTCAACAGCGCGCAGGAGCGGGCACAGGTGATGCTGTGGGATGCGGACAAGGAGCAGCAGGGGTGCATCCTGATCAACGCGGGCGATGCGTTTGTGTGGGTGCGCAACCCGATCAAAGGCAAGTTCCCCGACTGGCAGCGCGTGCTGCCGGCCCTGGCGCAGCGGCCGGTGTGGGCCGAGCTGGACCCGGTGCAGGTGGCGGACGCGGCTGCCGGCTTGGCCGGGGTCTACAAGGCCGCAGGCTCGAAGCAGGGCGCGGCCCAGCTGAACCTCGGGGCCCACGCGCTGATCGCCAACACGAAGGAACGCGACCGTATCCCCCTGGTGGTGAACCTGCACACCGATGTGCCGGGCTTTGACCTGACGAAGCTGGCCGGGGCCATGCATGCGACGTTCTATGCCGGGTATCTGCAGGACGTGGCGGACTGCGTGACGGCGAAGGCGCAGTGGCGCCTGTCGGCTGAGAAGCCCTGGAATGATTCGCTGCTGGTGACAGACGGTGATTTCCGGGGCGTGGTGATGCCGATGCGCGATATCGACAACCTGGCCCCGGAAACCGCCCAGGCTGCCCCGGTGGCTGCTGAGCCCGTGCCGGCCGTCGAATCGGCCCAGGAAGCCCCCCAGTGGCTGCCGGCCCCGGTCAAGGCTCCCCGACTGGCCAAAAAGGCCCGGAAACCGGCCCAGGAGGCCCCCCAGGCTGCCCCGGTGGCTGCTGAGCCCGTGCCGGCCGTCGAATCGGCCCAGGAAGCCCCGGAAGCTGCCCAGGCTGCCGAGGCCCCGGAACCGGTGCCAGATGCCCCCCAGGTGGCCGAATCCGAGCCCGTGCCGGCTGCTGTGGCTGCTGTGGCTGCCCAGCTGGTGCAGGGGGCCCAGGAGACTGCCAAAAAGGCCCCCAGGAAGCCCCGCAAGGCCCCCCAGGCTGCCCCGGTGGCTGCCTGACCTGACTAGCCCCCCTGCAACCCCAACCCGGCCCCCTGGCCGGGTTTTTTTGAGGCTTGAAAGATGAATGCAACAAGAAGGAAAGCACTCCGGGAAATCCTGGATCAAGTCGTCGGGCTCCGCTCTCGCCTGGAGGTTGTGCGAGACGAGGAGCAGGATGCGTTTGACAACATGCCAGAGAGCCTGCAGTCGAGCGAAGGAGGGCAGAAGATCGAGGCGTCTTTGGAGCGACTAGACGATGCCTTGTCCACGTTCGAGGAACTTGAATCGTCACTAGATGACGCGGCGGCTTGAACTGCTGCGCAATCAAAAAGTGAGGCTATCATGCACGGCATGGCGAACCCGAAACTAGAAAAATCCCTGCGCCTGCTGGTGGCGATCGAGCGCAACCCGCAGTCAAGCGTGGCCCTGGCTGAGACGCTGGGCGTGAGCCGGCCGACTGTGGTGCGCCTGGTGGAAGAGCTGCGCGAGCTGGGGTGCCAGATCGTGGCTGTGCGCGATGGCATGGAGTGGTTCTACGAGCTGCACGATTGGGGCGTGTTCGCACCGGCCCGGGTGCGCAAGCTGCTGACCTCGAAGGAGCCTGCATGGTGAACCGAGTGTGTGAAGTGGTGCGCGAGGCGATAGGGCACGACAAGGCCCTTTTGTCGTTCAGTCTCGGGAAGGACAGCTGGGCTGCCTGGCTGAGCGCGCGGGACTACTTCGACTTCACGCCGTACTACCTGTACCTGGTGCCGGGCCTTGAGTTCGTTCAGGACTACATCGGCTACGCGGAGCAGAAGCTGGGCAAGCGGATCGTGCAGTTACCGCATCCGGCCTTCTATCGGTGGATCAACCACGCCACGTACCAGCCGCCGGAGCGGCTGCGCACGATCTTCGCCATCGACTGGCCAGCGTTCGACTACGAGGACATGCGGGCGGCTGTGATCGAGGACATGAAGCTGCCGGAGGATGTGTGGACGGCGACGGGTGTGCGCGCGGCCGACAGCCCGATGCGGCGGGCCTCGCTGATCAAGAACCAGGGGGTCAACGCGAAGCGGAAGTACTTCTATCCCTGCTGGGACTGGAACAAGGAGCGGCTGCTGGCCGAGCTGGTGGCCAACGACATTCGGCTGCCGGTGGATTACAAGGTGTTCGGCCGGTCGTTCGACGGGCTGGACTTGCGCTTCCTGATCAAGATCAGGGAGCATTTCCCGAGGGACTATCGGACCATCCTGGACTGGTTCCCTCTGGTGGACATGGAGATTGCACGCTATGAGTTCGCGCAAAGGGCAGGGCAAGCACGGATCGCTGGACAGCGCAGGGCTTGATGACCTGGCCGGGCTGGATGGCCTGGGTGATGACGGTGACGGGCTCGGTGGTCTGGATGCGCTGGGCGCTCTGGAGGACCTGGAGGCCGGTGCATCGCAGAAGAACCCGGACGATCCGATCCCGGAGCTGGACTACGAGAACATGACGAACGAGGAGGTGGCCGTCGCTGAAACCAGCGCGGTGCTTGCCGCGTTCAAGGCGCGGGCGAAGGCAGAGCAGGAACGGTTCACGCTGGCCACGGACAGCGAGTATTGGGTGGCGGTGTGCTTCCAGACGCGGGAGCAGAAGGAGCACTTCCTGGAAGTGACAAAGCTGCTGAAGGCGGGGGATAAGTACATTGACGGTGCGTTGGTGGCCAAGGTGCTGGGGATCACGCTGCCGCCGGCTGAGGTGCCCTACAACGTGAGCACGAAGGTGGACGCAAAGTACGCGGCGCTGGTGAAGGACTTGTGATGGCTGAAAAGACATTGTTGGATGTACCGCCGCAGGTGGTCGAAGCTGTCGCTGGTGTGATCCGCCAAGCACGAGCGCTGGGGAAGACTGCCCCGGCTGTACTGGATGCTTCGCACCGGGCTGCTGAGCTGCTGACCAAGGCACTGTCGGACCACCTGGTGGAGTGGCCCCCGGCGGTGCTGATGAAGGCGTCGGAGGCCTACATGGGCGGTGTGATCGATGGCGCGGCTGCGGTGGTGCTGGAGAACCCCTACGGTGAAGGGAATCACCACCGGATCAGCTGGCGGCGACAGTGGGATGTGGACGTCGATGCGCTGACGGCGACGCACCGCACTTCCGGTTTTTCGATGCGTTTTGAGCCGCAGCCAGGCGGTGGCTACACTGCGCACCTGGCTTGCGAGCTGCCCCCGCTGGGGCCCGAAGGTGAGCGTGCGATGGCGCAGATGTTCGGGCTGCGCCAGTTGCTCAAGGATGGGTGGGATATCTGGCACACGGTGGCCAGGAAGCAGCGGGGCAACACGATGGTCAGCGGCCCGCCCGCGTGACAGCCGATGAACCGCGACGGCTCGATGGGCGGGTCCGTTGCACCTACTGTTGGGCGGCACCCGCCCAAAGCAAAGGAGGCCAGCGATGGCGATGAACAAGTGGATTCCAGAGAGCGACCCGATGGTGCTTCGCCGCGTGGGTAAGACCGGCGAGGAATGCGCCGAGCTGGCGAAGGTGTGCAGCCGCATCACGATCCAGGGTCTTGATGGCGTGGACCCGGCGACCGGCGAGAGCAACCGCCGAGCGCTGGCAAAGGAGATCGCCGACGTGGTGGCGCAGTGCCTCGTGACCATCAAAGCGCTCGACTTGCCGCGCGAGTTCATTGATGAGCGAGTGAACGTCAAGCGCGACCAGATGGCCGAGTGGGAGGCGATGTTCTCGGCGCCCGCCGCGTGACGCCCAACCACCAGGTGACCGGCGCATAGCGTCCGGTCCACGGCCCTGTTGGGCCAGACAGAAGGGGGGCAGATTGCCCCCCTTTTTTTGCGCCGCAAACCCGCTGAGGATGCCAGTCGCGTAACTACCGCGAACAGGCATCATGAAGCGCTCTCTCTTGTCCCTTGTAGCCCGTGCGTTGGCCGTGTCGGTCGGCGTTTCTGCGGCTGCTGTGCCGGGCCGGCACATCCTGCTTTCCGGCGACGATCAGACGAACAGCCCACCCGGTACGGTGCGGTTCCTGTCGAGTCGTGTCGAGCTGGCGGAGGGTCAGCAGCAGTCTTGGATCACGTTGACCCGGACGGGCAACTTCAGCGATCCGCGCTACGGCGATTTCATGATCACGCCGACCCACCTCGCTCAGATGGTGGACAACTTCAACAAGCGGGTGCTGGGCCAGGACGTGTTCATTGACGTGAACCACCGGCCTGCCGATGGCGCCGCTGCGAAGGTCCTGAAGCTGAGCGTGGAGAACGGCCGGCTGCGCGCCCTGGTCGAGTGGACTCCCTTTGGTATCGATGCGGTGAAGAACCGGGGCTTCGCATACCTGAGCGCTGAGTACCACGAAAACTGGAAGGACAACGAAGCGAAGAACGCCCACGGCTGTGTGCTGCTGGGGGCTGGTCTGACGCTGCGCCCGGTGATCAAGAACCTGGACCCGGTGCAACTGTCCGAGGGCGACGAAGACGCAGCGTTTCGCCTGGCGGTCTCTACCCAACTGATCAACGAACTCTCGGAGCAATCCACCATGAACTGGCTCGAACAACTGAAAGCAAAGTACGAAGCGATGGGCATCAAGGGCGAGGCCCTGACGAAGCTGCTCGCCGAAGCGAAGACCGCCTTTGATGCCGCTGGCGCCGATCAGGCGAAGGCGCTGGCGGTGATGACCACCTGGGAGGGTGTCGGCAAGGCCGTGTCCGACCAGATCAAGGCGCTGGCCGCAGCCGGCAACACCCAGCCGGTGACGATCCAGCTGGCGGCCCCTGGCCAGACCCCGGACGTGGCTGCCGAGGTGGCCCGCCTGCTGGCTGAGCGCGATGCGCAAGCGCTGGCTGGTCAGACGGCGATGGCCGCGAAGCTGAAGCTGCTGGGCGACACGATTGCCGAGGGCGACAAGACGCTGACGCCCGAGGGCGTGAAGAAGCTGTGTGACGAGGTGGCTCCGCTGGTGACGGCTGTCACCACCGATGACCAGGTGAAGGCGCTGGCCAACCTGCAGGTGGAGAACGTGAAGAAGCTGAGCGCTGCGCACAAGCTGGTGACCCTGGGCTACAACAGCCCGAGCGGCCACGTCCACATCACCGTCGACGACTCGAACCAGATCAAGGCGCTGCAGGAACAAATTGACCGTCGCCTGGGCTACGACCGCATGAGCGAGGCCAAGCGCTTTGAAAAGACCGGCGGCAAGCTGCTGGCCGAGAACAAGGCCGCTGCCGAGGCCGCGCTGGCGCAGTTCGACCGCGACAACGCGCGCCGCCTGGCCGAAGAGCATCGCGCTCTGGCCGGTGGCGTGGGTTCGGTGAGCGACACGGCGGTGCCGGTGATCGTGGAGCGTACGGTGCTGCGTGAGGCGCTGTACAACCTGGTGAGCCTGAACTTCATGAACGTTGGCACGGTGCCGTTTGCGAACGTGATCAACGTGCCGTACAGCTACCGAGACACCACGGCCGCTGGTGTGAGCGCACTGCGCCGCTACGAGGGGCAGGGCATCCGCAACGCGGGCGTGATCCAGACGCAGGAAGAGGCCCGCCCGATCCCGCAGAAGCTGGCTTTCCGCTTCAGCTCGGAAATGCAGTTGCTGCTGAGCGCTGCGGCCATCGACTTCGATCCGGTGGCGGAGAACGTGCGCAACGTGGTGCGCATCGTGGGCGAGGACACCGAGGCACTGAACTGCAATGAGCTGGTGTTCAGCGCGGACGAGTCGGGGGCGCTGGCGTTCACCGACACGCTGACGGCGCAGTGCAACGGCACGAACAAGGTGTTCGTGACGACGAAGTTCCCGGTGGTGAAGCCTCGCAAGGTGTTCGACCTGAAAGGCCAGCAAGTGGGCGCCACGCTGAACGACCTCGTGGTGACCTTGAACGCGGTGGTGCGCCAGCCTTATGAGCTGCCGGCCGATGGCTCTGCGCTGGCGGCGGGCACCTACTACATCATGGACTGGAACCTGGGCGAGCTGCGCTTTGTGGACCAGACCGGCGCGGCCGTGACCCCGACCAACGGCTGGGTTCTGACTGTGGCCGGCTACTACAGCACCAACGTGGTGAAGTGGGATAGCGATGCGGTGGGTGGCGAGGACGTCAAGGACCGCTACGACCGCTTGCTGACCGTGATCGGCACCCGCAAGGCTGTGCTGTCGAGCGACCGCTTCTACAGCCCGAACATGGTGCTGATGAGCGCGACGCTGGACAACGCGGTGAGCCAGGCCCGCAGTTTCGAGGCGAACGCTTCGCGCGTGGCGACCGGTCTGGCGGCTGACGGTTCGCTGGGCCAGATCAAGGCTCTGGCGACCTACAACACCTCGGCCCCGGGCCTGGTGATGGGGGACACCCGCATCCTGGTCGGCGAGCGCGGCAACAGCCGCTTCCGCATGGTCAAGCCGTTCTCGATGAACCCGCTGGAGCAAGTGCGCAACAGCAACGGCCAGTTCACCGACCAGCGCGAGGCCTTTGGCACGCAGTGGGTGATGGTGCACACCCCGACGCAGCTGAAAAACAGCCTCTCCAGCGTGGTGGTGTACAGCGCCACCGGCCGCGTGGCGCGGGCTGCGTAACCCATAACCCGAAGCCAAGAGCTGACCCCCGCCGGCCTTGCGTGCCGGCGGGCGAATGCCAGGCGAACAGGAGAACGACATGGGTTTGAAGTACATCGAGAACACGGGCCGCGACGTCATCTTTGTGGGCGGCAAGTTGATCCCCCCAGGCGAGGGCCGGGAAATTGACGAGTCGGTGCTGCCTCCCGAGCTGCAGGACAAGCAGCCGGAGCAGCTTGTCGACGCAGGCCCTTCGCTGGCGGAGCTGATCGCAGAGTTCCTGAAGGGGAACGTGAAGGAGGTCAAGGCCGGCCTGCACGATCTGACGGGCGAGGGCCTGGACCTGGTGGACACGATCGAGGGCGGAGCCGAAACGCCGCGTTCGACGGTGCTGGAGGCCGTCAAGGCTGAGCGCATCCGCCGCGCGAACGCTGCCCTGGAAGAAGAGCAGGCGCAGAAGGACTTCGAGGCTGCGGTGGCCCTGGCCTACCAGAAGCAGTTGGACGCCCTGACGCCCGAGCAACTGGCCGCGCTGGGCGAGGACCAGAAGACCGCATTGCGCGCCCAGGCTGAGCTGGACGTGAAGGCTGCAGCCGGCAGCGCGGGGGCGTGAGCATGGGCATGGCGCTGGCGTCCCTGGTGACCGACTTGAAGGCGTCGCTGCATGACAGCGCCAAGGTCTTCACGTCGCCTGGCGATGCCGACTTTGAGCGGTTCCTGCAGCAGGCCCTGCCTGACATGCAGTTCAAGCGTCCGCTGTCTCGGCTGGCCACCGTCACGCTGTTGACGGACCAGACGCGCTACGCCATGCCTGTCTCGGACTTCGCGGCCTACAAGGTGTCGGAGTGGGCAGATCCACGCCGCGCGCCGAAGCCCTGGGAGCCTGGCTATCCGGGCCCGGTGCCGCGCATCAGCACGGAGTGGGACGGCGCTGCCTGGTGGGTGGTGATGGACCCGGCGCCGACTGCGGCGCTGCTGGCCTGCTACGGGTCTTCGCTGCGGTTCTGGTACTTCGCCCGCCACGTGCTGGGCGCGGCGGACGGTGACACGACGGTGAATGTGCTGGATCGTGGCTTGCTGCTGCTGCGCGCCCAGGTGGAAGCGCTGAAGGAGATGGCCATCCGCAATGTGACCAAGCCGGTGCAGATGCGGGACGGGCTGAGCGGTACGCCGCGCAACAGCACGCCGTCTGCCCTGGCTGAGCAGCTGCTGACCGAGTTCAGGGAGGCACGCTGATGCTGACGCACAACGCTGATCAGGTAGCGATTTCGCTGGAGGCTCACGGCGCGCAGATGGAGCGCGAGGTGTGGGCCGAGGCGGCACGCCTGGCGCAGGAAGCGGCCCGGCGGATGCGCGAGCGTGCGCCCAAGTGGCACACGGTGTTGGCCAACTCGATCACGGTGACGATGAGTGCGCCGAACACCTGGGAGATTCGCCCGGGGGTGGATTACGCGATCTACCGCGAGAAGGGCCAGCCCGCTGGAAAGCACCTGCCCCGGTTCTTCGACCCGGCCGCCAAGCCCATCGTGGACTGGCTGGCCAGCAAGGCGTTTGCCGGCATGCGCCGTGTGACGAAGAAGTCTCGGGCGTTCATGAACCGCGAGCTGGAGCTTCGGGACCGGTACATGGGGCTGTCGTGGCACGTGTTCCACAAGGGCCTGAAGGCGACGCCATTCGTGGAGCCGGTGGCCCGGGAAATGGATGTTGAGGTGCCGCGCCGGCTGGATGCCGTGGTGCAGCGCCTGGTGGCTCAAGCGAACGGGAGTGCCGCATGACGGACGCCGACGCAGCCCTGAGCGCTATCGAGTCCTCGCTGTTCGCCAAGTTGTCGACCCGCAAGGTGCAGCGGTCGTTGATTGACCCCGCCACTGCGCAGGAAGAGGAACTGCTGGCCGGCGTGGTGTGCATGGTGTCGGTGGGCGGTGGTGGGTTCGTTTCGTACCGAGGCCGCGAGGGCGAGTTGGGCCTGATCAGGCTGTCGCTGGTCGGCTTCCTGAAGGTGGCCGAGGACACGGCACAGAGCGCCATCGAGACGGCGGAGCTGAACCTGCTGAACGAGCTGCTGGGCTGGGTGCAGGACCCGAACGGGCCGGTCGGCATGACGGTTTCGCCGAAGGCGTTTCGGCAGAGCCAGCAGCTGGAACACCCCTACGGCTGGCTGGTGCTGGACGTGGAAGTCGAGTTTTAAGGAGAGCCACATGGCAACGAAGAGCAAACAAACCACCGAGGCCGGCGAGGTCCGCCAGCCGATGCCGGAGCCCGAGGGCGGCTGGCCGGCGGACGAATACACCGGCCAGGCGGGCACGTTCATCCGCGACCCGTTCACCGGCAGGCGCTACCCGGAGGGCAACCCGCCCGCCGATCCAGAGCAACCGACCGCGGACTGATCCGCACAACTGAAGGAGTCCCGACATGGGCAAGAAGATGCGAAACATGCTGGTGCTGGCAGGTGTGCAGACCGCCCAAGGCACCCCCCTGGCGCTGACGGCCGGCGCGAACGCGGTGCTGTGCCGCAGCGCAGGCCCGAGCGTGATCAACGCCGAGTTCGTCAAACGCCCGCTGATTCGCGGTGCGATGGGCAACTACGGGTCGGACCCGAACGGTATCTATCGCTCGCTGGAGCTGGAGGTGGAGCTGGCAGGGTCTGGCACCGCCGGCACAAAGCCGGGTCAAGCTGCGCTGTTGGTCGGATGCCGGATGACGGAGACGCTTACGGCAGGCACCAAGGTCGACTACCAGCCGGCGACCACGGGGGAAAAGTACCTCACGATGGAGTGCTACCTGGACGGCGTGAAGTTCAAGATGACCGACGCCATTGGCACCGTGTCGTTCGAGATGAGCCCCGGCGGCTACCCCATCGCGAAGTACAAGTTCATCGGCGTGTACGAGATGCTGACGGACACACCAAACCCGACCGGCGCCGTGTTCACCACGCAGCTCAAGCCGCTGCTGGTCAACAAGACCAACACGCCCACGTTCACCATCGACGCTCTGGCGTTGCCGACCAGTGCCTTCTCGCTGGACCTGGCCAACGACATTTCGTGGCGCGAGCTGATCAACTACGCCGCCCCTGACCAGGCAGACCGCAACCCCACGGCCAGCGTCACGGTCGAGCTGGGCACGGTCGCGGCCAAGAACTGGGGCGAGACGATCAAGGCGGGCACGGCGATGCCGCTGCTGATCACGCACGGCCTGACGGCCGGAAACATCGTGAAGCTGTCGGCGCCGAAGCTGATGGTGAACGCGGAGCCGAGCTTGTCCGACGACAAGGGCAACGCGATGTTGCAGATGAACTTAGACGTCACGCCCACCTCGGGCAACGACGAACTGACGATCACTTTCCAGTAAGGAGCACACACACATGGCTTTCAGTTTCAAGAAGGCGGAGGCGCCGCGTTTCGCCGCCAAGGTCGAGGTACCAGTGCCGAACGAGCGCGGTGGCCACGACAAACAGTCGTTCACCGCCTTCTTCAAGCGCACTTCGACCGATGAACTGCGCGCTATTGGCGAGCAGGGCATGACGGACGCGGACCTGATTCGGGACCGCCTGGTGGGCTGGGAGATGAAGGACGCGGAAACGAACGAAGACGTCCCGTTCACGCAAGAGACCCTGGAGGCGGTGCTGCAAATCCAGCCGTGTCCGAAGTACATCGCGCTGGCGTTCTGGCAGCACGTGTCAGGGGGAAAGTCCTAAACCTGCAGGCGCTGGCCAAGGCCTGGGCAGGGCAGGGCGCCAAGCCCAAGTCACGGCCTCTGCAGGTGGATGAGGAGGTGATCGAGCTGATGCGCAGGGCGGGGGCCAGCGCGGAGGACCTGGAGCTGGCCAGGCAGGTGCAGGCGGTGCAGGAAGAAGCGGACCCACCGGCTGAGGTGTGGGAGGACAACTGGGACAGCTGGTTGTTCTTCATGCGGGTGGCGGCGCAGTGGGTTCGGACGGGCTGGACTGGCGTGCGAGTGGCGCTGGACTGGCCTGGGATCGAGGTGGTGGCCAAGGCCCTGGGGTACCGGGGCAAACGGTGGCGGGGCCTGGTGGAGGACCTGCTGGTGATTCAGGCGGAGGCGTTGGCGACCTTTGCCGCGCAACAGGAACAGGAAGCGGGCGACTGACATGGCGTGGAAGGGCACTGAGCTGATCGTGCGGATCGCTGCGGACTTGAAGAAGTACCGCGCCGATCTGCGTGAGGCTGGCCAGGAAACCCGCCAGATGATGAGCACGGCGGCTCGCTCCACGGATGGGCTGACGGCCTCGCACCGCGCCCTGGAAAGCCAGGCAGCACGCACCGCTCAGCAGCTGTTGAGCGCCGGCCGTGCGGCCGCCAGCGGAGACATGGCCAGGGCGGGCATGGATGCAGCCCAGGCGGCGGCAGGGATGGGCCGGGCGAGCACCGCAGCCGTTGGGCTCGGGGCCGCTTTCGGTCTGATTGCGACGGCGCTGGCGGGCTACCTGGTGGTGTCCTACAAGGCAGCGGCCGAACACGAGCGGCAGGCCAATCTGATGGCCCTGACGGGCAATGCAGCGGGCGTGGTGGCCGGTGAGGTCAACCGCATGGCCCTGAGCGTGGCGGACAGCTCGAAGACCACGGTGGGTTCTGCCCGGGAGATTCTGGAGGCCCTGCAGGGCACGGGGAAGATCGGCCGGGTGGCGATGCTGGACATGGCTCAGTCGGTGGCGCTGGTGGCCAGGGCCAGTGGAGACACCCAGGAGACCGTCACAGCGGACTTCGAGCAGATGGCCGATGGCGTGACGAAGTGGGCGGTCAAACACAATGAGCAGTACCACTTCCTGACGGTCGAGCAGTACCGGTACATCAAGAGCCTGGATGAGGCTGGTCGGCAGCAGGAAGCGATGATCGCGACCACCGAGGCGCTGAACAAGCATCTGGGCGGGATCGGCGAGAACGTGGGATACCTGCAGGGCGCCTGGCGCAGCCTGGCCAACGCGGCGAGCCTGGCCTGGGACAAGATGCTCAACATTGGGCGGGCAGAGACTGTCACCGACAAACTCGATTCGGTTGGAAAGCGCGTGGAGTACATGCGCGGTCAGCTTGAGCTGAGCAAGTCGCGCGGCCTGGCTGGTCCGGTTGCCAAAGACCAGAAGCTGCTGGACGTGCTGTTGCAGCAGCAGTCTCTGCTGCAGTCGGATGCCCGACTGGAGCGCCGGGCGGCCGACGCGAAGTCGGCAAGCGCTCAGGCGACCGCCGCGCTGATCGCCAAGGAGGAGGAGGCCGACAAAGCCAAGAAGCGGCACCACGCCAGTACGTCGAAGCTCACCGATGCTGAGCGCGAGGCAGCGAAGTGGGCCAAGGAGCTGGCCAAGGCCCGCGCCGACGCCGTTGCGCTGACTGACCGCGCCGGCGAGGCCTACGCGAAATCGGCTGATGCGGTGATGGAAAGCAATGCCGCGCTGCGCGAGGAGATTGCCGCCATCGGCGCCAGTTCCGCTGAACGGGCTGCCCTGGTGCAGGCCAAGGAAGAGGAGATTGTGGCCAGCCTGGAGCTGGAGCTGATCAATGCCAGGAACACCGAAGCGTCGGCCACGACGATCACGAACCTTGAGCGGGAAATCGCGCTGCGCAAACAGCGGATCGAGCTGCTGGGCCGCAAGACGGAGCGGGAGAACGCCTATGCGATGGAGCAGGAGACGACTGCCGCGCTGAAGGAGCTGGGCAAGCGTGCCGACACGGAATGGGATCGCACGAGCGCCTACCTGGCCGACGCCTTGTCGGGCGCGATCATGGCCGGCTTCGACAGCGGGAAGGGCTTCGTCAACGGGTTCTTCAGCTACGTGGGCCGGCTGCTGAAGCAGACGTTTTCACAGGAGTTGTCGGCCTACATCAAGGGGTCCATGCAGTCGTACCTGACGGGCAACACCTCGGGGATGAACAACTCGCTGATCGGCGCAGCGGTGCAGTACTACACCGGGGGCAGCGCTGGTGCCAGTACTGCCTCTCTGGCCTACGCCAACATGGTCGGCGCCGCTGGTGGCGACTCCATCGGGGCTCTGTACACGGCCAACGGTGGCTGGGCGGGGGTAGGCACAGGCGGGTCAGCGGCTGCCAGTGGCGGGTCCAGCATGATGGCCTGGGCCGGCTATGCCGCGTTGATCTATGCGGCTGTGCAGTACGCAGACAGGCTGTATTCCCAGGGCTGGAACCGTCAGGCGTTGGGCTATGGCCAGGGCACCACCACTCGGTTCGGCTACAGCAGCTACACCAGCGACCCGAGCTATGGCAAGTCGACGGTGTACGAGGGCAGTGTGGAGAAGTTCAAGTACTCCATGCTGAAGGCCGCAGGGGTGTCGGACAAGTGGGCGCAGATCATGAGCGGGTCTGTTCGGATGGCCCATATGTTCGGTCGCAAGCTGTCCGAGGTGGGCTACGCGATCGACATTGCGGCTGGCCAGATCGCGGTGAGCGGGTACGCGAAGTACAAGGCCGGCTGGGCGAGTTTCCGGGGCGACAAGACGGTCTCGGCGCAGATCGACGCGCGGGACGCTGAGATGGTGCGCCTGCAGGTGGAGGCATTGAAGCAGGGCGCGCGGGGAATGGCGTCGGCGATGGGCATGTCTGGCGAGGCCATCGACAACTACACCGCCCGCATCAAGGTCAACATGAAGGGGGCGACGACGGCGGCAGAGCAGTCGGAGCGGATGGCCAAGGCGCTGGACGATCTGCAGTACTCCATGCTGCGCGCGGCCAGCGGCGGGAAGATGACCCGCGACAGCTTCGACCAGCTGATGACGCAGGTTCGCACGGACATTGAGTCGGCGGGCATCAGCGTGTCGGGCATTGCGGACATCCTGGTGCAAGGCATGACGGGCCGGCTGAGTCAGGCGGACGTGGGCGACCAGTTGGCGTCCACCATCGTTGGAGGCATCTACAACGCCATCGCCAGCCAGTACGCCGGCATGATCGCGCAAGCGTTCATGCAGCAGATCATCACGCCGGTTTTCACTGCCATCGTGGCTGGCGTTCCCATCTCACAGGCGATTTCTCAGGCAGCAATCGACAACGTGGTGGCGACCGCTCAGGCAGCTACGCAAGCGCTGAACGCCATTGTCAGTAACGCTCAGTTCCAGGCTGCTATTGCCGGGATTGAGGACGCCATCGGCGGGGTCAGCGTCGCTGTCACGAGCGTCGACTTCCCGGCCTACACCTCGGCGATCAATGAGGTCAATCAAGCGGAGCAAGAGCGGTTTGGCATCGAGACGGAGTTGCTGAACCTGTTGGGCGACACCACCAAGCTGCGCGAGCGCGAGCTGGCTGCGCTGGACGAGAGCAACCGCGCTCTGAAGATGCAGGTGTACACGATCCAGGACGCGAAGGACGCCATGCAGTCGGCGTTTGACCTGGTGCAGCGGGCGGTGCAGAAGCAGCGCGACGAGCTGTCGACGCAGCTTGACGCCGCCAGGGAGTCCGAGGGCGTGCTGTCGAGCGTGTTCGGCACGTTGAGGGACAACATCAACGACATGCGCGGTCAGGTGAGCAGCACCAACCAACTATCCGCCACGCAGGCGCGGGCAAACATCTCCGCGATGCTGGCCGGGAAGCTGGCGATCACGTCTGAGGGCGTGTCCTCAGCTGTTCAGGCGGTGCGAGATGGCATCGACACCACGATCTATGAGTCTGCGGTCGAGCGGGACAAGGCCAGATTGCTGGCTGCGAACCAGCTGCAGGCGCTGAAGGACATGGTGGAGCCGCAGTTGAGCGCGGCCGAACAGTCGGTGGTGTCGCTGGAGACACAGATCACGCAACTGGACCAACAGATCGAGTTGGCCCAGGACCTGTTGAATGCCGCTCAGGGCATTGACACGCGAGTGCTGACGGTTGAGCAGGCAATGGCTGAGCTGTCCACCGCGATGGCGACCTACACCAGCGCGGTGCAGGGTGTGGTGACCTCCGCTTTCATGTCCTCGGCTCCCAACGGTTCAGGTGCCGGCGGATGGGGTGGCTACGAGGGCGGCGGCGAGTCCTCTGGAGCCTGGACGGCGGATGGCTACGCCGCGAACAACCCCGACGTGGTTGCGGCTTACGAGGCCAACAAGAACGCGGACTGGTGGCCGTCGAACCTGAGCAGCTGGGATGCCTACGCGGCTTGGCACTGGAACGGCGACGGCCAGCGAGAAGGCCGGAACTACTGGACTGGAGGCTACACCGGGGCTGGTGGCAAATACGAAGTCGCTGGCCTGGTGCACAAGGGCGAGGTGGTCTGGTCTCAGGCGGATGTGGCCAGGGCCGGCGGAGTGCCAGCGGTGGAGGCCATGCGCGTGGGTGGCGGCGGAAGCGACGCAGAGACGAAGGTTTTGCTGAGAGCGCTCCTGGAAGAAACAAAGGCCGCTCGCGGCGCCAATGAGGCTGCTGCACGGCTGCTGGAAAAGCTGAACACGAGGATCAAGAACGTGACTCGGGCAGAAGACGGACAGGAGCGGTTGATGGTCGGAACGCCTGGCCTTGAGCCGCTGCCGGTGGAGGTGGTGTCGTGAACCGTGGAGAGTGCATTACCTGGGTCGTTCCGCCCGTGCGGTTCCAGCAGTCTCAGCTGCTGAGCACCAACGCCACCAATCAGGAGCCGATGTGGCTGATGGGCACCACCTACGCGCTGGGGGATCGCGTGTTGCGGCAGGCTACGCCAAGCACCGGCTGGATGAAGGGGGTTCCGATGCTGCGGGTGTTTGAGAGCCTGGTGGCCTCGAATACCGCCGATCCGACCGCAGAACCGGCCAAGTGGAAGGACATTGGCCCGGCCAATTCGGTGGCGATGTTCACGTCTCGACTGGCTGAGCAAACCATGAGAGACGGGGATCTGAACGTCGTGGTGAGCCCAGGCGCGGTGGTGACTTGCTGCGCATTTTTTGGGTTGGTCGGGGACTCGATCACGCTGACTGTTCGAACCGCAGCCGGAGACGTGCGCAGCACTGAGACGAAGCCATTGATCGGCCGGCCCGGGGTGACGGACTGGCTGACGTTCTTCCTGGCCCCCTACGAACAGATTACGCAGGCGCTGTTCATCCCTCTGACGTGCCTGCCTGGTGACAAGTTGGAAGTGACCATTGCCGGACCGGCGGTGGCGTGCTCTCGCATGTCATACGGTCAGATGGTCGACCTGGGGTGGGGCCCGGATTATGGGGCGACCTGGGCGATGGACAACTACACGTCCAGCGATCCCGACGAGTTCGGCTATGTCGACCCGATCACCAGGGACTACGCACCCCGAAACAACATCACCTTCAGGGTGGACAAGGCGCGCATCAATGCGACGTTGAACACGTTGATCGCTTTGCGCGGCACCCCTTGCCTGCTGGTCGGATCAAGGGACCCCGACTACATCACGGCGCTGGTGAACTTTGGCCTGGTGAGGGACCCATCCATGCCCATCCCGAGGGCCACGCACGCCGATATGTCGTTTGAGTTCAAAGGCTTCGTCTGACCATGATTACAACCCTGATCCCCCTGCTGTCTACGCCGGTCGCCGACGACCTGGACACCGCAAACTTCCCGGCCCGCGCCCGCGCCAACTTCCTGGAGGTCAACCCGATCCTGTCGGCGATCAACCAGATGATCGTCGAGCTGAACGCGGAAAGCGACTCGATCAACAGCCAGTCGAGCGGCGCCGCAGCGGCGCGCACCGCGGCCGAAGCCGCTGCCGCTGCAGCGGCCGTCAGTGCCAGCGCTGCCGCCGCGACCTCGACCGCGGCCAACTGGGTCTCGGGCACCACCTACGCGATCGGCAACGTGCGCCGCAGCCTGATCGACGGCATGCCCTACCGGCGCCTGACCGCCGGCGCCGGCACCATCGACCCGCGCGACGACGCGACCAATTGGGCGCTGGACTACCTGCAGTACGACACCAGCCTGCCGACCATCCGCCCGAGCCTGTTGCTGGACTTCGCCAACTCGGGCGTGGTCGACCCGCGCATCACCGTTACCCGGGCCAGCACGGCCACGTATTGGGACGCCAACGGCGTGCTCAAGACCGCCGCCGCCAACACCCTGCGCATCACGCACGCCCCTGTGACTGGAGAGCGGCTGGGGGCACTCGGTGAAGGGTTGGCGACAAACAGGGCGCTGTATTCCGGGGATATTTCAAATGCGAATTGGGCCAAGGTGCGCGTTAACGTGGTCTCTGGTGTTGTTGCTCCTGACGGAATTGGCGTAATGGCCAGAATAGCCCCTACCTCAGAGAATCAAAACCACTACGTCGCGATGGTTGCAGCAGGGGTTGGTGCTGGGTCTAAGTTGGTGGTGTCTGTGTTTGCCCGCAGCGCTGGGATGGGTAGGTTTAAGTTGCTTACTCAGTCTGGGGTTGTTTGGCCAGAGGCAATATTTGATGTCAACTCTGGGGTTGTTGCTTATCAAAACGGCTGTATTGCTGACATTGAGCTTGTAGCTCCCGGAACTTATCGCTGTTGGGCGGCAGTGGACTCTACTGACGCTAATGCAACTCTGCACATCATGCCCGTTGCAAATGACAATTCCCAGGTTTTTGTGGGTGATGGCGTTTTAGGTGTGGATGTGTGGGGGGCGCAGATGGAAACCGGGGTGTCAACCCCTACCAGCTACATCCCAACAACCAGCGCAGCGGCCTCAAGGTCTGCCGATGACATTGTGATTTCTGGCGCCTCATTCACCTCGTTTTACAAGCAGGGTGAAGGCACGTTTGTTCAGGATTTAATTTTCCTCCCCACTGATGGCGGGTCTACGGGTAATACGGGTAAAGACCTGTTTAGCTATGAAACTGCCGGGACAAATTCTCGGCTGACGGCATTCTTTTTTCAGAAAAAAATTGGCCTTTATCTTGGGGCTGCAGGCGGGGCTCAGTTGCTTAACTTTGCGACCGCCGACTGTCTGAGTGTCGGCCTGAATCGGGTTTGTATTTCGGTCAAGGCTGGCTCCGCTGTTATTGCTGTAAATGGAAAAACAACGGCCATCGTTACTGGCGGCCCTGCGGTGCCTGCGGCTGATCGTGTCAAATTTATCACGGCGCCAAATAGGCCAATTCCACGGCACAAGTATTACCCGTTTGCGGTGTCTACGTCGGAAGCAATTGCCTTGAGCAGAATTTAAAGGGGAAATCATGGGACTGTTAGGACCTAGACCCAACCAGGTGCCGACCAACGGGGACCTCGGATCGCTGGCCTGGTGGAGCGCGGAGCAGTTTGAGGCCCGCGTGGCGCAGATCGTCGCGGCGCTGACCGTGGCGCCGTTTGCGGCGGGCACCAAGATGCTGTTCAGCGGCTCGGCGTCGCCCTCTGGCTGGACGCTTGACACGACGCACAACAACAAGGCGCTGCGCGTGGTGTCGTCTGCCGCGGTCGGCTCGGGTGGCTCGGTGGCGTTCACGACGGCGTTTGCCAACCGCACGCTGACAGGATCGGTGGCTGCCACGACGCTGACGGCCAGCCAGATGCCGGCGCACGAACACAGCCTGAACGCGCCGAACAGCAACGGCCAGCCGACCGCGACCGGCATCTACACCGGCCTGAGTCTGAACTACGGAACCGGCATCTACGCGCCGCAGTGGTGGCAGGACCGCGCGGGCTACAACGAGGTCAAGGCCGCCAGCGTGGGCGGCGGCGGGTCGCACACGCACGGCTGGTCCGGCACGCTGGACATGGCGGTGCAGTACGTCGACGTGTTCTTTGCGGTGAAGGCGTGATGGCCATGAACAAACAGGTACCACGCGCCGCTGATGGGCTGATCTGCCCGTACCACCAGAAAGACACCGCCGAGGTCTGCCACCGCTGCCCGAAGTGGGTGCAGATCCGCGGGCGCGATCCGCAGTCGGAAGAGGAAATCGACCGCTGGTCGTGCGCCGACGCGCTGGTGCCGCTGCTGTTGATCGAGAACGCGCAGCAACTGCGGCATGTGGCGGGCTCTACCGAGAGCTTCCGCAACGAAATGGCCGATGCACAGCGCCTCAGCCAGGCGATGTTTCAGGCGGCCGTCACGGCGCCGCCGGCGGTCCACATGGGCGACTTGCCCGAGCAAGCGCAGCCGGGCCTGCTGGGCCGGGTGTTCCGGCTGGTCAACAAGGGGTAAACGATGCGAGTGACGATCATTGTGGAAGACGGCTTGGTGGCTGTGGATGGTGTGGCTTACCGTGGTCTGGACCTGTCGACGGTGGCTGCGGGGCGGCGTGAATTGGTGGCCGATGTGCCTGTGCCGCAGCCTGTCGCGGTTGAGGCCGAAGCGCTGGCGCCGGTCGAGGCGGTGCCCGAAGGGGTTGATCTGGTGGACACGGCGCCGGTGGAGCCCGCGCCGCTGGTGACGGTGCTGGCGACGCGGGTGCATGCGGTGCAGTGGTTCGAGTCGGCGGGCCACGTCGAAGAGTACGACGCGGCCACGGGCGAGGCGCTGCCGAACCGCTCGATCGCATCGCTGGACGAGTTCCGCCCGGCGCTGGATGCCTGGGACGCGGCGCACAAGGCCGCGACCACGCCGCCGACGCTGACGATGGCGGACATCCGCGCCAAGGGGCTGGCCGAGGTCGACCAGATGCATCAGGCGACACTGCTGCGCCTGACGGGCAACCCGACCGATGCGGAGCGCAACACCTGGGCCGGAAAAGTAGAGCTGGCCAAGGCGGTGTTGGCCGGCGCTGAGCTGCGCGTCGATCAGGAGGCTTTCCTGATGGCTCGCGGTCTGGACACGCCCGCGAAGCGCAAGGCCTACGCCGACGAGGTGATGGCCAACAGCGCCCGTTACTGGACGCTGGTCGGCATGGCCGACAAGGTGCGCAGCGAGGCGCGCGCGCGGATCATGGCGGTGCAGACCATGAGCGGCTGGGCCGCGTGCGGCGCAGCGAACCGGGCGGCGGCTGCGGCGGCGATTGCCGAGGCGATGGCCGGTCAGGCGGGGGGTGCGTGATGCCTGCCGCGCTGCGCTCGGGCTTCCTGGTGTGGGTGCTGTGGGCCTGGCTGTCGCTGGGTCTGGCCGGCTGCGCCGTGCAACCGGCGCCCGTCGACGCGCTGCGCACGCAGGCCGTGGCGGGACAGGCGGCGGACGTGGCCACCACGGCGGCGGGCCTTGCCCTGGGCGCGGCCGAAGCGAACCCGCTGGGCCTCGCCACGCTTGGCGTCAAGGCGGTGGTGGCGCATCAGATCCGGCAAGCGCCGGCCGACGAGCAGCCGGGCCTGTGGAGCGCATACGGCGCCTTCGGTTGGGGCGCGGCGGCGAACAACCTGTGCGTGGTCGCGGCGATGGCCACGGGCGGCGTGAGCGCGGCGCTGTGCCCGCTGTTGGGGTTGGCAGCCGGTATGTCGGTCTGGGAGGCCGACAAGGCGGCGCGGGAAGAGGCGACCTTCTGGGCGATCTGCGCGCGCGAGCGCGAGCGGGTTCCGGGGTTGGAGTGTGTCTATACGGCGAGGAGGGCCGACTGATGCTCACTGCATGGTTTTACGGCGACCACAAGGAAGAGGGCCTCATGGACCGCCTCGGTGTTCAGGTGATCCGTCTCGGGCAGACCCAGGAGCAGTACGGCCGGTACACGCACGTGGAGGCGATCCACGGCGGGACCTGGGATGACGCCGTGTTGTCCAGTGCGAGCGTCCGAGACGGGCGCAAGGTGCGGACAGAGGCCCATGTCCGGCTGTCGCCGGGGAAGTGGTCGATCTGGAACGTGCCGCTCTGGGATCGGGAGCGCAGCGTGGCGTGGTTCCGAGAGCACCGTGGGAAGCGCTATTCGATGCTGGGAGCCGCAGCGAGCGCGGCGTGGCCGGTGAGGGCTGCGCTTGGGGTGGCGAGGGTGGATATCGGTGCGCTCGGTCAGTGGTGCTCGCGCTCCGTTGGTGAGTCCGAAGGTGTGGCCGGGGCGGTGGACATGAGCGTGTCTGAGCTGGCGGCGCATGTGTGGAGCCTGCCCGGTACGGAGGACGTGACGGTGCCGTTTTTTGGGGGGGTGATCCGTGGCTGACAAGGGAGAAGAGGTGCGGCTGCAGGCCGAGACGATCCGGTACCTGCAGGTGCAAATGCGGGAGGCGGTGCGCGAGGGCATCAAGGAAGCGATGACCGAAGAAGCGGCCGAGGCCTTCTGGGGCGCCGGTCTGGCCATGCTGCAGAAGCAGGCGCAGCAGCACGCCGGGCGGTTCGTGCTGGGCGGTTTGATGGGCCTGGCCAAGAAGGCGGGGCTGTTCGTGATGTTCGGCGGGATCGTCTACGCGGTAGGCGGTTGGACGGCGCTGGCTGGGCTGTTCAAGTCGATTTTTTCGAGCCCATCGCCATGACGACGGATGACCTGGGTTCGGTGATGCGGCAGCGGGGCAAGGTGGTCGCGCTGCTGGTGGTGTGCGGCACGGTGGTGGCACTGGTGCACAAGGAGTCGGCCGGCGCCGTGATGGGCGCGGTGTCGTTGGCGGTTGGCGCCCTGGCGGGCATGGAGGCTTGGGCCTCGAAAGGAGTTGGCAAATGAGGTTTCGTTACGTGTACATGGTGGGCGGCTCTCTGGCGGTGCTGGCGGCGCTGTATTTCACAGACCCGGACAAGGGGGTGATGACGGGGATGGCGGCGCTGGCGCTGGTGGCGAACGTGCTGGCCGTGGCTGCGGCGCACTTTTCCCGAAAGGGGATGTTCGACTACCTGGACCTGGAGGCGGTGATGCGCGAGGCGATGAAGTCGCCGTCCGGCGCTGGACGGGTCTTTCAGGGCGTGTGCCTGGTGATCGCGGCGCTCCTGCTGCTGTTTGGCATGTCGATGGCCAGGGCTGCTGTGCCAGCCCAGGCGGTGCCCTATCTGCCGGTGCTGTCGGCTGAGCTGGCCAAGACGTGGCCAGGTGCACCGGTACCGGGGGAGTACTTCGGCGCGCTGGTGCACCACGAGTCGGCGTGTGCGGTGTCGCCGCGCAAGTGCTGGAACCCTGCCGTGCGGCTGAAGACGCCACGGGAGGAGGGCGCCGGCCTTGGCCAGCTGACCCGCGCCTGGTCGAAGACCGGGGCACTGCGGTTCGACAAGCTGGCGGAGATGCGCCAGGCGCACCCGGCGCTGCGCGAGCTGCGGTGGGAGTCGGTCTATCAGCGGGCGGATCTGCAGCTGCGCACGATGGTGCTGATGGTGAAGGCGGACTACCCGCGATTCGCCGGCACGGCGGAACCGCTGGCGTTCACTGACGCGGCTTACAACGGCGGCTGGGGTGGGGTGCAGAAGGAACGACGGGCGTGCGGCATGACGTCAGGGTGCAACCCTCAACGGTGGTTCGGGCACGTGGAGCGGGTCTGCCTGAAGTCGACGGCGGCGCTCTATGGCCAGCGGTCGGCGTGTGACATCAACCGGCACCACGTGCGGGACGTGTTGCTGGTGCAGATGCCTCGGTATCGGGGGTTCGTATGAAGGCGCGCGAATGGCTTGGCCTGGTGGTCAAAGGCGCCGCGGGCTGGCAGACGTATGCCTGGATCGCGGCGGGTGTGGTGGCGGTTGCTGGTGTGGCGGTCGCTGGTGTGCTGGTGTGGTTCAACGGCCGGATTGATGCCGCGCACGAGGCCGGCAAGACGGCGGAGAAGGTCGAGCAGATGGCCAGCGACTTGTCCGCTCTGAAGAACGTGGTGGACGCGGACAAGGAGAGCAACGATGCGATCGCAGAAAACGTGGCGAGGCTGGGCGGCATGGCTGCCCGTGTGGATGAGCTTGAGCGGGTGCGCCGCGCCGACGCCGCCCGCGTCGACGGGCTTGTCCGATCAGCTCCTGAGCCGGCCGTCCGTGCCCATGCCGCGCAGGCCGAACGAGATATTGCAGTCCTGGAAGGACAGCGTGACGGATTCGCAGAGGAGGCGGTGCAAGCGTCTACAGCTGCTTGGGGAATTGAAGACACCCTGCAGCGACGACGTGACGCCATCGCCGCCCAGCGCAAAGCCCTGAAACCCAAGGAGTGATGACCATGATGAAGCGTTTGTTTGTGTGGGCCGCGCTGGCGGCTTCGGTGGCCCTGGCGGGCTGTTCAGCCCTGACCGATGGCAGCGGCTTCAAGGTGGCGACGGACGCCAACACGGCGCGCGGAGACACGTACCAGGAGAACATCCTGCTGCAGGCTGGCCACGATCTGGAGGCGGTCAACGCCTGTTACCTGCGGGCCTCTGGCTACGCTCGAGTGAGCGGGACGAAGAACGCGGTGTTCAAGATCGGCGAGCCGACCAGCGCCGAGGGGTGCACGGTGATGGCGACGGCGCTGCGCACGCAGAGCAACATGCTCACGGCGTTCGCGCCGTTCATCGCTCAGGCGCTGATGGGCCGGGTGCCGGCGGCACCGGAGGAAATCATCGAGTCGCTGCTGAAGGACGGGATGAAGTTTGCGCTGATGAAGTTCGGTGTGTCGGCCGTGACGAAGGTGGTGGAGTCCGGTCAGTTGGCACAGGCGCAGATCGCCCAGGCGGCGATCAACAAGCCTACGCAGGTGATCGAGCAGCCGGTTCTGGTGACGGTACCGGAGGGCGCGGCGGTGTTGCCGACGCAGTGACGTCTACCTGAAGAGGGAGAGCAGCGCGAGCTGCTTTTCCACGGGCATCCGCCGGAAGACGGCAAGCATGGCCCGGTCGGTCTCTGTGAGGGGATCGGCCGGGCTTTTGTCTTCCTGGGTGGTGTTGCGGGTGGTGAGGTTGGGGGCGGTGTAGCTGGGGGGGAGCGACTGCGTGCCCTGCAAGCTCGAAAGGAGGCGGTGAAGGATTTCAGCGTGGAGGGTTCGGCCGTTGATGGCTGCCTCTCTCATGAGCTGTGCCTTGAGGTCAGGGGCAAGACGTATCCCTGTCGGCGGGACGTCTCGCATCTTGACTTTCTCTGTGGGTGAACTCATCGGCCGATTTTATTTGACCGTGTGTTGCACACGGTGTTGTTTTGGTGTATTGTGTAGCACATCGTGTATTACACAGGAGCCAAGCAAATGAAGAAGGCAGAAGAGTGCTTGTTTTCCATCCGCATGCCGGGAGCACTGGTCAAGCGGTTGGACAAAGAGGCTGAGCGTGCGCAGCGCAGCCGTAGTGCAGAAATCCGGTTTCGTCTGGAGTCGTCTCTGAAGGTGACGAAGCCGCGCAAGGCCTCTGGCGGGGTGGCGTGATGGAAGAGGAGGAATACACCCTGATCGATCGCGGCGGCAGGAAGTTCTTCCAAGTGTTGCTGCGCATGCCGGTCGAAATGGTTGAGCACATGGACAAGGCGTCCAAGGCCAGCTATCGCAGCCGCACCGGCGAAATCCTGATGCGGCTCGAAGAGTCGATGAGGGGCGAGAGCTTTGATGCGCATGGCTGCATCGTGAAGAGCATTCCGTCGGGTGTCCATGCACCAACTGACAACCGGTCCGGGGGTCAGTGATGCCCGGCAAACACGAAATTGATCACGCCAACCCGTTCGAGGCGTTCCGTCGCCTGGTGTACCGGCATGACGTGAAGAAGCTGGCCCCTCGCATGGGGATGAAGGCCGGGACTCTCTACAACAAGGCCGACGCCGACACGGACAGCCACAACCAACCGACGCTGCGGGATGTGGTGTCGCTGACTGAGCTGACCGGGGATTACTCGGTGCTCGATGCGCTGAACGAAATGTTCGGCCGGGCGGCGTTCGACGTGGCGCCGCATGCCCAGGTGAGCGATGCCGCGCTGTTGGAGCTGCTGACCCAGCTGGGCATTGAAAAGGGGGACTTCCACCGGGCGCTGCACGAGGCGCTGGAGGACGGGAAGTTTTCCACCAAGGAGCTGCAGCAGATCCGCGCGACGGCGTTTGACCTGGTGTCGGCGCTGATGACGTTGGTGGCCCGTGTGGAAGGGCTGCGCAGTGAGTAAGTCCGATCAATCCCCGATGGCTGAGCGCTTCGGGCCGGTGGTGTACCGGCTCGGGGATGTGACTCGGCCGAAGTTTGTTTCCGGTGTGTTGGTGTCCCTGTTTGGCCGCGAGTTCGAGGCGGCTGTGCAAAGGAGGCTGTGCGATGGGAACTCAAGCGACGGTCCAGCAGATGGAGCTGCTGGCGGACACGGTGGCGCCTTTGCCGCTGGACGTGATGAAGGAAATGCGCCGGGTGTGGGACCGGCGGTGGAGGCACTGGCACTGGTGCCTGCGGTTCGAGGACGCCTGCGCCGATCCGGTGACGTTTCGGCTGTTGCGCTTGTCGACCAAGGGGGGCCGCGCGCTGCGGCCGACGCCCGATGAATGACCTGGATTTGAAGGATGTGCCGGCATGGAGCCTTTCGGGGCTGCTGTGGGCGCTGGGGCTGGCTTGCCTGGTGTGCGCGGGCTCGGCTCTTGATGTGCAGGGGTACACCGTTCGAGGAGAGAGACATGGCGATGAAGCGGTATTTGCCGGAGGCGGAGCAGGCCCGGCTGTTGAAGGCTGCGAAGGGGTCGAGCGACCCGCTGGCGCAGCGGGACTACCACTGGCTGAGCACGCTGGTGCTGACGGGGATGCGGATCGGGGAGTTTTCCCGGCTGACGGTGCCCCAGGTGCAGCAGGCGCTGCGTGTGGGCTGGCTGGTGAGTCGGCCGGAGAACTGCAAGGGCGGCCGGGGGAATGAGTACCTGGTGACCGAGCAGCTGCGGCTGCACCTGCAGGCGCTGGTGCGATATGCGGCGTTGCTGGGGTCGGGCGAGGTGTCGGCAGCCGGTTCGGCCGGTGAGCTGCCCCTGGTGCCTGGCCGAGGCGGTGAGCCGCTGTCGGTGCGGTCGTATCAGCAGCGGGTGAAGTTGTGGGCCCACGAGGCGGGGCTGGACCCTCGCATGAGCCCGCACTGGATGCGGCACACCCGGGGGATGAACATCATTCGCCGGACCCGGGCGACGGACCCGGGGCGCGCGCTGCTGGTGGCCAAGGAGGCGCTGGGGCATGCCTCGCTGAAGAGCACCGGGGTCTACCTGGAGCTGAGCCGAGAAGAGCTGACCGCCCAGCTGCAGGCGGTGGACGCCGCCGGCGGGCGGGTGACGCGCCAGCAGGCGCGGGCGCTGGCGTTGGGGGGGGTGTGATGGCCAAGCCGACACGGGACCAACTGGCGGCGCTGATCGCGCTGTGGGAAATGGCGCAGGCCGATCACGGCGGCGCCAAGGTGGCCGGCAAGTTCTTGCTGGGCCTCTACAACGGGCATCGCTTCCCCTTCGATCTGACGGACCTGCGGGTGCTCGATGCCGCCCGCTTCCATCAGTGCCTGGAGGTGCTGCGGATGGACTACTGCCCCTACGAGGAGGTGCACGTGACGCTGGGTCGTTACTGCGCCCCGGATGGAAAGCCGTTGGGCTTTGAGTTCGAGCACCTGGCCTATCGGCTGCGCATGAAGAAAGCAATGTCGGCGGGCGCGATGAAGCTGGCGCTGCGCGATCGCGCTGCACGCCAAAACCGAGAGGAGGCCAGTCATGCGGTTCGGGCCTGAAGACATGATGCCACCGGCTGGCCAGGAACTGGCGGAGCGCGTGAAGGTGCGCATCGTGGTGCGCGAGGTGGAGCGCTACGAGCGTGTGGTGGAGATGCCCCGGTCGCTGTTCGAGCTGAGCCGGGAGCGGTTGGCCAAGGCGTCGGCCGAGGCGGCGCCGGGGATTGCCTGCCTGATGTTCGATGCGTTTGTGTCGGATGCCGGCGACGACTTCACGGAGCTGACCGAGGTGGAGGCTTTCGAGCTGACGGACCCGGACGCGGCGGAGAGCCTGGTGGTGGACCCGGGCGCAACGGTGGAGGGCTGAGCGATGGCACAAGGGCTTGACTTCAAGGTGACGGTGATCGGCGCGGATGGGTCCAAGGTGGTGCGCGAGGTGCGCGGCACGGCGGGCTCGGACGCGGCGATAGCGTGGGTGGAGCAGCTGGTGGAAGCGCGGATCGGTGAGGCGCGGTGGGCGTCGGCGATCCGCCTGTCTCCGCCCGTTCGGGAGGTGCCGCCATGTGGACTGTGAAGGTGGTTCTGTGGTGGCTGCTGGTGTTGGCCTTGGCCGGTCTGCAGCGGGTGCTGGTGTGGCTGCTGTACCTACCGATGACGGCGCTGGATGCGTGCTGCGACGGCCGCGACGCGGCGGAAATCGAGTGGCTGCTGGCCTGCACTCAGATGCGCCTGGCGCGGCGGCGCCGGGTGAACCTCTCGGAGGTTTCCCGGGTGAATCTGCAGGAGGTGGCCGATGGGCAGCGCAGCTGAGTTCCTGGACGAGGTGATCAAGACGCCGGCTTTCAAGGACGCGATGCGCGCACTGTTGAAGGCGGGAACCTGGGTGGGTCGGGAGGTGTTCGATGCGATGGAGCACCTGCCGATGGCGATGGACAACGCGCTGTCTGACCTGGTGATGCTGGGCCTGGCCACGCACCAGCCGGCGGCGGGGTACCGGTTGGCGCAGCCACCGCTGCTGCGTGAGGTTGGGCGGCGTTTGGCGCTGTCTGGCAGCGACAAGGAGGTGTTGGCCAAGCTGGTCGGGGATGAGGTGCAGATCGGCATTGCGATGCGGGATGCGGCCGGCGAGGTGGTGATGGCAGGGGTGCATGTGCCGGTGCCCGATGGCATGGCGCCGGACCAGGTGGTGCAGTGGGCCGCGGACTCGATCTGCGGCACGTTCGTTGCGCAGGGGGTGGCCCATGTCTGACCAGGCGGTGGGGAACCCGTTCGCGGCGCTGGTGGTGTCGCCGCCGGCCAGGCTGCCTCTGTCGGGGAGCGTGACGGTGGTGGTGCAGGGGAAGGTGTTGCCGAAGGCTCGCAAGCTGCGCAACGAAGAGTTGGACCGGTTTGCAGACCCCGATGAAGGGGAAGACCGGGAGAGGGTAGAGGCGCAGTTGCGCGAACTCCGCCGGGCACACCAGCGTGCGAAATATCAGCGCGAGCGGCAGAACCCCGAGGCGATGGCCAGGCGCAAGGCCTACGACCAGAAGAACCGGGCAAAGAAGGCTGCGGCTCAGGCCCGGTGGGAAGAGAAGAACCGAGAGCACCGCAGGAAGTACCGGACGGAGTGGGAGGCTCGGAAGCGGCTGATGAACCCTGAGCACGTCGCCAAAGATGCGGCTCGGGCTCGGGAGTGGGCCCGAAAGAACGCTGAGCAGCGCCGTGCGAAGCGCCAGGCGATGACGCCGGAGCAGCGGGCGGCTGAGCAGGAGCGGCGGCGGCGGTACCGGGAAGAGAACCGGGAGCGGATCGCGGAAGTTCGGAGGGCTTGGCGCGCGAAGAAGAAGGCCGAGGCGTCGGCGAAGAAGGGAAGCCAATGATGCAAGTGGAACGCGTTGAATCGGGGTCACTGCGTGGCCTGAAGTCGGCCGCTGAGCTGTCTAAAGACCGGCCGCACGGCGACCGTCTGCGGTACATGGCGGGCTGTCGGTGCGATGCCTGCCGGCGTGCCAATTCCGCCTATGAAAACGCCAGGCAGCAGGCCCGCAAACGGGGTGAGTGGAATGGCCTTGTGCCGGCAGAGAAGGCCAGGGCTCACGTTCTTGCCCTGCGGGAAAAGGGGATCGGACGCCGGCAGGTGGCAGACGCTGCAGGTGTGTCTGAGACGTCGCTTTCTCTGATGCTCAGTGGCCGTCGCACCAAGATTCGGGCGATGGCTGAGCGGGCACTGCTGGCCGTGACTGAGGCAGCGGTGGCCGATGGTGCATACATCGACGCCGGGCCGACTTGGAAGCTGCTGGACGAGCTGGTGGCCACCGGGTACACGAAGGCCGAAATTGCCATTGCCCTGGGCTATTCCCGGGGTGCTCTGCAGTTTTCTCGGGAGCAGTGCACGGCAGCGAACGCCTACCAGGTCGAGCGGTTGTATGCCCGTTGGAGAAGGGTGCCGGCCGGGCCGTCATTGGCGTTGATCGCTGAACTGCGGGAGGAGGGGTATCGACCTGACCGCATCGAGCGAATGCTGCGGGAACTCGCTGATCGGTTGCACCAGGACACACCGAACCTCGATACCCGGAGCGGCTTTATCCACGCCGGCACCGCTGAGCTGTTGGAGCGGTTGCACCTCTCAGTGACGGGGGAGCCGACATGACGACACAAGAGCTGTTGGAAATCGCCTCGGCTGTGCTGGGGCTGAGCGGGGCGCTGCTGCTGGCGACGAAGAGCCGGTGGGCGGGCTGGGCGTTCGTGCTGTGGCTGGCCAGCAATGCGGGCTGGATGGCGTTCGGTGCCATGTCGGGGCATTGGGCCCTGGTTGGCCAGCACGCGGGGTTCTCGATCACGAGCGCCATCGGCGTGTGGACGTGGCTGCTGCGGCCGGTGTGGTCCGGGCTGATGGATGACATTTCGAGGGGGTGGCGCAATGTCGACTGATGCTGTGATGAACACCACCATCCCACGCTGCGATTGCCTGAACTTCTGCTTTGACGATGAGCGCGTGCGAGCTGGTCGCGCCAGACCTTGTGAGTTCGGCGCCCGCCAGCTTGCCGAGAACCGGCAAACCGAGGAACTGCGCTGGGTCAACCCGACGCCCACCACCATGCCAGACGCCGGTTCTATCGTGCTGTGCGAGCTGCAGGTCGAATTCGATCGCGTCTGCCCTGGCTATTGGGCTGGTGACTACTGGTGTTCCCTCGACGGCGGCAAGCTCCCCGGCAAGGTTACAGGCTGGGCCGCGTGGCCCAAAGGTCGCCAGGGCACAGCGCGACATCGGACTCTCTGACGACTTCGCTTTTCTGCCTCGCCACGCCGGCGGGGCGCTTTCTGTTTCCACTATGACAACAACACCAACAGGATCAACCCGTGGCCGGGTGCGCAAGGACGCGGCGGCGCGGTTGAACAAGGACATTTCGTGCGAGGAGCTGGCGGAGCGCCTGGGCCTGGAGAAGGGCAAGGAGACCACCGCCAAGGGGACGAAGTTCAAGGACCCAGACGACGACTCGAAGCACTCGCCGCAGATGCTGTGCTATTCGGAGCACGGCGCTGGCTGGACCAACTTCCGCTCCGGGTTGAGCGGGTCGGCCATCGACTTGATGATGAAGGCGAGGGGGTTGGACTTCCTGGACGCTGTGCGGGAGCTGGGCCGGATGTTCGGCATCGATGTGCTGGAGGCTCCGGCCGCTGGCCAGGCTGCGGAGCCGAGGGAGCGGCCGAGCCTGGTGGAGCACATCGCTGCCCAGGCGCTGAAGGCGGCGCGCACGGACACGGGGCGGGCTGAGCTGCTGGAGTTCCTGGAGGGCTCTCGGGGGTTGTCTCGGGCGGTGATCGAGCGCGCCATGAAGGCGGGCACGCTGGGCCTGAACACCTACGTGAACACGAAGCACGATCCGGGCGAGTATGGCCACGGTGGGCCTGGGGCCTCGTTCATCGTGAAGGACCGCATTGGCCACAAGGTGGTGGCGGTGGACACGCGGTATTTCGACCCGGAGACGGCCGGTGGCAAGACGAACAGCCAGGGCGAAAAGGACGGGGTGCTGTGGTGCTCGGACTGGAAGCGGGTGGAGAAGGCCAAGCGGGTCTACGTGGTGGAGAGCAGCATCAACGCGCTGTCGGTGGAGTCGGCGCTGGAGTGGGCGGCTGCGGTGGCGCTGCGGGGCACGTCGAACGCCTACGACGGCGCGGTGGACTGGAGCTGGGCGCGGGGCAAGGAGGTGGTGCTGTGCCTGGACAACGACCCGCCGTTGCCGCCGGATCACAAGAAGGCGGGCTATTGCCCGGGTCTGATGGCGGCATGGGCGCTGCACGAGACGCTGACGGCGCTGGATATTTCGTGCCTGCTGGTCGACCAGAGCACCTGGTTCGAGGACCAGGATGCGAAGAAAGACCCGATCAACGATGTGAACGACTACCTGAAGCTGCTGGGGCCGGACAAGACGGCCAAGGCGCTGCAGGTGCTGGAGGCCTGGCTGATCCCTGGCATGGCGGGCGACGACACGCGGCAGGGCCGGCCGCGGCTGCACCTTCCGCACCACGACTACCTCACGTACTGGAAGTACCGGGTGAAGCCGGACTTCACGCAGTTCATCAGCAAGGTGACGGAGCGGGACGATCCGAACGGCGGGGACGAGAAGGTGAAGAGCTTCGAGTTCACGGACGTGGCTGGCTTCCGGGTGGCGGCGGTGAGCCGGGTGGCGATCGCGTCGCCGCAGTCCACGATGACGGGGGACAAGGATCACAGCCCGCACACGGTGTTCGCGCTGTCGGTGCAGGTGGCGCGGCACGGGCCGGTGCTGCAGCGGCGGGTGGTGGACGATGAGAAGCTGCACAACCTGGACGTGTGGAAGAAGCTGGGCCCGGTGTTCGCACCTGGTCCGTTTGCCCGCCTGGTGAACCTGTGGGAGCGGGCTGCGTCCATCGGGGCGCGGGACGCGATCAACTTCGTGGGCCTGGCCTGGCGCGACGGCCGCGCGGTGGTGAATGAGGGGCCGGACTGTTTCTTTGCGGATCCACGGCAGCAGTGCCCGTATCACGAGCTGGTGTTTCCCTCGGGGACGGTGGAACAGGGGCGGGCGGTGGTGCAGCAGTTCGGGGCGACGTTCGCCGAGGCGGCGGCGCTGATCCCGCTGGTGTGGGGGCTGTCGGCGCACATCAAGGCGTTCATCGGGTTCTGGCCGCACTTCGTGATGCAGGCCGAGAAGGCGACCGGCAAAACGACGCTGGTGAAGCGGATCGAGCGGGCGATTGCGATGGTGATGAGCAGCCGGCAGAGCCTGCAGACGGAGTTCCGCCAGATGACGTCGCTGAGCTACACCAGCCACCCGGTGGGCTGGGGGGAAATGTCCACGAACAAGCAGGACGTGATCAACAAGGCGATCCACAACCTGCAGGAGAGCTACCAGTACGAACACACCAGGCGCGGCGCGGAGCTGATGGACTTCCTGCTGTGTGCCCCGGTGCTGCTGGCGGGCGAGGACGTGCCTGTGGACTCGCTGGTGGGCAAGATCGTCCGGTCGGAGCTGACGAAGGCGAAGCGGGGGCCGCTGATCCCCGAGGACGTGCCGGTTTTCCCGGTGAAGCAGTGGCTGCAGTTCCTGGCCAGGAAGTCGCGGCCGGAGGTGCAGGCGCTGCACGAGCAGTCGGTTTCGGACAGCTACGACAACTGTGTGGCCGGCACTGGCGACACGGGTGCGGAGCGGATGGTGAACAACTACGCGGCGGTGGCCACCGGCTGGCGGCTGCTGTGTGAGTTCCTGGGCATCGAGGCGTCGGAGTTTTCCTTCCTGCAGCACCTGTGGGGCGAGATGAACCGCCACATCAGTGAGACGGTGAGCGACCGCCAGCCGTGGGCCTGGATCGTGGAGAAGCTGCTGAGCGAGATTGCGGCGCACAAGTTCCAGTACCCGTTCGCGTTCGATGACGTGGACGAGGTGCCGGCGCTGTGCATCCGCACTGGCCACGTGATGGACCACATGCGGCAGACGCCCTACCTGCGGGAGTTTTGGGACGGGCTGCCGGTGAAGAGTGATCGGGTGTTCAAGCGCCAGCTGGAGCAGGCCGGCGTGCTGCTGATGGGCAAGGATGACCGGTCGGCCGAGGTGGAGCGCACGGTGAAGGGCCAGCGGGTTGGCCACATGGTGGCGATGCCGCTGGAGGCGCTGCGCAAGTTCGGGCTGTACGCCGTGGTGCCGAAGTCGGCGCCGGCAGAGGCTGAGGGGGAGAAGCAATGGTGAACAAGGCCGAAAGGCAGCGCCACGCGGCCTGGGCGCTGCAGCTGGAGGGGGTGATGGACCTTTGGTGCCATGTCTGGCCAGAGAGCAAGCGCCAGGACGCCCGGGAGCAGTTCGAGCGGTGGATGCGGGTCTGCGACGCGGAATCCAGCTCGTCGTTGACGGGGTTGGTGGGTTACCTGGTCAATGCCTTGGCCAACGCCAAGGAGGGCAATTGGGCCCGGCGGCCGCTGGACGCTGCCTATGTGATGTGCCGCGAGCAGTTCTACGGCTACGCGGCCGAGGCCTACGCCAGGCGTTTCCCGATCCATGGGCCTTGGCCAAAGGAAGTCGATGACGTGCCGTTCTGAGGCCCTGGAAGGCCTGCAGCGCGTCGTCGCGCTGCTTCCAGCTCACGGCGCAGCCGCTGGATGGATTGATGCGCGCAGCGCATCGGTTTGGCCTCGTCCCCCCCGTGCCCCCCGATCACGAAAAGCTCCGCCCAAGGACGGTGGCCAGCCAGCCCAGGGGGCGCCCAGGCATAGGTTTTCGCTATCCCGGGAGACGGTGGCGCGCGCAGACAGCCCTGATCCGGGGATTTCCGCAGTTTGGGGAGGTGTTTTGCTCGATTCGACTAAGGGCCGCACGGCGTTCGCAACTTTTGCGCTTCCCCGGGATGCCTCGATTTCTCCACGGATTAGCTCATTTCTTCCACGGGTCTGTTTTTGGTCCGGGTGCCCTCTCTCTCCTCTCTCTCTCTCTCTTTTAAGAGGAGGAGGAAGGAAGAAGGAAGGGGGCGAGGAGCGCGCAAGGCATCCCCGGGTTCAAGATGTAACACGGGGTTACAAACCTTACGGTTCGGGGAAAAAACGGGCTTTCCACGGAATTTCCGGGGATCGCTACGAACCGTTTATCCAATGGTTTCAATGGGTTAGCGAGGGCGGGCCTCGATCCCCGGGTTTTTCCGTGGAAATGCCCCTGTCCCCCCGCGTGGTGGTCGTTCCTGGAGGTGTGGATGGCGTTCGGTGACATGACGGACAGCGAGGCGATTGATGCGTTCTGCGACTGGCTGCACATGGCCCAGGGTCGCAGCTTGCGGACGCTGGAGGTGTACCGCCTGGCGCTGACCAGGCTGGGGGAGTTCATGCGGCCGCGCTCGATCCGCGAGGCGGACGGTTCCGAGCTTGAAGCCTTCACGGGGCTGTGGCTGCACAAGAAGGGTGTCGTGGCACAGAGCCGCAAGCCCTACGTGAGCGCGGTGCGGGTGTTCTTCGGCTGGGCCAAGATGAAGGGCCTGCTGCCGGCGGATCGAAACCCCGCGGCCGAGATTGCGCACCCGAAGACCGGGCGGAACATCCCTCGGGCGATGAGCCTGGCCAGCGCTGAGCGCCTGATGTGGGCGCCCGACCTGGGGACGTTCGTGGGTATCCGGGACGCGGCCATGATGGCGCTGCTGATGGGCTGTGGGCTGCGTGTCGGGGGGCTGTGTGCCCTGAACGAGGGGGATCTGCAGACGGTCGTGGTGGGCCGCGAGGCGCGCATGGTGGTGCGCGTGATCGAGAAGGGCGCCAAGGAGCGGCTGGTGCCCGTGCCCAGGGAGGCGGACGCGCTGCTGAGGGTCTACCTGGCACATGAGGACCTGGCGCTGATCGACCGCAACACCACGAACCGCCGGGGCAAGCCGGACAAGGTGCTGTTCGTGAACACCAAGCACCCCGTGCTGGATGAGCACGAGCACATCGGGGAGGCACGCCGGCTGCACAGGCGCGGTGTGTGGGGAGTGATCCAGCGGCACGGCGAGCGTGTGGGCATTCCCCCCGAGGAGCTGCACCCTCATGCCATGCGCCACCTGTTCGGCACTGAGCTGACCGAGGAGGATGTGTCGCTGGCCACCACGCAGGAACTGATGGGCCATGCCGACCCGAAGTCCACCAAGATTTACATCACCCTGTCCATGCGCAAGAAGATGCGCAGCGTCGACCAGGCCGCGCCGCTGGCCAAGATGCGGACCCCAATTTCCGAGTTCCTGAAGCGCGTCCCTCGCTGACCCGCTTCCTGATTTTTCACAGCATTCCCGAGGACCGATCTACATGCCCGACCGCTCAGCACCATTACGCAATGCCTATAGCCGCACAGTGGTGTCCCCGGCAGAACCCAGCATTCATGGGCGTTCCGAGGCGATCCCGCACGCTCCCGCAACTGAGGCCAATAACAGGCTAACTCGCACGGGGCCGACTTCGCACACTGTCAGAAAGCGAAGTGCACGCACCCACGCTCAGAGGGAGACACGGGCATGACGCAGCACGAAAAGCGCAGTGCGTGGCACGCAGGGATGCAGATCGACTGGGTGGGGCACGACGACGACGAGGGGGTGGGGGCTCGGCAGCCCCAGGCACACGGCCACGGGCGGGGGGGTGGGTACCTCTATGAATGCACTACTCCCCAGGTTTGGGAGGATGCGAAGCTGCGCGAGCTGGCCGACATGGGCATGCCGCTGATCTGGATGGAGGTTGCCCAGGCCATCGGCTTCGATGCGTTCATCACCATGTGGCGCCTGCTGGATGCGGAGTACGAACGCAGGGCCGACGCCGGCTCCATGATCGAAATCGAGCTGCGCCGGTACCGGAGCTACCTGCGGTTCCAGCGAAACCGCTTCATTGAAGGCCTGGCTCCGTTCCTGGATGACCGCACCATCCGGGATAGGGTGGCCGACGAACTTGGTGAAGAACTGAGCCTTGATCATGTGACACGACTGGCCAACCGGCGCAGGATCGGCGGCGCATGAAACGCGCCGTGATCTACGCCCGGGTATCGAGCCGGAAACAAGCTGACGATGGCATCTCGATGGACGCTCAGATCGAGCAGTGCGAGGCGCGAGCTGCAGCGCTGGGCGCCCAGGTACTGCGGGTGTTCCGGGACGATGGGGTTTCCGGCCGGTCGACAAAAGGTCGCACCGGATTCCTGGCTGCGGTGGCCTACTGTGAGGCCGCGCCGGTCGATTTCTTCATCACCTGGAGCACCAGCCGATTCGCTCGCAACGCCATCGACCTATGGGTTCATCAGGACCAGCTGAAGGCGCTGGGGACGCGGCTGGAGTGTCTGAACGCGGACATTGACGACGACACGGATGCTGGGTTCATCAACCGGGTGTTCATGGGTGCGATGGACCAGATGGTGTCGCGGCAGATTTCGCGCGACACGCTGCGGTCAATGAAGAAGTCGGCCGAGGACGGGTTTTTCACAGGTGGCCACGTGCCGTTTGGGTACCTGGTGCAGCAGGAAGGGAAGCGGGGCAAGTTGGCCCCCCATCCTGATGAGGCCCCGGTGGTGCGCAAGGCGTTCGAGCTGGCGCTGTCTGGTCTCGGTGGGCTGGCGATCATGCAGCAGCTGAACTCATGCGGGCAGCTGAGGCGAGGGGAGCGCTGGAAGAAGACCAGCATGCTCTACGTGCTGCGGAACGAGGTGTATGCCGGGGTCCGGACGTTCAACCGCCGGAACAAGAAGACGGGGCAGGAGAAGCCGCGCGACCAGTGGGTGCAGGTTGAAAGCCATGAGCCGCTGGTGGCTCGGGCGGACTTTGAAAAGGTGCAGATCATGATGAACGACAGGGCTCCCAAGGTCACCCAGGGCGGCACGCCGCGCTCCGGGTTCGTGTTTTCCGGGCTGCTGGCCTGCGGCATCTGTGGGAACCCCCTGCAGATCGTCAACGGTACCAGCCGCAGCGGCGCGCTGTACAACTACTACGGGTGTTGCTCCCACAAGAAGGGGGCGCCGCGGTGCCTGTTCAAGAACGCGCGTGCTGACCTGTTTGACGACTGGCTGGTGGGCGAAATCGTGGCCAAGCTGGTGACCGTCGAGGCGATGGAGCACGCCGTGCAAGAGGTGTCGGACATGGGCAGCCGCTGGGCCCAGGAGCGCGCTGCACAGCGCACGCTGCTGGTGAAGGAGCTGAGGGACCTAGAGAGTCGGCGCAGCAACCTCTATGACCTGCTGGAGACGCACGGCAAGGACACGCCGGACCTGGCCGACATTCGGGACCGCCTGAAGCTGCGGAACGCCGAAATTCGTGCGGTGGAGGCCCGTCTGGAGCTGCTGGAAGATGAGCCGGCCAGGGCGAAGGCCTTGAAGATCGAGCCAGGGCTGGCCGTGGAGGTGATGCGCGAGGTGGTGATGGCCGGCGACGCGCAAAAAAAACGCGCCTTCATGGGCGCGTTTCTGGAGAACATCACGGTGCACTTGGACAGGGTGGCGGTCGCTTACCGCTCTGAAGCCCTGGTGGGCCTTGGACACCCTGCTGGTGTTCGTAATGGAGTGTTTTGGCTCCCCGACCTGGACTCGAACCAGGGACCTGCGGATTAACAGTCCGTCGCTCTACCGACTGAGCTATCAGGGAACAGCCTCAAATTATAGCGTCGAATTTTCCATTTTTGAAACGCTGCGAAACTTTTTTGACATCAGCGTCCGCTCGACACACCCAGCAGCGCGTGAAGGCGCGAGCTGCTGGTCGTGTATTCCAGGGTCACCGGCCTTTCCGGGTGGATCAACGATGCTGCGGCAAACGCGGCCAGCGTGCACTCGTGAAAACCGCAGACCAGCAGCTTGCGTTTGCCAGGATAGGTGTTGATGTCGCCCACGGCAAAAATCCCAGGCTCGGAAGTCGCGAAAGTCGCAGTGTCGACGACCAGCAGCTTGTGCTCCATGGCCAATCCCCATCCGGTCAGCGGGCCCAAGCGGGGAGACAGCCCCTGCAGAACAAGCAGGATGTCCGCAGGCAGGATCGATTGCGTTCCATCGGACAGGCCAACCTGGACCGTGTTCAGTATCCCGCCCTTCGTGCCGGCTCCAGTCAGCTGGCCGGCGACGAATCGCATCCTGCCCTGCTGACAACAATCACGCATCCTGGAGACCACATGGGCATCGGCGCGGAAGCTGTCACGGCGGTGCATCAGCGTCACGCTGTGCGGGCGCTCTTCCTGGCGTTCCGCAAGCTCTAGGGCGACACCGATCGCGTGGTCGTCGTCACCCACCACGATCACGTCACGACCGGCCAGCGGCCCCGCCTGGCTGGCATGGTGAAAGAGCTGCGTGCCCTCGAAGCTGTCCAGGCTCTCCACCTTGAGACGGCGCGGTTCGAAAGCGCCGACACCTGCGGCGATGAAAACGGTTGTCGCCAGCAGCCGTACCTGAGCGGAAGTCTCCAGCAGAAAACGGCCGTCGGGCATTCGTGACAATCCGGTCACGGTCTGACCCAGGTGGAAGGTCGGGGAGAACGGTGCGCACTGTCTGGCAAGTGCGTCTGCGAGCTCCTGGCCCGTGCAGACTGGCAGGCCTGGAACGTCGTAGATGAGTTTGTCGGGATAGAGCTGAACGGGCTGCCCCCCGACATGAGGCAGGGCATCGATCACGTGGGCCCGGATGTCCTGAAGGCCCAGTTCGAACACCTGAAACAGACCGACGGGGCCCGCACCGATCACCACAGCATCGGCAACGACGGGATCGCCGGCGGGCAAGGACGCCCGCCCTGCCTCGCCAGGCTGTGGGGGCATGTTCAGCGGATCAGTTCGGACAGCTTGCCGGTCCGGTCTTTCCACTGTTCGTGGTCTGGCAGCGGGTCCTTGCGCTTGGTGATGCTCTTCCAGTCGGGCAACTTGGCCAGCTCGGCGTTGAGGGCCGTCATGTGCACCTGATCCTTGGGCAGGTCTTCCTCGGCGAAGATGGCGCTGACCGGGCACTCGGGGATGCATACCGCGCAGTCGATGCACTCGTCAGGGTCGATGGTCAGGAAATTGGGGCCTTCGCGGAAGCAGTCGACGGGGCAGACGTCGACGCAGTCGGTGTATTTGCAGCGGATGCAGGCTTCGGTGACGACGTGGGTCATGGTGCAGGAGAGAGATCGGAAAAACGCGTGATTTTAGGCGGTGCCGGAGGGTACGGCACCGGGAAGCCCTTGGCTTTGATATTGGTTAAGTCTTCCTGCGGTCGCGCTTCAGTTCACCAGCAAGGCACCGGACGTGCGATGGCTGGCCGTGTCCACGAGCACCAGCGAACCCAGCGCCCGTGACTGTGCGAAGGGGGCGGTCGCCAGAGGCTCCTGCAGCGCCAGTTCGATATGGCCGATGGCGTTGGGTTCGAGCTGGGTGGCGTCCTCTTCAGCGAGGGTGTGGATGTCGAGCTTGTGCACGATGCGCTTGACCTTGGCCTTCACCCAGCGGTGACCGTGCAGCGCCCAGTAGACGCGGCCCGCGACCAGCGTTTCGTCGTCCATCCAGGCGACGGTGGCACGGATCTCGCGGCTGGCCTCCAGCGATTGCCCCTGTTCGCTCACCGCAAGCAGCCAGTCGCCACGCGAGACATCCACTTCTCTGTCCAGCACGATGCCGGCGCTGTGACCTGCGGCCACGGCCTTGGGCTGGCGCACGTGGTTCAGCACCTGGGCCACCGTGGCCGTCTGGCCGCCGGGCATGACCTTGACCTGTTGGCCCGGCTGTACGGCGCCAGTGGCAACTCGACCCCAGAACACGCGACGACCCTGGCTGGTGTCGGACGAGGAAGAAAACTTCTCGACCCATTGGACTGGGAACGCCGGGGGCAGTTCGGTGTCAGGTTGGGTCACGGGCAGGTGTTCCAGGATGTCCAGCAGCGTGGGGCCGCTGTAGCCGCACCAGCCGGCCTGCGCGGGCGCGTCCACCACGTTCCAGCCCTTGAGGGCCGAGACGGGCACGGTGGCTGTGACGGCGATGCCGGCGTCGGTCGCGAAAGCGCTCAGGGCGGCGCCGATGTGGGCGAAGGCCAGGGCACTGTCTTCCACGGCGTCCAGCTTGTTGACGGCGAACACGATGGACGGCACACGCAGCAGCTTGAGCAGCAGCGAATGGCGGCGGGTCTGGGGCAGCAGCTTCAGACCGGCGTCGCGCCAGTCAAGCTTGGTCGCGTCGACCAGCACCACGGCGGCGTCGGCCGCAGAAGCCGCAGTGACCATGTTGCGGGTGTACTGCTCGTGGCCGGGGGCGTCGCCGATGATGAACTTGCGGGTTTCGGTGTTGAAGTAGCGGTAGGCGACGTCGATGGTGATGCCCTGCTCGCGCTCGGCGGACAGGCCGTCGGTCAGCAGGGCGAGGTCGGTTTCGCCCTGGCGCTGCACACCGGCCAGGTGGTCCTGCAGCACGGCCTTGCTGTCCACCAGCAGGCGGCCGATCAGGGTGCTCTTGCCGTCATCGACAGAGCCGCAGGTGATGAACTTCAGCGCGGTGCGGGTGTCTTGCGCGGTGGAGGGAGAAACAACAGCGTTCATACAAAACTTTCGCGAGAAATGTCTGGTCCAGAACACCGCGGAACCGGCTTTGCCGGGCCGCAGGTGTCGCCCCTTGAGGGGCGGAGCTGGCTACACGCAGTGAGCCAGCGATGGGGGTGGGCTAGAAGTACCCGTCTTTTTTCCGCTTCTCCATGGAGGCTTCCGAGGTCTTGTCGTCCATCCGCGTGGCACCGCGCTCGCTCACGTCCGCAGCGAGCGTCTCGATCACGATGTCGCCTGCCGTGGCGGCGAGGCTTTCCACCGGGCAGGTGCAGGTGATGTCACCCACGGTGCGGAAGCGCACGTCGCGGATCTGCACCGTCTCGCCATCCTTGGGCGGGGTCAGCTCGGTCACCGGTACCAGCAAGCCGCGGCGGTCGACCACCTCGCGCTTGTGGGTGTAGTAGATCGAGGGCAGGGCGATGTTCTCGCGATCGATGTACTGCCACACGTCCAGCTCGGTCCAGTTGCTGATGGGGAACACGCGGAAGTGTTCGCCAGGGGCCAGGCGGGTGTTGAACAGGGTCCAGAGCTCGGGGCGCTGGGCCTTGGGCTGCCACTGGCCGAAGCTGTCGCGGTGCGAAAAGATGCGCTCCTTGGCGCGGGCCTTCTCCTCATCGCGACGAGCGCCGCCGATCAGTGCGTCGAAGCGAAACTCTTCAATGGCTTCGAGCAGGGTGACCGACTGGTGCACGTTGCGGCTCTCGCCTGGATGGGCCAGACGCACGGTGCCGCGGGCCATCGAATCTTCAACGCTGCGCACGATCAGCTCGGCTTGCAACTCCTTGGCCCGGAAATCGCGAAAGTCGGTCACTTCGGGAAAGTTGTGACCGGTGTCGATCATCAGCAGCGGGGAGGGGATGCGACCGATGCCGAAGGCCTTTTCGGCGCACTTGAGCATCACCAGTGAGTCCTTGCCGCCCGAGAACAGCAGGGCGGGGCGCTCGAAGGCGGCCGCGACCTCGCGCAGGATGAAGATGGTTTCCTCTTCGAGCGCGTCCAGGTGGGCGTTGCTCAGGTGGTGTTCGGCGGTTTGCAGCACGGCGGAGTCGGTACGGGCGTTCATGATCGTTGTCGGCAGTCGGTTCGGTGGGCCGGGCTTCAATGGGCCAGGTGCAGGCCGCACTCGCGGTTTTCTTCGCCCTTGGTCGGGTCCACGTAGTCGAAGTTGTTGGGCAGGCCGTGCAGCTCGCAGTAGTGGTACAGGTCCTTGGAGGTCCAGTGGAGCAGCGGCGCCACCTTGATCAGGCCGTCCGGGTTGATGCTCACCGGGTCCATCTGGGCGCGCACGGCGGTGTCGGTGGCGCGCAGGGCGGTGAACCAGACCTTGGGCGCCGTCTCGCGCAGGGCCCGCGCAAAGGGTTCGAGCTTCACTTCTTCGGTGAAGGTCGCGTGGCGCGGATCGTCCAGCGCCGGCGTCGCGCCCTCCACGGCTTCGCGGTGCGCGCGCGAGCGCCGGGGCAGGTAGATCTTCAGGTTCAGCTTGAGCTGCTTCGTCACCTCGTCGGCGAAGCGGTAGGTGGCTTCGGTGTTGTAGCCGTTGTCCATCCAGACCACCGGCACGTCGGGGTTCACCTGGGTCACCAGATGCAGGATCACCGCTTCGAACGGGCGGAAGTTGGTGGTGACGATGGACGGCTGGCCCAGGCCCAGGGCCCACTGAACCAGGGCCGGCGCGTCGCGACCGAGGTCGGCGTTGACTTTGGCGAGGTCGATGTTGCTCATGTATTTGTTCTTGGTGGTCTTCAGGCGGCGGCGAAATGCGGCTTCACGTCCACGGCGTCGCCCTGGTAGTAGGCGTCGTAGTGGGTCAGCAGCTTTCGGCCGTGTTCGATGCTCTGGTCGGCGCGCAGCACGGCCTGCGTGAAGCCGGTGCGCTGCATCTGGGCCAATTGGTCGATCAGCACATCGCCCACTGCGCGTATCTGGCCGGTGAAGCCCAGGCGGCGGCGCAGCAGGAAGGCCTGGCTGAAGGCACGGCCGTCGGTGAAGGCAGGGAATTGCAGGACGACGGTGTGAACGCCGTCGAGCGAGACATCGCGCGGGTCGGCGTCGTTGGACAGCGTCACGGTGCCGGTGTCATCCGACACGAAGCTGTCGGCCTTGAAGAGTTCGATCTGGTGGCTCATGCGGTTCTCTTGCGATTTCAGGCGGTGACGGGGTCGTGGCGTGCCGTCGCGACGCGCACGGCGTTGGCGGCGGTCTTGAACGGGTCAAGGCCCAGCCGACGCACCGCCTGGATGAAAGTCTCCCCCGGCTCGCGTCGTGCGCGGTAGGTGTCGATAACCGCCTCGATCACATCGACCATTTCGTCGGCCGCGAACGACGGGCCGATCACCTTGCCGGGTACGGCCTCGCCCGACAGCAGGGAGCCATCGGAGCCGCCCAGCGTGACCTGGTACCACTCCTGGCCGTCCTTGTCGACGCCCAGGATGCCGATGTGGCCGCTGTGGTGGTGGCCGCAACTGTTGATGCAGCCGCTGATGTGCAGGTCGATCTCGCCCAGGTCGTGCTGTTCGTCCAGGTCCTCGTAGCGGGCCAGCAGGGCCTGCGCGATCGGCAGCGAGCGGGCGTTGGCCAGGTCGCAGAAGTCGCCACCGGGGCAGGCGATCATGTCGGACAGCAGGCCGATGTTGGCCTGGGCCAGACCCAGACGGCGCGCCTCGCGCCAGAGTTCCGGGAGGTCTTCGCTGCGGACCCAGGGCAGCACCAGGTTCTGCTCGTGGGTGACGCGGGCCTCGCCGCAGGAGAAGCGGTCGACCAGTTCGGCGGCGTGTTCCAACTGGTCGGCGCTGGCGTCGCCGGGTGCGGAGCCCACGCGCTTGAACGACAGCGTCACGGCGCGCAAGGCCGGGTTCTGGTGCGGCTTCACGTTGCGTCCCAGCCAGCGGGCGAACGCGGCTTGTCCATCGGCGTCGGCCTGCAGCAGCTGCGTGATCTGGGCTTCGCCGTTCGGGCGGGTCGCGGGCTGCGTCGGTGCCACGAAGAACGCGGTCACGCGGTCCAGTTCGGCCTGGGTGATGGTGTGCGGGGCGCCGTCGTGCTCGACGATGTCGCGGTACTCGGCTTCCACCTGGTCGGTGAACACCTGGCCCTCGGCCTTGACCAGGATCTTGATCCGGGCCTTGTACTTGTTGTCGCGGCGGCCGAAGCGGTTGTAGGCGCGGACGATGGCTTCGAGGTAGTTGAGGATCTGGTTCCAGGGCAGGAATTCGCGGATCACGCTGCCGATGATGGGCGTACGGCCCATGCCACCGCCGACCAGCACCTTGAAGCCCAGCGCGCCGTCGGAGCTGCGCACCAGGAACAGGCCCACGTCGTGCCAGGGCACGGCGGCGCGGTCTTCACGGGCGCCGGTGATGGCGATCTTGAACTTGCGCGGCAGGAAGGCGAACTCGGGGTGCAGCGTGCTCCACTGGCGCATGATTTCCGCGAACGGGCGCGGGTCGGCTACTTCATCCACGGCGACGCCGGCCAGAGCGTCGGTGGTGATGTTGCGGATGCAGTTGCCGCTGGTCTGGATGCCGTGCAGGTTCACCGTCGCGAGCAAGTCCATGGCGTCGGCCGCACGGCTCAGCGGGATCCAGTTGAACTGCACGTTCTGGCGTGTCGTGAAGTGGGCGCAGCGGTCGGGAAGGGTGGGCACATCGGCCAGGGCCGCGTTGGCCTTGGAGGTGTCGTGCGCTTCCTTGTGGTCAAAGTCGCGGGCCAGCTTGGCGAGAACGCGCAACTGGGCGGTGTTGATTTCGCCATAAGGCACGGCCACGCGCAGCATGGGGGCGAAACGCTGGATGTACCAGCCGTTCTGCAGGCGCAGCGGGCGGAAGGCCTCGCCGTCGAGGGAACCGGCCTGGAAGCGTTCGAGCTGGTCGCGGAACTGGGCCGCGCGCTGTTGCACGAACTGGCGGTCGAAATCGGAATACTGGTACATGGACTTCGGGGAAAAACAGAAATCGGACGGCGGAAATCAGAGTGCGATCAGCTTGGTGCCGGCGTAGGCCAGCAGCAGCGAAAGCAGCGAACGCACCAGGCGCTCGGGCGTGTGGCGCATCAGACGGGTGCCCAGCCAGATGCCGGGCAGTGAGCCGGCCAGCAGTTTGGCCAGCAGGGCCCAGTCGACCGAGCCCAGGCTGGCGTGGCCCAGACCGGCCACGAGCGTCAGCGGCACGGCGTAAGCGATGTCGGCGGCCACGATGCGCGGCAGCGGCAGCAGCGGGAACAGGATCAGCAGCACGGTCACGCCAATTGCGCCGGCACCGACCGAGGTCAGCGTCACCAGGGTGCCGATCACCGCACCGAACAGAATGGGCAGGCTCCAGTGGCGGGCGCGGGTGGCGTTGTCCAGTTCACCCACGGGCAGGGTGCGTGGCAACACCTTGCCCCTGGCCGCCTTGTAGAGCATGGCGGCGGCTGTCAGCAGCAGTGCCACGCCCAAGGTGTTGGTCATGATGGCCTGCACCACCGGACTGGCCGGTCCGAGGTGGTGCAACACGGTGAGGGTCAGCAGGGCCGCCGGGATGCTGCCGGCGCAGAGCTGGCCGACCACCCGCCAGGGCACCAGGCGCTGGCGTGCAAGGTTGATCGTTCCGCCAGCCTTTGTGACGGCGGCAAACAACAGGTCGGTGCCCACAGCCAGGTAGGGCTTGATGCCGAAGAAAAAGATCAGGATCGGCGTCATCAGCGAGCCGCCACCCACCCCGGTGAGACCGACAACCAGGCCAACGAAAAAGCCAGCGAAGACAAAAGCGAGTTCTGACATGGGCCGCGACTGTACGCAGCGATGCATATATCGTGAACTACATTTTCGTTAGCTCAATATTTCTGCGAGTTGTTAAGAGCGTTTCAAACACCCGAACATAGGCGCCACGACTGCGCGCGGTAACATCCCCGCCATATGGATAAACAGCGCATCTATGTTCATGTCGTGGGATTCAGCGATGTGGAGCGGCATGCGCTCAATACCGTGTTTCGCCTGTCCGAGGAGCGCGAACTGGCCTACGCGGCATGGGGGCCCCTGTCCGGACCGGGCGCGCCACCGGCCACGGTGCTGGCCGAGGTGGTTCTGGTGGACGGGAACAGCGCCGAGGCGGTGCTGATGCACGCCAGGCAGGCCCCGTCCGGTCAGCGCCTGATCTGGGTCGGGCCGAACGCGCCAGCCCACGCTTGGCGGGTGACCGGACGCCCTATCCAGTGGGCGGTCTTGCTCAATGACCTTGATGCCGTGTTTGCCGCACGTCAGGCCGATTCGGGATTCCTGGACCTGGACGTCACACGGCCCGGCGCGCTGGAGGCTGGGACGACAGGCCAGAACCGCCGCGCGCTGATCGTCGGGGCGTCCGCTGCAGAGCGCGCCAGCCTGGTGGTCTTGCTCGAAGGCGTCGGGGTGGTCGAGGTCGACACGGCCGACACCACGGAGGAGGCGCTGACCACCATGGCGCGACAACGGCACTGCTGCGCCATCTTTGATCTGGACGCGCACGATGTGGACGCCTGGCAGTTGGCGCGTCATTTCGCGCAGCAGAACCCCGCCGCACTCACGATGGGGATCAGCGCCCATGCCGGACCGCTGGCGCCCTGGCTGAACCGTCGGCGGGTGCGCAAGGACATGCAGCGCACAGGCATCAATGCCCTGGTGGGCCGTCCCTTGCAGGACACCGAACTGCGCAGCTGGATCGGCTTGCTCGCGTGTTGAACTAGGTCCAGCTCAGGCGTCCTGGCGGCGGGCGATCTTCCAGGCAAAGCGCGCCGGGTCCATGGCCCGCTCCAGGTCGCGGTCGCTGTCGGGCAGCGATGACGGTTCACCGTTCATCTGGGCAGCCAGCCAGTCGGCGCACCACTGCGCCAGGGTCAGTCCTCTCGAACCGAACGCGGTGAGCAGATAGAGGCCTGGTAGCCGAGGCGTATCGGCCAGCGGCACCCTTCCGCGCCTGTGTCCGGCCTCCTGCATCATGACCTTCAGCGCGGGCACGTCGGGCGCCGCTCCGACCATGGGCACCCGGTCCAGCGAGGCGCAACGAATCTGCGCCCAGCCCAGCAACTCGCCATTGGCCAGCCGGTCCCGGAGTTCGGTCGCGGCCAGTGGGTGCATTTGCTGAAGGCTGTCTGCGTTGCGCTCGTGGGCGCTGTTGCGTACCGTGGTGTCCTGGCATCCCCGTTCATAGGTCGACCCCATCGCCCAGACGCGTGATGGCCAGGCCGGAGGCAGGCAGCTGTCCTCGTAGGCTGGCACAAAAACGCCGTTGTTTCGCATCGGTCGGGGCGCCAGCGGCTCACCCACCAGCGGCGCCATGGTCAGTTGCCCTTGCACCGGGCGGATGGGCAGGGCCGATGCATCGAGGCCGTGCTGACCTTCAAGGATGGCTAGGCTGCCGAATGCCGCCGCAACGACAACCACCGGCGCCTGCGCGAGCACTTCGCCGTGGACATCCAGGGCCTGCCATTGACCGTCCCGTCGGACCAAGGCGGCGACTTCGGCGTTCCAGCGGCTTTCCAGGGCCTGAAGACCGCGCGTCTGGTCAAGCCACGCCTCGACCAGCGCGGCAGGTCTGACCAGTGCGGCGGGCCATCGACCGGGCGCGTGCCCCAGGTTGTCCACGTCGGTGGCGGTCCAGCCGGCGCCCTCTGGGACGAGCCGTTCTAACTCGGCGCGGGCATCGGGTACACCCAGCGCACACAAGCGGGACAGAGGGGTCGGGCTGCGCGTCTGGTGCGGGCTGAGCATGCCCACCGGCAGCCCGGACGCGCCTTGCGCCGGCCCGGGACAACGTTCCAGCAGCGTCAGGGTCCAGCCACGTCGCGCCAGGGCTGCGCAGCAGGCCGCTCCAGCCAGCCCGGCGCCCAGGACCAGGGCATGGCGCGAAATGAAGGGCTCCAAGACAGGAGGCGCGGCGAATCAGGCGGCGGTGGGTGGGACAAATCCGGCGGCAGCATCCGCGCCTTCGCCGAAGAAGTGCTTCTCCATCTGGCGCGCGAGGTACTGACGCGCCCGGGCGTCAGCCAGATTCAGCCGGTTTTCGTTGAGCAGCATGGTCTGGTGGCGCAGCCAGGCGGCCCATGCTTCCTTGCTCACGTTTTCGTAAATGCGCTTGCCCAGTTCGCCTGGATAGGGCGGGAAGTCCAGACCTTCGGCTTCCTTGCCGAGCTTGATGCATTGAACGGTGCGGGCCATGGCAATTCCTTATTCGAAACTCGTCTAAATGAAATAAAAAACTATTCGTTCCGGTTTTATAGGGGGGCGGGCATCATCCGCAAAGCAGGTTCACAACCGATGCGCCCTGGTGGCCTCCGGCGGCAGGACTCCACTGTAGCAACGAATATCGTCTGCGGCGGCGCCCTTGCCACGAACCCTGACATATCGCAAAGCCGACACGGCCTGGACTTCTACAATCGCAGGCTGTTTTTGTTTCAGCTTCCCCCGCTGCTGGCGGGCTCAACCCCTCCGAGACCATGAGTGCATTTCTGGAAGAGCGCGTCCTGAGCGTTCATCACTGGACGGAACGTCTGTTCAGTTTCACGACCACGCGCGACACGGCCCTGCGCTTCTCCAACGGCCACTTCACCATGATCGGCTTGCGGGTCGACGGCAAGCCGCTGCTGCGTGCCTACTCGATTGCCAGCGCCAATTACGAGGAGCACCTGGAGTTCCTGAGCATCAAGGTGCCTGACGGTCCGTTGACCAGCCGCTTGCAGCACATCCAGGTCGGCGACACGATCGTCGTCGGCAAGAAACCCACCGGCACGCTGCTGATCGACTATTTGCTGCCGGCCAAGCGCCTGTACCTCCTGGCCACCGGCACCGGTCTGGCGCCGTTCCTGTCCATCGTGCGCGACCCCGAGACCTATGAAAAATTCGAGCAGGTGGTTCTGATCCACGGTGTGCGCGAAGTCAAGGAACTGGCCTACCGCGACATGCTGGAAACCCAGCTCAAGCAGCACGAATTCCTGGGCGAGATGGTGAGCCAGCAGTTCATCTACTACCCGACGGTGACCCGTGAGCCCTTCATTCACCAGGGTCGCATTCCCAACATCATCGAAAGCGGCCAACTCGCCAAGGACACCGGTCTGCCTGAGCTGAACCCGGCCGAAGACCGTGTCATGATCTGTGGCAGCCCCGAGATGCTGCGGGACCTCAAGGCACTGTGCGAGAAGCGTGGCTTTGCCGAAGGCAACACCACCCGTCCCGGCCAGTTCGTCATCGAACGAGCCTTCGCCGACGCGACCTGAGATCGCACAGGCCCGGAACTCCGAGGCGCTGTCCGGGTCCATCCGGCGCGCCTCGTTTCTTTTTCTGGAGATCTCTTGAACCTGTCTGCCACCGTCCTTGATCTGCTGGATCGCCACCCTCGCCGACTCCTCGCGCTGGTGGCGGTCGGCTGCGTCGGCCTGCTGGCCTTCGGCCTCTACTTGCAGCATGCGGTCGGCCTTGAGCCCTGCCCGATGTGCATCGTGCAGCGCTACGCCTTGATCCTGGTGGCCCTTGTCGCGGGCATTGCTGCGGCACTTTCCGGGCGTTCTGGACGCAGCGCTGGCGTGGCGGTGATGGGCGTGATCGCTCTGGGTGGCGCGTTTGTCGCCGCCCGTCAGAGCTTCTTGCAGTGGTACCCACCCGAGGTACTCAGCTGCGGGCGGGACTTCTACGGGATGATCGAGTCGTTTCCGCTCAAGCGCGCGATCCCCATGATCTTCAAAGGCAGCGGAGACTGTTCGGCGGTCGACTGGACCTTCCTGAAGCTGTCCATCGCCAATTGGTCTTTCCTCTGCTTCTCAGCGATTGCGGTCGTGTCGCTGCTGCTTCTGTTGCGCAGGCAGAGATAAGGTACGCCCCGCGAGCAGCGGGGCGCATGCCCTCACAGGATGGCGCTGCCAGGGCGTTCGCCCCGCTCGTAGACCACGTGTGCGCGACCCACAATCAGCGAGTCCAGTGAACCGATGTTCTTGGGGTCCTTGTTGGTGTAGGGCAGTTTCTGCAGCACGTAGCGCATGCCATTGAGCCGCGCGCGCTTCTTGCAGTCGCTCTTGATCACGGTCCAGGGCGCATCGGCGGTGTCGGTCTCGAAGAACATCGCTTCCTTGGCCTTGGTGTAGTCCTCCCACTTGTCCAGCGAGGCCATGTCGATCGGGCTGAGCTTCCACTGTTTGAGCGGGTGGGCCTTGCGCTCCTTGAATCGGCGGCGCTGCTCCTCGCGGCTGACCGAGAACCAGAACTTGATCAGGTGGATGCCGCTGCGCACCAACTGGCGCTCGAACTGCGGCGCCTGGCGCATGAACTCCTGGTACTCGTCGTCGGTGCAGAAACCCATGACTCGCTCGACGCCCGCGCGGTTGTACCAACTGCGGTCAAACAGCACGATTTCGCCGGCGGTTGGCAGGTGCTCGACATAGCGTTGGAAGTACCACTGGCCGCGCTCGGTGTCGGTCGGTTTTTCCAGCGCCACCACGCGCGCACCGCGGGGGTTGAGGTGTTCCATGAAACGCTTGATGGTGCCGCCCTTGCCGGCGGCGTCGCGACCTTCGAACAGGATCACCACACGCTGTTTCGTTTCCTTGACCCAGGCCTGCAGTTTGAGCAGTTCAACCTGCAGCAGGTACTTCTGGGCCTCGTAGGTCTTGCGCGAGAGAAGGTTCTTGTAGGGGTAGGCACCGCTGCGCCAGTCGGTGGAGAGGACCTCATCGGGATTGGGCTCACCCTTGAGCTGACCCTTGGCGGCCTTGGCGGTGTCCTTGAGCAGCCGCCGGATCGCCTTGGCGTCGTCGGGTGATGCCCCTTCCAGGATGGCCCGCAGACCCTCGGCCTTGCGGGCCTTGCTGGTGGCTTTGTTGGCCAGGATGTCCTTGACGGCGGCGGACTTGGCTTCCTGGCGGGCACTGACGGCGGTGCTGGTGGCCACCTTGGCGATGCGCGAGGGTTGTGTGGACCCTGTCACATCGCCGAGGCTGACACGCCGCACCGCCGCTTTTGCGGTCGTGCCGGCAGGCGTTTTGCGCGCCGTCCGGGCCGGCGTTTTTCGGCCAATTTCGACAGCGGTTGCAGAGGAACTGGTGGAGCGTTCGGTCATGTTCGGTTCACGGTCTGGTCACAAAATTCCAGTATGAACCGATGAAGAAAGGCGTGCTTGATTTTCGTCAAGCCGACACGGGCGTCAGCTCAGCTTCTTGACCAGCACCTGGCTGCGTCGATCCCAGTTGTACTTGCGTTTGCGCGCCTCCGGCAGCCAGTCGGGGCTGACCTGCGCGAAGCCGCGCTTGATGAACCAGTGCATCGTGCGGGTGGTGAGCACAAAGATGCTCTGCAGGCCTTGTGCGCGGGCGCGTGACTCGATGCGCTTGAGCAGGCGTTCGCCGTCACCCTGGCTCTGGCTCTGCGGCGACACCGTGACCGCGGCCATCTCGCCGGTCCGCTCCTCGGGATAGGGGTAGAGCGCGGCGCAGCCGAAGATCACGCCATCGTGTTCGATGATCGTGTAGTTCCCGGCGTCCCGTTCGATTTCGGTACGGTCGCGCTTGACCAGCGTGCCGTCTTTTTCAAACGGCTCGATCAGCGCCAGGATGCCACCGACATCGTCGACCGTTGCCTCCCGTAGGCTTTCGAGCTTCTCGTCCACGATCATGGTGCCGATGCCATCGTGCACATAGATCTCCAGCAGCAGCGCGCCGTCAAGGGAGAACGGGATGATGTGGCTGCGCTCGACGCCACCTTCGCATGCGCGGATGCAGTGCTGCAGGTAGAAAGCCGGGTCAACGGGCTGGGAGGGCGGTGGCAGATTGGCCACCAGGCGCTTGGCATCGGCCAACGGCAGTTCGGTGTCGATCTCGCTCTGGGGGTCGTTGACGTCCGAATGGATGCCCGGCACCTCTGTCATGAAGATCAGCTTGTCGGTCTGCAGCGCGACCGCCACCGAGGTGGCGACATCTTCCATGCTGAGGTTGAAGGCTTCTCCCGTGGGCGAAAAGCCAAAGGGCGAGATCAGCACCAGCGTGCCCATGTCCAGCGTGCGCTGGATGCCTTCGGTATCGACCTTGCGCACCAGACCCGAGTGCTGGAAATCGACGCCGTCGATCAGGCCCACGGGCCGCGCGGTGATGAAGTTGCCCGAAATCACCCGTACCCGTGCACCGGCCATGGGCGTGTTGGGCAAGCCCTGGCTGAACGCGGCTTCGATTTCGTAGCGCAACTGGCCGGCGGCTTCCTGTGCGCAGTCCAGCGCCACCGAATCGGTGATGCGCATGCCGTGCGAGTACTTTGCCTCATGGCCCTTGAGGCGCAGTTGTTCGTTGACCTGGGGCCGGAAGCCGTGCACCAGCACGATCTTCACACCCATGGCCTGGATCATCGCGATGTCCTGGGCGATCGAGGCCAGCTTGCCCGCCGCAATGGCTTCACCCGTCAGGCCGATCACGAAGGTCTGGTTCCGGAACTTGTGGATGTACGGTGCCACCGAACGGAACCAGGGCACGAAGGTGAAATTGAAGACGGTGGACATGGCGGGCGGGTAGGGCAGACGGGCAGGGCGCGCGGGATAATCCCCGGTTGCCTGATTTTGACTGAAGTTCACCCTTGTCCTCCGCGCCCCTGCACATCGAGTTCCCCGAGTCCCTGCCCGTCTCCGCCCGGCGGCAGGAGATCGAGCAGGCCATCCGTGACCACCAGGTGGTGATCGTCTGCGGCGAGACCGGATCGGGCAAGACGACGCAGTTGCCGAAGATTGCGCTGGCCATGGGACGGGGGAGGCTCAACGCCAAGCCGGGACAGCGCGGCCAGTTGATCGGACACACGCAGCCGCGGCGGATCGCCGCGTCGAGCGTCGCCAAGCGCATTGCCGAGGAATTGAAGACGCCTCTGGGCGAGGTGGTGGGCTACAAGGTCCGCTTCCAGGACAGGCTCTCGAAAGACGCCTCGGTCAAGCTGATGACCGACGGCATCTTGCTGGCCGAAACGCAGACCGACCCGGACCTGCGGGCCTACGACACCATCATCATCGACGAGGCGCACGAGCGATCGCTCAACATCGACTTCCTCTTGGGCTACCTGCGCCAGTTGCTGCCGCGCCGGCCGGACCTGAAGATCATCGTCACCTCGGCCACCATCGACGCCGACCGGTTCGCCGATTACTTTGCGTCGTCCAAAGGCAAGGCGCCGGTGCTGATGGTTTCGGGCCGGACCTTCCCGGTGGAGGTGCGCTACCGCCCGTTCGAGGAAAGCCGGGAATACGACCTGAACAATGCCATCGCCGATGGGGTGGACGAGCTGTGGCGCGGGGGCGCCGGGCAGGGCGGCGATATCCTGGTGTTCCTGCCGGGCGAGCGCGAGATCCGCGAGGCCGCCGACCACCTGCGAAAGCACCTCTCGCATCAGCCCGCGCTGCGCAACGCCGAGGTGCTGCCGCTGTTCGCGCGCCTCTCACAGGCCGAGCAGGACCGCATCTTCCAGCCACACGGCCAGCGCCGCATCGTGCTCTCGACCAACGTGGCGGAGACCTCGCTGACGGTGCCCGGCATCCGTTTTGTCATCGATGCCGGCACGGCGCGCGTGAAGCGCTACAGCTTCCGCCAGAAGGTGGAGCAACTGCTGGTCGAGCCGATCAGCCAGGCGGCGGCCAACCAGCGCGCCGGCCGCTGCGGCCGCGTGGCCGACGGCATCTGCATCCGTCTCTATGACGAAGCGGACTTCAACAGCCGTTCGCGTTTCACCGACCCCGAGATCCTGCGCAGCTCGCTGGCGGGCGTGATCCTGCGCATGAAGGCGCTGCACCTTGGCGCGGTCGAAGACTTCGCGTTCCTGGAAGCGCCGCAGCGCCGCGCCATCACCGATGGCTACCAGTTGTTGTCCGAACTGGGTGCGGTCGACGAGGCCAACGAACTGACACGCATCGGCCAGACGCTCAGTCGCCTGCCGCTGGACCCGCGCGTGGGCCGCATCCTGCTGGAGGCGCAGCAGCGCGGCGCGCTGGACGAAGTGCTGGTGATCGCGTCCGCCCTGAGCCTGCAGGACGTGCGCGACCGGCCGCTGGAGAAACAGACCCAGGCCGACCAGGCGCACAAGAAGTTCGACGACGAAAAGAGCGAGTTCTCCGGCACGCTCAAGCTCTGGAAGTGGCTGGAAGACAGCAAGGGCGGCCACGGCAAAGACCACAAGCTCAGCCACCGCCAGTACGAGAACCTGCTGCGGGAGAACTACATCAACGTGCGCCGCGTGCGCGAGTGGCGCGACATCCATTCGCAACTGCACACGGTGGTGGCCGAGCACAAATGGACCATCAACACCGCGCCCGCCAGCTACGAGCAACTGCACCTGTCCATGCTCGCCGGCCTGCTGGGCAACATCGGCTGCAAGAACGACACCGAAGACTGGTACCTGGGTGCGCGCGGCATCAAGTTCCACCGCCACCCGGGCGCGAACCTGAGCAAGAAGCCGGGCCGGTGGATCGTCTGCGCCGAGCTGGTGGAAACCGCGCGCCTGTTCGGCCGCAGCATCGCCAACATCGAGCCGCAGTGGCTGGAACAGGTCGGCGGCCATCTGCTCAAGAAGCAGGTGCTGGACCCGCATTGGGAGAAGAAGGCGGGTCGCGTCAGCGCCTACGAGCGCGCCACGCTGTACGGCCTGGTGATCTACCAGCAGCGGCGCGTGGACTACAGCAAGGTGGACCCGGCCGGCGCGCGCGAGATCTTCATCCGCGGAGCCCTGGTGGGCCACCTGCACGACGACACCTGGGACAGCAAGCTGAGTTTTCTGGCCGCCAACCGCCGCACCGTGCGCGAGGTGCAGGAGCTGGAGCACAAGGCCCGCCGGCAGGACGTACTTGTCGACGACGAGCTGATCTACGCCTTCTACGACCAGCAACTGCCGGCCGACGTGTGCAACGGCGCGGCCTTCGAGCGCTGGTACCGGGATGCCAGTCGAGACAACAACAAGCTGCTGTTCCTCACGCGCGAAGAGCTGATGCGGCACGAGGCCGCGGGCATCACGACGCAGGCTTATCCGAAGACCATCCGCCTGGGTGGCGTGGACTGCGCCGCTGCCTACCTGCACGAACCCGGCGACGCACGCGACGGTGTGAGCGTGACCGTGCCGATCTTCGCGCTCAATCAGGTCAGCGAAGACCGCTGCGACTGGCTGGTGCCCGGCATGCTCAAGGACAAGGTGCAGGCCCTGCTCAAGACCCTGCACCAGCGGCCGCGCTCGCGTCTGGTCCCTCTGCCGGCCACGGCCGAGAAGATGACCGAGGCGCTGTGCCAGGCCGAGGTGTTCGGCGTTGGCAGCCTGATGGACGCGCTGCTCAAGCGGGTGCGCGAGGCGACGCAACTGCCGGTGCAGCGCAACGACATCAAGGTCGACATGCTGCCAGCGCACCACTTCATGCACCTGCGCGTGGTGGACGAACACGGGCGCCAGCTCGGCCAAGGCCGAAACCTGGGCGCGCTGAAAGCCGAGTTGGGCAGCCAGGCGCGCGGTGCCTTCCAGGCACTGGCCTCGCTCAAGCTCAAGGACATTGCGACGCCTGCTGCAGCGCCCGTGGCGCCGACACCAGCGGCCGATGGCGCCCGCCGGGTGCCCGCACCCGACAAAGCCAAGACGCCGGCCGCTCCAGCCGCGAAGACGTCGAACGCCGAACAGCGCCACACCAACTGGGACTTCGGCGAGTTGCCCGAGCTGATGGAAATCCGCAAGGGCGGCCAGACGCTGATCGGCTTCCCGGCGCTGATCGACGACGGCGACGCCGTGCGCATCGAGGTGTTCGACGAGCCCGAGGTCGCGCTAGCCCGCCACCGCGCCGGCCTGCGCCGGCTGTTCGCGCTGCAGATCAAGGACGCCCTGAAGTACCTGGAAAAGAACCTGCCCGGGTTGCAGGCCATGGGCGTGGCCTACATGAACGTCGGCAAGACCGACAGCGGCGGTGGTGGTGGCACGCTGGACGAACTGAAGAACCAGATTCTCGACCTGTCGCTGGACCGCGCCTTCCTGGTCGAACCGCTGCCGACCGATGCTGCGGCGTTCAAGGCGCGGGTGGACGAAGGGCGAGGGCGCCTGACCCTGATCGCCAACGAGATCGCGCGCCAGGCCGGCGTGATCCTGACCGAATACGCGGCCGCGGCCCGCAAGCTCAAGGACAGCAAGCCGCCGGCCGACGTGGCGACCGATGTGCAGCAGCAGTTGCAGCGCCTGGTGCCCAAGAGTTTCCTGAGTTCAACGCCATATGCGCAGTTGCAGCATTTCCCGCGGTACCTCAAGGCGGTGCAGCTTCGACTGGACAAGCTGCGCGGCGATCCTGCGCGCGATGCCGCGAAGTTCGCGGAACTCAAGCCTCAGGACCAGCGCTTCTGGCGTCTGGTGGCCGAGCGCAAGGGCGTGCAGGACGCACGACTGCAGGAAGTGCGCTGGCTGCTGGAAGAACTGCGCGTGAGCTTCTTCGCTCAGGAGCTGCGCACGCCGCAGCCGGTCAGCGTGAAGCGGATCGACAAGGCCTGGGCGCAGCTCAACACGTGATCCGGTGTTCCTATGGCTGCACTCGCTCGCTCAGATCATTGATATTCCACGATGTATATTGCCGCCAATAAATGGCGTCAGTTAGAGCAACTATAGGTTCAAATGACCGAATTAGTCGGGCATTTGACCGAATTTCGCAGGCAGGCACGTTGGTTTTCTCTGAACCGGTTCAACCCAGTTCAGCGAGGATCAAATGCTCACTCTCTCAGTAGTCGCCACAAAGGGCGGCGTCGGCAAAACCACTCTCTGTGCCAACATTGGTGGCTTTCTGGCAGACATGGGATACCGTGTCCTGCTCATTGACGCGGACATCCAGCCCGCACTGACCCGACATTTCCAGCTCTCCCACGTCGCAGAACATGGCCTGACGACCATGATTCAGAGGGGCGTCCTGGCCGACGACTGCATCAGTCATGTGTGCCTCCCTCCCGACAACTTCCGTGGGGACACCTCGGTACTGAACGTTCGCGGAGGTTTCCTGCACCTGGTGCGCTCCGACACCCAGCGGTTTGACGAAGAGCGCGGGGTGTTTACCTATGACAGCGCGCTGCAGGATTGGCTTTCGAGCCGCTTGGACAAGCTGGTTCGCATCCGCCTGGCCATCAAAAACGAGGCCGTCTCCTCCAAATACGATGTGGTGATCATCGACACCCAAGGTGCCGTGGGTCACCTGCAGGATGCGGCAGTCAACGCTGCCGACATGCTGCTCATTCCGGCCAAGCCGGACATCGTCTCCGCACGGGAGTTCATCAGCGGGTCGCAGCTTTTGATTGACCGCCACGAATCGGCCGGCAACATGGGCTACACGATCCCGCCGATGCGGGCCGTGATCAACCACTACCAGAACACGGTCGATTCAAAGACCATCACGCAGCACATCCGCGATCAGTTCATCCAGCTCAGCGGCAAGGTCACGGTGATGGACGCGATGATTCCAGCCATTGCGGCCTTCCCCAAGGCAGCAACTGCCCAAGTGCCCGTTCACTGGATCGATCCGGGCAAGTCGAGCGACATCATGCATCGATTGATGTGGGAGCTGATCGCTTCGCTGGAAGGCAAGTTCACTCCCAATCACAAGGGCGAGCTGCAGGCCCCCACCGAGCACAGCGCGCTCGACCCCGACACCGATCTGATCCAGGGAGCCTGAGCATGGCGACCAGGAAAACCCCGGAGACGCTCACGGCAGTGGAGCGAGCCGCTGCGCTGGTCCGTCAGGGCGCTCAGCTGCCGGCGCTGAGCGTGACGCCCAACAAGCCGCCGCCGACCGCTCGGGCCGATGCCAGGAACGCGGCCTACAACGCCTTGGTCAGTGCGAACTTGAACCAGGTGGCGAGGCCATCTCGCCCGGCGGTTCCCACGCCATCGCTCGATCCGAAGGCGGACCCGGACGATTCGTTCTCGATGCTGCCCATCAACGAGCTGGAGGCCTACGGTCACAACCCCCGCACGGGCAAGAACCCACGGTACGACGACCTCAAGGCCAGCATCATTGCTGACGGCATCACCAATCCCATCACTGTCACGCGGCCGCACCACGAGGCCAAGTTTCACCCGTATGGTGGGGGCAACACGCGCTTGGCCATCGCCAAGGAGTTGTACGAGGCGGGAGACAACCGTTTCAGCCACCTCAAGGTGATCGTCAAGGCGTGGCCAGGTCACGCGAACGTGATTTCGGCACACCTTGCCGAAAACGAGAACCGTGGCGAAATCTCGTTCTGGGAGCGCGCCCAGGGCGTGGCCGACTTCAAGGCCCAGTTCGAGGCCGAGCACGGCTCGGTGCTCAGCACAGGGGAACTGGCGCGTGAACTCAAGTCCCACGGCATCAACTTCGGTGTCAAGGTCATCCAGAACTTTGCCTTCGCGGTCGAGCACCTCAAGCCGCTGGGCCAGTGGCTCATGGCCAAGGAGGTCAACGAGATCATCCGACCGGGCCTGGCCGGTGCGATGACCGTGGCGACGTACTTTGGTGTGCGCAACACTGCTGACCTGTTCGAGCCCGTGTTGCTCAAGCACCGGGACCAGCTGCTCGCAGGCATGGCAGCGGGCAGCGGACCCAAGGACACCGCCGACGCTGAAACCAAGCCGGTCGAACTCGACGCGGCCGAACTGGTGACCGATCTGCATCAGGCCCTGGCCACAGCGGTGGGTGTCTCGCCCGAGGTGGTGCCCTTGATGATCAGCGCGGTGGAATCCAACAGCCGGATCACAGCAGACGAGCTGCGGGCCATCCAGATCCGCAAGCCCACCGCTGCTGTGACCGACGAAGGCGCCTCAGCGCACGCTCCAGCACCTGCGCCTCAGCAGCGCGCCTTGGCCGGTATGCTCGCTGGCGTGCCGCGCGCGCCAGCGCCTGCTTCTGCACCGACGGCATCACCCGCAGCTGCTGGCCAGGGATTCACTGCCGCACCGATCCAGTCTCCTGCACCGGCTGGCGCTCCCGCACCCGTCCAGCAGCCGCCAGTGCAGCCGATCACGGCGGGAACCAAACGCAACCCGCGTCTTCCCGACCAGGTCAGAGAGGGCGATCCCACCGCCCACGTGCTCAGCCTGGTGCTGGACATCAGCGATCTGGTGGTGCTGCACGACTGCATCCTTCACATCCCAGAAATGCCGTTTGGCTACCTCATGGACCTTCCGGCGTCGTTGGAGAACGTGGGGGACAAGACCTTGCCTTATCCGCAGCTGCGCGCGGCCGCGTGGAAATTCTTGGCCTCGCTCAGCGGGCAGGTGGACCCGCAGTGGTTCTCCTTCGCCGAACCCGAGCAGTCGCGCTGGGCCAGCGCGGCCGTGCAAGGCCCCGACGTATTCCGTCAGACCTATTCCGGATCGCTGCGCGCCTTCACCTCAGAAACCGGTGACCCCGCGATGCTGCTCGCGGAGGTCTACCTCATGTTCAACCAGCCCGAGCTGGGCTACCTCACCGTGCAGTTGCTTCGCGCCATGGAGCAACTGCGTCTGGATCACCCCGAACGCTTCGTTCGGACTGTCACACCCGATCCAGACCTGCCCGACTGAGCCGCTTTCTTCAACCAACCCAGGGGATAACCAACATGATGATCAACATCAGCGATCCGACACTGACCAAGATGCTTCTGGAGCATGTGGTCGAACAGGCCGAGGCCGGAGGCCTGGACCAATTGCTGGCCAGCGGCTTCCGGCCCGAACTGGTCGACGATCTCAGGCAGCGGCCGCTGCGCGACTTCTTCTACGCCGCGCGCAACGGGGGGCTGGCCATGTCGGTGCAAATCGACATCAAGAACCTCGAAGCCTGCCTGTGGCGCCGCGACATTGCCAAGCACACCGAGACGCTCAAGGAATACTTCATTCGCCATGGCGCGTCCATCGAGCTGCTGCGCAGTCTGTTCACGCTCTCCAAGCAAGAGCTGCAGCGCCTGCGCACCGAGCTGGATCTGAGCAAGGCCGGCCCCAACGGTCGGCCTCGCATGCCCCCAGCGTCCATCCGCGACAAGATTCACCAGAAATGGCACGACATCGGGCAATCGGCCCCGAACAGCCATGAGCGCGACCGCCTCTCGGCGCTGCACAAGGAGTTCAGTGCGTTCTCCATCGCCGCACTGCACCGCGTCATCACGGAATTCGACGACTCGAAATCCACCACACCGGCTCCAGTGCAGGAGCTTGGACCTCAGGTGGCGCCTGTCGAGTCCCAATACCTCTCATAACCCCACGCTCACTCAACCACCAGGAGCTGACCATGCCGCAAACCCTGAACATCCCCGTGCCCGAGTCTGCGTACCGCCAACCTCGGCTGGTGCTCAAGAACCGCCGCGCCCGGCGTCGCAGCATGGTCAAGCCTGAGCTGACCCTGGTGGTCACCCAGGCGCCTGCTCAGGAGCTTCCCCCGTTGCCCATGGCGCCCATCGCTGTACCGATGACCGCACCGGGCACGGCAGACAAGGCATCGGCATCCCTGGCGACCACCGGCTTGAGCAATCACCACCTGAGCCAGGCTGTGTTGCTCGACTGGCTGGGCAGCCAGCCAGTGGCATTCCATCGGGTCTATGTGGACGTGTGCGGCAGCGTTACCGCCGCCGTGTGGCTCTCCCTGGTCCTGTCGCTGCTGGACAGTCAGGGCAAGAAGCTGGTGGATTCACAAGGCATCTTCCGTTTTGCGCTCTCAGCGAGCCAGTGCGAAGCGCAAACCGGTCTGACCTATCGGGAACAGCGCAAAGCCCAGCGGCAGCTGATCGAGTGCCAATTGCTCGCTGACGAGGGCAAGCAATCTGGTCAGCCCGTTTCCATGTTCGCCCTGGACATGAATGCACTGACCCAGCGACTCCTGTCACACAGCGCGGGTCTGGCCGAGTTGATCCAGCAAACCTCGTTGGCGACCGAAGTGGACGTGGCCAGTCTGGAGCGCCGTGCGCAGGCCCGCGCGTCGCGCCGCAGAGCCTGAGCCGCACCACCGTCCATCTGAAGAACCGGGCAGACGTCTTGTTCCAATCCACTGCTTCACTGCGGCAGCCAACGCTTCAAGAGCTGGCGCAATCGGACACCCCGACAGAAGGAGCGCCATTCGGCGCTCCAGTCGACATGGGAGACCTGCGTGCCCACGACGTGGCGCTGGGCCATCTCAATGCGCGAGGATTCATCCAGTTTCACCCTCTGCTGGCGCAGCGGCTGGACAGCTTCAAGGCAGCCATCTTCCTGGGACACGCCTTGTACTGGTCACGCTACCTGGCGCAGGCGCAACCCCATCGGCGTGGCTGGTTCTTCATGAGCGCCGCCCAGTGGCGCGAGGCCACCGGCCTGAGCACGCACGAACAAACCTCGGTGCGAGGCGAGTTGAGCCGGCGCGGGCTCCTAGAAGAAGCCCTGGCCGGGCGTCCCGCCATCCTTCACTACCGGGTCAACCTGCAGGCCACCGCCAGTTTCCTGGGTCTGGAACAACTCACCTGGGCGTCCATGGGCGAGCTGTTCCGCTCCTGCATTCGCTTCTACAAGCCGCTGTCGGACATCTGTGGTGGTGTTTCGGCTGGGCTGTACCTGTCCTACCTCCTGCAGCGACAGTCCTTCGCCCTGCGAAACCCGCTGGCCGACACCGCTGCCGTGGAACTGTTCCCCGGTGAGTTCAGCTACCGGCCCGAACAGGCACGCATCGCCCTGTGTCTTGGGATCAAGGCACAGCGCAACGCGCGCGAGAAGCTCAAGGCCGCTGGGTTCATCCGCGAGGGCCGCGCCACCAACGAGGTCGTGGCCACCCGCGTGAACCTGGCGGCGATTGCCTCGTGCCTTCAGGTGCAGGACAAGCCGGTGCGCAAGCGCTCAACGCGCAAGCAGGCTGCGCCTGCAACCCTGGCAGCGGTGCCTACTGTTCCCGCACCCAAGCAGGGCAAGCCCGCCAAGGGACCGGTGACCGGCCTGAGCCGCTCAACTCTGCCCCAGCAGCAACTGACCCTGTTCTCTCCAGTGGGTCTGGCACGGCCGTTGCCGCTTGGCCCTCGATCTACCACGGTCGAGTCTGCGCCAGCCACCGAAGGTACAACCCCTGCGCCAACTGCACAGGCCGAACAGCTGATCCGGTCGCTGTTCGCACCAAGCCTGGTTGCGCGCGACGGCTTCCATCCTGAATCTGCGGCAGGGCCTTCGGCGAGCGACTCGGCGCAAAAGTTATCCACAGCACACATGTCGGCTTCTGCTGAATTTGCCCTTTTTGAGAACCCAATTTGCCCTTTTTTGGATGTGAATTTGCCCTTTTTTAAAAACTATAAAGAACAAGGTATTTCAAGGTATTTACAAACGACTACTACAGCGCCTGTGGATAACTCGGCAGGCGGCAAACCCGGTCGTCGTCGGGTTGAAAATTCTGAAATCCATAAATCCGAAACAGCCGTTGATCAGAAAATCGACGGAAACTGGTCGAATCGCGGCCACACAGGCGATTTGGTGCATAACCAAGGGGTGGGTAGCACCGATGCCGAAAAATCGCCTGTAGGCCCGGAAAATCAATCTGAACAGTCCGCCGACGAAATCCGTACACAGGCCGAATCGCTGATCCTGCCCGAGCGGTTGGACCACAGTCACCACGCCGGGGTGCTGGCTACCGTCGGCCAGGCACCGCAGGACCTGCAGCAGGCCTTCCTGGACGAGCTGGCCGGCCACCTGGCCATCCCCAACAAAGTCATCCACAACCCCACCGGCTGGCTGCACGGTCTCATCCGCAAACACCAGAGCGGCTTCGTGGCGCTGGCGCTGGCGCCCCAGATTGCTGAACTGCGGCTGCGGCGCCAGCGTCATGAAGAACGGCTGGCCAATGCAGGCACAGCACAGCCCGACCTGGACGCCGCTCGCGAGGGTGAGTCTGAATCAGCCGACGTCGACCACGACTCAGAGGTTCGACGTGAACACCGCCAGCGACTTCAAGAGCTGCGGGCGGCGTTCGTGGCCAAACGCGGGGACGCATCGTGAAGCCGAGCGTCGTTCTTTCAATCTCGGGGGTAGCGCCGTTCGGTGCTAGCTGCTCATCAAGAAACACGGTGCTCGATATCCGGTTCCACCAAACGGGGGAACTTGGTAACGGGTACCAGGTTTCCCCAAACGGTAGAACAAGGTAAGGCAAACCAACATGACCGACAACACAGAGCTTTTTGTCAATCTGATGTACCGCCTGAAGAGCCTCAGAAACACCTCGGTGCTGATGTTTCTCTTGGAGGTTCAGGCAGATGAAAAAGAGTACGCATGCAGTGCGCTGGTTCTGTCGCACCGGTACCTGGGCAATCAAATTTCCCAGCGACAGGTTGAAAAAGCGATTCGGGACTTGGTCGAGTTCGACCTGATTGCTGTTCGTGTCCACGCCAACACGAAGACCTATTTCAAGGTCAACGCCGAACAGGTCCGAGCGCTGCTGTCGCAACCGCTGCCCGAGCATCTGCCGGGCATGGATGACCTGCAGTACCCGTTTCTTCAAAGCTGGAAGGCCGACAGGTCCCCACCTGACGCGCCCCCAAGTCCTGACGCCTGATCGAAGCACTCTCTGAAAGCCATCAACAGGAGCAACCCACCATGGCCACGACCACCACATCCCCCAGCACTGGCAAGAAGGCCGGCAAAGGTGCAGCTGCTGCCACCGCCCCGCTGGCCAGCAGCACCGTTTTCATTCCTGCTGCCAAGAGCATGATGTTCGAGACCGAACCGAACTCTCCGTTTTCCGATGGCTACAGCATCGCAAGGGAGCGCGAAGTGTTGGCCGACTTCCTCGCTGACCCCAGCCGCCAGCATGATGAAAACGACCCTCTGTACGACCGCCATATCGAGCTGATCGACCGGGAAGACCAGCTGGACCGGATGAAGGCGCAGTACCAGTCCTCCAAAGGTGCCGACCCGCTGGTCGAGCACAAGGAGGCGGTGGCCATGAACTTCCTGGGTTCGCTGGTCGATGACGGTGTGGACCAGATGGCGCTGCACACCAAGGAAGCGTTCAGGATGTTCATGGGGCGCTCGCGTGACCCGGAGAAGAAACTCGAACCGATCATTGGTGGCAAGCGCGTTGCTGCGGCATTGCGCGCCTTGTGGGTGCTGACCGGCAACGACAACCCCTACGCGGACTGGGGACTACTGCGGCACGAACAGACCATCAAGGAGGTGGGCAAGCTGCTGGCGAAGCACATTGCCGACGCACAGGCGGCGCTGGACCAGCAGAAGGCGCGCGGGCTGACGTTCTCCGTGCTTCAGTCCTCCAGTCCTCAGGTCCTGAACCTGGGCTTCAAATCTCCCTACGGCTATGCGGTGGCCCAGTTGGTCACCGACTTCGATTTCTTCGTCCGGTTGCAGAAAACCCTGGAGCGCAAGAACCTGCGTTCTGATGCGCAGGTGCGGCAAATCATCACCGAGACCACGCGGGTCATTCGTCGCGTGTTCAATGAGACCGCCCGATTCGACCGCTGGCTCATGCGCGAGGAAATGAAGGGCCTGTGTCGGGCCGACTTCGTGCCCGACGGTGATCCGGAAGGCGCCAAGCGGGTTCAGTTCGCCGCCGAGGTGTTCGGACCGTGCCCTGCCGAGGTCTATTCAGGGAAGCTGCAGCCGCGCCATTCGCGCCGCCGCATCCAGATCTCGCAAGCCGAACGCAAGCTGCTGCAGGTGGTCAGCGACGAGATGCTGCGTCGCGAGCGCGAGGCCGACGCGGGTGCGCTGGATGAAGCAGCCGCGCAAGAGATTGCCGCAAAGCTGGTCTGAAGCAATGTTCATGAACCTGCCGCAATCGAACCCCTTGTCCGAAAGGGTTGGTGATGAAAGGGCTGTGGTGGAAAGGGCTCCAGTGACAAATCAGAACCGGCTCAAGCCCGTTGTCAATCCAGCCCAGTGGGCAAGGCAGGCTGTGGTGGATCAGGCCTGTCAAAAACAGGCTGACACAAAGGCCTTTACGGGTAGGGGCAAATTGTTGGAGCTGCGCCAACTGTTGACAGAGCTGGATCGGACCGTGGAAGCCATGAAGCAACTGGCCGAGGCGACCAAGGGGGTGCAGGATGGGCAGATGCACCTGGTGCTGCATGTCAAGAACTCGACCGGCCTGACGTTCCTGCGCTGGCGCGAGAGGAGTGGTGCATGCCGGCATGTGCCCTGGCCGGAGGCTCAGCAGCGCTTTGCCGAGTTTGCCCCTAGAACGCGGGACTGGTATGGGCTGGCTTCCAGCCAGGCGGTGCACCTCAACGAACGCCACAAGGAGCTGCGCCGCGCGATTGCCACGGCCCGCAAAGTGGTGCTCAAGGGTGCCCCAAAGGTTTTCGCTCGCCCGGTGACCTTGGGGGGAGCGCTGTCGTGAAGTCCAGGGACGAGATGCCGGTGAGGCAAGCCGAAGACTTCACGCTGGGCCTGAGCCGTGAGGACTTTGCCGAGCTGATCACTGGTGGCTTTGATGCTTGGTGCGTGGTGCTCGCCAATAGCGCGGCCCAACAACCAGTGCGAATGGGGGGCGCGCGACCGCATCGTTGGGATGCCCTATCGAGTGTTGATGGAGCTGTGGACGCGCGCCGAATCAATGATAGCCGTCTTGCGTGGAGCGAGCGTGAATAGTGCGTTTGATCCAGATGAGGGCGATTTCGGGTCGCCAGGTCGATTGGCTGTGTGGCAATCAAGATCGCTGCGCTTCCGGTTGGCGCATCGCTGGAATGTCCTTCGGGCATTCGCTTCTGGCACTGTTTCGTTCCGGTCGATGTGTCTTGGGCTGCGATCAGCACACTGCGTTGTCGCACTGGCCCCCAAAACTTCGGGCGCAGGCATGGTCTATGTTTGCCCCGCGTGGATTTCTCACCTTGATGAACTGGCTGTCGGTCCTTTGACGCAGCAGTTTGATTTCAAACCATCGAAAGGCGAATCATGAGTGACACAGAGCGAATCCCCGGCTCGAATCGCGATGCCGGGCATCGAATCATTATTGGGACAACGCGCAGGGGTATGACCCGCCCGTTTCAAGAATCAGCATCCAAGCAAGGGCATACCATGGTGCTTGGGGACACCCGCACAGGGAAAACCAAACTTGCAACGGATTTGATCGAGTCCTTTATCAAGAGCCAATGATGGCAAAGAAACTGTCAGTTTCAATTTTCGCCTCCATCTGAATAAGGATCGACTATGCTGATGCTCACAACGTCTTTGCCTGCTCACTTGAAGCTGGTCAAATCATTTCCCATGATCTGGTCGGTATCTCAAGTTGAAATTTCAAGCAAGGGTCTGCTCAAGAAAGTGCTGCAAGGCGCAGGCAATGAATACCAAGAAGCTTTTGATGCTCTGAACAGTCAGGTGCCGGCTGAGGCGAATGCAGTGGTCGGTATTCAGGTATCCACCACGTCGCAGGAGTTCTCCAATGGAACATTTCTCTATGTGACGCTGATTGGAACGCCTGTCCTGTATGAAGAAAACTAACCCGATCGTATTTGTCACCGGAAATTCAATACAACCCGACAATCAGATCAAAGGAGCATCATGATCTCTTCTAATTCTCCTGCTGCAAATTACATGCGCGTCAAACCCGTTGTAACCGAGTTGCGGGATCAGGCCATAGCGGCCTTCCTGCTGACGCACGCCGACGAATACATCGATTGGGTGAATTCCCATGTCGAAGACCCAGTCATCAAGGATAATTGCTTGGGATTCGTGGCCGGGGTTCAAGCTCAGCTGGACAAAGCGGCATTGATTGCATCGCATGGCCAGAAGATGTTGGCCATTACGGCGACGTCTTCTGGCGCTTTGATGCTCCAGCAGGCCCATGATCGGGCGCTGGCCGAGCACCCGATTTACGGTGGGGTGCTGGGCGTTACCAGTCCATCGAAGGATTCGGTTCGGGCCTGAGCGCCGCCGATTCCAGCCGTCCAGCATGTTCGTGCAGCTTCTCCATCAGGTCGGCCGCTTGGTGTGCGAAACGTTCGTCGTCCCGGGTTTCGACGTAGCTCACCAGCGAGCGCAGGCTGTCTGCGATCAGGTGCTGCGTCCAGGCCAACTGGGCTTGGGTGACCGGCTGGGACGGGTCTTGGATGGTCGCGGGTGTGTTCATGGGAAGGTACTCCTTGAAAGTGGTTGTGTTGATGGAACGGTGTGGGTAGCTCCTGCAAGAGCGTTGACCCCACGCCGTCAATCTACCACGGAGTACCTTCCCACCCTTTTGGCTAACTGCTTGATTTACAAGGAAAAAACGCCCTGTTACGGACCTCGTACTTTTGGCCATGCCGATTTAGGGTATTTTTTCCACCATCAAGATAATGGAGACTTATCTTGAGCGCGCAAGTCGCCGAAAAATCCACGCGACGCGGCCGGCCCTCGGGAAAGGCCCAGGTAGAGCGCGAGGCCGGCCTGCGTCTGCACGATCTTTCGTTTGCCCGAGCCGTGGTGCAGGGCCTGGCGCCGGCTGCGGCCGCGCAGCGCTACCTGCCCGAGTCGCTGGTGGATGAGCGGGTGGCCAGCGCCCACCTTCGGCGGGTGTTGCAGATCGCGGCCGATATCCTGAACGGCATCGAGGACCAGGAGGCTGCCAAAGCCCTGTCGGGCTACAGCGGATTTCCGAAATCACAAGTCAAATCAACAGCTTGCGAAAATCCTGCCATCGCTCGACCGCTGCCAGGCATTCCCAGTCTGGACGAGTTCGCCGAGGAGATCGACGCCGAGGACTTCAGCGAGCGCGAGATCCAGGAGCTGTACCAGGAACGGTATGGGGAGCAGTTGGCGGCGACGGCGGCACCAGCTGCGGAAGCTGCAGCGGTCGACCTCGACGCGGTGCTTCGGGCTTTGGGCATCGTTCAGTCGCGTGGCGTGGTGTTGCCCAAGCCCACGGACCCGGTGCGTCTGTGGTTCAGCCAGAGCCTGACCAACAGGCTGGTGGATGTCCAGATCGTGCTTCTGCAGGATCTGGTGCAGTACGTGAACCGCCACGGGCGGCACTGGTACAAGCATGTCCCTGGCGTGGGCCAAGACCGTGCCAGGCGGCTTGTCGGGTGGCTGGTGCAGCATGAGCCCTTCCTCGACCTGAGGATCGCTCTACGGAGCCGCTGGGACAGCGAAGCCGACGGTTCGTTGGACCGTATGGAAAAACATACCGTATGGTTTTCCATACCATCCCCGGCGCTGGGACAGAGCCTGGTCGAGCAGCCCGGCACAGCAGCGATGGCCGAGGGTTCGCTCCCTGCAGGCGGGGGTGACTCGCTGCGCTCGATGGGGCCCAATGCCCTGGGCGTGCAGTCCGACGTGGACGCCGTCAAGGCCTGGCTGGACACGCTGAGCTTCAAATCTCCTCACACCCGCACCGCCTACGCTCGGGACGCGCAGCGCCTGCTGCTATGGGCGCATGAGCGCGGCAAGAAGCTGTCGACCCTGACCGTCACAGACGCGGCCGAGCACGCCCGGTTTCTGGTCGATCCGCCGCCGCACTGGTTGTGCGAGCTGCCGACACGAAGGGCAGACGCTGCATGGCGCCCGATGCGCGGACCGCTCTCGGATGCCAGCGCGGCGCGCGCGCTGGCCGCCATCGGGCACCTGTATGGCTTCCTGGTCGAAACGGGTTTCCTGGTGGCCAACCCGTTCTCGCGCATCCGCAGGGCCTCTGGGCGCGGCAGAGCACCGCAGATCGACACGAACCGCTCGTTCCGGTCCTACCACCTGCAGATGCTCGTCGGTGTCGTGCACGCCATGCCGCCCGGACCGGCACGGCGCCGCGCGCGGGCGCTGTTGATGCTCATGGCGTCCACTGGTGTGCGGATTGGCGAGTTGGGCGGCACCTGGGGTGATGTCATCACCACCCGGACGAACTGGGAGGAGGGCGACGCCACAGGGGATGCCCAGTGTCTGCGCGTGATCGGCAAAGGTGGCAAGGAGAGGCTGCTTCCCTTGAAGCCTTCCGTGTTGCAGGTGCTGCAGAGGCACCTGGACGACCGCAGGGCGCTGGAACAGCAGGGCGTACTGCCGGCCCTGGACCTGAGCAAAACACCGCTGATTTCTGTGGTGGCCAAGCCGGTGGGGCCGGACCTGGCAAAGGACAACGGCGGGCTGTCGGTAGCGGGCATTCACCGGGTGATCAAGGCGCTGTGCGAGCGTGCAGCCAAGGGCTGTGCGGATGCACGCCTGGCTGCGGAGTTCCGCGCGGCCAGCGCGCACTGGATGCGCCACACCTTCGCGCATGCGATGCTGCGGGCCAGCGGTGGTGATCTTCCTGTGACCCAGCAGTTGCTTGGGCATGCATCCATTGCCACCACCGGCATCTACGTCAAGGCAGACATGAGCCAGCGCCTGAAGGCTGTGATGGCGCTGCCAGTCATGTTCGATTCGGGAGGGCTGGTCCGCCGATGAATTCCACGGTCATGCAGGACTGGTGCACCTGCGCGGCCGATCTACCCGCACCAAGGAGAACTGCAATGCAGAACATGTTCATCGGCAAGGGCAATCTGGGAGGCCCGGTCGAACTCAAGCGCCTGGATGGCCGCAATGGCGAGTTTGTCGTCGCATCCATGCGGGTGATGTTTGCCCGCTGGGGTCAGAACGAACAGGGTGACCTGGAACAGGTGGGTGGCTTCTGGCGAGAGGTGGAAATCTATGGCGAGAAGGCCGAGGCCTGCGCACGTCATCTGAAGAAGGGCGCCCGCGTCCTGGTGATGGGCGAAGAACGTGACTTCATGGCCACCGACAAGGAAACGGGCGAGCAGGTGCAGGTGATCAAGATCGTTGCGGACGATGTGGCCCTGCAGCTCTCGCGCATCGAGTCGATTGTGTTTCAGCCCTCGCGCGCCAAGGAAGAAGTTCCTGCCTGAAAATGCGCAGGCACCGCCGTCGTGACGATCCCAACAAAGAGAAGCGTCGCCAGTACCTTTCATCACGACACGGAGGCCCAGCATGTCAGTCAAGCCAAACACAACAAAACAGACACAGGGAACCAGGGCAGAACCACCGGTGAGCCAGGAGCGCAAAGAAGCCCTGCTCAAACTGATCCGGGTGGAACCCGATCACCTCAGCGGCCTGGTGCACGCCACCGGCTGGGGGGAAGACCAGACGCGCATGGCGCTGTTGCAATTGACGGTTGATGGCATGGTGCGCCGGCACAACCGTTCTGGGCGGCAGTATTTCGAGGCCGTTCACCGAATCGAATCCCAGACAGTGAGCCACGCTTGAGCGCGGCGGTCCTGCCAGCGCCCGTGGCGCTGCGGCCACCCGAGCTGGTGGTCAAGGCGGTGTTCGATGGCAAGCGCCTGGGCTTGCAGTTGCACTACATCGAAGGCATGGGCAAAGAGCTGTCCAAGGCACGCGCATGCTGGTTCGCGCCGGGGCGCCTGTGGGTGAGCGAACAAACCACTGACGCAGTGGCGCTGGCCTGGCTCAAACGCCTCTACCGTGGCGAGCACGTCGATATCGATTCGGGCTTGGCCATCATCACTGCCGCCATCCGGTCGCCGCAGCCCGACTATTTCACGCAACGCCTGGATGTGCAGGTGTTCCCACTGGCCAAGGCCGATCCGGGCAAAGGACGATACGCGGTCAGCTTCTACTTCGATCCACTCTGCGTCAAGGCCATGCACGCCTTGCGCGGGCAGTTCCATCCTGCGGCCAAGGCCTGGCAGGTGCACGGTGACGTCGAGGACATCCTGGACACGCTCAAAGAGGTGGCGTTGGTCGAGGATGTCCACGTCTTCGTCCATGAGAACCCGGTGGTTCTGGAGGACCTGGTGGCGTCTTCCATCGCCGAGTCGCCGATCTCGGTACCGGCGGCGACCCCGGAGCGCGGCACGGGCGCGGGGGGCGATGACGAAGAGGGTTCAGGGTTCCTCTCGGCCGAGCTCGAAGAGTCCAGCCGGTTCGAGGTTGACGGTGTGCTCATGAGCCAGGCGTGCGCAGCCGCAGGCCTGCGCGACTACCAGGAGGTGGGTGTTCACCACCTGGTGTCCCAGTCGGGCGCTTGCCTCGGGGACGATATGGGCCTCGGCAAGAGCCGCCAGACAGTTGTGGCCACGCGCCATATCGCGGGGGAGGGCAGGGTGCTCATTCTTTGCCCGGCCAGTCTGCGTATCAACTGGGAGCGGGAGATCCACGCGGTCTACCCGCAGGCTGTGGTCGGCATCGTCGGCGAGGACCGGCATGCCACCCTGTACGGCTGCGACTGGGTGATCGCCAACTACGAGCGGCTGGGTGGCCTGGTGCGCGACCCCGAGCTGGCCTTCGAAGTCATGGCCATCGACGAGGCGCACTACCTCAAGGAACACCAGGCCGGGCGCACCCGAAACGCCTTTGTGCTGGCTACTCGCATTCCACGGCGCTACGTGGTGACGGGCACGCCGCTGCTCAACCGCGAAGTGGAGCTGCACACCCTGCTGCGCATGACCGGGCACCGCCTGGGCAGCATGTCGTTGCGCGATTTTCGCAAAGCCTACTCCGGCTCGAAGGAGCGGCGTGCCGAGCTGGCCGCAGCGCTCAAGGGCTGGATGCTGCGTCGGCGCAAGGACGTGCTCAAGGACCTGGGCACCAAGTCGCGCCAGGTGCGCTACATCTCGCCGCCCGAGGGCCTGGGCACCTACAACGAGATCTACGCGGACATGTCGCTCTACGTCATGCCCAAGATCGTCAAGCTGCGTCAGGCGCTGGAGGCCTTGAAGACACAGTTCCTGATCGAGACGGTCGAGGGACTGGGCGAGGGTGACAAGATCATCATCTTCTGCGAGTACATGGCCACTGTGCAGGCCATGAAAGCCGCTTTCAGCGCGGCTGGCATCCAGTGCGTGACCCTGGTGGGCTCCGACTCGGCAAAACGCCGTCAGGCGGCCATTGACGCCTTCCAGAACGATCCGGCAGTGACGGTGTTCATTGGCACCACGTCGGCCGCTGGCGTGGGCATCACGCTCACGGCCGCCAACTATGTGGCGTTCGCCTCCCTGCCGTGGACCCCAGCGCTGATGCGTCAGGCAGAAGACCGTGCCTATCGGTTGGGACAGCAGCGGGATGTGATGGTCATCGTGCCGCTCATCGAGAACACGCTCGATGACGGTGTGTGGAGGCTGCTGCAGAGCAAGCAGGAGACCGAAGACGACGTGGTCGAGTCGGTCAGAGCTGCGCTTCCTGGTGAACTGGCCAGCGCGGTCGACGCGGCCAATGCTGCACTGCTGTTGGAGGCCGCTTGAACGGTCGGCTGACCAACCACTTTTTCAGGCTTGTGCGTTGCCTGGCCAGCGCGTGCAGGTTCACTCAAACGGCCGTTCAGGAGGATTTCATGAAAGCTCGATCTGTCACATGGGCTGCGCTCGCGGCAGTATCCGTATTGGCGCTGGCCGGATGCGCGGCCACGCAAGTCTCACAGCAGGGTGCTGCCGTCGAGATCGTGACCCAGAAGCCCACAGGCTGTCGCCTGATCGGTGAGGTGGTCGGCAGTCAGGGCAACGTCTTCAGCGGTGACTTCACCACCGACGAGAACCTGCTGATCGGTGCCCGCAACGATCTGCGCAACAAGGCTGCGGCCATGGGCGGCAACGTGGTCCACGCGCAGGACGCACTGCACTCAACCCACCCCAACAGCAGAGGGGCGGTCAAGAGCACGGTGGTGGGCAGCGTGTTCGCTTGTCCCCGCAAGTAGAGCGCAACCTGTTGCTGGACACGTTATGAACAACCAGAGCCAAATTCGCGCGTCTGCCCTGATTCCGCTGATCATCTTCATTGAGGGCTTTTGCTCGCTGGGTGCTGAAATCGTGGCCCTGCGTCGCCTGGTGCCTCATGTAGGCAGCGCCATCGTGGTCACGGCGCCCACCATCGGTTTCTTTTTGCTCGCGCTGGCGCTCGGGTACGCTGCAGGAGGCAAGGTCACGCAGGGACATCTGGCCCGCGTGACCCGAAACTTCCTGCTCTCCGGCGTCATCATCGGCGTGGGCCTGGCCGGACCGGTGGTCAATGCCCTCTTTGCGCAACTGCAACCGGTGTGGTTGGCCTACTTGGTGTTCATAGGCGGCGTGCTGTGTCCCATCGCCTGGTTGCTCGGGCAGACCGTGCCGATCCTGAGCAACTTGATGAAACACGACCATGTGGGTCAGGCCAGCGGCACGGCGCTGTACTGGTCCACGCTGGGCTCGTTCCTGGGGTCGGTGTCGCTGTCGGTGATCGTGATGCAGTTCTTTGGCGTGTCCACGGCGGTGCTGGCCTGCACCTTTGGGCTGCTTGCAGGCGCCTTGCTGTTGCAGCCTCGGCCGCTTGGCCGGACGATGCTGCCTGTGGCGGTCGGGGTTGGGGTGATCGTGGTGAACCTGACGCCCATCGCCGCGGCCGACACGGCCTATGCCGACTACCAGGTCATGCCGCTGGATTCGGTCGGGCATGTTCGCGCCCGCATGTTCATGTCCAACAACTCGCTGTCGTCCCAGATCGACGACAGCACACCGCCCAAGGTCCATCCCTACATCAGCCACATCCGTCGAACGCTCCTGGAGGACCTAGGGTTTCGGGAGCGGGAGGTCCTGGTCTTGGGCGCTGGTGGTTTCACGCTGTCACAGCAGGAGCCCTTGAATCGCTATACCTACGTAGACATCGACCCAGCGATCCGTCAGATCGCTGAGGATCATTTCCTGCGCGGACCGGTTCAAGGTGAATTCGTTGCACAGGATGCACGGCAGTATGTTCTTGAGACCTCGCGCCGGTTCGATGCGGTTGTTGTGGACGTGTTCAGTGATCGTGCGGCCATCCCCAGCCACTTGGTCACGCGGGAGTTCTGGCAGGCCACACAGCGGACGCTGAAGGCCGATGGCGTCTTGCTGGCCAACCTGATTCTTGACTCGCGTCTGACCTCACCCTACGCGCGCCACTTGCTGGACACCATGGAGAGTGTCTATGGCCGGTGCAGTACCGAGGTGCTGCGCAAGGGACAGGCCTTGTCGAACGTCATCGCCGTCTGTCATGCCGGCGGGCGACCATCCCCCAGGGGCATCTACTCGGACGAGCGCAACAGGGTTGACTTTGAAAAGTACGCCACCGGCATTCGATGAATGCCGAAGGTCATGCACACGGGTTCAACTCTGGTCCCAGGCCTCGATCACCAGTTGCGCGTTCTCAGGGCACGCGTTGATGGCTGCATGTTGATTTCAACGCAATCCTGACCCCGGGGGGGTGCGGCGTAAATCTTGGACTGGTTTTAGTTGATTAAGCCCAGACTTTCGCGGTACTCGATGGGGCTGAGGGAGCCCAGCGATATCTTGATCCGTTTTTCGTTGTACCAGAGGATGTACTCGTGCACCGCACGGATGAACACCTCGATGGTGGTCGACTTCCAATCACGCGGGTAGAACATCTCATTCTTCAGGCGCCCAAAGAAGCCTTCGCAGGCCGCGTTGTCCGGTGAGCACCCCTTGCGCGACATCGACCGCGTCAGCTTCGCACTGTGCATCCGATCAAGCCAGCCCGGCCACCGGTAATGAGCACCACGGTCGGAGTGAATGATCGGCTTGCTGTCGCACGATTGCACCGTGTCAATGGCTGCATCGAGCATCGTGTTCACCAACTCAGAGTCCGGTCGGGTGCCAAGCGTCCAGCTCACCACCATGCCATCGAAGCAGTCGATCACAGGCGAGAGGTAAACCTTTCCCGCCGGTATCTGGAACTCTGTAATGTCGGTGAGCCACTTCTCATTCGGTGCCGCCGCCTGGAAGTCACGATTGAGCAGGTTGTCTGGAGCAGGGCTGATCTCTCCGAGGTAGGACCCGTATCGACGCTTCTTGCGCGCGGGAACAATCAAGCCCTCCTGCTTCATCAGACGCTGCACGACTTTTTCAGACAGGTACAAGCGGCGTCTGCCCAGCGCCGCCCGCATGCGCCGGTAGCCATAGCTGCGGTGGTTGCTCTGAAACACATCGGCAGCTGCAACGCGGGCGTCAGCATATTTGTCAGGCCTTCGCTGGCGGGCGCAGTGGTAGAAGTAGGAGCTACGAGCCAGGCCAAGTTCGCCAAGTAGCTCTGCGAGCGAGTAGATGGGCTTGAGGGCGTCAACCAGCAGAGTCTTCTCCCGATTGCTCAGGAGCTGAGGGTTGACGCCCAGGCCTTTTTTTAGCAATTCATTGGCCTTCTTCAAGATGTCATGTTCGAGCTGAAGGCGGTGAATACTCTGTTGAAGCGACTCGACCTGACGCTGCAGTTCGGCAACATCAGGCACTGGCGGTGAATTGTTTTGACGTTTCATGGATGCGAGTACCTCGCGGCCGAGCAACTGGTTCTTCCAGTTGTACAGCGTAGGCCGACACACCGCCAGCTTCTGGGCAATTTCTTGTGCGCTGGTCTTTCGGGTGCAAAGCTCAATCACCGCTGCGCTCTTTAGCGCGTCGGGGTGCAGGGTGTTCGGTGCCCGGCCCACCATTCGGTGGCGAACTGTGGGGTGCAGCTCGTCAATCCACTCGGCCAGTAGTTCCCGACCGGGATAGCCCAATGCCCGCATGGTCGAGGCAATGCACCGATCGTGATCAAGGTAGTGCTTCACCGCCGCATGCTTCTGCTGATCGGAATACTTCTGTCCCGATCGCGAATACCCGACTCGCAGATCCTGGCTCCGCTCGTACTCCCGGTACCAGCCAATGAGGGAGTTCTTGGTCGGGTAGCCCAGTTGGCGGATGGTGGCCCCAAGGCGCTTACCAAGCTTGATGTAGAGCTTGACGGCTCGGATTCGGTCTTCGTAGGAATACATGAACTACCTCCAGGTAGTCCAAGTTTTTAGCCGCACCCCCCGGTTTTCCATCCAATATTGACCCCACCTGTTGGGGTGTAGCCGGGCTACGCGTCTGTGGATAAGTCTACCGTTGGTGCATCGGTTCCTCCTTTTTCAGTCGTCTCGTTCTGGGCCGCCCGGGACTTCTTTCTCGGGCCTGTCTTTGCTGCAGCGCTGGAGTGTTTGAACCGCCAGCTTTCATTGCCTGTCTCCACGATGTGGCAGTGGTGGGTCAGCCGGTCCAGCAGTGCCGTCGTCATCTTCGCGTCGCCGAACACCTGGCTCCATTCACCGAAGCTCAGGTTGGTCGTGATCAGCATGCTGGTGCGCTCGTAGAGCTTGGAGATCAGGTGGAACAGCAAGGCACCACCGGCCTGGCTGAACGGCAGGTAGCCCAGTTCATCCAGGATCACCAGGTCCATGTAAACCAGCCGGTGGGCAAGCTGTCCGGCCTTGCCTTGGCTCTTCTCCAGCTCCAACGCGTTGACCAGCTCCACGGTCGAGAAGAACCGCACCCGTTTGCCGTGCTTTTGAATGGCCTCGATGCCGATGGCCGTGGCCAAGTGGGTCTTGCCCGTGCCCGGTCCACCGATGAGAACCACGTTGTGGGCCGCGTCAATGAACTGACCACCGTGCAGCGTGCGCACCAGTGCTTCGTCCACACCGGCCTGGCCGAATTCAAAGCCCGCCAGATCGCGGTGCGCGGGGAAGCGTGCCGCGCCCATCTGGTACGCCATGGAGCGCACCGTGCGCTCGGCCTGTTCGGCGCGCAGCAACTGACCCAGGAACGCCTCGGGACTGAACTCGGTGTGCCGCGCCTGCGCGGCCACCTCGGGGTAGTTGGCGGCCATGCCGTGCAGCTTCAAGGCCTTGAGCGCTGTGACGATGGCCTGGCTCATGGCTGCGCTCCTGGAGCATCGTCGCCATCCACCGAGCGCAGCCGGTCGTAACGCTGCACATTGGCCAGCGGCTGCACCGTCAGCGTCAAGGGCGTCTTGACCTCCTGGGCATCGCCCGTCTGGCCACCAGCCTTCAAACGTGCCAGCACGTTGAGCACATGCTCGCCACTGGGCTTGCCGCTCTCCAGTGCCAGCTCGGCCGCCACCAGCACCGGCTCCAGACCATGCACCGGCACGGCCGCCAGCACCTGCGCCATCACCCGGTCACCGCCCTCGTGGCGCAGCAGGATGGACTGCAGCTTCTTCAATGGTTCGGGCAGGGTCTCGAAGGGCGCGCCGTTGCGCAATGCGCCGGGCTTGCGTTCGATCAGGCTCACGTAGTGGCGCCAGTCGTAGAAGGTCAGGCTGCGCTCGAAGCTGCGCGCGTGGCTGGCGATGCGGATGTTCTCGGCCACCACGTCCAGGCGGTCCGGGTACAGGCGCAGGCTGACCACCTCGTGGACGTGCTCGGTCGGTACGCTGTAGCGGTTGCGCTGCAGGTGCACCAGCGCCGTGCTGGAGACCCGGGCGAGCACCTCCACGTAACCATCAAACGGCTTGGGGTTGGGCATGAGGCGCAGTTGTTCGTCTTGCAGCACGTCGGCCACCTTCAGCGTGGGCCATTCGGGGTGGTTGAGTTCGGCCCACGCGGCGCGGCACTCCTGGGCCAGCCAGTCGTTGAGCGCTTCCATGCTGGGCCAGCGCTGTTTGAGCGCCTTGTGCCAGATGCTGCTGCGCCGGTCGCGCACGTTCTTCTCCACGATGCCCTTCTCCCAGCCGCTGGCGACGTTGCAGAACTCGGGCTCGAACAGGTAGTGGCCCGTCATGGCTTCAAAGCGCGCGTTGATCACACGCTTCTTGCCCGCGCCGACCTTGTCCACGGCGGTCTTCATGTTGTCGTAAATACCGCGCTGGGGCACGCCGCCGAAGGCGGCAAACGCCCGGGCATGGGCGTCAAACAGCATCTCGTGACTCTGGGTCGGATAGGCCACCAGCCAGAAGGCGCGGCTGCCACACAGCTTGGTGTGCGCCACCTCCAGGCGCCGGCGCAGCCCGCCCACCCAGGCATATTCGGTGCTCCAGTCGAACTGGAACGCGTCGCCCAGCGCAAACTTCAAAGGAACGAAGGCGGCCTTGTCGACCTTGCCCGACTGATCCTCTCGCCAGCGCCGGGCAAAGGCGGCCACCCGGCCGTAGCCGCCGGTGTACCCCTGCTCGGTCAGGGCTTCGTACAGGGCCTTGATGGTGCGGCGATCGCGTTTGCCGCGATGCTGATCGGCCTTGAGCCAGGTTGCCAGCATCTCGGTGAAACCGTCGAGCTTGCTCACCACCACCCGCTGAGGGTACTTGGGCTGGACCATCTCGCCCTTGCGCAGCCACACCTTGATGGTGTTTCTGGCCAGGCCCGTGCGCCGCTCGATTTCTTTGATTGGAAGGCCGTCGCGCAGGTGCATCCTGCGGATCTTTGCCAGTGTTCCCACGTTGATCACTCCTTGAACCCTCCTGCTCAAAAAACAAGCAGAAGACCTTACTCAAGGGGTCAAAGTTGGATGAAAAAACTCAGCTCAGAGGGGTCAGATTTACGTGGAAATCAACAGTGACGGCTCCATGAGGCCATCCCCCGCAGCACAGCCAACCCCTCGGGCGCATTTTTTCAGCGCCTGGGTTCTGGGGCATGAGCCTGTTGAATGCCCATGACCTGCCTAAAACCAGCCTCACATTGAATAATCCACCATTACCCAATGTGAGATATTGGAAAATTCTGAATTTATTGACCGCCATAATAGTATGTAATATCATGGTACATACTACAGTACGAAATAAAGAGGTGAGCCATGGCCAGGGCCGGGATCTACAAGTCGGAAGTGCTACGCGCCCGCGATAAATTGCTGGCCACGGGGCGCAATCCATCCATTGATGCGGTGCGTGAAGAGCTGGGCACCGGCTCCAAGAGCACGATCCATCGCTACCTGAAGGAGATTGAGGAAGAGGAAGGCGGGGCCACCGGCACCCGGGTGGCCGTCAGCGAGGCGATCCAGGACCTGGTGGGCCGCCTGGCCGCCCGGGTCAACGAGGAAGCGGAAGAGCGGGTCACCGCGATGCAATCCAGGCACGCCGAGCAGCTCGCCGCACATCAACAAGCCGCGTCGACCCTGAAAACCGAGGCGCAGGCCACGCGCCAGCAACTGGAACAAACCCAGCGGGCATTGGCTGATGAAAAATCCGCGCATGCAAAAACCAGCGAGACACTGCGCGGCAAGACCTTGGAGGGCACGCAGCTCTCGCAACAGGTGGTTGATCTGCAGGAGCGCATCGCGGCCGAAGAAGGCCATCGCCAGTCGCTGGAAGAAAAACACCAGCATGCCCGCCAGGCGCTGGAGCATTTCCGAGAATCGACGAAAGAGCAACGCGATCAGGATCAGCGCAAGCATGAGCAACAGGTGCAGTACCTGCAGGCTGAGTTGCGCACCGTGAACGAAGCCTTGGCAACCAAGCAGCAGCAAGCCGTCCAGACCCTTCAAGAAAACGCGCGCTTGTTGGGCGATTTGTCGCGTGCCCAAGGCGATCTGCACCAGATCCAAGAAGAGGTGCGGAGCCTGCGGCCGCTCAAGGATGAACTTGGGTTTGCGCAACGGCGCACCGAGGAGTTGGGTCGGCGCTTGGTTGAGCAGGAGGCGGCCATCCACCAGCTCAACGCCTCGAATGATCAGTTGCAGGCCAGGCTCAACGAGCTGACTACAGCAAAGCAACAGCTGGAACTGGCGCTGGTAGCAGCCAAGTCATCCGTCACGGCGCAAGAGCAGGTCGTGGCCAGCATGCTGGAGCGTTTCAGCGCTACGGTGCCCAGTCCTGATGCGGCCGCAAAGGACCCATTGAAGGGGTCGAAAAATCGGTGAAGAGGAATGAGAAAAAACCAACTGTGACAGGGACTTAAGCCTGTTTCTGCGGTTTTTTACATGAATCCCTGCCGACCCTCAAATAGATGAGGCATCCTGGATCCGGTCTCAACCAGGCTTTAAGATTACTTGAGCACTTCAAGAGCGACTTCGAGTAGAAGGACCGCTCCTTTCAGGAACTGAGCCAGCTATGGCTTTCCTCCGTGGCTTAGCTTACCTCG
>JAEUOT010000031.1 GCA_016790705.1 Hydrogenophaga sp.
GAACTGGACCATGCCCGAGTTGGTGAACATCAGCGTGGGGTCGTTGCCCGGCACCAGCGGGCTGGACGCCACCACGGTGTGGCCCTTGGAGGCGAAGAAGTCCAGGAAGGTCTTGCGGATGTCGGCGACGGAAGCAACGGCAGGGGCGGTCATGGTGGCCTGTCTGAGGGGAGTTATCGGTGGGCGGCGCCGGCGGGTGCGGTCGCGAAACCCGCTATTTTCGCAAAACTGCGCGCTCACCCGCCGTGGCGGTGGTCGCTGAGGAAGCTCAGCACGCGCGGATCGTCGGTGAAGGCCACGTTGAAACGGAACCAGGGGCTGGGTTGCAGCTCGGGATCGAACAGGTGGCCGGGGCCCATCAGGATGTCCTGTTCGGCCGCCTGGTAGGCCAGCTCGGTGGCGTTCTGGATGTCGGGGTGGCGCGCCCAGAGGAACATGCCGGCCTTGGGCTCGCAGAACAGGTCGAAACCCAGGCTTTCCAGCGCATGGCCCACCCGCTGGTGGGCCTGTGCGAGCCGCTCGCGCAGGCCGCGCAGGTGCTTGCGCCAGCGGCCGTCGACCAGCGCGCCGTAGGCCAGCCGCTCGCTGAATTCGGACGAGGTCAGGCCGGAAATCATCTTGAGCTGGGCGAAATCCTCCAGCAGGTCGGGCGGCGCCGCCATGTAGCCCACGCGGATGTTGGGCGAGATGGTCTTGGAGAAACTGCTGATGTAGACCACGCGCTGCAACTGGTCCAGGCTGGCCAGCGAGGGGCGCGGCTCGGGGTCGAGGTCGGCATAGATGTCGTTCTCGACCACGGTGAACTGGTGCTGCTCGGCCAGCAGCACCACGCGGTGCAGGTGGGCCAGGTTGGCGACCGAACCGGTCGGGCTCTGCAGGCGCGGCTGGGTGAAGAAGACCTTGGGCTGGTGCTCCTTGACCAGCGCCTCCAGCGCGGCCAGGTCGTAGCCGTCGGGTGTGCGCGGCACCCCGATCAGCCGCGCCCCCAGGAAGCGCAGCGAGAACAGCATGTTCGGGTAGCCGGGGTCGTCCACCAGCACCGCATCACCTGGGCGCACCAGGCGGCGCGCCACCAGGTCCATGGCCTGGCTGGAGCCCTGGGTCAGCAGCACCTGGTCGGCGCTGACGGCGATTTCCTGCTCGGCCAGCAGGTCACGCACCAGTTGGCGCAGCGACATGAACCCCTTGGGCTCGCCGTAGCCGCCCAGGTCCACGTTCTCGGCCGCCAGGGTGCGCAGGCTGCGCCGCATGCCCTCCTCGAACAGCCAGTCGCCGGGCAGCCAGCCGCAGCCGGGCTTCATCTTCAGCGCCCGCGCCTCAAAGACGCGGCGCAGGTACCACATCGAATCGAAGTTGTAGTTGGCGGCCTCGGACGGCGCGCTGCCGGCACTCAGCCGGGCCAGGGCTTCACGCTGGCGCACGAAAAAGCCCGAATGCGGGCGCGACACGAAGTAGCCCAGAGCCACCAGCCGGTCGTAGGCGTCGACAACTGTATAGGTGCTGACACCGTGGGCGTGCGCGAACTGGCGGATGGACGGGGCTTTGGCGCCGGGTCGCAGGCCTCCGCTCTGGATGGCGGCGCGGAAACCCTCGACGATCTGCACCACCAGCGGGGTCGCGCCTTTCGGGTTAAGGGAGAACATGGTCGAGGGGAATTGGGGTTTGTCTGTACAGGCCGGCAAGGCTATACAGTGCATCGCTGTGCAGCCGGTGTCTGTATATGTTATCCGGGGGCGTTGGCGCCTACAGTGCGCCCCAGTCTGAAATTTCTTGTTCACGATCGGAGCCCTGCATGCAACGCGAACCCCACTTCACCAATGCCGCCCTGATGGCCCGCCGCCGCGCCGCCCTGCCCAACGGGCTGGGCCAGGGCTTCGAGATCTTCGCCGACCGCGCCGAAGGCGCCGAAGTCTGGGACGTGGAAGGCCGTCGCTACATCGACTTCGCCGGCGGCATCGCCGTGCTCAACACCGGCCACCGCCACCCGGCGCTGGTGAAGGCGGTTGCCGACCAGCTCGAACGCTTCACCCACACCTGCTTCCAGGTGCTGGCCTATGAGTCGTATGTGGAACTGGCCGAGAAGCTCAACGCCATGGCCCCCGGCAACTTTGCCAAGAAGAGCTTCTTCCTGACCACCGGCGCCGAAGCCGTTGAAAACGCCGTCAAGGTCGCCCGCGCCTACACCAAACGCTCGGCCATCATCGCCTTCGGTGGCGGCTTCCACGGCCGCACCCTGATGGGCATGGCGCTGACCGGCAAGGTTGCGCCCTACAAGGCTGGCTTCGGCCCCTTCCCGGCCGAGGTGTTCCACGCCAAGTTCCCCAACCCGCTGCACGGCGTGAGCGAAGACGACGCCATCGCCTCGGTCGAAGCGCTGTTCAAGTACGACGTGGAGGCCGCTCGCGTGGCCGCCATCATCCTGGAGCCGGTGCAGGGTGAAGGCGGTTTCTACGCCGCATCGCCCGCGTTCGCGCAGCGCCTGCGCGCCCTGTGCGACCAGCACGGCATCCTGCTGATCGCCGACGAAGTGCAGACCGGCGCCGGCCGCACCGGCACCTGGCTGGCCTGCGAGCAGTGGGGCGTGGCGCCCGACGTGATCACGATGGCCAAGTCGCTGGCCGGTGGCATGCCGCTGTCGGCCGTGATCGGCAAGGCCGAGATCATGGACGCCGCTGCGGTCGGTGGCCTGGGTGGCACCTACGCTGGCAACCCGCTGGCTTGCGCCTCGGCGCTGGCGGTGATCGAGACCTTCGAGAAGGAAAACCTGCTGGCGCGCAGCCGCGCGGTGGGCGAGCGCCTGACCAGCCGCCTCAAGGCGCTGCAGGCACAGCACAACAGCATCGCCGAGGTGCGTGGCCTGGGCGCCATGGTGGCCATCGAGCTGTGCAAGAACGGCGACCCGCACCAACCCGACGCCGACCTGACCAAGCGCATGGTGGCCGAGGCGCAGAAGCGCGGCCTGATCCTGCTGAGCTGCGGCGTGTACGCCAACGTGATCCGTGTGCTGGTGCCGCTGGTGGCCAGCGACGCCCTGCTGGACGAGGGCCTGGACATCATGGCCGCTTCGCTGGCTGCAGCGGCGCAATGAGCGCCCAGCCCCCCCGCCCGCTCGCGGGCGTTCGCGTGCTCGATCTCTCGCGCGTGCTGGCCGGTCCCTGGGCCGGCCAGATGCTGGCCGACTACGGCGCCGAGGTGCTCAAGGTCGAGCGCCCGGGCGTCGGTGACGACACCCGAAGCTGGGGGCCGCCGTGGTGGGGCGAAGGCGATGCGCGCGTGGCCGCGTACTTCGTCTGCGCCAACCGCGGCAAGCGCTCGGTGGCGATCGACATCGCCTCGCCCGAAGGCATCCAGACCGTGCGCGAACTGGCGCGCGAGGCCGACATCCTGATCGAGAACTACAAGGTCGGGCAACTGGCCAAGTACGGCCTCGACGCAGTGAGCCTGCAGGCGATCAACCCGCGCCTCATCTATTGCTCGATCACCGGCTACGGCCAGACCGGGCCGCTCGCGCACCGCGCGGGCTACGACTTCGCCATCCAGGCCGAAGGCGGCCTGATGAGCATCACCGGCAACAAGGGCGAAGAGCCGCAGAAGGTGGGCGTCGCGGTGACGGACCTGATGACGGGTGTCTACGCGACCACCGCCATCCTCGCCGCGCTGCACGAGCGCGCGCGCACCGGCAAGGGTCGCGTGATCGACGCGGCGCTGTTCGACGTGCAGGTCGCCATGCTCGCCAACCAGGCCAGCAACCAGCTCATCGGGAACAAGACCCCGACGCGCATGGGCAACGCGCACCCGAACATCGTGCCCTATCAGGTCTTCCCCACGCGCGATGGCCACATGGTGCTGGCGGTGGGCAACGACGGGCAGTTCGCCAAGTTCTGCGACGCCGCCGGCCAGGCCGCTGTCTCGCGCGACGCGCGCTTCTCGACCAACCCGGCGCGCGTCGAACACCGCGCCACGCTGGTGCCGCTGATCACTGGCTGGACGATGACGAAAGACACCGCCGAATGGGTCGCGCTGCTCGACCAGGCCGGCGTGCCCTGCGCACCGATCCTTGACATTGCTCAAGTCATGGCGCATCCGCATGTCGCGGCGCGCGCAATGGCGCTACAACCCCACGACGCGCAGACCCCGCCCATGGTGGCCAACCCCATGCTGTTCGATGGCCAGCGACCTGTCGCCGAGCTGTCGCCGCCGGTATTGGGCGCTGATCAGGCACGCTGGTTGCATGCATCCACATGATTCGCCCGCCGGGCCTGTCAACACACACGACAAAGCGTTCATGACTTCCCCCTCCGCACTCGTCACCTTCACCGGTGTGCAGAAAACCTACGACGGCCACACCTTGGTGGTGCGCGACCTCAACCTCGAGATCCAGAAGGGTGAATTCCTCTCGCTGCTGGGCCCCTCGGGCTCGGGCAAGACCACCACGCTGATGATGCTGGCCGGTTTCGAATCGCCGACCTCCGGCGAGATCGCGCTCAATGGCGTGCCGATCACGCGTACGCCGCCGCACAAGCGCAATTTCGGCATGGTGTTCCAGAACTACGCACTGTTCCCGCACATGACGGTGGCGGACAACATCGCCTACCCGCTGACCGTGCGCAAGCTCGACCGCAACGACATCGACACCAAGGTCAAGCGCGCGCTGGACATGGTGCAGATGGGCCACATGGGCCAGCGTTATCCGTCGCAGATGTCGGGCGGCCAGCAGCAGCGCGTGGCCCTGGCGCGCGCGCTGGTGTTCGACCCGCAACTGGTGCTGATGGACGAGCCGCTGGGCGCGCTGGACAAGCAGCTTCGCGAGCACATGCAGATCGAGCTCAAGGCCCTGCACCGCCAGCTCGGCGTGACCTTCGTCTACGTCACGCACGATCAGTCCGAAGCGCTCACCATGTCCGACCGAGTGGCCGTCTTCAACGAAGGCGTGATCCAGCAGATCGACCAGGTCGACCGTCTCTACGAAACCCCGGCCAACCGTTTCGTCGCCGGCTTCGTGGGAGACAACTCGGTGCTCGATGCGCGCGTGATCCACAACGACGGCGGCACCTGCGAGGTGCAACTGGCCGACGGCACGCACCTGCACGGCGTCAACGTCAACCACGCCCAGGTCGGCGACACGGTGCAGTGCAGCGTGCGGCCCGAGCGCATCGCCGTGGTCGACGCCTCGCACACGGGCGGCAATGCCGTCGCCGCGACCATCTCCGACGTGATCTATTTCGGTGACCACCTGCGTCTGCGCTGCCAGGTGCCCGAACAGCCCGAGATGAGCGTCAAGGTGCCGCTGCAGCACCTGGGCCACATGCAGGCCGGCCAGACCGTGCTGCTGCACCTGCCGGCCGGGCACCTGCGCGTGTATCGCTGATTTCTGTTTCCCGTTCCCCTGTTCCTCAACCCATGGAGACCCTCCAGATGAAACTCAAACCCGTCCTGATTGCCGTGGCCGCCCTGGTGGCCGTGCCCGCGATGGCCCAGAACCTGACCGTCGTGAACTTCGGTGGTGCCAACGGTGCCGCCCAGAAGAAGGCCTACTTCGAGCCCTTCGAAAAGGCAGGCGGCAAGATCACCGCCGTCGAATACAACGGCGAACAGGCCAAGATCAAGGCCATGGTCGAAGCCAAGAAGGTCACCTGGGACGTGGTCGAAGTGGAAAGCCCGGACATCAACCGCGGCTGCGATGAAGGTCTGTTCGAGAAGCTGGACTGGGCCAAGGTCGGCAACAAGGCCGACTTCCAGAAGGCCGCCGTGCACGAGTGCGGCGTGGGCACCTTCGTGTGGTCCACCGTGATGGCCTACAACGGCGACAAGCTCAAGGACGCCCCGACGACCTGGGCCGACTTCTGGGACACCAAGAAATTCCCTGGCAAGCGCGGCATGCGCAAGGGCGCCCGCTACAACCTGGAATTCGCCCTGATGGCAGACGGCGTCAAGCCCGCCGACGTCTACAAGGTGCTGGCCACCAAGGAAGGTGCCGAGCGCGCATTCAAGAAGATGACCGAACTCAAGCCGAACATCCAGTGGTGGGAAGCCGGCGCGCAGCCGCCCCAGTTCCTGGTCGCCGGCGACGTGGCCATGACCACCGCCTACAACGGCCGCATCGACGCCGCCCAGCGCGAAGGCAAGAACCTCAAGATCACCTGGACCGGTGGCATCTATGACCTGGACTACTGGGTGATTCCGAAGGGCACGCCCAACAAGGACGCCGCCGTGAAGTTCATCGCCGCCGCCAGCGCCCCCGACGCGCAGGCCGAGTACGCCAAGAACATCAGCTACGGCCCGACCAACAACAAGGCGCTGGCCAAGCTGGACGCTAAGGTGCTGGGCATGCTGCCGACGTCCGCCGCCAACAGCAAGGACGCGCTGCAGTTCAACATCGGCTTCTGGGCCGACCAGGGTGAAGCCCTGGAGAAGCGCTTCTCGGCCTGGGCAGCGCAATGATGATGACCGGCGGAACCCTGGACCTGGCCACGCAGCTGCGCCGCGCCGAGCGGCGTCGCAAACAGCGCGCGGTGGCACTCACGCTGCCGCTGCTGGCGTTCCTGGTCGTGTTTTTCCTGGTTCCGCTGGCGTCATTGCTGGTGCGGGCGATCGAGAACCCCGAAGTGGCCGACGCCCTGCCTCACGCGGGGCAGGCGCTGGCCGGATGGGACAAGCAGTCCCCGCCGCCCGACGCCGCCTATGCGGCGGTGATGAACGACCTCGCGTCCATCACCGACACCGCCCAGGCCGGCGTGCTCGCCCGACGCCTGAACAGCGAGGCGCCCGGCGGGCGCTCGCTGATCATGGGCACCTATCGCGCACTGCGCGATGATGAAGGTGCCATCAAGGACCTCACGCCCTCACAGGCGAAGTCCAGACTCATCGAACAGGACGCCCGCTGGGAAGAACTGCCCTACTGGCAGGCCATCGCCCAGAACAGCTCGCGCTGGACGCCCGACTACCTGCTCGCCGCCATCGACTTCAAGCGCACACCGCAGGGCGACATCGTCCGGGTGCCCGCCGACGAGGCCGCGTTCTCCGACATCCTCGGCCGCACCTTCCAGATGAGCGCGGTCGTGACCTTCTTCTGTCTGCTGCTGGCCTACCCGCTGGCCTACTGGCTCTCGACCCTGTCCGAGCGCAAGGCCAACATGCTGCTGATCCTGGTGCTGCTGCCGTTCTGGACCTCGGTGCTGGTGCGCATCGCGGCGTGGATCGTGCTGCTGCAGAACAACGGCCTGGTCAACCGCTTCTTCATGTGGATCGGCCTGACCGACTCGCCGATTCCGCTGCTGTTCAACCGCGTGGGCGTGATCATCGCGATGGTGCACATCCTGCTGCCGTTCGCCATCCTGCCGCTCTACAGCGTCATGAAGTCGGTGCCGCCCAACTACCTGCGCGCCGCGATTTCGCTGGGCAGCGCGCCGTTCGCCGCATTCGCCCGCGTCTATCTGCCGCAGACCTACCCCGGCGTCGCTGCCGGCGGCCTGCTGGTCTTCATCACCAGCATCGGCTACTACGTGACCCCGGCCCTGCTGGGCGGCGCGGGCGACCAGATGCTGAGCTACTACGTCGCGCAGTACACCAACGTCGAAGTCAACTGGGGCATGGCCTGCGCGCTCGGTGGCGTGCTGCTGACCGCGACCCTGGTGCTGTATTCGATCTACCGCAAGGTCTCGAAGGCCGAGCTGAGCCTCGGTTGAGCGGGAGTCCAAGATGTTCAAACTGCCCGACTTCCCCGCCTACTACACCTTCCTCGACAAGCTCGGCTGGTTCGCCCTGCGCGGTGGTGGCCTGGCCGTGCTGGCTTTCCTGCTGCTGCCGGTGCTGGTCATCATGCCGCTGTCGTTCAGCGACTCGTCCTTCCTGGCCTACCCGATCGAGGGCTGGTCGCTCAAGTGGTACCACGAGATGTTCGCGTCCGACGACTGGGCGCGTGCGACGAAGAACAGCTTCATCGTCGCCCCGCTGGCCACGCTGCTGGCGACCACGCTGGGCACGCTGGCGGCCATGGGCCTGGCCAACACCAAGTTCCTGGGCAAGGGCTTCATCACCGGCCTGCTGATCTCGCCCATGGTGGTGCCCATCGTCGTGGTCGGCGTCAGCGCCTACCTGTACTTCGCGCGCTGGGGCCTCAACGACTCCTACCTGGGCCTGATCCTGGTGCACGCCGCACTGGGCGCACCGTTCGTGGTGACCACCGTGCTGGCGACGCTGCAGAGCTTCAACCACAACCTGGTCAAGGCCAGCCTCAGCCTGGGCGCCAGCCCGCTGGAGACCTTCTTCCGCGTCACGCTGCCGGTGATCGCGCCGGGCGTGATCTCGGGCGCGCTGTTCGCCTTTGCGACCTCGTTCGACGAAGTCGTGGTGACCCTGTTCCTGGCCGGCCCCGAGCAGGTCACGCTGCCACGCCAGATGTTCACCGGCATCCGCGAAAACATCTCGCCGACCATCGCCGCCGTCGCGACGCTGCTGATCCTGTTCACCACGGCCCTGATGCTGACGCTGGAGTGGCTGCGCGGTCGCAGGAAATGAAGCCCCCACGCTCCGCCGCTGCGCGGGTCGCTGCCCCCCGAGGGGGCTGGGCCTGCCTTGGGGCGGCCCGGCGGCTGGCCCGTACGATGCCGCCACACTCCACCGCTTTGCATCCTTGACCATGCCCTTCGCCACCGACACCACCCTGACCGGACAACACGTCCGCCTGGTCCCGCTGCGGCCCGAGCACCACGACGATCTGGTCGAGGCGGTGCGCGACGGCGATCTCTGGACGCTCTGGTACACGGCGATTCCCACGCCCGAGGGTATGGCGGCCGAGATCCAGCGCCGCCTGGGCCTGCAGAAGGCGGGCAGCATGCTGCCGTTTGCCGTGCTCGACCCCAGCGGCAAGGCCGTGGGCATGACGACCTACATGAACATCGACGCCGGCAACCGCCGCGTCGAGATCGGCTCGACCTGGTACCGCAAGGCGGTGCAGCGCACGCCGCTGAACACCGAGGCCAAGCGCCTGCTGCTGGCCCACGCCTTCGAGACGCTGGACTGCATCGCGGTCGAGTTCCGCACAAACTGGTTCAACCACCAGAGCCGCCGCGGCATCGAGCGCCTGGGCGCCAAGCTCGACGGTGTGCTGCGGTCGCACCAGATCAACCCGCACCCGGACGCCAAAGGCGCGCTGCGCGACACCTGCGTCTACAGCATCGTGGCCAGCGAATGGCCCAGCGTTAAGGCGCATCTGGACTTCCAGTTGACGCGCCCGCGCACCTGAACCCATGACCGACACCACCAGCTTCAACCAGCCGCTGGGCGGCAACGAAATGCCGCGCTTTGGCGGCATCGCCAGCATGATGCGGCTGCCCGTGGCCAGCTCGGCCGCCGGCCTGAACGCCGGCTTCATCGGCATCCCGCTGGACATCGGCACCAGCCACCGCCCCGGCACCCGCTTCGGCCCGCGCCAGATCCGCGCCGAGTCCTGCCTGATCCGCCCCTACAACATGGCGACCGGCGCGGCGCCGTTTGACGCGCTGCAGGTGGCCGACCTGGGCGACGTGCCCATCAACACCTACAACCTGCTCAAGTCGGTCGACATCATCGAGCGGCACTACCGCCCGGTCCTCGACGCCGGCTGCATCCCGCTCACGCTGGGCGGCGACCACACCATCGCCCTGCCGATCCTGCGCGCGATGAAGGCCAAGCATGGTCCGGTGGCGCTGATCCACGTCGACGCCCACGCCGACGTGAACCCCGACATGTTCGGCGAACGCATCGCCCACGGCACGCCGTTCCGCCGCGCCGTCGAGGAAGACCTGCTGATCGGCGACAAGGTCTGGCAGATCGGTCTGCGTGGCAGCGGCTATTCGGCCGAGGACTTCGACTGGCCGCGCCAGCAGGGCTTCACCATCGTGCCGGCGCACGAGGTCTGGTGGCAGTCGCTGGTGCCCCTGATGGCCGACATCCGCGCCAAGATCGGCCCCGACACCCCGACCTACCTGAGCTTCGACATCGACGGCATCGACCCGGCCTATGCCGGCGGCACCGGCACCCCCGAGATCGGCGGCCTGAGCGTGCCGCAGGCGCTGGAGATCGTGCGAGGCTGCCGCGGCCTGAACCTGGTCGGCTGCGACCTGGTCGAGGTCTCGCCCGCCTACGACACCAGCGGCAACACCGCGCTGCTGGGCGCCAACCTGCTGTTTGAAATGCTGTGCGTGCTGCCCGGCGTGGCCTACCGCTGACCCCCTCTTGTGACCAGGAAACCCCGATGAGCCGACCCCAAGCCATCCCCACCGTCCAGATCGACAACCACCGCGTGATCGTCACCGAATGGCGTTTCCCGCCGGGCGCCGAGACCGGCTGGCACCGCCACGCGCACGACTACGTGGTCGTGCCCATGACCGGTGGCGAACTGCTGCTGGAAACCCCGGAAGGCAACCGCACCTCGCCGCTGGTGCCCGGCCAGTCCTACACACGCCAGGTGGGTGTGGAGCACAACGTCATCAACCCCACCGAACACGAAGTCGTGTTCGTGGAAATCGAAATGCGCTGATGGCCCTGCCCATGCCGTCACCACGCACATTGCTGCTGGCCCTCGCGATCCCCGCGATGGTGTCTGCCCAGACGACGCCGCTGGTGGTCGCCAATTTCGGCGGCGCCAATGGCAAGGCGCAGGAGGTTGCGTTCCTCAAGCCTTTTGCCGCCGTCTCGAACGGTGCCGCCCAGGGCGTCGAATACGACGGCGACCTCGGCGCGGTGCGCAAGATGGTTCAGGCCAGGAAGGTCACCTGGGACGTGGTCGAGGTGGAGTCGTCGGAACTGACCACGGGCTGCAAGGAGGGCTTGTTTGAACCCTTCGACAAGGCACAGGTGAAGACCGCGACGATGCTCATGCCCGGCAGCGTGCAGCCCTGCGGCGTGGGCGCCTTCGTGTGGTCGACCGTGCTGGCCTACAACAGCGACAAGCTCAAGGCCGCCCCGACCGGTTGGGCCGACTTCTGGGACGTCAAGAAATTTCCCGGCAAGCGTGGCATGCGCAAGGGCGCACGCTACAACCTCGAATTCGCCCTGATGGCCGACGGGGTGCACCGCCGCGACATCTACGCCACACTCGCCACCGAAGCCGGTGTGCAACGCGCGCTCAACAAGCTCCAGCAGCTCAAGCCCTACATCGTCTGGTGGGAGTCGGGCTCGCAACCGCCCAAGGCGCTGGCGAGCGGCGAGTGGGCCATGAGCACGGCTTACAACGGCCGCATCTCCGCAGCAGTCGCCGACGGCGCCAGCGGTCTCGCCATCGCCTGGAACGACGCAATCTACGACCTCGATTACTGGGCCATCGTCAAAGGCTCGACCAAGGTCGACCTGGCCCGCGCCTTCGTGAATTTCGCGACCTCGGACCCGGCGCAACTGGCGTTCTCGCGCGAGATCACCTACGGTCCCACGAACTACAACGCCATCCTGGCCTACGACACGGGTCGCAAGCGCGTGCCCGACAACACGCACCTGATCGACCTCTCGATGGCACCCAGCGACCTGCCCTCGGCGCCCGGGAACCTGCGGCGCGCACTGGCCTTCAGTCCCTCGTACTGGGTGACCAGCGGCGCGCAGATCGAGAAGAAGCTGACCGAACTGCTGAACAAATAACATCCCTCCCCACCCTCCAAGGAGACCCTCATGGACATGAAAACCTCCCCCCTGGCCCTGCTCAAGGACCCGACCCTGCTCAAGACCGATGGCCTGATCAACGGCGAATGGGTCAAGGGCGCCAGCCGCTTTGACGTGAACGACCCGGCCACCGGCGCCAAGCTCGCCGACGTCGCCAACCTCGGCCCGGCCGACGCCGAGAAGGCGATTGCCGCCGCCAACGCCGCCTGGGGCCCGTGGAAGACCAAGACCGCCAAGGAGCGCAGCATCATCCTGCGCAAGTGGTTCGACCTGCTGATGGCGAACCAGGACGATCTGGGTCGCCTGATGACCGCCGAACAGGGCAAGCCGCTGGCCGAGGCCAAGGGCGAAGTCGCCTACGGCGCCAGCTTCGTCGAGTGGTTCGCCGAAGAGGCCAAGCGCGTCAATGGCGAGACCCTGCCGCAGTTCGACAACAACCGCCGCCTGATGGTGCTCAAGCAGCCGATCGGCGTCTGCGCGGCCATCACGCCCTGGAACTTCCCGCTGGCCATGATCACCCGCAAGGTCGCGCCCGCGCTGGCGGCCGGCTGCCCGGTGGTCATCAAGCCCGCCGAGCTGACCCCGCTGACCGCCCTGGCCGCGGCTGAGCTGGCGATCCGCGCCGGCATCCCGGCCGGCGTGCTCAACATCCTGACCGCCGACGACCAGAACTCGATCGCCGTGGGCAAGGTGCTGTGCGCCTCCGACGTGGTGCGCCACATCAGCTTCACCGGCTCCACCGAAGTCGGCCGCATCCTGATGGCGCAGAGCGCTCCCACGGTCAAGAAGATGTCGCTGGAGCTGGGCGGCAACGCGCCCTTCATCGTGTTCGACGACGCCGACATCGACTCCGCTGTCGAAGGCGCCTTCGCCAGCAAGTACCGCAACGCCGGCCAGACCTGCGTCTGCTCCAACCGCCTGTACGTGCAGGAAGGCGTGTACGAGCAGTTCGTCGAGAAGTTCGCCGCCAAGGTGAAAACCGCCAAGGTCGGCAACGGCTTCGAGGACGGTGTGAACCAGGGACCGCTGATCGAGGAAGCCGCGCTGCAGAAGGTCGAGCGCCACGTCAAGGACGCGCAGGCCAAGGGCGGCCGCGTGCTGGTCGGCGGCAAGCGCCTGGACGGCCAGTTCTTCGAACCCACCGTGGTGGCTGATGCGACGGCCGACATGCTGTGCGCCAAGGAAGAGACCTTCGGCCCCTTCGCGCCGGTGTTCAAGTTCAAGACCGAGCAGGAAGCGATCGATGCGGCCAACAACACCGAGTTCGGCCTGGCCAGCTACTTCTACAGCCGCGACATCGGCCGCATCACCCGCGTGAGCGAAGCGCTGGAGTACGGCATGGTGGGCGTGAACGTCGGCATCCTGGCGACCGAGCACGTGCCCTTCGGCGGCGTCAAGCAATCCGGCCTGGGCCGCGAAGGCAGCCACTACGGCATGGACGATTACGTCGAGATCAAGTACGTCTGCGTGGGCGACGTCCTCAAGTAAACTACACGGCTTAGCGGGTGTAGTTCAATGGTAGAACGGCAGCTTCCCAAGCTTCATACGAGGGTTCGATTCCCTTCACCCGCTCCAATTTTTCCTGTCATAAGCCTTCATATTCAGTCAAAAACCCAATAAAAACAAAGGGTTAGACGAAATTTAGGCTTCATATCCGGTCACAAGCCGCCATTGCAGCGCGGCAAGTTTGGGGGTACATATTGGGGAACACGACGGATTCGCCGTCGATTTCCTCAACTTGTTCCCCCAAATGCTGACCGACATTGCCTGCAAAGCCAGCGCCTGCCCACCAGATAAGCCGCGAGCCCGTTTCGCTGATTCGGGAGGGCTTTACCTTGAGGTGACGCCCAACGCCTCGAAGCGCTGGTTCTGGAAATACCGCTTTGACGGCAAGGAAAAACGCCTGGCTCTCGGGAGCTATCCCGGTGTGAAGCTCAAGGACGCGCGCACCGCCCGCGACGACGCCCGCAAGGTCCTGCAACAGGGCACCGACCCCAGCCAGAAACGCCAGCTCGACAAGGCCACGGCGAGAGTCAGTGCCGCCAACACCTATGAGCTGGTGGCCCGAGAGTTCCTGGCCATCAAAACCAAAGAGTGGAGCGAGGCGCACAGCATCAAGTGGATTCGGCTCCAAGAGGCCAATCTGTTCCCCTGGATCGGATCGCTACCACTGGCGGACATTTCCGCTCCGCTGCTGCTGGACACCTTGCGCCGCGTGGAAGCACGAGGCAAGAACGAAACCGCCCATTCGCTGCGTCAGTACGCCGGGCAGGTGTTCCGCTACGGCATCGCCACCGGCCGATGCGTCAACGACCCAGCGCACGCGCTACACGGAGCGTTGCAGTCGGTCATGGTTAAACACATGGCGGCCGTGCTTGAGCCCAAGCAGGCCGGCGAGCTGCTGCGCGCCATCGACGCCTACCACGGGCACCCGACCACCCGTGAAGCCCTGATCCTGTCCGCCCTGCTCTTCCAGCGCCCGGGGAATATCCGGCAAATGGAATGGGCGTGGGTGGATCTGGACGGGGGGATGCTGACCATCCCGGCCGCGTCCATGAAGCGCACCAAACAGGGCAAGCTGAACGGAAAACCGCACCTGGTGCCGCTGGCACCCCAGGCCGTCGCATGCCTCAAGCGAATGCACGCCCTTTCCGGTTCGGGTCGCTACGTGTTCCCCAGCCTGCTGACGGGCGAGCGCCCCATGTCCGACAACACCGTGAACACCGCGCTGCGCCGCATGGGCTACACCAACAGTGAAATGACGGCGCACGGCTTCCGGGCGATGGCTCGCACGATCCTGGGGGAGCACCTGGAAGCAGACCCCGAGGTGATCGAAGCACAGCTCGCGCACGGCAAGTCCGGTCCGCTGGGTTCGGCCTACGACCGCACGACTTACATGGCGCAACGCCGAAAGATGATGCAAACATGGGCGGACTACCTAGACCGCCTGCGCGCTGGCGCTGAGGTCATACCTTTGAGAGCTTGAACCCGCCAAGCCCAGCGGCGGTTTTTGCTGGGCAACAAGGCGACAGGGCTCGGTGTCATCACCACCGGCCCCGTCTGACCACTATCAAAACGGAGCTTTGAAATGGCTGATTCGAATGTAGCGGAACGCGCCAGCGTCTATGAGTATTCCGACGTGAGGACCGCTCTGCAGAGAACCGCACAGGCGGCGGGAATTCTGCGAGTTGTTTCCATCGCAATGGAGGCCCAGGAAGAAGGCTCAGTAAGGTTTTCCGACAACAAGCTGACGCGATGGGGCCCGGCAATTGGCGCCGCTTGCTCTCATGTGCGCGATGTGCGTGACGGACTGGTGAACAAAGTCTCAGCTCCGACGGGAGTCGACTGGTGGACACCGCTGGCGATTCTTGAGGCAATCGACTCCGCGATGTGGCACGCGAACGACCTCCCCGGCGCTGAGGGGCTGACTCTCGATGAATTCAAGGCCGTCGCTGATGCCGCCGGTCACAGCCTGGCAGCGATGCATCAGGACCTTTCGGAGACCGCGGACAATCTGCGCAAAGACGGTGCTGATCGCGCTTCCATTGATCAGAAAGGCGGTGCAGCATGAGCGCCAAACGAGCGAATATTGAGCAACGGATTCCCTCGTCTGTTGACGTGATGGGCTGCGACTCTGTCAGTGGCAACCAAGTTGCCATCTTCAATTCAACAGGCATCGACATTCGGGAGTTGCCCCAGGTCATGGACGGCAGTGGCTCCGCAGTTGTCCTCAGAGATGGCCATGAATGGACCATCACCCCGTGGGAGGGCGGTGGAGGTTTCGCCGTTGCGAAACGACCGCAAACCGAGGCTGAGATTGAGCGAGAGCAACAGCGGGCGCTGCGCGGCACCTTCTGCCCTCATTTTTCGAAAGACAGGCTCCTGATGTGCGCGAGCATCGCAGAGCGGATAGTCCAGTTGTCAGAGCAAATGCGCCCCGACAGCCCACCAGCAAGAGAGGTGCGGCGCACCATTCGGCGCAGGCTCGATAGGCTTGCCAAGATGCAACTCGAATTGCTCGGGAATCCATATGCAGACTCTGACCTTTACGCTCAAGAGTTGGAGCGGCTTCAGGCTTGACTTTCAGGATGTCGCCATGTGTTGGAACTACAAACAGATCAACTCGGGGGTCTGATGCTCACTGACGAAGAAGTGGAGGCGGTGTGCAACGAATGGCGTGCCAAATCAGCTCGCGCAAAAGCTGCCGTTTTCAAGAAGGCCGAGAGACTTCGGGCGGAAGCGCACGCCGCGCCTCCATTTTTGTCGGAGCATTTGGAGACGTGGCGCCTTCGAAGCCGCGAGGTGAACTTGGAGTACGCAGAGTCGTTTTGTGACTCGACTGACGGTTTGGCTGCCGCACTGGAGGTGGCGACGCTTGAGAAGCTGTTTTCCTCTCCCAAAGTCAAGGCTTGGGAGAGTGCCTACCGTGTGATTCGTGACGGTCTGAGCGATCCACACATTGCGGCAGATCCAGAGATGCGCGGTTTGTTCCAAGACTTGTTGTCTGGGCTGTCTGACACGGCAGACGGAGGAATTCATCTCAGCACCGACCCGGACTTTGGGGCCGCATCGTTCTTGGTTCAAGACTTCCTTGTGACGCCAAAGATTCAAAAAAATGTCCTGTCGCAAGCGGGGCGACTCCACGGAAGAAAGCCGCACATCAACCACGACCAGGCGACCGAACGCCTGCCGGGTTTGTGGATGAAGCTGAAAGGGAAAGGCATGTCCAAGACACGGGCCGCCCCGGAAATCGCTGCACAGCTTGGCCTATCTGAATCAACTGTTCGCAAAAAGCTGCAGGGTATGTGAGTGGGTGGATGATCCCCCCGCATCCATGGATGTGCACCCCGCGTCCATGGTCCACGCCGCCTACCGCATGAATCATTGCGCCCATGTCAACCATGAGGCGCTATATGCAATCAATCACACACCAATCGAAGGGCAAGTCGAGACAGGAAATTGAAGCCGCGCTCATCCCTGAGGCTCGGCTAAAAATTCAAACGGTGGTCCAGCTCACAGGGCTATCCGAATCGACTCTTCGACGCAAAGTCGCTGCCGGCGAATTCCCCGAGCCGATCAAAGACGGTTCCCGGTGTACCCGCTGGGTGGCGGGGCGAGTAACCGAGTGGCTGCGGGCCACGGAGGGGGCTCCGCAATGACCGCAAATGGAAAAGCCGTCGGGGTGCTGGACACACCCGCGACGGCTCAGGAATCGAAGCGCACTGCGATTCTAGGACCCCAGACCATGGACCGCAAGGAATTCGACACCTTGCGCGCCCGCTTCGCCCGCCGTGGCTTTGCACTCTCTCGCGTGTTCCGCGCTGGCGATGGTCGCCCCACGTACCACGTCAGCCGCAGCGCGCAAACCCGCGTGTTCAGCCACCCGCACGACCTTGGCGCCTACCTCGCTGTGGTGGAGGGTTGCCCCGTATGAGCGCGAGCATGTTGGATGCCATGCGCGCCGCTGGCCTCGCACCACACAAAGAACTTGAGCTGCGCGACGACGGCAAGCTGACCCGGTATCGGGTACAGGGTGACAAAGCCGGAAGCCGCAACGGATGGGCGGTACTGCACAGCTTGCCGATGCTCTGCGGGGCCTTCGGGTCCTGGAAGTCCGGCGAAACGCACACCTGGCGCGATGCGAGCCACAAACCGCAGACGCTTGCCGAGCGGGCCGAACTGCAACGGCAGTTGCAGACCATGCGCGCCGCTCGGGATGCTGAGCGCAACAAGGTGCAGGCCGAGGCGCGGGCGCGAGCCGCGAAACTGTGGGATCGGGCACGGCCGGCGACGAACGCACACCCCTACCTGCAGCGCAAGGGCGTTGGGGCCTATGGCGTGCGCCAGTTGCGCGAGCTGCTGCTAATCCCTGCGCGCGACACCGCCGGCGAGCTGCACACCCTGCAATTCATCGGTTCGGACGGTGCCAAGCGCTTTCTGTCGGGTGGCCGCATCGCGGGGTGTTACTGCCCTATCGGCCGGCCGCTGGACTCGCTGCTGATCTGCGAGGGCTACGCGACCGGCGCGACACTGTTTGCAGCCACCGGGCGTGCCGTTGCGGTGTGTTTCAGTGCCGGCAACCTGCAGCCCGTGGCGTGCGCGCTGCGCGCCAAGTTCCCAGCCCTGCGGTTGATCGTCTGCGCGGACAACGACCCCACCCCAGGCAACCCGGGCTTGACCCATGCGACCCAGGCCGCGCGCGCCGTGGGCGGCCTGGTGGCCGTGCCCCGTTTCGACGGGGGTGCGCATGCCTGATGCACTGACCGACTTCAACGACCTGGCCGCCGTGGCTGGTGCTGGCGCTGTGCGTGCCCAGGTGGAGGCAGCGCAGCCCGTGGAGGCGCCGCCGCGCCGCGCGTGGCCTGATTTCGATGATGCACAGCCCGAGGACAAGCCCGCACCCGCTGCGCCGCCTGCTGCAGAGGAATGGCCGGAACCTGTGCTTCCAGGCACACAGAAGACGCCGGAGATACCCGCCGACGTTCTGCCGACGTGGGCGGGCGCGATGGCCCGCGCGGTTTCCGAGAGCACACAGACCCCGCCTGCACTGGCTGTGATGTGCTGCCTCGCTGTGCTGGCGACGGCGGTACAGCGGCGGTTCGAAGTGGAGCCGGTCCCGGGCTACTTCGAGCCACTGCCGATCTGGGCGGCTGCTGCGTCGGTTGCAGGCACGCGGAAAAGCGCTGTCATGAACGCGTTTCAGGGTGTGTTCGTTCGCTGGGAAAAGCTGCACTACGACCGCATGCGCCGCGACATTGCGCGCGTCAATGCGGCGCGGGCCGTGGCAAAAAAGCGCATTGAACGCCTGTTGCAGGACTCGGCCAAAGCGAAGGATGTGAGCGAGCTGGAATCGATCCGGGCTGAGATCGAGCGCGAGGAACTGCAGATGCCCGAAGAGATCCGGGCACCTCGCCTGTTCACAAGCGACAGCACCCCTGAGCGCCTGCAATCGCTGCTCGCTGAGCACGGGGAGCGCATGGCCGTGCTGTCTGATGAGGCTGGATCTTTTCAGATCATGGGTGGCATCTACTCCAACGGGCACGCGCTCTTGGACACGATCCTGCAGGCCCACGCTGGTTCGCCGGTACGTGGTGACCGCGCGGGTAGAACGGTCCACATTGACCGCCCTGCACTCTCCATGGGTCTGCTGGTGCAGCCTGGCACGCTGGCCGACGTTGCTGGGTCCAAACGGTTCAGGGATAGCGGGCTACTCGCCCGCTTCCTCTGGGCTGTGCCTGAGTCAACAGTCGGGCGCCGTGACGTTCGAAGGTACGCCCCCATCCCTGAGCACGTTCGAGACGACTATGAGCGCGGCGTGCTCGGTCTGCTGGATGGCTGGGGCGAGCCGGTGGGAAAGCCCAAGGTACTGACCTTTACCGATCCTGCCCGGGAACTGTGGCTTGACTTCGCCCAAGAGGTGGAGAACCAGCAGGGCGAGGGCGGGCAGTACGAGGCCATCAGCGATTGGACCAGCAAGCTACCCGGTGCACTGGCCCGAGTGGCTGCCGTGCTTGAGCTGACCGAGATGGGGTTGGCGGCGGACGAAGTGTCAGAGGTGGCCATGCGCATGGCCCTGCGCCTCGGGCATCTGCTGATCGACCACGCACGCGCTGCGTTCGCCCTGCTGGGCACCGATGCGGCGGACACCGATGCGGCGGCGCTGGTGCGGTGGATCAAGGCGGAGGGTCGTGAGCAGTTCACCCGACGTGAGGCGCAGAAGGGGCAGGAGGGCCGTTTCAGGTCTGGAGAGCGCCTCGATAAAGCCCTGGATCGCCTGGTGGATGGCGAGTGCCTGCGGACGTTCAAGTTGATCCGGCCGGGCATGCGGCCGTCCAAGGCCTACCGCGTCAATCCCGGGTTGCTGTCGAGCTAATCGGGGTTGTCGCTTGAGCCAATTTCAACCCTTTTTCTTTCTATTCCAATGACTTACACGAATTCCCGCCCTACCCCGTCGACACAGCGACAACGTCGACAACCATTGAACCAACCGCACGCCACATGCACCGGCATCCCTGCCGGGTTGTCGGGGTTGTCGATGTGTCGACGGGGGGTTAACGCCTGCGCCCTGCTGCTGTTCGGATCTGGGTTGACCGCGTCCGTGGGTCCTACCTATGTGTCTTGGTTGAGGGTCATTCGCGGCCCGAGGTCGCGCCAGTGTGTTCACCAGAAAAATGGTGAACGGTGCATGGTGAACGGTGAACGCTTGGGGTGGTGGCTCCCCCGGTTCGGGTCCTCCCTGTGTGCCCTGACTGCGGGTCATTCGCGGCGCGTGCTTGGACTGTTGATGGTCAGCCCTAAGGGGGTTAAGTTAAGTCGGGGGGTGGTATGAGCAGCAACAGGCATCCGCCTTGTGCGTGGTGGCACACAGAGCAGCATCAACCCGCCATCAGCGCTCTGGAATCGATCCGAGAGGCCGTGCAAGCGGTGGAGGCTGGCAACCCTATCCCGATGCCTGCTGCGCGTGTCCTGGTGCGTGCCTTGCGCGCCTACTTGGACGGGACGGAGCTGGACATCACCCGAGCGCTGGGGTTGCGGCCCCGACGCGGTGGCGCTGCCGAGGTGCCAGCACGCTTTGAACGGCGCCGCGCCCGGGACGATCTGTTGGGCCTGGCGTTCCGCTCGATGCCTGGCAAGGACACGACCAAGGCGGAGCGCCTGGCTCGCATCCTGACGGCGGCGCCCGGATCAACGGTCATCACCGAAGCCGACCTGTTCGCCTGTGTCGAGAAATTGCACGCGGAGCATGGCGGCGACCTGCCCAGCTCTGGGCGACAGATCCTGCGAGTGGTCAGGGGCGAGACCATCACCGGCCGACGCGAAAACCGATAGGGCGTCAATCTGGCCGACGGGCCAACCATGGGGGCCTCAACAACTGAGGACCCCCATGAACAACCACCCTCACTACACCTGCGATGCCTCTGGCGTGACCATCCGGCACGCAGCGCCGCCCACCGACCGACCGCGCGACTTCGCACGCAACCCTGTGCATTTCACGGTGCACCGGGATCGCACCATCGAGCTCTGCGGCGAACACTTCACCGCCAAGAAAACGCTCACTGTCGACGAAGCGTTGGGCCTAGCGATGCTGCTGCTGTTCGCGGTTCGCGACGATGCCGCTGTCATCGGACTCTCGCGCGAGGTGTCCAAGTGATGCAAACGCGCCGCATCACCTTCCACGCTCGGGCAGAAGACCAATCGGCCGACGCGCCAATCCCTTGCACGATCGCCACCGCCACGCCTGTCATGCGCATGGGGGTTGCCGAGGTGCTGGACTGTTCGCCCCAAGGCGTCGACCTGACCCGCGCACCTCTGCCGCTGATCATCGCCCACGACTCCAGCCGCCTTGCTGTCGGCGTGGTGGACGGCCTGCAGGCTACCGGCGACAAGGTCACCGGCATGGCCCGCTTCGGCACCAGCGCCGAAGCCCAACAGATCCGAGCCGACGTGCTGGCCGGCATTCACCCCAACCTCTCCGTCGGCTACGAGCTGACCGGCGAAGGCACCCCCATTGATGGCGGTGTCCTGTTCACGTGGAAGCCCTTCGAGGTGTCCATCGTCCCCATTCCTGCCGATCCGAATTCCGGCTTTTTCCGTTCCCATCCTGGAGCACATCCCATGAACGCACCCACCACCATCGAAACCCGCGCAGCCGCTGAAATCGCCTCGCTTTGCCACCGCCACGGTGTGCCCGAGCTGTCCGCCCAACTCATTCAGCGCGGCCTCGACATTGGCGCGGCACGCGGCGAGGTCCTGAGCGAGCTGGCCCGCCGCGACGAAGCGTCGGGCGGTCACCGCAACGTCAACCCTAATCCCAACCGGTCTTCCGACTACAACAGCCGCTCCAACGCGGAGACGCGCGCCGCCATCGTGAACACGCTGGTGCACCGCATGGGCGGCAAGTCTGACGGTCCTGTGATCCGCTCAACCGATCTTGTTGGCCTGGCTGCTCGCACTCTGGAGATGGCCGGTCACCATGTTGGCGATGATGATTCGCGTGATCGCATCGTCACCCGGGCGATGCACACCACCAGCGACTTCAAACAGCTCTTGGGCTCTGCCGTCGGCCGCGTTCTGGGTCAGGTGTTCGAGGAAACGCCGTCGGCCATCAAGGCGCTGGCACGCGAGGTGACGCTGCCCGACTTCCGCAACCGCACCAGTGTCCGAATCGGTGGCGCCCCCAGTCTGGAAAAGATCAACGAGGCCGGTGAGTTCACCTACGGCACCGTGGACGATGTCGGCAACACGTGGGCGCTCGCAACGTATGGCCGCATCGTGGCTCTCTCCCGTCAAGCCATCGTGAACGACGACTTGGGGGGCTTTGCCGACCTTGTGATGAAGTTCGCCCAGGTGGCAGCACGCCGCGAAGCCGACGAACTGGCAAAGATCGTCACGACGCCGCCCAACGTGGATGGCGCAGCGCTGTTCAGCACCGACAAAAGCAGCCTGTTGACCGGTGCCGGCGCGGCGCTGCAATTCGACTCGCTGTCTGCGGCCGTCAAAGCCCTGCGCCTTCAAAAGGATGTCGGTGGCGGCCTGGTCGCCATGGAACCCGGCGCGCTGCTGGTGCCTGCTGCACTGGAAACGATGGCGCGACAACTCGCGGCCGAATTCTCCGCAACGACCGCGGGTGACGTTCAACCCTACCGCCTGAATGTGCACGTGGAGCCCCGCCTGGATGCCGTCAGCTCGACTGCGTGGTATCTGGTGGCCAGCCGGCAATCCTCTCTGGAGTTCGGATACCTGGACGGCGCCCAAGGTGTGCAAATTGATCAACGCGACGGCTTCGAGGTTGATGGCGTTGAGTTCCGCGCCCGCCTCGACTTCGGTTGTGGCTGGGTGGCGGGCCTTGGCTGGGTGAAGGCCAATCCTTCTTGATCGCATGGCAGATGGGGCGAGAAGCTCGCCATAGCCCCATCGCCTCCGACATGGCGGGCACCCCGCCAATGGGTTCGGCTGGACCCTTGGCAGACCAACCCCTGGGGACGCGCCCATCCTTGCGCTGCGAAGTTGGTCACCCTCAAGCCCGACGGTTCCATGTCGGGCTTTTTCGTTTGGCAGGCAGGCCCTTCCGGTCTGGATCAAGAGCCCGCTCAACATGGAATAGAACCGGGAATCGTGATCGTGTTTGTGGGGAACAAACGGGGGAACAGAGGGGGAACAAAACGCAGCAAACACAGGGCCTGTAAGGCGTGGAAACAACACTGTGATTCCCTTCACCTCCAGATCTGCAAAGGGCCCTTCGGGGCCTTTTTTGTTGCGCGGCGCGTCCCCGGTTTGCCGATACACTGTGACGAACTTTTGTATCAACGTGTTACTTACCGTCTACAACCGTTGCCGCAATGACCTCCTCCACGCCCCCACAACGCCTGTTCAGGGATGAAGCCCTGGCCGCCCAGCGCACGCAGTTGCTGGGCCGTATCGTGCTGACGCCCAAGGTGTCGACGCTCTGGCTCAGTCTGGTGGCAGCGGCACTGGCCTTGTGTGTCCTGCTCTTCCTCGCGCTGGGCAGTTACACGCGCCGCGTCACGGTGTCCGGCCAGCTCCTGCCGGCGGCCGGCCTGATCCGCGTGCACACCCCGCAGGCCGGCGTCGTGATGGAAAAGCGTGTCTCCGATGGCCAGGAGGTTGCAAAGGGGGATCTGCTGTATGTGCTCAGCAGCGACCGCCAGGGTGAGGGTGCCCGCGAGTTGCAGGCCGACATCGCCCGACAGGTGGGCGCCCGCAAGGCCTCGCTGGCCCAGGAGATTGATCGCTCCCGCAAGGCACAGGGCGACGAACTGGCCAGCCTGCAGCGCAGGGCCGACGCGTTGCGTGCCGAGGCCGGCGCCATTGCGGCCCAGATCGAGCAGCAGAAGGCCCGCGTGGCCATCGCCGAGGACACCCGCCGCCGTTACCAGGGTCTGGCCGATCAGGATTTCATCGCGCGCGACGAGTTCCTGCAGAAGGAAATCGACCTGAACGAGCAACGCTCACGGCTGCGCGGTCTCGAACGCGATGCGCTGGCGGCGCAGCGCGAACTCGGGCAGGCGCAGCAGGAGCTGGCGGCCACCCGGCTGCGCCACGGCAACGCGGTCGCACAGCTCGAGCGCGAGGTCTCCAGCACCGATCAGCAACTGACCGAGGTCGAAGCCCGCCGCCGTGTCGTGGTCACCGCGCCCGAAGCGGGTCGCGCCACCCTGGTGGTGGCCGAGGTCGGTCAGTCGGTGGAGCCCACTCAGGCGCTGGCGACGCTGGTGCCCTCGGGCAGCGAACTCATGGCCCGTCTCTACGCCCCCAGCAGCGCCATCGGCTTTGTTCGTCCCGGCGACAAGGTGCTGCTGCGCTACCAGGCCTTCCCCTACCAGAAGTTCGGCCAGCAGGAGGCGGTGGTCGAAACCGTCTCCGGCTCCGCGGTCGGACCGGCCGAACTGGCCTCGCTGCCGGGCGTGGGCCTGACACCCGGTGAACCGGTGTTCGCGATCCAGGTGCGCCTGCCCGCCCGGGCGATCCGCGCCAACGGCGAGCTGCGACCGCTGCAGGCCGGCATGCAACTGGAGGCCGACATCCTGCAGGAGCGGCGCCGGCTCTACGAGTGGATGCTCGAACCGCTGCTGAGCGTGACCCGCCGACTCGAACCATGAACGCTGCCGATCCTTGGAGGTGCCTGTGAGCTGGACCGACCGACTGTCCTTCGGACTGGGCCGGACCCTGCCGGTGATCCTGCAGACCGAGGCCGCCGAATGCGGACTGGCCTGCCTGGCGATGGTGCTCAACGTCCACGGCGTCGCCACCGACCTGGCCGCGCTGCGGGCCCGGCACAGTGTCGCGATGACCGGTGTCACCCTGGCCACGCTGACCGACATCGCGCAGCGCGAGCAGCTCGGCACGCGCGGCCTGCGACTCGAACTCGATGAACTGGCCCAGTTGCGGCTGCCGGCCATCCTGCACTGGGACCTGAACCACTTCGTGGTGCTCAAGGCGGTCTCGGGCCAG